>CAUZHS010000060.1:0-2616 GCA_963579845.1 Dehalococcoidia bacterium | reverse complement strand
GGTACCATGCGGATCATCCGGTGCAGCTGCAGCACCTGCAGGCGGATATGTCCCGACTCATCCGTATATCCCCCCGAGCCTCGGATCCGCTGGTCCCCGCCGGAGCAGAAGGCCTTTTCTCCTGCCCCTGTGAGGACGATGACCCCGATGTTATCGTCCTGCCACGCGTCGTCGAAGGCTTGCACGAGCTCGTCGATCGTCTTGGGCCGGAAGGCGTTGCGGACCTCGGGCCGGTTGATGGTTAGCTTGGCGATACCCTTCTCTTTGTGGTAGAGAATGTCTGTAAAGGCCGTAATCATGAGTTCCTCCCTAGATGGTGCCTGCTGCCCGTAATTCTGTTAGATCATGCTCTGATAGTCCTAGCCACGTGGTGAGTACCTGGTTGGTGTCTTGGCCCAGCCGCGGTGCTCCACCCTGCGGGCCCGTGGCCGCATCGGAGAATCGAAAGGGCGTGTTGGCCACCCGCCAGGCGCCCAACTCATGATGGGGGATATCCACGAGCATATCGCGGTGGGCCACCTGCGGGTCATCAGCGGCCTGGGCGATGGTGTTGACCGGTGCGCAGGGGACTCCCGCCTGCTCCAGGCGCTCCAGCCAGTGCGCCGACGGCTTCAGGGTGAAGCGCTCGGTGAGCAACTGCTCTAGCAAGTGTTGGTTTTCGATGCGGGTCCGGTTGTCCGCGAAGCGTGGGTTGTGGGCCAATTCGGGTGCGTCGACAGCGTGGCAGAAGCGCTCCCAGAGCAGTGTATCGTCGGAGAGTATCGCAACGACGATGTAACCGTCGGCGGTGGAGAAGGCCTGGAATGGACTCGCCGCAGGATGGCGCGACCCAAGTTTTTCCGGCACCTCGCCCGTGGCGAAGTAGCGAGAGAAGGCGTTCTCCATCAGCGTCACCTGGCAGTCCAGCATGGAGGTGTCGATGTGCTGGCCGGTGCCGGTGCTGTTGCGCTGGTGGAGTGCCGAGGTGATGGCCAAGGCAGAGAACATTCCCGCCACGCTGTCGCCCAGCGAAACTCCCGGTCGGATGGGCGGACTAT
Organism: Dehalococcoidia bacterium; assembly: GCA_963579845.1. Classification (GTDB taxonomy): domain Bacteria; phylum Chloroflexota; class Dehalococcoidia; order Lucifugimonadales; family Australimonadaceae; genus CAUZHS01. Next base: position 1,579 of record CAUZHS010000060.1, on the reverse strand, counting down.
CTGGGTTGCCCGTGACGCTCATGATGCCACCCATGGCCTGGACGATGATATCCAGGGCGGGCCGATTGGCGTAGGGTCCGTTCTGGCCGAAACCGGAGATAGAGGCGTAGACCAGCTTGGGGTTGGAGATCTTCAGCGCGTCGTAACCCAGGCCTAGGCGCTCCATGGTGCCGGGAACATAGTTTTCCACCAGAACGTCCACCTGGCTGGCCAGTCGCCGGAAGAGCTGGGGCCCCTCATTGGCGAAAATATCCAACGTCACGCTTTGTTTCCCCCGGTTAATGCTCATGAAGTAGGCGGCGTCCTCGCCCACCATCGGCCCCATTCTGCGGGCCATATCGCCGCGGCCAGGGGACTCGATTTTCACCACCGAGGCCCCCAGGTCGGCCAATAGCATAGTGCAGAAAGGGCCTGCTAGGACGCGGCTGACGTCAAGCACCGTGATACCGCTCAGCGGGCCTGGCATGACGAAATCCCCTCCCTGGATGTTGCCGCCAGCAACCCAGCGGCCAATAATGACCTTATGAAAATCACCTCCGTCGAATGGACCGGCCTCCGGGTGCCCTTTCGTGGCCGGTATGTGACCGCGCAGGAGTCGGCTGTTGACCGCCACACCATGCTTGTGGTGATCGCGGACGGCGAGGGGACAACCGGTATCGGAGAGGCGGCGCCAGTGGGTGTAGGGAGCCTCGGCGATGTGCAGCGGTTGGACCAGGTGCTCCAGGCTGTGTGCGGTCGACTGCTCGGTATGGAGCCCTCCCGGGCCATGGATCTTCTATTGGCACTGCTCCCGGACGCCGGCATCGGCGCTGCGGCACGGTTTGGGGTGGAGACCGCATTGCTCGACCTCCGTGGCAAGGAGGCCGACCTGCCGGTGGCGCACCTGATTGGTGGGGAAGTTGGCCACCCGCAGGTGAACGCCGTTATCGGCATGGAACTGCTTTCCGATGCCGTCCATGCGGCCAAAGCGGCGGTGTCTAGCGGGTTTGGCACCCTGAAACTGAAGGTGGGCAGACCGCAGCTTGAGGAGGATAGGATATTCGTGGAGGAGGTGCGTCGAGCAGTGGGCGCTTCGGTGCGGCTCCGCATCGATGCCAATGAGGCCTGGGACGTGGAAGAGGCTATCGTGGCCATTAATGCGCTGGAGCCCTTTGGTTTGGAGTATGTGGAGCAGCCGGTCGCGGGCATTAGGGCGCTCGCCCAGGTCAGGGAGGGGGTCGGCGTGCCTATCGCTGCTGACGAGTGCCTTGCCACTCCTGCCGACGCGGCCCAGGCTCTGGCCGCTAACGCGGCAGACGTCTTCGTGGTGAAGGCGGCGCGGGTGGGTGGGCTCGTCCAGGCGGTGAAGATGATTGAGCTGGCGGAGGCCGGGTCGGTGGGCGTTGTGGTCACGAGCTCGCTGGAGACCGGCGTTGGGATTGCCGCGTCGTTGCACCTCGCTGGAGTGCTGCCGACTGACGGTCTCGCCTGCGGACTGGCTACCGCCGGGATGTTGGAGCATGATATGTTGAGAAGTTCGATTCGTGTTGCGGATGGTCGCATGCAGATTCCCGACCGCGCTGGTCTGGGAGTTGAACTC
>CAUZHS010000059.1:0-2978 GCA_963579845.1 Dehalococcoidia bacterium | reverse complement strand
TTAAAGCGCTGCGCAACGGAACTGGGGATGGTCGGCATCTTCTGGCGTCCCAACCCTCATATGGGCAGGCTCATGTCTGACCGCGCCTACGATCCTATCTACGCCATCGCAGAGGAGCACGGCGTCAACATCTCCGTCCATGAGGGCATCCAGAACCGCCTGCCGTGGTTCCCTGAAAAGCGCATCAACACCAGCTTTGCCCACCATGCGGCATGCCATCCCATGGAGCAGATGGCAGCCAGTCTGGCCATGTCCAGCGGTGGCGTCTTTGATAGGTTCCCCAAGCTGACCGTCTCCTTCCTGGAGTCGGGCGCTGGCTGGCTTCCCCACTGGTTGGAGCGACTGGATGCTCAGGTTGATAACCCGATGTTGAGCGAGGGGTACGGCGGCAAAGAGAAGCCCTCTGAGTACTTTCGACGAGGCCAGGGCTTCGTATCCTGCGAGGCTGGCGAAGAAGCGCTGCCAGCCATCCAACGCACCCTGGGCGGCAGCGTAACCATGTGGGCATCGGACTACCCTCACCGTGATGCGATGATCGACTTTCCTCACGGCCTAGATATCCTGACGAGCGTGGAAGGTGTAACGCCGGATTTCATGAAGCAACTGCTGTGGGACAACCCGGCCCGCTGCTTCAACCTCAAGGTCTAGCAGGGCGCGCCCAGATACATGTGTCGCTGCGGCGAGGGGACTAAAGAGATCTTGCCTCCGGCGGAGACTGAAGTCGGCCCCTCTGGCCCTCAGGCCAGTCCCCAGCATATATGTCGCTGCGGCGAGGAGACTAAAGAGCCTGACCCGCAGGTCAGGCTCAGGATTCGCATTAAAGGAGCCCAGCCATGACGCCGGAAGAAGAACAGTTTCTCAAGGACCATAGATTCTGTACCATCAGCACCCTTCGCAAGAGCGGTTCGCCTTTCGCCACACCGGTCTACTACTTCTACGACGAAGGAAAGCTCTACGTCTCCATCACCAAAACCCGCTCCAAGACGGCCCACGTGCTTCGAGACGCACGAGTCACCCTTTGCGCCCTGCATGAAGAACCACCATTCAACTACGTGCAGGTCCAGGGTACTGCCATCATCTCCGAGGAGGAGTTGGAGCCTCGCACTCGCCGCATCTTCTCACTTTTCTCCACCACCCTTCGCGAGGATTTCTCCACGATGCTGGAAGAACAGCAGCGACAGCTCATGGTCATCACACCGACTGAAGTCACCTCCAGGCTCATAGTCCCGGGCGCACGTTAGCCGATGCAAGTAGCCTCCTAGTGACTTCTGAGCCTAAGGGCACGTCCCTATCTGAGCCGAGCACCGGGGAAGACCAACGATCAAGTCCGTTTCGCTTCGTCATTGCGGGAGCAGTGGTGTGGATCAGCTTCTCCCTCGGCATGAGCATGTTCTCGGTGTCGCCCGTCACGCCCCTGATCATGGACGACTACAACATCAATCGAGGCACCGCTAGTCTATTGGTCGGACTGATACCGCTCACGCATCTCTTGCTCGCCATACCCGGCAGCATGCTCGTTAGCAGGATAGGATCGAGAAACCTTATCTTCCTGGGCGCGCTTTTGGGGGCTGCCCCGGTATTGAGCTTCCTTGCGGTGAATTTCCCTCTGTTGGTCATCACCAGGGTCCTCTATGGCGTTGGGTTGGCTCTGGTGTTCCCCTCCGTGGGCCCTCTCGCGATGCACTGGTTTCGCCCCAAGGAGCTTCCCGTGTTCAACGGGTTGTTTGTCGCGTCCCTCACCCTGGGCATGGCAATCTCGTCCTTTGCTATGGCACCCATTTCGGAAGCGGTAGGGTGGAAGGCTGCACTCAGCATATTCGGTGGTGTGCCGCTGATCGGCGCATTCATCTGGATGGCTCTGGGGCAGAGGACACAAGCCTCCGTCCAAGCAGTGGGACATCTTACACTCAAAAGTACGCTGCGCATCGTCCGGTCCCGAAACACCCTGCTCATTGCCGCAGCAGATGCAGGGCCATACGCCTTGCTGACCGCTGCCGTGGCCTGGTTGCCCACCTACTACCATGAAGTGCATGGGATGTCTCTGTCTGAAGCTGGATCGCTGATGGGGCTCCTGTCATTGGCAGGAGCCATCTCCCTGGTTGCCGCTAGCCTGCTGGTACTGCGAATACGCCGCAGACGACCGATGCTCATCGTGCCCGGCGTCATAGTAGGGTTTGCTGGCTTTGGGAGTTTTCTCCTGGCGGACACACCATTGGTCGTAGTGGCCGTTGTGGTACTGGGCGCCGCAGCCTGGTTCTATGTCCCAACTCTCCTCACCATTCCGATGGAGTTGCCTGGAAGCGATGCCAACAGCGTCGCGGTCACGTTTGGAACGCTGATGAGTATGGGTAGCATCTTCACCATGATCTCCCCGCTGACAGTCGGTGTTACCACTGACCTTTTGGGAAGCTACATCCCGGGGCTGGCCCTCTTCTCAGTACTGGCCTGGAGTCTGATGGTAGCGGGTGCGTTGCTTCCTGAGACCGGGAAACCTGAACCCAAATCCCCCCTTAGGTAACCGCAGGAGCTTGGGTCAAAACTAAGCCTCATGTTTGGTAGCCACAGGAATATAGGTGCAGGACGAGTCCTGCTTAGTTAACCGCCAGGTCATATGGGTCAAGGGCCTCGCCCTTGGGTAACCGCAGGAACTTGGGTCCAGGGCTAAGCCCTGGGGTTGAGGACATCGTTCAGGGCATCACCCAGAAGGTTCCAGGCGAAGATGAGTAGTCCCACCACAACGATTGGTGGCAGGATAAGGTGGGGCGCGTTCCGCAGGACAGATACGTCCTGACCCTCCCGGATCATGCTACCCAGGCTGGGCACGGGCGGCTGGATACCGATGCCGAGCCAACTCAGCACCACTTCGGCTCCGGCAATGGCCCCCATCCCCATGGTGACGACGACAATCACCGGCGGCAGTGCATTGGGCAGCAGGTGATGGAACATTACTCTCCACGTAGAAGCCCCCATGACCTGTG
>CAUZHS010000058.1:0-2990 GCA_963579845.1 Dehalococcoidia bacterium | reverse complement strand
GATGGCTGCCCCTCTTCTCTGTGTTCACTCCGCATTGAATCTGCCGGAGGTCGCCGCCCTGTTGCTGGATTCGGCGTTAGCCCTTCATGGTCGCAGTGCCTTCGAACTGCACGGTGATAGGGTCGATGGAGATATCCGCCCAGCTCTCGGCGTTCATCATCTCCTGCCAGCGCACGTACATAGCGCGTTGGTTAATTTCCGAGAAGCTGCTGGGCACGGATCGCCCAGGGATTCCGGGATTCCGTTGCTCGTGGCCAACGCCCATAGCAATGTTCTGGAGATATTTCCGGGCTTGGATGCTTCTACCAGCGTCGGTGGCGTTGCGCCAGTTGTCCATATCGTCCTGCTCTAAAAGGCCGGTGGGGCCAAAGGACTGGATGCCATTGATTCTGTAGGCGCGCTTGACCTCTTCGGATGCATTTTCCTCCACGCACCAGAAGGCCCAGACCTCAGTGTGCAGCGGCCCACGGGGGTGCCAGAGCCGTGTGGGCCTAGCGCCGGTTAGGGATGAAAAGTTAGGAAACACGGTGTTGTGAGCGGTACGCATCAGTCGTGCACGTTTATAACCTAATCTCCGCTCGATTTCCGGGAGAAGGGACTGTTCGTATTCGGCAATGACTGAGCTGCCTTGCTGGAACTGTCGTTGCTTGGCTTCATCTGCCGAATCGAAAAGGAATACCTGTTGGCCGTGGCCGTTGCCAGGGTTTACTTGGTTGCCTCCGGGAGACTCGTATGGTTTACCCGTCTGGGGGCTTTGACGACTTACGGCCATGCGGGCCAGCGTGGCGGAGCGATGACTGATGGCTGCGTGGTAAGCGTCGCCTATGAAATTGTCGGCAGAGTTCTTCCAGTTGTTGGGAATGATCCACTTATCGGGGCCGATAAGCTCTACGCCGCCGTCAGATCGATTGAAGCGCATATCTAAGTAATAGCGCATGTCGCCGAGGTATGCTTCGAGCGTTGGTGCGTCCTCCGCCCAGGTGGCGAAAACGAACCCGGCGTAGGTGTCGAGGTGAGCTACGCTCACCAGGCCGAGGTTGTCCACGTCCAGCTCTCCGTAGTAGGCCTCCTGCAGACCGGGAACGGAAACGAGTTTCCCTTCATTAGAATAGGTCCAGCCGTGGTAGGAGCACATGAAGTTCTTGGCGTTGCCATCGTCGGCCCGCACGATGCGGTTGCCCCGGTGCCGGCACATGTTCAGAAAGGCGTGGACCTCGCCCTTGGCGTCGCGGGTGAGGATGACCGGATCCTCGCCCATGTAGGTGAGGAAGAAGTCGTTGGGGTTTGGGATCAGACTTTCGTGGCCGATGAAAAGCCACGCTCTGCCGAAGATTTTCTCCAGTTCTTCTTGATAAATCTGCTCGTCCACGAAGATGCTTCGGTCCAGTAGCCCCTTCTCCTGGTCGATGACGTTGTATTTGCGGCTGACAACCATACGTCCCTCCTGTTATATCGATGCAAGCCCACCGGGATCTAGTATCTGGATTTTTAGCCTAGCTAGAGCGCCACTGTAACGCTTACCCGTGACTGGACAAGGCGCACATTAGCAGGAAATGGTTCGGTGTACCAAGTTCCAGTCCAGACGAGTGCCTGCACCGGGAAGCACGCGCCCCTTTTCTCCTTAGCGGTGCTCCAGCAGGATGAAGTTGTTGGCCAGGTGCGGCCAGGAGATGCCAGCGGCCCGGAGGGCGCGAGGAATCAACTCTAGGCTTAGTGGTGCGGTGAGGCGCAGCGCTTGCCAAATGGGGGCGCCGCTAAAGGCGGGGTCCCGTCGGTTGAGGAAGGGCAGACGGCGCACGAAGTTGACCACTTCGATGGCCACTTCCATCCGCGCATATCCCCTGTTACGTTCCACCGCCCGTACCCGTAGCCCTGCCTCGGCGGCGATTGCCGCGTACTCGTCCGGTGACCGATACGCAACGTGGTAGTTGCCTGTCTTCATCTCGACACGCACCTGCGCTCCGGACTCACGCAGGATGATTTTTCCATTGGGAACAAGCTCACCGACGCGGGAGAGCAGATGCACGGCGTCATCGCGGTTGAGGTACATGAGGAGCCCGCCGAAGAAAGCTCCTTGGAATTGGCCCTCGATGGGGACATCAAGGCAGTCCCCTTCGATAATTTCGACGTTGGTGATCCCGCGTAGGCGCTTCCGGGCGTCGGCGACCATCTTGGCGCTTTGTTCGATGCCCACAACACGTCGGTAGCGTTGGGAGAAGAGTGCACTCCAAGCGCCGCTCCCGCAGCCGATGTCCATGACTGCGGATTCGGGGCCCAGATCGGCGAACCAGCGCTCAACGACCTCCCGTTCATGAGCGAATCGGTCGTCAACACAGCTCTGAGGCAGGCCCTGCTCGTGAGCCATGTAGGAGGCGGAGGCGGCAGTGCCTGCAGCGTATTCCCAATACCGCCGCACCGCTTCATAATCCAACCGTTCGTTCATGAAACTTATCCTTGCCTAGGGATGCTATGCTAACGCCCACAGTACACTCTTTGGGGGTTGTCTGGCGATGTTTGACGAGAGGACGAGTTCGTAATGAGCGCCGAGCACGAGAGCGTAGAGGGGTAGGTCCCCGAATTGCAACAGCTAGCCATCCGGAAACCAATTGTCGCCTATCTGCTGGACATCGCGAATCTGCTCACGCTTGCGGGTCTTCTCAGCAGCATTCTCGCGATCACCTTTGCCGTGAGGGGCGAGTTGGCTGCGGCGGGGATTGGACTTGTCCTTGCTTTCTTCTTCGATGGCATCGATGGCCCTGTATCCAAACGTCTGAGCGGCCGCACCGCGGACGACCGAGCCTTTGGGGCCAGTTTCGATTCGTTGGCCGACATGGCCAGTGCCGGAGTTACCCTTGCGGTGGTATTGTTGGCGGTCGGCGAGTTTGAAGCGGCGTACGTGCCGGGGGCCTTTGCGGTGGTGGGCGCAACTATCTTGCGGCTTAGTTACTTCAATGTTCATGGGTTAGACAAGGGTGCTAATCGATATGTCG
>CAUZHS010000057.1:0-3459 GCA_963579845.1 Dehalococcoidia bacterium | reverse complement strand
CCGGTCTGCAGGAGGCCTACTACGGTGAGCTAGACGTGGATTCGCTCGGACTGGTGAGCGTCGCTCACCTCGACATCTACGCCGGCATCGTCTTCGCCACCTGGGCTTCCGACGCACCGACGCTGAAGGCCTACCTAGGCGACGCCCGCTGGTACCTCGACACGCAGTTCAACCGTCGCGACGGCGGCATGCAGGCATACGGGCCGATGAAGTGGACGCAGCCGGTGAACTGGAAGGCGCCGGTGGACAACTCCTCAGACAACTACCACGTGGCCATCACCCACCTGGGCAGCGCCATCGTGCAGAGTCAGGCTTTGGGACGGCCCCGCACCTCCCACGAGGGGCTGTTCAAAAGCCCCGCCAAGCACCTGAGCGTCAACGGCCACGGCCTGACGTTCCGGATGATGGAGGCCAACGAGCCCCGGCGTGGACACGGGGTGACCAAGTACAACCTCCACCTGTTCCAGGAGTACCAGCAGGACACGCTGCCGGAGGTGGAGCGCCGCCTAGGGAGCTTCCGCGCTCAGCACGTGCAGCTAGGAAACCACAGCCTGTTCCCCAACGGCGTCCTCGGCTTCCGTCTGGCGTTGCCCCAAGGGCCCTTGCAGACCGAGTTTTGGCACTTCTCGCTGGTGGACAAAGAGGCCCCGGAGGAGATTAAGCGGGCACTACGTACCGGAAGCCAGGGGAACAACGGCGCTGCCGGCATGTTCGAGCAGGACGACATCGACAACTGGCGTCAGGTGTCGGAATCGGGCCGCAGCCCCGTGGCGCGGAGGTATCCACAGGACCTGTCCATGGGGGTGGGCCATGCGAGCATACACCCCGACTACCCGGGAATGGTTTCGGAGCGCTACATCTCGGAAAACAACCAGCGGAACTACTACGCCCGCTGGCAGGAGTTCATGAACGCGGAGAGCTGGGCGGATATCCATATCGACCCAATAACAGCGAGCTTCGAAGGCACGGCGGGGATGAGGGGTTAGTTAATTGAGAGCGTTAAGAACATAAGGGTGGGCACGCGTAATTAGGGTTGTGTATCTCATTCTCGTGGGCCTCATTGGAATGATGGGGCTTCTGCTGGCCGGATGCTCAATGGCAGAACCCTACGCTGACTTCGGCACCCGATAACACTCAACAATCCCCACAACCGTTCCCACACCACCGTCAACGCTCACGCCAAGGCCGACTTAGACTCTTCGAGTAAAGTTGATTGAAACCACGAAACAGTCGCTTGTGTTGGTGAGACCAGAGACGGGCCGGGAGACAGAATTGGTATTCATTGAAGCTGACATGGTATTGAACGCAACTCATGTCGTTGGTGGCCCCGCAGGGAATCGAACCCTGAACACGCGGATTAAAAGTCCGTTGCTCTGCCTAGTTGAGCTACGGGGCCACGCTCACAACGCAGCTAGCCGCTAAGCGGCCAGCCGGTGAACACAAGGAAAGAATACTACCGCGCCTCGGCCTTCACCAGACCAAACTGGTCCAGCGGCCAGTAGCTCAGCCACACCTTGCCGATGATGTTGTCCCGGTGCACCGTGCCGAAGTGGCGCGAATCCTCGCTCCGACGGCGGTTGTCTCCCATCACAAAATACTCGTCAGATGGGATTGTGACGGCGGTGTAAGTGTCCTGTGAGAACTCCTCCAGATAGGGCTCATCCAACTTCTCCCCATTCACGAGCACGTGCCCTTGGACTATCTCCACCACGTCGCCAGGCTCGCCGATTACCCGCTTTACGAAGTCCGCTCCGGCGGGGTCTCGAGGGTTCTGGAACACCACCACATCGCCTCCCTCGGGCGGATGGAAAGGGAACCACTGCTCACCAATCACCGGGTTCAGCCACGGTAGGAACCGGGCGGCCCTGGCCAGGTCAACATTCAAAAAAACCGCCTTATTGGCAAGAACCAACTCCTTGTCCTCTAGCTGAGGAAACATGCTGGGGCCTTCCACCCGGTAGTTTTGAACGGAGGTATGGAGCAATAAGAACAAGAATCCGGCCAGGGCGATGGTTTCGATGATTTCTCTAATTGCCGAATTCATAAAGGAAAGAGGGAGCGCCTCCATCCTATTATACCAACCACCATACCAACGGCCAAAATACGCACCTGCGATGATCCGGCAACGGGCGAGCGGACTGCTACAATACGCGCGGACACACCGCCGTATGAGCACCAACCACGCACCCGCATGTATCGATACCGAAGATCTCCGGTGGGTGGAACAGGCCCAGCAGCGCAACCTCCATGTATTCAACCCAATCATGAGCGCTACCAAGAACGGCCTTACAACCTGGCTTTACGCGAGGTTGGTCGACACCACCGAGTGCCTCATCTCATCACGGCGCTCGTCTCGGGGCTCCTGGCCCTGCGGGGAATGCGACCACCTGGCGCCTGGGACGCTCCGGCAACTGAAGGATATTCCAAGCACCACCAGAGGCGAGAGAGCCCCCTGCCCCCCCCCTCTAGTCAAGTTATTCAAGAATGGGACAACCTCGCTCTTTGTTCCGTCACAGCTGATACAACCCCCTCCGGCTTGGTCCGAGGCACAAGGAGAATCACGATGAAGACCTTATTTCGCAAGCCCCTTCTGATCGCCGCGGCGATGATGGCCGTCATCCTGGTGGCCGTTGCGTGCTCCAACGGTGACGACGATTCACCCGTTCCGTCGCTTGGTCTCACTACCGCACAGCTTCAGGAAATCGCCTCCGGTGCAAACACCCTGTCAAGCATCAACATAACCGCTGACACCGGTATCCATGTGAGTGGCTTCGGTCAGGTGACCGCCAAACCCGATTTGGCCATCATCAGCCTAGGCGTCGAGGTCTTCTCCAAGTCCGTAATGGCGGCGAACGCCACAGCGGCCACCGCCATTACCAGCATTCTCGACACGCTTGAGGCCAACGACGTCGAGGAGCAGGACATCCAGACCGCCTTTTTCAACATTCGCTCTGAGTACACCTTCCAGGAGGTCATCAAGGAGGGCCTCAGGCACTCGGTGCGCAGGCTCACCGGCTACACCGTGAGCAACACCCTGACCGTGAAGGTCCGCGACCTAGACAAGGTTGGCATCATCATCCACGGCGCGGTCGAGTCCGGCGGAGACGTGACCCGCGTCAACAGCATCCAGCTCACCCTGGATGACGGCGTTGAGATGGAGGAAGAGGCCCGCGCCTTAGCAGTGCGCGACGCCGTGGCCAAAGCCGAGCAATTCGCTCGCGAGGCCGGTATAAGCCGAGGCAAACTGATGCTCATCACCGAGAGCAGCACGCCCAGCTTCCCGGCTCAAGGGCCTTCGGTCACACGCCTCGAATCCACCAACGGCGCATTCGCGCCGACCACACCCATCCTTGGCGGCGAAATCGAAGTCACTGCGCGGGTCCAAGCTGTCTTCGCCATCGACTAGCCGGCTTCAAAAGACGCAAGACAAAGAGGAAGCGGGGCTGCGTAAGCAGCCCC
>CAUZHS010000056.1:0-3770 GCA_963579845.1 Dehalococcoidia bacterium | reverse complement strand
TTAAAATCCGCTTACCGCAAGGTAGTGTGGGTTCGAATCCCTCCCTGGGCACCAGTCTAATTAGGCATTGCCTGTCAGAAGATAAAGCCCTTAAGTTTCCCCGAAGGCCCAAATACCCCAATATTTACCCCAACTGGAAACTACGTGGTGCCTAAAAGGGCGTCCATCTTTGCGGCTGCCTCGTGGTGGGTCGCTGGCATCAGGTGAGTATAGAGGTTCGCTGTCAGCACGAATGTGCTATGGCCCGGGAGTTCTTGAACCTCCCGGAGGGACAGACCCTCGGCAAGCCAAAACGAAGCCGCCGCATGCCGCAGACCGCCAGCCGTCCACATGTTGGCTGCGATTGACTACAATACACGCCGGTGGTAAGTTTCCCTCGTACAGACTGGCTGATACCTATGCCGTCCCGAACCAGTGAATTTGCTTGACCGGAGTCGCTTGAACCCTTTCAAAAAAACAGGAGGAAATCATGGCAGAGATTAGCGGTGCACAGCTAACAGTCGAAGCGCTGAAACGAGAGGGAGTAGAAACGGTCTACGTGCTGCCTGGCGACCCGGTGGGCGACATCGTCAACGGCTGTGCCCAAGCGGGCTTCCGCATGATCTCCATGCGCCACGAGCAGTCCTTGGCTATGGCTGCGCAGGCCCAGTCCTTCCTCACCCGCAAGATTGGCGTGGCCATTGCCGCGTCCGGCGTAGGGCAGACCAACACCCTCACCGGAATCGCCAACGCCACCGTCAACTGCTGGCCGCTGCTGGTAATCGGCGGCTCTGCAGAGCTGAGGCGGCGCGGCATGGGCGACTTCCAAGAGCTAAACCAGATCGAGTCCACGGCGCCACTGGCCAAGTGGACAGGCATGGCCGAGAGCCCCGCACGCATCCCGGCGCTGATCAATCTGGGCATCAAGAACGCCATGTCAGGTAGGCCCGGCGCGGCGTACCTGGACCTGCCTGCCGAGATGATAACCGGCACCGTGGACGAGTCAGAGGTCGTTTGGCCGGAGCCGGTCGCAGAGCCACCCAGGCCCATGGCAGACCCGGGGGAAATCAAAAAGGCCCTGGAGATCCTGGCCGAGGCTAAGAACCCGCTGCTCATAGTCGGCAAGGGGGCGGCGTGGTCCTGGGCCGAAGAGGAGCTTCTGCAGTTCGTAAACAAGACCCAGATTCCCTTCCTGACGTCGCCCATGGGCTCCGGCATGCTGCCCCCAGACCATCCCATGAACGTCTCGGCGGCACGGACGCAGGCGCTACAGGGGGCGGACACAATCCTGATGGTGGGCGCCAGGCTCAATTGGATATTCCACTTCGGTGCGCCGCCCAGGTTCAACGAGAATTACAAGCTCATTCAGTTGGACATCCATGCCGAGGAGATGGGCACCAACCACCCCGCGGATGCCGCTCTGGTGGGCGACGCCAAGATGGTGATGGGGCAGTTGAACCATGCCCTGGACGAGAGGCCCGTGGTTTTCGGCGAGACTCCGTGGCTTGGCGGACTTAAAGAGAAGGTAGCGCAGAACGCCGCTACCATCGAGCCGATGCTCAACTCGGATGCCTCCCCCATTGGCTACTACCGCATCCTCAAGGAGATTCGCGACGTTCTGCCCAAGGAGGCAATCGTCGTGGCGGACGGCGCGAGCACCATGGACATCAGCCGGCAGGTCATCGACATCTGGTATCCCAGACACCGAATCGACGCCGGCGTTGCGGGCTGCGTGGGGACGGGAGTGCCCTTCGCCATAGCGGCCAAGGTGAACAACCCCGACAAGCCCGTCATCTGCTTGCAGGGCGACTGGGCCTTTGGCTTTAACGGCATGGACATCGAGACGGCGGCGCGCTTCAACCTGCCTATCGTCTGGGTCATATTCCAGAACGCCAACATCGACAAGTGGGTCCGGACCTACATTGAGGGCGTCGAAAACCCGAACGACTTCCAGCCAGGGGTCCGCTTCGACATGATGATGGAAGCCTTCGGCGGCCATGGAGAACTGGTGGAGCGACCGGAGGAGATTCGCCCGGCACTGGAGAGGGCCTTCAACTCCGGAAAGGCGTCCGTCGTCAATGTGCTGATGGACCCCGGCGCGGGCAGAAGACAGCAGCAGTTCGCCTGGTTGGCCCGAGAAGGCCGAATGGGCTACTAACTAGCTTAAGCCCAGATTCCTCCAATTTTCGGATGTCACTATATATCGTGAGAATACTGGACCTCGCGTTTCAAAGAGATCGCTGCTTTGCTGACTTTCAAAAATCTTGCTGAAAGGTGATGACTTCAACTTCATCTCCACCCTGTTCAGAGCGACAAGTAAGCGGTCGTTTTGACCGTGGTCGTCAATGTCACATCACTTGGACAGAGTTAACCCAAGACACATTGAGTCGACGGTCCTTATCACAAAATATGCGTTTGGGCGATATAGTATGCGTCCTGAGACAGATAAGGGATTTCTAGCCGGATGTATATTGGGTCAGGCAGTGACATCTTTTGCCGCTGTAATTCTGGTCTTAGAAGGCTGGCGTTTAGCAGAAAAAGCAGGCCCCTTGTCCACGATCAGACTCATATGGTTCTGGCCAGGGTTTACCTTTTCACAGTCCTGGATATATCTTTCCCTGGTAATTCTGTTCTAGGCAATATTCGCAGTATTGGTGATTTCAGCCATATTGCCTCCTCTGAGTCGACTGGGTTTGGGAGTGATAAGGTCGATCTCGCTGGCTTTTGCTCAACACTCCCGACAGCGCGCAGTCTGCATTTTAGGCAAAGGTTTAGGAGTTTAGGAATCCGAGATTGCAAAGGAGCGCAGAAATTTTGACCCAAGAATCCATATCCGCCTTAGACCCCTATCCTCGGCAGCGTGTCCCAGTCGGGGGGGCCGAGATGGCCTACGTAGATACCGGTATAGGCCACCCGATTGTGTTCCTCCATGGGAATCCGACATCGTCATATCTGTGGCGGAACATCATACCTCACGTAGAGCCTATGGGCCGTTGTTTGGCACCCGACCTGATTGGCATGGGTGAATCTGGAAGTGCGCCCAACAAGTCCTATCGTTTCGTCGACCACAGCCTGTTCCTAGACCAGTGGTTTGAGAAAATGGGTTTGACAAGCGACGTGACCTTGGTGCTGCACGACTGGGGTTCGGCCCTGGGGTTTCATTGGGCAAAGCGCCATCCGAATCGGGTAAAGGGCCTGGTTTACATGGAAGCGATCGTACGACCCGTGGCCTGGGAGGATTGGCCCGAGGCAGCTCGCCGGGTGTTCCAAGGGTTCCGCTCCCCCGCAGGCGAAGATATGGTGCTGGAAAAAAACATTTTTGTGGAGCGAGTGCTTCCGGGTAGTGTTGTCCGAAGCCTGACCGAAACCGAGATGGAGGTCTACCGCCGTCCTTATCTCCAACCCGGAGAGTTACGGCGACCCACCTTGACCTGGCCAAGGGAGATCCCCATCGATGGAGAGCCCGCCGATGTGGTACAACTTGTGTCTGAATATGGGGAATGGCTGGCTGGAAGCGATGTGCCTAAACTGTTCATCAACGCCGAGCCGGGAGCGATACTTACAGGACCTCAGCGGGAGTTCTGCCGTTCGTGGCCCAACCAGGAAGAAGTGTCAGTCAAAGGGATCCACTTCCTACAAGAAGACTCTCCCTCTGATATCGGACGGGCGATAGCCGAATGGTACGTCACTCTCTGATCGTGTAATCTCACTCCACCCTGGCCAGTATTGCGTGCCATCTTGATGAAGGCATGAGTCATTATTTTCAATAGCATCGGAGACCCATCGGCCCG
>CAUZHS010000055.1:0-4299 GCA_963579845.1 Dehalococcoidia bacterium | reverse complement strand
GCTCCTCATGGCCGTCATCGGGGTCAATGCCGCACTCTTCTTCATTGCTGCCCTGCTCCTGGTGGGCATCATTGCCCTAGCGAGCATGCGTATTCCCCACTTTGCGGAGGACGATGCGCCACCGGAGAGCGTTCAAGGCTCTGGCCAAGGAGGCAGGGCTTCCGCCGCAGCACAGAGGCCCGGAATCTTGGAGACGCTGGGGGGCGGCATCCTGTTTCTTTGGGGTCACAAGCCGCTGTTGGTGCTCATGGTGCTGTACATGGCGACAGGCATATTCATCTCCGGCCCCCTCATGGTAATCGTCCCGCTGCTGGTGGCGGATGTGTGGGAGCTCAGTTCTGGAGCGCTGGGACTGGCCTTCGGTGTTCAAGCGGCTACAGGCATGATCACGGGTTTCTATTTGACCAGACTGGGCGGACTCCGCAACAAGGGCGGATTCTTCGCCCTGGCCATGATGGGCGGCGGCAGTTCTTTTGCGCTCTATTCGGTAGCGCCTGTGTTTGTGCTGGGTCTGGTGTTTTTCATGACGTATGGTGTGGCCGCCTCGCTGTATAGCAGCATGAGCCAGACGCTGATCCAGAGCCATACACCGCGAGAGGTCATGGGCCGAGTACTCTCGCTGAATCAACTTTCGATCCAGGGCCTCAGTCCCTTAGGCGCATTCATGGCGGGGGCCATGGCCCAGTTCATGGGTCCCCAAACTACCGGGCTTATCGGCGGACTCTTGGGCTTCAGTATGGCGGCCACTGCGCTGCTCTTTGCGAGAAGGTTCCGTCAACTCAGCTAGGGGTTCCAACGGACGATCTGGTCCGGAGCTACAGCAATTTTGAAGACTTTTGAATGTCGTCATGGCTTATCGCGATACTGGATTAGCCGATGAACTTGAGAGGCGTACTTCGCACTCGCTCCGAAAGGGTAGGGGGTTGCTCACGCCTGCAAATGCTCCAAATTCAGGCGTGCCAAAAGGCAATGGTTTTGATTGATCGGACAACCACCGCAGCCTGGTTTTGAAAATTATTCGGCTGGAGACAACAGTGCGGCCGATTCGTTCTTAACTGAGTTCACCAGCCTAGAAACTTCGTAGGCTTCCATCTCGTCTGATGGATAGGGCCTGAGCAGGGGCATCAACGCTTCCAGGTCGTTCACTCCCCTATCCAGCCACAGAGCCTGTAACTCTGGTGGCACGATGACCGGCATGCGGTCATGGATGGGTTGCATGAGTTCGTTGGGCGGGCAGGTGATGATGGTGCAGGAGTGGGCTTCACCTTTTTCGGGGTCGTGCCATGAATCCCAAAGTCCCGCGAGCCCGAAGGGTTCCCAGCCCTTCAG
This sequence comes from Dehalococcoidia bacterium, assembly GCA_963579845.1. Classification (GTDB taxonomy): domain Bacteria; phylum Chloroflexota; class Dehalococcoidia; order Lucifugimonadales; family Australimonadaceae; genus CAUZHS01. The sequence goes on along the minus strand of CAUZHS010000055.1, from coordinate 2,970 downwards.
GCCGATCCGCATCGGGGTCTTCTCTTTGCCCTGCCATTCGTAGAAGCTGTCGGCCAGGACCAGGCATCGCTGGCGCTGCAAAGGACGCTTGAATACGCCGCTGCTTGCCAGCTTGTCGCCCCGAGCGTTAATCATCAAGGGCAGCTTCTGCTCCGGTTTTTTCCACATGGGGATGAGGCCCCAGCGCATGTACTCAGCAGTGTTTGGCCCTTGGGCACCGTAGGTGAGCACCTGCTGGGTGGGGGCGATGTTATAGCGGGACGTATAGCCCAGGTCCTCCACGGGGAAGAGGAACTGCCCCAGGAGGTTTTCTAGGTCGATGGCTAAAGTGAATCGTCCACACATGGAGGTGATTCTACTGACATCCGCCCCTTGAGCAAACATAGGCAGAGTCCATAACCTTTACGGCACCCTAAGGCGCGAGGGTGTCCTGTGAAGTTAGCCTGTCTTATCATCGACCACCTGCCCGTGCAGGTGGAACTACACCGGCATCCCCGGCTTCACGGCCGTTCTATCATCCTGTCGCACTCCTCCGGTTCCCAGAGGACCGTGCTGGATGCATCAGCTGCAATAAAGGGCGTTGTCCCTGGTATGCCTCTGGCCCGAGCGCTCAGCTTCTCCCGAGATGCCGTTTTGTTGGAGGCCGACCTACCCCGATACCGGCAGGTCTTCGACCAGGTACTGGACTCACTGGAGCAGGGGAGCTTCGATGTTGACGAAGCGGGGTTGGGCCAGGCGTATGTGCGATTGGACAACGTCGAGGCCATGCATTGGGGTGAAGCGAGTGCCGTTAAGGCTGTGCTTGGTGCGGTGCCTGCCTACCTCACGCCGAAAGTGGGGGTGGGTGCCGGGAAGTTCCCAGCTTCGGTGGCCGCAGCAATGGCTGAACCTGGCAGCGCACTACGCGTGCCCGAGAAGGTCCGGGACTTCCTTGCGCCTCTCTCCATCAACCTCCTACCTGTCGAGTGGAAGATGAAGGAACGGCTGCTGTCCTTCGGACTGGAGGTCCTGGGCCAAGTAGCCGCATTGGGTAGCGGTCCCCTCCAGGCCCAGTTCGGCCCCACGGGCAAGATGCTCTGGGACCTAACCCAGGGACGTGATATCCGGCCCTTCTTTCCCCGCAGATTAGAAGAGACCATCGAGGAATCGTTGAGTTTTCAGGTTCCCATCGCTTCGTTGGAGGCTATCGTTACCGCTGCCGATAACCTGCTGGCCCGGGCCTTCAACCAGCCAGGCATGCGAGGCCGGTTCGCTCGAATTTGCACCTTCGAGGGTTCGGTGTTCCGTGCTCCAACATGGCGGAAGGAGATGGTGTTTAGAGAGCCCATTGGAGACAAGAACCGGGCCATCACGCTGGTGAAGCACACTCTGGAAGGACATCCACCATCGGGACCGCTAGAAGACCTCCAATTGATCCTCTCAGGCCTCACCGGTGAAGCGGGGAGACAGGAGAATCTGTTCCTGGACGTGCGGCGCAGAGAGAACCTGAAAGAGGCCCTCCGTCAACTCAAGGCTCGTTTGGGAATCGAGCCACCCATCTACGCGATACGGGAGGTGGAGCCATGGTCAAGACTACCCGAACGAAGGCAGGCTCTAGTGCCCTACGTCCCCTAAACGCGCCCCGTGGCATCCCAGTTAAGTTCGGTGAGGATGGAGAGCCGAGAGCCCTCAGTGTCCATAACCGGTGGCTGGATGTTACCTCCGTCGAGGACCGCTGGAGTTTGGCGGACGAATGGTGGCGTGGACAGCCGGTCTCGAGAGCCTACTTCGAGGTACTGCTGGCCGACGGACGGCGTCTGACAGTGTTCCAGGACACCATCACAGGGGAGTGGTACCAGCAACGCTATGGCTGAGTACGCCGAGCTTCACGCTCACAGCAACTACTCATTCCAGGAGGGGGCCTCCTCAGTGGATGAGCTCGCCATCCGTGCCCAGGAGTTGGGCTATCGAGCCTTGGCCCTCACCGAGCACGACAACCTGTGCGGAGCCATGGCCTTCGCTCAGGTCTCACATGCCCTTGGTTTCCAGAGCATCACAGGGGCCGAGGTCACGCTAAAGGGCGGGGGCCACCTGACTCTCTTGGCCCGAACGCCCCAGGGCTATTCCAACCTCTCCCGGCTCCTGTCCTTCGCGCATGTTTTCGGAGATCGGCGTCATCCAGAGTTGGATCCGGCGCTCCTTCTTGATCATACCCAGGGGCTCATCGTCCTGACGGGATGCGCCCAAGGCCCCATCCCACAGGCGCTCATGGCTGGACGTCTGGATGAGGCTAAAGCCCTGGCTAGGCAATATAAGGACTGGTTCGGCAAGGACAACTGTTTTCTTGAGCTCCAACAAAACCTCGTGCACGGCGACACCCTGCGCATCCGGCGCTTGGCAGAGTTAGGGCAGGAGATGGACATCTCTCTAGTGGCAACCAACAACGTCCACTACCACCTCCAGCAGCGCCACCGGCTCCAAGACTGTCTAGTAGCCATGCGGCATAACAGGAATCTGGAAGAGACCCACCGGGAGAGGCGAGCCAACTCCGAGTTTTATCTAAAGTCGCCTTCGGAGATGGCTCGCCTATTTCAGGATCTGCCCAGCGCCATCTCCAACACCCTCGTGATTGCCGAGCGGTGTACTTTCGACCTAACCAAGGACCTCACTTACCGGTTCCCCGACTACCCTGTGCCGGAGGGTTTCACCCCGTTCACCTACCTGGAGGACCTCTGCCGGAAGGCAGCAGTGCGTCGATACGGGGCTATTGACCAGCGCGTTGATGACCGCCTGCAGCAGGAGCTTCGGCTCATCGATAAGCACAACCTGGCGGGCTTTTTGCTCATCTATCATGAGATCATCCAGATCGCCCGGGAGGTGCAGGTGGACCTGGGCCTAGTGGACCGGGAGATTCCCATCGAGGAAACCCCACCGGGCCGGGGAAGGGGATCTTCCGTCGCTATGCTAGTGGGCTATCTCACGGGCCTCTCC
>CAUZHS010000054.1:0-4355 GCA_963579845.1 Dehalococcoidia bacterium | reverse complement strand
CGAATTGCTCCAGCTGGCTCGCCTGGTCCCACGATGCGAAGCGCACCACCAGCTCTCGCGCACCCGCCTCAGCGTAGGCCGCCATTGCCTCGGCCACTGCCTGGGTGTCGCCCCAGGGCCCCCAGCGTCCCGTCCAGTGACGGACTCCGTAGTAGGCCATCAGGAAATCGTCGGCTTCAGCCGCTCCAGCCTCGGCGTTGGAGTTGATGTTTACCGTCATGTAAAAGGCCCGTTCCATGTCTTCCCAGTCACGCCCTTCAGCTGTCGCCAGTTCTCCTACTCTGCGTAAGACCTGGACGTAGTCGTTCGGTGAATCGGAGATGCCCATAATCCCGCTAGCGTGACGGGCTGCCCGCCGGTACTGGGCCTCCGAGCCCGTGGCCAGGTGCGTCGCTAAGAGGATGGGTGGCCCTCCCGGTTGGATAGGCTTTGGGTCTAGCGTTACGTCCTCCAGGGTGAAGTGCTTGCCGAAAAAGCTCACATGGTCTTCGCTCCAGAGGCGCTTCATCACCTGCACCATCTCCGTGAGCCGTCCGGCGCGGGCTTGGGGCGAGACTCCGGTGGCAGTCCAGTCTTGCTGTTGCGCTGGGGTGAAGCCGCCGCCAACTCCTGCGCCGATGACCAGCCGGCCTTGGGAGAGGATATCGACCGTGGCCAGGCTGTGGGCTAGGGTTAGCGGATGACGTAACGCGGGGAGCAGGACTGCGGTGCCGATGCGGATGCGTGAGGTGCGCCCAGCGATGGCCGCGAGGGTGGCCACGGGTTCCAAACGCGGCTTGGAGAGCAGGCTGTCGCCCACCCATATCGAATCGAGGCCAGCGGCCTCCGCGCGCTCGGCAAACGTCGGCACCAGCGAGGCGTCGGCGGGTCTGCTTTCGCGCATGGCGCGCATCACCAACCCGCGGGTCGCCAGAAGGACGCCTATCTTAACCACTGCTATCGCCTCCAGATGCTGCGTAGTCGGACAGATGGATGCGGACCCAGTCCGCCAGCTGGTCGAGGTTATCGGTGAAACCGTCGACGAGGTGCTCGGCGGCCACTAGGTCCTCAGGGGTATCCACATCGAAAGCCAGTCCCGGCGCGTCTGCCTCGGCCAGGGTCGTACCCAGCGCGCGGGCTGCATCAGCGTGACGATTGAAACTGTTTTCACCTAGCTGCGGTTCCAGTCGGAATTGGGTAGGGACCAGTAGGGCGTTGGTGCCGCCGTCCGCCGCCGCGCGGACGCCTACCGGAAGGCGCATACCGTTGCTGGCGGCAACCACCGCGCTCACATCGTCTGGCGTGGACTGGGGGAGGTCTGCGGGCAGGAAGAGGGTTGCCAGCGCCCCGTTCTCGAATCCTGTTTGCATGGCGAACAGGAGCGACGAATTGAGGTCGTGGCCTTGCTCCTCCACCCAATGGCAGCCGTGATGGGAGGCTATCTGCTGCACTGTGGCATCGCCGCCGACCACAACGCAGGCCTGGGGTTGGACGGCAGTTGTGGCCGCATTCAGTACACGGTGGAGCATCAAGAGTGCCGCCGCCTCCCGTCGGGCGCTGGGCACCTGAGGCGAAAGGCGCGATTTGGCCGACGCCAAGGGCTTCATGGGAACGATAACTTCAAGCCTGGCCACGGGATATCTCCGCAAGTGCAAGGACTTCCTTCGCAAGGGCCACTTTGTCTTCGTCGGTGCGCATGACGGTGTTGGTCACGAAAGTCCGCATGCCTAGGGCTTCGATAGCCGAAGTCTGCTCGCGGTCCACCTCGTCGATGACCATGACGTCGGAAAGGCCGCGGAGTCTCCGGGCAACGCCCACACAGGAGACCTCTTCGCCAAGATCGGCCATCATTTTTGCGGCGGGGCCCTTCACTGCCTGGCCTCCTATGATGGGGCTGATGGCGATGCGCTGGCCTTGAAACGATGCGATGGCCGAGCGCACGCCGGGCACGGCCAGGATGGGGCCGATGCTCACCAGGGGGTTGGAGGGACAGAAGAGGATGGCCTGTGCCGTATCAAGGGCGGTGGCGAAGGCGGGTGCTACGGTTGCGGACTCGGCGCCGTTGAAGCGCACGTCGTTGATGCGCGGCGCGCAGCGTTGGCGCACGAAGTAGTCCTGGAATGCCAGTTCCCTCTCGGCGGTGAGTACCACGGTTCGCACTGCATCGTTGCTCATGGGCACGATGGAATGCCGAACGCCCAGACGCTGGCACAGTTCCGTCGTGACTCGGCTCAGGGTCCAGCCTTGCCGAAGCAGGTCGGAGCGGCGAATATGCGTGGCCAGATCGGCGTCGCCGAGACGAAACCATGTATCGGGAGCATTGTAGCGCGCCAGGGCCTGCAGCGTCCGGAAGGTCTCGCCCTCCAGGCCCCAGCCGGTCTCTGGGTTGGCAAGCCCTGCCAGGGTGTACATCACCGTGTCCAGGTCGGGGCTCACGTGCAGGCCGTGGAAGGTTTCGTCGTCGCCCGTGTTGACCACGATAGTGAGTTGGTCTGATGGGAGGATGCGACTGAGGCCCAGGGCCATCTTGGCGCCGCCCACGCCGCCGGTCAGGGCCAGGACGGGGTTAGCCATCAAGCGCCTGGGCCAATACCTCGGGCATGGTCGGCCCGGTGAGCTTGGGCGCTCGCTCGCCCTCGTAGCGGTAGGCCTCTAGCTGGACGAGTTGGCGATAAGAGCCGAAGCGCTCGGGGTGCTCGGCGGCTAGATCGAGGGGCTCGGGCTCAGCCGGTTCCTCTTCGAAGACCCGTCGGATGCCGTAGAGCGTGTTGCGCTCGGCGGGGACCCGGCCCAGATCGCGCACCCACCGTCGCAGCTCCGAGGGCGGCACAAGCTGGCCGTAGCTGGCGCCAGCCGAGGTGGAGATGCTCTCGTTGATGAGGGTGCCGCCCACGTCGTTGCAACCAGATGCCAGCAGTACCTGGGCGAGCTTGGGGCCCTCCTTGACCCACGAGCATTGGATGTTGTGGATGTGGCCGTGGAGCATGATGCGGGCGATGGCGTGCATGCGGATGACCTCGGCCCCAGTGGCGCCAGGGTGAACGCCGGCCACGCTTTTGCGGAAGAACATGGGGGCCTCGGTATGAACGAAGGAGAGGGGGACGAACTCGGTGATACCGCCGGTCTCCTTCTGAACCTCGCGGAGAAACTCCAGGTGTCGTGCCCGGTCAAGCGCCGTCTCTACGTGGCCGAACATGATGGTGGAGGTGGTGGGGATGCCCAGCCGGTGCGCGGTGGTGATGACCTCGCGCCACTGGTCGACGGTGATACGGCCCTTGGAGATGCGATCACGGATGTCCTGGTCGAGAATCTCCGCTGAGGTGCCGGGCAGGCTGCCGACGCCGGCCTCTTTCAGGCTGCGAAGGTAGTCTTCGATTGAGTTCCGGGAGCGGACGGAGCCGTAGAGGACCTCCTCTGGTGAGAAGCCGTGGATGTGCATCTCCGGTAGCTCCTCCTTAAGAGCTCGGGCGAGGTCGGCGTAGAGATTGCCGTCCATCTTGGGGGGCATCCCGGCTTGGACACACACTTCGGTGGCACCCAGCTCCCACGCCTCTCGGGCACGTCGGACGATCTCGTTCAGCGGCAGGAAGTAGCCCTCCTCCTCTCGGTGGTCGCGGCTGAAGGCGCAGAAGCCGCAGCGCTTGATGCAAACGTTGGTGAAGTTGATGTTGCGGTTGACCACATAGGTCACCACGTTGCCGTTAACGCGTTGGCGGAGGTCGTCGGCGGTGGCCATGAGCGCCATGAGCGCCGCTCCGTCGGCCTCGAAGAGCCGCGCACCCTCGTCGACGCTTACCTCACCGCCTGAGAGTGCTTTATCCAAGGTACGGGCGATATCCGGCTCCACAGCGTTGAGCAGCGACTCTAGGCTCTTTTCCAGATGGGGCAGGGACTCGTGTTTTACCATTGTTCTAATTCCCTTTTGACCAATCCATCGTCGCCAGCCATTTCCGATACACGGGTGGTAACGGCGGGCGCAAGATGCCAGTGGGGTGAGACCACATATTCGGGATAGAGGGCAAGGCGCTCCCGAAGCGTGAAGCCGACCTCGGCCGTGAGCTCGCTCAGCGTTTGGATCTGCGGCCAGGAGGCTTCGGGATTGATGAAGTCCTGGGTCAGGGGAGAGACGCCGCCCCAATCATTGATGCCGGCCAGGAGATAGGACTGAAAGCCGTCAGCGTTCAGATTTGGTGGCGCCTGGATGTTCATTTTCGCTCCCAGGAGTAGGCGGGCCACCGCCAATGTCCGCAGCATGTCCACGGTAGATGGCTCTCCGGACTCGCGCATCTTCGTGCTCTCCTTGGCCCGGAAATTTTGGACGATGATTTCCTGAATGTGGCCGTAACGCTGATGGAGTTCCCGGATAGCCAAGAGCG
>CAUZHS010000053.1:0-4425 GCA_963579845.1 Dehalococcoidia bacterium | reverse complement strand
TCCCACGCCGTGGCCAGGAGCCGCAGGGTGGTAGACCAGCTGACTCGGGGTGTTGCCAGCCTCTTCAAAAAGCACAGCGTCGAGCACATTCAAGGCGCGGGTTCGCTGGCAGACGCGCACACTATCGCGGTGGATGAGCAAAGAATCGAAGCTCAAAACATCATTATCGCTACAGGGGCTCGCCCTCGCACGCTGCCTGGCTTCGACATCGACGGAGAGTTGGTGGTCACCTACCGGGAAGCCATCGTCCAAACCCAGGAGCCGGAGGAAGTGGTGATCGTTGGTGGCGGCGCCATCGGCATCGAATTCGCTTACCTGTATAACACCTACGGCGCTAAGGTGACGCTGGTGGAAATGGAAGCGACCGTCCTTCCCCAGGAGGACCAGGAAATCACCAAGCTGCTCATGCGTTCCCTCCAAAAGCAGGGCATCACCATCCTCTCGAGCTCTAAAGTCCTTGGACTGGAGCGCGGCGGGAACCGCGCGGTGGTGGAGGTGGACACGCCGGAGGGAAAGCAAGCATTTCCCGCGGACAGAGTGCTGATGGCGGTGGGCATTACGGCCAATACCGAAGGGATGGGCCTGGAGCAGGCCGGAGTAGCATTGGAGGGCGGGTTTATCAAAGTAGATAGTGCGCTGCGTTCCAGCACCGAAACCATCTACGCCATTGGTGATGTCACGGGTCTCATGCCCCTGGCCCACGTCGCCCAGGCCCAGGGGGTGCATCTCGCAGAACGCCTCGCAGGACACGAAAGCTTCCCCTTGGACTACCAAAACATGCCCAGGGCTACCTACTGCAACCCACAGGTGGCCAGCTTTGGACTGACTGAACAGGAGGCACAGCGGCAGGGGATTGCTTACAAGGTGGGCAAGTTTCCCTTCCTGGCCAACGGCAAGGCGTTGGCACTGGACGAGTCCGAAGGACTCGCCAAAGTCATTGTCGCCGCCGATACGAGTGAGATTCTTGGTGGGCATCTCATCGGCCACGAGGTGACGGAGCTCCTGGGAGAGCTGAGCCTCGCCCGGCTGATGGAAGGCACACACCTAGAGGTGGGTGCCGTAGTAAACGCCCACCCAACAATCTCGGAAGTCATCAAGGAAGCGGCGCTTGCCGTGGATGGCGCGGCCATCCACATCTAAAGGCCCCACGTCGGACCTTCCAGGCTGCGGACGTAAGCGACGGAGGAAACGGAATGAAACTAGCTCCCCAATTGACAAAGACAACCCTGGTGGATCTCTACCGCCAGATGAAGATGATTCGCGTTTTTGAAGAGACCTGCGGACACCAGTACATGCGCGGAAATATCCGGGGGTTCCTCCACCTGTACATCGGCGAGGAGGCCATCGCCGCCGGGGCCATCTCCACCCTTGCCCCTCAGGACTACATCTACACCCACTACCGAGACCACGGTCACGCCCTGGCCCGGGGCATGGACCCCAACCGCGTTATGGCTGAGCTCTTCGGCAAGGCCACCGGCACCAGCAAGGGCAAGGGTGGCTCCATGCACCTGATGGACGCCAGCATCAACTTTATGGGCGGTTACGCCATTGTCGCGGGGCAGGTCCCCCTCGCAACGGGAGCGGCCTTTGGCGAAAAGTACAAAGGCACCGATGCCCTCACCCTCTGCTTCCTCGGGGACGGCTCCCTCACCGAAGGAGAGTTCCATGAATGCATGAATATGGCAGCCCTCTGGAAGCTGCCCATCATCTTCTTCTGCGAAAATAACCTCTACGGCATGGGAGCACCCGTCTCCGAGGTCCTGGCGGTGAAGGATATCTACCGAATTGCCGAGCCCTACGGTATTCCCTCCAGACAGGTGGACGGGATGGACGTCCTGGCAGTGCGTGAAGCCATGCTGGAGGTGGTAGAGCACGTCAGGAGCGGTCAAGGCCCCTACTTTATTGAGGCGCTGGCCTACCGGTTCCGCGGCCACTCCATGGCCGACCCCTCCGAGTACCGGAACAAGGACGAGGAGGAATACTGGAAGACGAAAGACCCCATCCCTAATTTCCGCAGCCTTCTCCTGTCGGACTACGCCGTCACCGAAGCTGAACTGGATGCCGTGGATAGCGCCATCGAGAGTGCCGTTGACGCAGCCGTCCACTTCGCGGAGGAGAGCCCCATGCCCGAAGCGGAATCTTTGTATGAGGACATCCTGGGCGCCTAGGTGCTCAGGACCAGTCGAAAGGACACTCCATGGCTGAGATGAACTATCGTGAAGCCATATCCCTGGGCCTCCGGGAGGCGTTGGACTCCGATGAGCGTGTGTTCATCATGGGTGAAGACGTCGGTGCCTACGGTGGCGCCTACGCAGTGACCAAGGGCTTCCTCGAAGCCTATGGCCCAAAGCGCATCTGGGAGGCACCTATCTCGGAGTCGGGGTTCGTCGGCGCGGGCGCGGGTGCGGCCATGGTCGGCCTCCGGCCAGTGATCGAGCTGATGACCATCAACTTCTCGGTGTTGGCCCTGGACCAAATACTTAACCACGCCACCAAACTCCGCTACATGTCCGGCGGTCAACTGAACGCGCCCTTGCTCCTACGCACGGTGACCGGCGGCGGCGCTGGACTCGCGGCCACCCACTCCCAGAGCCTGGAACCTTGGTTCGCCCACATGCCGGGCATCCACGTAGTGCTGCCTTCGACTCCCTACGACGCTCTCGGCCTCTTACGCGAGGCCTTCACCAAAGACGACCCCGTACTTTTCTCCGAGCACGCGCTGCTCTACCGCCTTTCGGGAGAGGTGCCCCAGGAACGTTACACTATTCCGTTTGGAAAGGCCGACATCAAGCGCAGTGGCTCCCACGTGACCCTGGTAGCCTATTCGCGCATGGTGCATGTGGCATTGGACGCTGCCCAGATCCTTGCGGAACGCGGTGTGGAAGCCGAAGTAATCGACCTGCGGACGTTGCGTCCTCTGGACATGGAAACCATCGTGGCATCTGTGCGCAAGACCAGCCGGGTGGCTATTATTGAAGAGGCATGGCGCACCGGTGGCTTTGCCGCTGAGGTGGCCTCCCAGATTCAAGAAACCTGTTTCGACGACCTCGACAGTCCGGTGGCTAGGATTGGCGGTGAGGACGTGCCCCAACCTTACGCCGAGAATTTGGAGCGAGCCGCCATTCCCGACGCGGCCAAAGTGGTGAGAGTCCTGAAAGAAGTTATCGGCATCTAGTCGGCGGAGGTACCTACCGTGGCGAAAGAAGTGGTAATGCCCCAGATGGGGTACGACATGACCGAGGGCGTTGTCCTACGGTGGGTGAAGCGTGAGGGCGATGCGGTTAAACGCAGCGAGGTCATCGCGGAGATTGAGACGGATAAGGCAACCATCGAGATGGAGGCGGAAAGCTCGGGCCTACTTCGCAAAATCGTAGTGCGCGAGGGCCTGAAGGTGCCCGTGGGACAGGTAATTGCCTACATCGGCACCGCGGATGAGCCGCTGCCTGAAACACCCACCGCGGCCAGCGCTCCACCTGCCCAAGATACTCCCGCCACGCCACCACCCACCGAGACCCCAGCGTTCGATGGGTCACCACCGGAACCTGCACCCGGCGCACCGCTCAAGGTCTCACCCGTTGCACGCCGTCTCGCCGACAAACTGGGTATCGACGTGAAGTCGATTGTGGGCACAGGCCCAGACGGCCGGATCACCAAGGACGATGTCATAGCGGTCTCCCAACAGACGCCGGCTCTTCCAAGCACCCCTCCCCAAGCTGCGGCAACGAAACCAAGCGCAACAGCGACGACGCTCCAGGATGGCCGTATAGAGCTGAGCCGCATGGGCCAGGCCATTGCCCGCGTCACGCAAGTAGCCAAGCAGACCATCCCCCACTACTACGTGACGGTGGGTATCGATATGACCCGGGCATTGGAGTTCCGCAAAGAGCTCAATGAGGCTCTGGAGGGCACAACCCGGGTGAGCCTCAACGACATCACCGTCAAGGCCTGCGCCATGACGCTTGTGAAGTATCCGGCCTTCAACTCCGTCTTCGCGGGTGACCACCTGCAGGTGAATGCCCACGTGAATGTGGGCATCGCCATTGCGTTGCCGGAAGGTCTGATCGTACCCGCCGTAATGGAGTGCGAAAGGAAGTCGCTGGTGCAGATCGCCAAAGATAGCAAGGACCTCGGCCAGCGGGCCAGGGCCGGCAAGCTACGCCAGGACGAATATACCCAGGGGACCTTCAGCTTGAGTAACCTGGGTAGCTACCACGTGGACCAGTTCGCCGCCATCATCGTCACGCCCCAAAGCGCCGTACTCGCTGTGGGGACCGTGTCCCCGACACCGGTGGTGCGGGACGGCCAGATCGTCATTCGCCAGATGATGAATACGACGGTCTCCTGCGATCACCGGGTGAGCAACGGCGCGGACGCCGCTCTGTTCTTGGGCGAAATCAAACGCCTACTGGAGAACCCCGCCTCCCT
>CAUZHS010000052.1:0-4518 GCA_963579845.1 Dehalococcoidia bacterium | reverse complement strand
ACATTCCCCTCGGCTCGACCCGACCCGCGTACAACAACGTGCCGCCAACCTCCGGGCCTCATTTCGACATCCCGGCACCCTGGGGCATCTACAACACGCAACTCGCCGACGAGACCACCGTCCACAACCTCGAGCACGGTGGCGTCAACATCCATCACAACCTCACCGACCCCGCCCTGATCACTCAGCTCGAAGATCTGATCAGCCGCCAGATCACCTTCCCCGGTTGTTTCGTCCTACAACCCTATGATCGGATTCCCGAAGGCACAGTGGCGCTCACCTCCTGGCAGTGGGTGCAGCAGTTCGACGGGCTACAGACGATGGACATCCAGGCATTTATCGATGCCCACATCAACCGGGCACCGGAGAACTTCGGGGCCGATTGCGGACTTGCCGCGCAGATGGCCCAATAACCATGGAGTTCACAGCCGATGTGTACGTAACGCTCAAGCCCACGGTGAACGACCCCCAGGGATTGGCCATCATGGGTGCGCTTCAGTCGATGGGCTTCGCAGGTGTCCACGACGTCCGCTCAGGCAAGTTCCTGTTGTTGCACCTGGCCGCAGCGGACGAGCAGGTGGCACAGCAGCAGGTGGACGAAATGTGCCAAAAGCTCTTGGCTAATCCCGTCATTGAATCCTATCGCTTCGACCTCGCCGGCGCAGAAGGGTAAAGCCCCTGACGTGCCTGCTCGTACTTTCTACGCGAGCCATCCCCTAACCTCTCCCTCGGCGCCATGCGTGATATAATGGCGTGGTTCTTGGGGATGCGTGGTTTCGACAGGGGACGGTTGGAAAGGACTGCAGGCCGAGGTCGCCATACCCTCGTAAAACAGGTGGCGAAAAACTAACTGGCAACAAACAAGTTGCTCTGGCCGCCTAAATAAGGTGACCACGCCATGCTAGCCCACCCTGGCGGTTAGCGCAGGCGATATATAGCCGGGGTGCTCCGGTTCCGACGCCGCTACGACCGGCTAAGACTGGCGGCAAAGCGTTCTGGTTTCTCTGCCGGTGGAGGGCTGGAACGTTAAACAAACACCGGATAAGCCTGTAGCATGTCCTCCTCTGGCCTCTCTTGGACGGGGAGTTCGACTCTCCCCCATCTCCACCATGAACACGGGATTAGCTCACGCATTTATCTCTGTACCGGGGCCGTTAGCGACTGCCGACCCTGGCATCGGCTTTAGTCTTTAGACTTCGCCTCTCGGGTAAGCTGCTCGTAGAACTTGAGGTCAGGCTGTGGGAACCCACCTTTCGGCGCCTCCACCAGCCCAGAGTGTATCGGCTTTCGCCTGGACACCCCCGCCCATTCGGCTGTCTTCCAACTTACCTTGCCGTCCCTGAAGAATTCTACGGCCACTTGGTTAAACATATCGGGTTGGTCGGTCTGCCCCTGGTGGCCACAGTCATCAGGGTAAAAGAACTGGATGTTCTCGAACCCCACATCCTCCTGGTCAAACCCGCCTTCCACCGGGCTCAGCACATCCTGCAGCCCATAGAGATAGACACCGGGGACGGTGATTTTGTCGAAGCGGTTCATTGTGGAGAGGAGCTGTTGGAGATTACTGTCAGGCCCGTTTAAGGATGGCAGATTGGCGGGCATCTGAATGGAGGGCTGAAACGTGCGAACCCCATTCATACGCTCATTGCCAAGCTGGTAGGCCAGATAGGAGTCATACTGCCGGTTCGCCGCATTGCTGCGCATGGTGACGAGTTCAGGCCAAACCTGTCCAGGCTTGTAGATGATCCCCTCCATCAACTCCTTCATGCTCTGTTCAAGCCCATCAAACGGTTTACGTGAGTAGTCCGGGTTCGTGGTCCACCTACCATCCTTCCGCGCCACTGCCTTGCTTGGGTCCACTAGGTCCCCCATGCCACCAGCAATCAACAGCATTCCCATGACGCGCTCCGGATGGGTCATGGTGTACTGAACGGTGTTTGCCATCCCCATGGAGTTACCGCCGAGGAAGAACTGGTCCAAACACAAGGCATCAGCGAAGTCGTTGATGAACTGGACGTGGCTCGTGGTCCCTAAGACAGGCCGGTGCTGTTCACGAGTGTCTGCCCAACCGAACCCTGGCATATCTGGGCAATAAACTCGGAACCCGTTGGCCCCAAGAAACGGTGCCATGAATCGCCACCCTGCGGTCCCAGACGACCCGACGATGCCCCCGTGTAGCAGCACGACGGCCGGACCAGTGTCACCGCTAGAAACGTAATGGGCCTTGGCGCCACTGGCGAGCCGCACCCACCGGCTCATGAGCCCGGGAATGTGGATGATCTCCTCCTCGGTCAATCCTCGACTTTCAGGTTCCTCGGTGAGTTCCATTCCCATAGTGGTTTCCTCCTCTTAAGTGATCTCGCCATACCGTCCCTACGGGAATGTATGACAGAGTTGGCATGATTGTAACCCTGGGATTGTTTTGGTCAAGCACGGATCTGCTCCGTTAAGATACAGGTAGGTTGCTCTAATACATCTATCTTGACCATGTACACGAAATCAGCAATATCCACAAGCTGTGCTTTGTTATCGTATTCGGCTACCCCCAGCTCTTTCCTCGAGGCGCGCTGTCCAGAGACGGCATCGAATCGACATGGGCCACTTGGATATTCATGGTGCCCTCCCGCCGAGACACGACTCCCTTCACCAAGAGGAAAGCCTGGCCGAAGAGCATCCGGTATCGCTCATAAACCCCTGGGAAGACTATGAGCGGGATATGGCCATGCTCGTCCTCTAACGTGATGAAGACTGCTTTCCCCAACGGACGCTGACGGCGGACCACTAGTCCGGCCGTCCAGACCTCCGTGCCATCTCCCAAGCCCGGCATGTCCAGGCTCGTCCTGACCCCTGGAAGCTGAGAGCGTAGGTGAACCATGACGTGACCTTCCGGATAAAGGCCAAGAGTCCGATACTCCTGCTCCATGCGGTTCCAGGCGGACTGCTCTGGTAGGTCGGTCATATCCTGAGAGACAGGTAGGCGGAAAGCCATTTGCGTCCCCACTGGCCGGTAGCGAAGCCCTACTTCCCAACGGATGTCCCGCCGGTTCTCCTTCACTTGGTCAAATGCCCCCGCATCTGCCAGATTATCAAGTGCCTGATGCTCTAGCCCCGTCCGCTCCATGAATTCGGCGATGGACCGATAGGGGCCGTCGGTGTTTCTCTTCCGGACGACCGCATCAACCCCTGATGGTCCCAGCCCTTTCACGTGGAGCAAACCCAGACGGATGCCCTCGTCCTCTATCACACACTTCTCGGCGCTGCCGTTGATATCCGGATGGAGGACCTGGACGTTGTGCCGCTTGGCGTCCTCCTTTAGGGTCTCCAGGTTGTAGTAGCCCATGGGCTGCTCGTTGAAGAGACCTATGAAGAATTCCAGGGGATAGTAGCACTTGAGCCACGAAGCCTGGTAGGCCGTCACCCCGAAGGCGAAGGCATGGCTTTCGGGGAACATATAGTGCCCGTTGAACTTGTGGAAGATGCGCTCGGCAACCTCGGGACTGACCCCCTTTGCCGTGGCTCCTTGTAGGAACTGCTGCCAGTAGTGCTTAATCAGCGTGCCATTGTTGCGCTTGGTAAAGGCCCGGCGCATCTGGTCGGCCTCGACCGCGGAAAGGCCACCCACATCCATGGCCACATGGTTAATTTGGTCCTGGAAGAGGATTACCCCCAGGGTCCGTTCCAAGGCCCGCTTCTCCAGAATGTGGTCGAATGCCACTCCCTCGAATCCTGAGCGCCGGCGGATATACCGGGACACCCCGTCGTTGGCTCCCACCCCTGGACGGACGGCGGCCACCTCGTGGGCCATATCGGTGAGGTTCCTGGGTTTGATCCGGGTAATGGTCTGCATCTGAGCAGCCGATTCCACCTGGAAGATGCCGATGGTGTCCGCCCTCCCCAGCATGTCGTAGACCAGCGGGTCCTCGAAGTCGATGCGGGAAAGGTCACACGGCTTACCCGTGCGCTGCTCGATGAGCGCAGTTGCCTCCTGCATCTGGGAGAGCGCTCCCAAAGAGAGGAAGTCGATCTTCACGAAGCCGGCGTCATCAATGGAGTCTTTGTCCCAATGGCAGACGTAGCGCCCATCAATGGCACTCTGCTGGATGGGCACCTGGTCGATGAGCGGCGTGGAGGAGATGATCATGCCTCCAGGGTGCTGAGCCAGGTACTTGGGGAAGCCGTCCAGCTGAGCAGAGAGGTTGATGAGGTCGCTCCATCCGGGGGCGTCCACTCGGTGTCGGAAGTCAGGAAAGGCTAGCATCTCTGAGCGGATGTCTCCGGCGCCTGCATGCTCGATGCGCTTGGCCAGGTTATCCACCTCATCAAAAGGAAGACTGAGGACCTTGCCCAGATCCCGGATGGCGCTCTTGGCCTGGTAGGTGACAATCATGCCGGAAAGGGCAGCGTGGTCCCAGCCCCACTTCGCATGGACCCGCTTTATCAACTCCTCCCGGATGTTCCGAGGGAAGTCTAGGTCGATGTCGGGGACGGTGGCCATCGCTTCATCGGGGAGGAACCGGT
>CAUZHS010000051.1:0-4544 GCA_963579845.1 Dehalococcoidia bacterium | reverse complement strand
TTGAGGTGCACGGTCGATGGGTGGAATCGTGTGGCGATTACCGTTGCTCGACAAGGTGAAAAATCAACCTCAACAAACCTTCAAAGGCGGCTCGAATTGCGCTAGTGCTGCCCGCCCTCCTGCTCGCGGCCTGCGCCGCGCAGGCCCCAACCGACGCGCACAGCCAAGCCACGTCGGGCGCTACCGCGCTGGAAGCTTCTACGCCTGTCCCCGAACCAGCAGCCCTCGCGATAATCTCACCGGAGGCAGCAGTCTCGACGGTACGTCCCACTTCCGCCGTACTCCTCAGCCGTCCGATCTCCGCCGCCGCTGTGGCTGTATCTCCGGACGGCAGGCTTGTAGTAGCAGTTAATCCGGACAGCGATTCGATCACCCTCGTCGACGCTATCACCTTAGCAGTCCTAGCTGAGATCCCTGTCGGCGACAACCCCCGCACCCTATCCCTGACACCCGACTCGAAAAAGGCGCTGGTTGCCAATCACGGTTCGGCAACACTATCCAAGGTCGACCTTAGCCAGGCTGTGGAGTTCACGCAATACCCTGTCGGCTTCATGCCCTACGGAGTGGTCACTGATGGAATTCACGCGTTTGTCACTGAATTTGGGCTAGGAACCCTAAGCATAATTGACTTGACTACTGGGGAATTGTTGACTCGTATACCGGTTGATGCCTTTCCATCAGGCCTAGCGCTAAGCCGGGACGGGCAACGTCTGTTGGTCACCCATTTCTTCACTGGACGCCTCACCGTTATTGACCTTCAGACATCCACCGTGCGTGGAACGGCATCGACCGGGGCAGATACCAACCTGTCTCAGTTTATCGCCATCGCCCCTGACGGAACGAAAGCTTACCTCCCACAGACGCGCTCAAACATCACGAACACCGCCCTGCTTTTCGACACCACGGTCTTTCCAGTCGTCAACGTACTAGACCTGGCTAAGTTGCAGTTGTTGGTTCGAGAGCGCATCACTCTCGATACGGCAGATGAGCCGGTGAATATGCCATTCGCAGTGGCACTCTCCCCTGACGGAAAGACCCTCTACCTTGCAAATGCAGGTAGCGATGACGTCTCTGTGATTGATCTCAACACCAACAGGAAATTGGCGCACCTAGCAGTAGGCGCAAACCCACGCGGTATTGCCATCACTCCCGACGGGTCACGTATTTTTGTCAATAACGTTCTTGATGGAACGCTCTCTGTTATTGACGCCGAAACGCTCACTGTCACCGATACCGTCCCGATGACGGACATCCCCTTGACGCCGCCGGTGCTGCTCGGCAAGAAGTTGTTCAATTCAGCTGCGGAACCTGCCCTGACAACCGATAACTGGATCTCGTGTGCTACCTGTCACTTCGATGGCACGATGGATGCTCGCACCTGGCTTGGTTTCCCGGACGGCCCAAGAAACACCCCCTCGCTGTTCGGGGTAGCCCAGACGCTGCCCATCCACTGGTCAGGAGACTTCAATGAACTCCAGGACGTGGAGATCACTATCAAGGAGATCCAGTTTGGCAATGGACTGGTTGCAGGAAAGGCTCACGACTCTCTAGGTCCGCCACACGCTGGGCTATCCGAGGAATTGGACGCTCTTGCGACCTATCTCGCATCGATTGAGATCCCACCCTCGCCCTATGGAGGTGACAGAGAGACCATAGACCGTGGGAGGTCGTTATTTGCGACGCTGGGCTGCCACACGTGTCACACGCCACCACTCTACACGGACCTACAGCTACACGACGTGGGAACGGGCGATCCGACTAATGTGAAGAACTCCCACGGGCGTGGTACAAACTTCGACACCCCGTCGTTACGCGGCATATGGTTGACCGCGCCCTATTTCCACGACGGGAGTGCAGCCACGCTCCATCAAGTGCTCCGGGCGGGGACCACGCACAATGTTTCCGACAACATCGACGATTCAGAGCTAAAGGCTCTAATCAACTTCATGCGGACTCTACCGGATGACAATGGTGGTTCGCCCTAACACCCCCACCTACCTCACAACAGCCTTATAAGCCTTAATAGCATCCTCACTATCCACCTGCTAGACCTCCGCCCTAGCTACTACCAGCCTCGCCTAAGCCTCGGCGCCTCTTCATTCCCCCTTAGGCTATACTGCCCCCAAAGGCAGGGTTCATGAAACGCAAAGCTGTACTATTGCGGGGATGCGGGCTGTTGGTGGCGGCTCTGGCCGCCCTTGGTGGCTTCATCCTCTCCGTGTCTACCCACCTCCCCTTCTACACCGTCTTTGCAGAATCCCCATCTGCGACTTCTACTCTTTGGGCGTCTGGTTACAACTTCTGGGGACAGCTCGGCAACGGGACCGACGTTAACAAGGACACCCTCACACAGGAATTGACCGGTGCGACCAACTGGTCCGCCATCGCCGCGGGCTGGTATCACACAGTTGCCATCAAGTAGGATCAGGTACTTATAGTCTAGGGAAACTCGGATACGACCCCTAGTCGTATAATGCCACCAGAGCTAGGCTCATGCAGGGTGGTGGGCTAGAACCTAACGGCTAGGAGTCCCATGGGGGATTAGGTACAACGGGGGGGCATGGAGATATATCCCCACCTCCCTCACAACAGCCTTGTGAGGGAGTAGCCAGACCCGCCCCTCAGCTACGCAGCAACGAGTTTCAAACGTGTGGCTAAATCATCTAGTTCGCAACGCCCTCCCCTACACCTCTAAACGTAAATCGTCGCCATCTAGTTCGCAATCGCGGAAATACCTTCTAAGCAGCATGTCGCGGGTTCGAATCACGCCTGGACCCCAACCGCTTCGTAGACTGCTTCTCAGCTTCTGCTCGCCCCTGTCGACGACGAGCACCTGGCTCCTACCAGGACGCCAGTGTTCCGTCCCAGGCGTGCTCCCTGAGAGCCTCCTCGTTCAGGTCGGTGCCCCACCCGACGCCGGAGGGGACCGTCATGTGACCGTCGACGATCTCGGGCCTGTTGGTGACAAGGTCGTCCTTCCAGGGCACGTCGTCGATGTCTATCTCCATGATAAGGACGTTGGGCAGCACGGCGCACAGCCCAGCGCTGATAAAGGTTGACAGGTGGCTGTAGTAGTTGTGCGGGGCCACGTTTAGCTGGAATACCTCCGCAAGATCGCCTATCTTCTTCGCCTGGCTAAAGCCGTTCCAGGGCACGTCCACCATGAACACGTCGGCGGCGTGCCGCTGGAAGTAGGGCAAAAACTCCCGCATGTAGTAGAGATTTTCGCCGGTGCAGATCTTGGTCGTCGTGGACTCCTTGATCTGAAGCATCGCCTCAGGGTCGTACATGTCGATCTCGAGCCAGAGCAGGTCGAACTGTTCAAGAACCTTGGCGATGCGCATCGCACTCTCGGGCTTGTAGTTGAAGTTCAGATCCAGGTTAATGTCCACGTCCGGCCCGACGGCGTCCCGGAAGGTGCCGATAAGGGTCTCGATGTGGCGAAGCATCTGGCTGCTTACCGTCTGGTCGGTGGTGCCGGGACCTCCACCAAAGCCTCCGAACCATACCGAAGCTGGATCTCCGGGGATGACGATGTTCGTTTTGAGGGCCGTAAAACCACGCTCGACCACCTCGCGTCCCAGGGCAGATATGTCATCCATGGAACGAATGGGAGGTGTGCCCAGCAGGTCGGGGTTAAAGGCGCGAGAGGTACCGCAGTGGGACCAGTATACCCGCACGGTGTCGCGAGTGGGGCCGCCGAAAAGCTCCACAACGGATATTCCCAGCGCCTTGGCCTTCACGTCCAGCAACGCCAGCTCTACGCCGGCCATGGCCTTGGCCGCGATGCCGCCCAAGCTCTGACGCTGGAGGCGGACCATGTCCCAGAACCGCATCTCGTAGGCCCGCGGGTCCTGACCTACCAGCAGAGGCTTGAGGTCCTGGATGGTGCCCACGACCCCCATGGGCGAGCGAGAGTCGGAACACTCCCCGTAACCGGTAATACCCTGATCGGTCGAGACCTTCACGAATATCCAGGGCCGCCATCCCCCGTCGACGATGAACGTCTCGATATCGGTAATCTTCATCTGTTCCTCCAGGGCGTTGGATGACACGTCGGTGATGGTCGGCGGCACTGATGGTACCACGGCCTCCCTTAGCGTAGTCGCCGATGGGCTGTCGCCAAGATGATGTTTCTTCCTCCTGCCGAAAGCCCTGTGTCAACAACGAGACGCGCCCGCGTTCACTTGATATTGTGGCTCTCGAAGCCCTCAGGCTGTTCTTCACACCACCGCAGGTTCCACAACAATGCCAGCCCGGAGCTCGTCATTTACCTTATCCTTCCGAAAACTGAGGACGCCCACGTCGGGTTGAGTCCTTGGCAAGGGTTCTACGGCAAGGCTCGGTCCGGATTCGGTTGGGGAGACGGCGCGATCACTGTGGCCTTCGTCAACGAGGAGAGCAGGACAGTTTCCTAAAGTCACAGGTACCAGGACAAGGGAACGTTTACCGTCACTGTAACGGTGACAGACGACGATGGAGCCTCCGGCTCAGACTCGTCCCAAATCACAGTGACTTCGGTCCCAGTTACCGTCGCCATCCCC
>CAUZHS010000050.1:0-4703 GCA_963579845.1 Dehalococcoidia bacterium | reverse complement strand
ATTTGCCCTTACAACGGGTTTCCCTTTTGTTTACTGTAGAGGATTATTCAATGCGAGCGGTGGAGGTACGTGGGAACTATGGAGAGAGTCGATCTTGAGGTAGAGGTGGGTGAGGGGCTGCTCAGCAGGGTCTTCTCGTTTCCTCATCCCGTGAACGAGGTGGCGGCGCGGTCGGTGGCGTTGATGGTGATGGGCATGAGTTTGGTCATCATCGTCTTCGATGTGCGGTGGCTATTGTTCGTGTTGGCTTACGGTTTTGCGGCCAGGGTGCTCACGGGTCCTACCTTGAGTCCCATGGGACAGCTTGCCACGCGCCTTATCGCGCCGAAGATTATCGGACGTTCCAAGCCGGTGGCTGGCCCGCCGAAGCGATTCGCTCAGGTCATCGGACTCGTCTTCGCGCTTACCGCGCTCACGCTGACCTACGCCGTGGGTGCTCCCGGCGCAGCCAAGGCTGTGCTGGGCGTGCTGGTGGTCTTCGCCGGTTTGGAGGCCATTGTCGGCTTCTGTGCCGGTTGTTTCGTTTTCGGATACCTCATGCGTTGGGGGCTGGTGCCCGCCGATGTGTGTGAGCGGTGCAGCAATATCAGATAATGCTTCCTAGGTAAGAATCATCCTTCAGTGAAGTGCTAGCGGGCTTGTGTCCTACGTGTGCCCTCTGCTACTGTTGCCGTATGCTCAGACGCAGGAGACGGAGCGCCCCAAAGGCGGTCAGCGCGGCCTTATGCGTCACTTGTTTGGTGGATACTTACTATCCCCAAGTGGGTAAGGCGGTCGTTAACGTATTGCAGGGTTTGGGCGTGGACGTTAGTTTCCCCGAAAACCAGACCTGTTGCGGCCTGCCCGCGCATCATGCCGGATTCCAGCAGGAGGCCCGAGAGGTGGCTGTCCAGTTTATGGACACGTTTGAGGGGGACGGCTATGTGGTTGTTCCCTCCGGGTCTTGCGCTGCCATGATTAAGCGGTCCTTTACCAGCCTGTTTCAGGACGACCCTGAGCTTCGTGAACGTGCGGAGCAGCTTGCGGCACGGACGTATGAATTCTCGGCGTTCATTGCCAATGTGCTTGAGCCAAGCGACCTTCACTCCTCCTTTTCAGGCAAGCTCACCTACCAAGACGTGTGCCACCTCCTGCGAGGCTTGGGGGTGACCAAAGAGCCCCGAGCACTCGTCGGGCAGGTAGAGGGAGCCGAGTTCGTGGAGATGAAGGGGAGCGATAGGTGCTGTGGCTACGGAGACCTCTTCGCCCTCCGTCAACCACTTGTTGCCGAGGCCATCGTTGCTGAGAAGGCGGATGCCATCGAAGCCTCGGGCGCCGATGCCGTGGTGGCATGCGATATGGGGTGTCTTATGTACATCGGCCAGGCCCTCGCCAAACGGGGGTCGAGGGTGCGCCCCATGCATTTGGCAGAGCTACTCGACCAGCAGGCCCCTTAGGAGTATGCCCTCTCGTGGCAATCGTTAAGACTGCTCAATTCACTCAGGCGGCTGCCCGTGCCTTGCGGGACGAAAAGCTTCGCCGGCACCTGGATAGGGTGTTGGCTGCGATCAACCAGGCGAGGGACGAGGCCATTGAGCGGCTTCCTGAGGGTGAATGGGACCAGATGCGGGAGCGGGCCCGGTCCATTAGGGCGGAGGCCATTGAGCACCTGGACTATTACCTGGACCTCGCAGACCGCTCCGTTCGCCGCAATGGCGGGCACGTCCACTTTGCGCAGACGGCTGCTGACGCGAACCGAGTGGTCCTGGATATCGCCCGACAGCACAATGTACGGCAGGTGGTGAAGGCACAGTCCAGCACCATCGATGAGCTGGGCCTGACGGCTTTTCTGGCCCAACAGGGGATCGCCGCTGTGGAGACGGACCTGGGGGAATACATCGTTAAACTTGCCGGGGAGCCACCCTTCCACCCCATCACTCCGGCTCTTCACAAGTCGCGCGAGGAGGTCTCCTCCCTCTTCACTGAGCACCTTAATTCGGCGCGGACCACCAACCCCGCCGAGCTGAGTGCCATTGCCCGCCATACCCTCCGCGAGGGCTTCACCGCCGTTGATATGGGCATTACCGGGGCCAACTTCGTGGTGGCGGAAACGGGGACGGTGGTGCTGGTCTCCAACGAGAGCAGCAGTGGCATGAGCACCACGTTGCCCAGGGTGCATGTGGCTATTGCAGGCATCGATAAGGTGCTCCCGGCCATGGAGGATGTGACGCATATGCTGAGGGTGCTGGCGCGTTCGGCCACGGGTCAGGGAACGATGAGCTATACGACGCTCGTCAGCGGTCCGAGGGCCTCCAGCGAAGAGGATGGTCCCGATGAGGTCCACCTAATCTTGGTGGACAATGGACGGACCAAGCTGCTGGGCGACTCTGGGTTACGAGAGGCCCTCTACTGCATCCACTGTGGGGCCTGCTCCGATGTGTGTCCTGTTTACCAAAAGGTGGGTGGGCATGCGTATGGATGGGTCTATTCGGGGCCTATTGGTGCGGTGGTGACTCCAGTGCTCACGGGACTGAAGGCGGGCAAGGACCTGCCGTTCGCATCGACCCTGTGTGGGGCGTGCAGGGACGCGTGTCCAGTGAAAATCGATATTCCCGCGCTTCTTGTGCGGCTCAGGCAGAAGACGGTGAATGGAGAGCCGAGAACTGAGCGTTCGACGGGCTGGTTCGAGCGCCTGGCGGCTCGCCGATGGGTGGATAGGGTCGCCTCACAGCCTGGCAAGCCCCGTGCTTCCGTCTTTTCCCGGCTGCTTCAAAAGGCCTTTGTTACGGGACAGGATTCAACAAGATTGCCGGGTCCTGTCATGTTCGGCTGGGAGCATGGCCCATTTCCTCGGCCTGCTAGTAAGTCTTTCCACGACCTCTGGAAGGAGCGCTCTGCTGGAGAGGAGTCACGGTTATAACTACCTCTGGTGTCACGCAAGACCAGTCCAAAGCAAATCTTCTCGACGGAGTCCGCCGGGCCCTGGGCCGCTCTGGGCCCCTGACAACGGCTCCCGACCACCCTGCGTTGAAGAGCAGCCTTCCTCGGCATCAAGAGAAAGTGCGTACGCTTCAGGCCAGGGCGGAGGCTCGACGTCCTGGCCTCTTGCACATCATGGCTGAACGGGCTGCTGAAGGCGGATGGCATGTGCATCGGGTGGCCTCGCACAACGAGGCGGCGGTGGTGGTGGGTGAGACTGCCCGGTTGCTGAAGGCTCGGCGCGTCGCGCGTTCCACGGAGGAGATTTTCCGGAGGGTGGACGTGGATCGAGCGCTCCGTGGTGGGCGCATCAACCCGTTGGTGCTGGCGACCGGACGACAGCGACGGCGCTCCGAGTTGGCGTCCCTTGGTTTGGAGGCTGACCTGGGGATCACAGGTGTGGAGTTCGCCATCGCCGAGACGGGCAGTTGCGTGGTCGTTTCGCGCAAAGGCGTAGCCCGTATCACCTCTCTGGCGCCGCGAGCGTACATTGCGCTTGTCGAGGCGGAACAGGTGCTGGGCAACTTGGAGGAGCTGATGGCGATGCGCAGATTGGAGCACATGAGCTATCGTGCGCGGATGCCCAATTACTTTACCCTAATTTCCGGGCCCAGCCGTACGGCGGACATCGACTTCACGATGGCCACGGGTGTCCACGGGGCTGGCGAAGTACACCTCGTCCTCATTGGCTAAAGCTCGCGCCTGCAGATGTACGATGGGATAATGCAAGGGGCAGGACACACTGTCCCGAGGAGCAAACTATGGTGACCAAGCAGTCTAGGCCCGCGTCCAGAAGCGCCGGCCGGCGTCCTCCGGGCACAACTCGGAGGTCCGAAGCGTCTGAGAATTACCTCCTCTCGCTACGCATTCTTCAAGAGGATGGCATTGCTCCGCATGTGAGTCAGTTGGCCGAGTACCTCCGGCACCTGCCTGTGGAGGAGGGGATTGGCACCACTTTGGCTTCCGTTTCGGGCATGGTTCACCGGATGTCCAAGGAGGGGCTGCTTGCGGTTAACAAAGGAAAACAGGTTGAATTGACGCCCGCCGGAGAGCTGCTCGCCCACGATGTGGTCCGGCGCCATCGGTTGTCCGAGCGGTTACTGGTAGATGTCCTTGGCGTGCCTTTGGAACAGGCGGAAACTGAAGCGCACAGGCTGGAGCACAGTATTTCAGCGGGGTTGCTGCGGCAGATTGAGAAAAAGCTGGGCTACCCTGAGACCTGTCCCTACGGACGGCCCATCGACCGTGAAGGCGAGGTGGGTCCGCGTCCAGAGCCAGTCGATATTCTGCGGCTCAACCGGGCGGAGAATGGGAGGGACTATGAAGTGGTCTGCATCCCCGACGAGGACTTTCCGCTGCTGCGCTTCATGGTGAATAGCAGCATCTTGCCCAAGCAGCGGATACGGGTAGGGGAGATGGCATCGTATCGAGGGGTAGTGGACCTGGAGCTGGATGGCGCCAAGGTTGCTATTGGTATCGATGTGGCTGCCCGTATTCGCATCAGGCCGGTGGAGGCTTCTCATCCGGAGCTTGTCGAAGGACGAGCCTAGGCGGGACCGGGTCAGGCTCCGCTTCCCACCAGCTCGCGGAACGCTGGGACTACCTTGCCGACGAATTGGTCCAGCTGGCTCGCCTGGTCCCACGATGCGAAGCGCACCACCAGCTCTCGCGCACCCGCCTCAGCGTAGGCCGCCATTGCCTCGGCCACTGCCTGGGTGTCGCCCCAGGGCCCCCAGCGTCCCGTC
>CAUZHS010000049.1:0-5674 GCA_963579845.1 Dehalococcoidia bacterium | reverse complement strand
ATCCTCAGTAGGGCCAGATAGGCGATTCCGCCGTAGAACAGGGACAGGAGCAGCGTGAACCCCCCCATCCAATCTCGGAAGTCATTCCAGAGAAGCCCGTAGCTAATCCAAAAGTAGGCTGACGCGTTGGCGACCAACAGCGTGAAGTCGTAAGCCTTAGGAGCCCGTCGCCAGACAAAATGGAACAGGGTCGTCGCCCCCACGAAGATGAGGAAAATGATGGTGATGCTACCCTGGGCGGCCAGGTGGCCCACGGTATGGCTATACCCGGCGTACCAGGCTCCGTACGCTGCCAGTGAGGCGACCAGGGCCGTCAGGGTCAGCCATCGCCAGTTTTTGAAGGTCGACAGGACGAGCACCCCCAGGTCGACCGCGATGATGTACGCGATCAGATGAAGGCTCCGGCCGGCGAGGGCCCGCGCGTCCGCACCATCCGCGAACCCGCTGAGGATGAAGGGAGCCATTAACGCGCCAGCGATGCCGATGAGCGCCAGTGCTAGCGAGTCGTGCCGCAATGCCAGCGCAGCCGAGATGCAGCTTATGAGCAGAAGCAATCCGACGGCCGGATAGAAGCCTATCAGGCTGAACAGGACGAATGCAGAGAAGTTCGAGAGGTACAGGATGCCAATCCCGCCCCCGGCCAGGGCCTGTGCATAGACGGGATATTTTCTCAGCCAATACTGACTGGCCCCGAGAAAGGCCAGACCTCCCAAGAAGCCCAGGACCACGCGCTCCGGCTCGCCGATCCAGTTGTTGTCGAATGCAAGTTTCAGGAAGAACGCCGTGCCGATTACTATGGCCACGACCCCGATACGCGCGAGCCAGTTGCCGCCGACAATCGACTCCCAGTCCAGCCGATCCCAGAGCGAGGGTTCCGAGACTGGTGCCTCGGGAGAAGGTCGCCTCTCGACCGTGGGGCCAGGACTCGCAGGCTGCCGGGTGACCGCCGTGTCATTCTGCCGCGGAAGGATGGAGAGCACCTGGCGCATCTCCCACTGGAGATGACGGACATCTCGCGTGAGATCTCCTAAGACGCGCTCCTGCTCCGGCGTGTCCGGACCAATTTCGAGCGTGTCGGCCTCTTCCTCCAGATTGTGCAGCTCCGCGCCGCAGTATATGCAGAAGGATCCGGTGTCAGCAATCTCTCGGCGGCAAAGCGGACAGCGCAGGAACCACCTCCAATAAGGAAATCCTGTAGTCGCCTATCAACGCTGCACCTCGGACCTGCATGTCCTTGATCGCTGTCGCGGCATCGTTGAGGATGCCAATCAGGTAGCCGGTCTCGTGGTGGGTTAGCCCGATAACCTTTGATATCTCGAGAATCCCAGGCGGCCCAACTCTGGGCGTCGCTCGCGCGTAACGTAAATAGATACCGTAGCAAGAGCAGAGCATTTCGAGCGATTGGTTCAGGTAATTCCAAGGCTGCTACCTGCTTCATCGTAGTTTAGAGCCACTGCAGATAATGTCTACGACAAACACTGATGCGCTCCCGTCGGTAACGAGAGGGTCCTCTATCCTACTTGCGCAACTGATGGTCAACTTGGCTTATAGCGTGGGCTTAACCTCGAACGGGACCTCGTTACCTAGGAAAAGTTTATTACCATTGAACGAACATCGGCATAATCACGTGGATATATCCCTCGGAGCCCACGGGACGAATGACGCCGGGGCTGGAGGAGGTGGTCATTTCCAGGGCCACCTGCTCCTTGCCCATGACGCCCAGGGCGTCGCCCAGATACCTGCTGTTAAAGGCAATCTTCCCTTCGACGCCATCGATTTCGGCTTCCAGGTCGGCAGTGTTCTCGCCCACTTCTTCGGCTCGAGAGGAGATGACCAGCTTCCCTGTCCCGCCGCCTTCGGACGGGGCTATCTGCAATCGAATAATGCCGCTTCCGTCCTTGGCGAAGATCGAGGCTGTGCGCGTGGCTCGTTGCAGGTCCTGCAAGCTCACAATGACACGGGTATCGTGGCTTTCGGGAATGAGCTGGTTGTAATTGGGGAATACACCCTGAATGAGCTGGGAGACGATTTCAATATCTTTCATGCGGAAGAGGACTTGGCTGCGCTGGGGTGTCACCACGAGATCGATGGGCCCCTGCTGCGCCTCGATGAGCCGCTCCACTTCCTGAAGGGTCCTGCCAGGAACGATGAAGTTCAACGGTTCTTCCACCGGGTTCAGGAGCTTAGTGGTGTGCACCGCCAACCGGAAGCCATCGGCCGCCGCCAGGGTCAGCGTATCGTCGCGCATGTCCACGTTCACTCCCGTGAGCACGGGACGCGAGTCCTCAGCCGCAACGGCAAAAACCACCTGCCGAATGGCATCTCGGAGCGTCTGGGCCTCGACCTGCGTGGCAATGCCCTCGTCCACGGGAGGGATAGGGGGGAACTCGTTGGAATCGGCGCCATTAATGGTGGCTTCGACCCGGGCACACTTCAGTTCCACGCCACGGTCGCCGCTCAGCGACTCGATGCTGATGGTCTCTTTGGGTAACGAGCTTACGAAGTCGGAGAGCAACCGCGCAGGGACGGTTACCGCACCCTCCTCCTGTACCTCGGCCCCCACCCATGTGCTGATGGCGATTTCAAGATTGGTCGCCGACAGCTTGAGACGGGAATTGTCGATGGTCATGAGCACATGTTGTGTGATGGGCAGCGTGGTCCTCGTGGCCACTGCCCTGCCGACAACGCTGAGACCGTGCTGGAGATTTTCTTGCAAACACGACAGGCGCATGGACCGCACCTCGGGGGTGAAATTAGGGGAAGGAGACGCGAACGCTAGTATAAGTAGTGTGGGGTAGGGGGTCAACGGCGTAACGGGAGTTACAACATGAAAATAGGGCTACGTCCGAGGACGCCCCCCTATTGCTGCAGGAGAAGGAAGTCAACAATATCTTGTATCTGTTCATCGGAGAAAACCGCGTCGAAGTTCGCCGGCATGATGCCCCCAGCACACGGACCGTTGGGACACGCGTCAGTGATGATGGCGTTAGGATCCCTAATGGACTCCTCAAGGTACGCTGCGCCCTTCCCAGCGACGTGGGTGAGGTTGGGGCCGACCTGGCCGGAGGTGAGGCTATCAATAGTGTGGCAGGTGCCGCACGACCTGACGAAGTTCACCTGCCCACCACTGAGGTCCAGCGTAGCGGTATCGTCAACCAGAGGCGGCGAAAGGGTCGGCGCTGAGGTACCTTCGTCCGAGCACGGGCCGGGAACGAGCTTGCCACTATCCGGCACCAGACAATCGCCTTCAGGTGTACTTCCTCCACAGGCCGCCAGGAGAAATCCCAGCGAAAGTATCGCGACTGCCAGGAGGCCGAAATTCCGTAGACGCAAGAAGTGCTCCAAATAGGTTGGTCTGACAGGGCAAGCCAGATAAGGAAGGCTAAAGCTCAGGTGAGCCCCTGCATTTGGGTTACATTCTACCCTTCACGCAGCCAAGCCTCAAACCTAGCGACTTGTATCACAGGGCATCCCCGACGTCAACAAACCAGGCCACGACCTCGTTCTAGGCAGTGCCAGCCAATACCAGGGACGGGAGCGGGCCACACTGGAAAAAGGGACGGGCTAGAGGCGTGCTCTAGCCGACCCTTTTTACCTCAAGCGACTCACCGGGAGCCAATGCCACACGCCGAACGTTAATACCCAGCTTTAGAAGCCAATACCCCAGAGTGGCCTTGCTTACTTCCAAGGCCTGCGCAGTAGAAGAGAGACCCTGCTCGTTAATCATCTCCGGAAGCAATCGCTCAAGCGGTTGCTGGTGACGATCCTCTACCTGCTGCATCAGACGGGTTCTTCGCGCCATGAGAAACCCTCCTCTAGCAGAACATATTTGAAACTAATTCGGAAAGTACCAGATGCGCCATATTGCGTCAATATGAAACCTAATCAGTATTTGAGTAATTGTTTAGAGAATTATTTATCTAAAAGCTAAGAATCGTTCAGAACGCCCTCCCGGCACCTCTGGTATGCTGTTCTCGGGGCCATGCGCCTTCCTGCATACCATAGGCGCCATGCACACCTCCGCTACTATCTTTTGCCTTAAGTGATAGCCATGAGTGATGTTTGTCTTACCTTTCTCACCGCTATGACGCCCATAGGTGAGCTACGGGCGTCGATACCGCTGGGACTCGCCACCTTTGACTTGCCCATTTGGCAAGTCTTTGTGGTCTCCGTAGCCGGAAACTTGGTCCCAGTGCCGTTCCTATTCTTCGGCCTGCGGAGGAGTGGGAGCTGGTTTGAAGCCCAACCGAATATCATCGGCCGGCTGCTGCGGTGGCGCACGCATCGGATAAGGAAACGTTACGGCGCCCGCGCCGCACGCTATGACTTCTTGATGGTGACGTTGCTGGTGGCCATCCCGTTGCCGCTGACGGGGGCATGGACGGCGAGTCTGGCGATCTGGGTCTTTCAGGTGCCGTTCCGACGGGGGGTTCCCGCCATTGCCCTCGGGGTGCTCATCGCCGCGACCCTGGTGACAACGCTAACCGTCATGGGAATCGAATTCTTTGACCGCATCGACTAGGCGATCCCTCGCAAAATAACTCTTCAAACCCCGTCAACAGGGTGGAGAGCAAAGGAGATGCCATGAACTTCTGGGGGAGAACGCGTCGTAACCACGCCTTGGAGCACGCATCCATCGGACTCATGCTGAATCGGCCTCTGGCAAACGCTATCCACGCCGGGTATTCAATCCCCATGGGTTTTTTCGTTCTTGGCGATGTGCCTACCGATACGGTCCGCAAGGCGTCGCAGCAAGCCTTGGAGCGGATGCAGCACGGCGAGGGCGAGTTGGCCATTTCACCCTTTTGCGGGACGAATATGGTCGTAGCATCGGGACTCTCGACACTCGGAGTTCTTCTTGCTCTCCGCTTCTCCGGAGGCGGCCCACTAGGATGGATGCGCTCCTTCTCCAATGTCATGTGGGCACTCATGCTCTCCCGGCCGCTGGGGAGGATGGTTCAACGCCGCTATACCACCTCGGCCGATGTTAAGGGGATGAGCATCAACACCGTTTCCCGCCACGCAATGGGGAAATTCGTGGTCCATTGGGTGTCCACATCATTCAGTCTCTAGCCCTGAAAGCCGAGGGGAAGTTGCGTCTCCGCCAGAACGAAGGCACATTGACGGCCTCCGGCGCGCTCCTTATAGTCGATAGGCGAACGGACGGTACGTCCCAGTAGCTCAGCGGATAGAGCGGCTGCCTTCTAAGCAGCGGGCCGTGGGTTCGAATCCCACCTGGGGCGCCATTCCTCTTCACCTGATGATTGGGCCTGCCGATAATGTCAGTGAAAAGAAGAATGGGCCGAAATACCCCTTCTTCCTTTGGTACACAGCCACCGGTTTCCCGAAGGACTATCGCGGGTTCATGGTTCCGTTCAGGGACTTCGGGTCTACCTTCTCGATAGGAAGGACCGAGCCGAGCACGGAACTGCACTCCACGGGAAACGACCGTAGTTCAGGAGCAAGTTTGCCTGAGTGCCAATGAACACCTCGCTGGTGACCTCACCCAGCCTGTAGCAGAGTCCCGTTGCTGGATGACTATAAGTGTCATCCAGCAACACGGTGATTATCGCCCTCTCGGTAGGCTCCACCGAGGTGTCGCCATCGCTGATGCCCAGGAACTGAACGGCCAAGATCATGTCCGTAAGCACCTAAATAGGGTCAAGGACAGACG
>CAUZHS010000048.1:0-5978 GCA_963579845.1 Dehalococcoidia bacterium | reverse complement strand
GCAACGGTGGCGCGCCATCCTCATGCTACTGTCGCATACCCCTACTGACCCTTCATCCAGGTACAAGCACCACTTACTATCAAACCCATTGCATCCACCCACGCGCAACTCACCATTACACTGGACAAGCTGCTATCCGGCGTCATCTTCCCGCAGCCCATCAGTTTCGACCACCAGCTCCTTCACATTGCTATCTCTCACCGTGCGCAGCACGGTTCGGTTGAGCTATTTCACGTAGCTGATGCTGTCCTGCGAGTCGCAAGGTGAACACATTGATAAACCCGTCGTGGGTATCCACGGTCAGTGTATTCTTCTATTTTTCGAAAGGTCCCCAGCCGAAGCACTCCTTCTATCCGTCCTTCTGGCCATCGCACATCTCCTCAATCGAAGGGGCCTCTACTATGACGAATCCTATCCTCGTACGGCAGTGTGGATGCCGTGTAAACCGGTGCTCCCTGCGTATGAACAAGCGGTGAAAGTGCGTTGACCTTGGCGAATCGGCCCGCGTATAGTTGCGCCCAGTGCTTACCAGGCTGTATGCCGCCCGGAGGGCAACTCGCGAAATCACGAATTCAGACACAAAACTCCGCGGGAGGTACAAAATCACCATCCAAACGTACAATGCCATCGATTTCGACAAAGGGCTCTTGGACAGGCGTATCTTCAGTGACGCTGATATCTACCAGGAAGAGCTGGAGAAGGTCTTCGGTCGCGCTTGGCTCTTTATCGGCCACGAGAGTCTGATCCCCAACCCCAACGACTTCTTTCTCACCTACATGGGCGAAGACCCAGTCATCCTCACCCGCGACGCCAAGGGCGAGGTCCACGCTTTCTTGAACATGTGCCGTCATCGGGGCAACCGCATCGTGCGGGCCGACGATGGCAACGCCAAGAACTTCATGTGTTCCTACCACGGCTGGACCTATTCTAATGAAGGGAAACTCGTTTCCGTTCCCGGTCTGCAGGAGGCCTACTACGGCGAGCTGGACGTGGACAACCTCGGCCTGGTGAGCGTAGCTCACCTCGAGACCTGGGCCGGATTCGTCTTCGCCACCTGGGCGGAGGACGCCCCAACACTCGAGGAGTACATGGGCGATTTTCGCTGGTACATGGACATGATGTTTAACCGGCTTGACGCTGGTATCGAGATCATCGGCCCCGATAAGTGGATTATCCCCGCCAACTGGAAGAACCCCGCCGACAACTTCATCGGTGACTCCTACCACGCGGTGATTAGTCACCGCTCAGCCACCATCGCCCAGGCCAATCGGCGGGGAGGCAAACCACCGGCGATTAGCTTTGAGCGTCCAGGAAGCAACGAGGTGGCCCCAGGCAACGGGCACGGCATGAGCGCCTTTGTTTTCGATACCAAAGAAGACTTCCTCGAGCGCAATATCTTCCGCCAGCAGGGGGACCCGGAATTGCAGGAATACGTAGACTCCCGGTTTCCTGAGACGGAGAGGCGTCTCGGCACCACCCGGACCTGGCACACCACCCCTGGACACGCCACCCTCTTCCCCAATTTTTCCTGGCTGACCAACCGGACGCTCCGATTATGGTTGCCCAGGGGGCCGTTGCAGACCGAGGTCTGGTCCTTCACCGCGTTGGACAAGGACGCACCGGAAGAGATCAAACGGAAGATGCGTATCCAGTGCATGCAGTCCTTCGGGCCCAGCGGGTTGCTTGAGCAGGACGATATGGACAACTGGCGCAACGCCAGCGACGCCGGACGAAGCATGCAGGCCCGCAAGTATCTCCAACATATTTCGATGGGCGTCGGCCACGACCAACACCACCCGAAGCTGCCAGGCCTATCGTCTCCCAACATGTTCGCGGAACTGCCCCAGCGCGCCTTTTACCAGCGGTGGGAAGAAATAATGAATGCCAACAGTTGGGCCGACATCAGCGTCGCGCCCATCACCGCCACTTTCGAGGGGACCTCCACCGAGGAGTAGCCAAAAACGGCCCTACAACCTAAGCAAAAGAAGAAGCCCCCGCCATTATCCGGCAGGGGCTTCTTCTTTGTTCAAAATCCAAGCATTTACCGTCCCGAAAACTGGGGGCCCAGCACTCGCTGTAGATACCGACCCTTGGTCCGATCCACCATAGGCAGCCACGACAAATGGATGCCAGTTTTAGCGATGCTCATGACACCGTCCTTCTCCGTGCTGTCCGTTGCCCATCTAGACGCAGAAGCAACACGC
Organism: Dehalococcoidia bacterium; assembly: GCA_963579845.1. GTDB lineage: Bacteria > Chloroflexota > Dehalococcoidia > Lucifugimonadales > Australimonadaceae > CAUZHS01. The sequence goes on along the minus strand of CAUZHS010000048.1, from coordinate 3,774 downwards.
TTTGTTCCCCGTGGCAACAACGACGACGCCACACAGCCGGTCTGCTCACCCAGGCCAGAGGGCATCCAGGGCTTCGACTTGATCGGAACTCAAGCTCACGTCGGCAGCAGCCGCGTTCTCCTCCAGCTCCGCCATGGTCTCGGGTCCGACGAGGGCGCTGGTCACCGCGGGCCTGGTAAGCAACCATGCCAGAGCCAGCTGGGCGGCGGAAACCTCCCACTCCTTGGACAGAGCATCCAGCTTCTCAGCCGCAGTGAGCTCCTCTGCACTGAACCCCGGCCCCTCACCCAGGCGCCAGCGCTGGCCGCCCAAAGTGGCGATAGAGCGATGTTGCAGGGTGTCCATGCCGGTGAGCAGCCCGCCACCCAGCGCGCTGAAGGCGGTGATGGTCTGTCCAAACTCCAGCGAAACAGGGATCACATCATGCTCTGATTCACGGCGCACCAGGCTGTATTGCACTTCCTGACCGATGGGCATGTTCAGTCCCAGACGCTGACATGCCCACATGGCCTCCACCATCTTCCATCCAGCGTGGTTGGAGAGTCCAAAATAGCGCACCTTTCCCTGGCGGACAAGGTCGTCGAAGGCCCGAAGCGTATCCTCCAAGGGCGTGATCCGATCGGGCGTTTGCGCGTAATACACGTCGATGTGATCGGTCTGAAGGCGGCGCAAGCTCATCTCCACGCGCTGCATAATATGGTAGCGCGAAAGCCCGCCGCCCTTGGGACCGCCACCATCGTTCACCCCATCACCGACGTCCATTCCCACCTTGGTGGCGATGATTACGTCGTTCCGATGGCCCTTGAGCGCGTTGCCGAGAATCTCCTCAGACGATTTGCGCTGCTCAGCTGGCGGCACCCCCGGGCGGTCCCAGCGCTTGCGATTCCCGTAATGCGTTGCCGTATTGAAAAAGTTGATGCCCAGCTCCAACGCCCGGTCAACGAGCGCCGGCGCCTCCCCCTCAAGAGGAGCGATTCCGAAGGTTGCTGTACCCAGCACAACACGGGAGACTCGCATGCCCGTATTCCCAAGGATTGCGTACTCCATAGTATCGACCTCCCGTATTGCCCAGAAGCGTTTGAGACCTAAGGGCTCATTATAGGTCCAGATGGAACGATGGGGCGATAACTCGCCACCACGACGAAGGTGTATTAGTCTAGGATCGCCCATGAGCCCAGCATCTGCCGACCATTCACCCTCAACGGCCAAGCGACCCCGCCTCTTCTACGGCTGGGTCATCGTCGCGGGATTGAGCGTTGTTGGCGCCGTCAACATGTCCCTGGGCGGCGTGAACTTCGGGTCCTTCATCTCCGTCATGGGCAGGGACCTTGGCATAAGTCGCTTCACCTTCGGCCTGGCCAACAGTGCCCGGTCCATCTCCTCAGGGTTATCCGCACCCTTCCTGGGCCGCATCATCGACCGTTTCGGCCCCCGCATACCCCTCATGATCGCTGGCTTTTTGGTCATGGTCGCCTTGACCGGCATGGCCTTCATCAACGCCGGCTGGCAGATGGTGCTCATTCTCGGTTTCCTGGGTATCCTGGGGATGCAAGGCGGCATGTCTCTCTACTCCACAGTGCCCCTCTCCCGCTGGTTCGTGCGTCTCCGTGGACGGGCCATGTCCCTTGCCTTTGTGGGCGGCCCCATCGCCCTGCTCGTGACGCTGCCCCTCACGCCATGGTTCATCAGCAACATCGGCTGGCGCGCCACCTGGGTGGCTCTAGGCGTTGTGGGCGGGGGAATCATCATGCTGGTGGCAGCCTTCGTCCTCAAGAAGCAACCAGAAGACATGGGCCTGCTTCCCGACGGAGATATCCGGGAAGAAGCCCACCAGACCACGGGGGCTCAGCAGAGCGGCAGCACCGCCACCACAGGTCCTGGACCCACTCCCGACGAATACCCCTGGACACGGAGCGAAGCGCTAGGGACCAGGGCATTCTGGATGCTTGGGTTGGGCTTTGGCCTCTCTATGCTGGGTTCGGGATCCTTCGTCTTCTTCCGTATACCCTACTACGTCGATGCAGGCATCCGCCCCGAGCTAGTTGGCCTTGCCGCGGCCACCGACGCGCTGATGGTCGTACTGGGCACCTTCGTCTTAGGGATATGGATTGACAAGCTCTCGCTACGGCACGGCGGCGCGTTGGGCATCCTGCTCGTCACCATAGCGCTGGTCATCGCCGTGAGCGCTGTGAACCCCTTCAGCATGTTCCTCTCCAACTTCGTCTTCGGCCTGGGCCAGATATTCAACACCAACGTCCGCAACGTCATCTGGCCTGCCTATTTCGGACGGGCTAACATCGGAAGCATCCGGGGCACCGCCTTCACAGTACAGATGGTATTCGGGGCTATCGGCGCGCCGCTGGTGGGCCTGGTCAGAGACCTCACGGGCAGCTACCAGATAGCCTGGGTCATGATGCTGGCGCCCATGATGATTGCCACCGTCATGATTTTCCTCGCGGTCAAACCTCAGCCCACTGGCGTGTCAGCCACCGCGCCAAGCACGAGCTAATCTGACGAGCACGCCGCTTACCAGCGGGCGCTAACGAAAAGCTATTCCGTCCCGAATACCACAACCGTATCGCTGGGCATGTGCACGATGCCGGCCGACCCGGCGAAAACCCGGGCAGCCTCCATAACCGCGCTCCAGAAGGCGGCCTTGACGAAACCCTTGCGCGCCTAAAAACTCCGGACTCTCTACACGTTATCAGGCACCAGCGAATGCCGTTCTTTCAAGTCCGTCCAGTTCTCGGCTGCCATCCACTCGGCCCAGGCCCGGTAGGTCCACAACTGTGCATGCTCGTTAATCTTAGTCATGATATGGCCTGACCCCGAATCATCCTTCGCCACTTCGCCGTGACCCAGGCCCATAGAGAAGTTCAGCGGCCGACGACGCGCAATCACACCCGTGGTTGCCCGAGTACTCTGGTCCCAGTTCTCGCCGTCCTCCTGCTCCAGCCCACCGGCCGGACCGAAAACGCAAACCGCCTGTCGGCGTTGTGCCTCCCACTCCTCCGCCGGCAGGTTCTTGTCCAGCAGTGTGAACCACCAGATTTCTGTCTTCATCGGCCCCCGGGGCAGACGAAGGCTCAGTTGGGTGCCGCCCGTTGCCTCCACCCACAGGTTCGGGAAAATATTTGGGTGGCCGATAGACTGCATTCCGACTGGCCCCAGCGCCGCTTGCACCTTGGGCTCCTTTCGCCAACTCTCGTCGCTGAAGGAGCCCGCGCCGTCCCGTTCAGCATCGTAGCTCGGCCCGCTGATAGCGTGACCATACTCGCCCAGCATCACCAGATGCTCTGTGTTGGGCGTGGGGGGCTGCTTCGCGCCAGCACGAGGCGGAATAAAGTTAACCATCATGGCGGATGCATGGGTAATCTGCACATGGTACCAATCGAAGAGGTTATCCACCGCCAGCTTCCAGTTGCAGCCGATGGTGTACTTCTGGATCCCATCGACGACTGCCAGGTCACCTCGCTCGGCCATTAGGCTGAGGCCGATGGTACCGACCTCGCCCAAAAACTCCTCCAGCGGCGGTGCGTCTGCATCGAAGTTCGCGAACACAAAGCCTTTGTAGCTCTCCACCAACGGCGCACGGGTCAGCCCCCAATTCTCGCGGTCCAGCTCCTCGTGGTACAGATCTTTGTTTCCCGGCACGCCAACGAGCTTGCCCTGGAGGTTGTATGTCCAGCCGTGGTAGGTGCACATGAAGCTGGAGGCGTGGCCCTGTTCCGCCCTGCACACGGCGTTACCCCGGTGCTGGCAGGTGTTCAAGAG
>CAUZHS010000047.1:0-6156 GCA_963579845.1 Dehalococcoidia bacterium | reverse complement strand
GCGCTCATGTCCCTGGCCATCGCATTGGTCTTCCTGACTATCGCCGTCCCAGTCGAGCTGGAACGCGCCTGGATAGCCGTGGCATGGTCGGCCCAGGGGGCGGTCCTCGTGTGGCTCTCTTTCCGCCTTGGAATGTGGAAGCTCAGGGCATCCGGGTTAGCCGTGTTTGTGGTCCTGGCAGTCCGTGTACTGGCGTTCGACACGATGATCGACGATCTGGGGGACTTTCGGGTGATTCTGAACAGCCGGATGCTGGCGTTCGCCTCCGCCATCACGGGCCTCTATATGGCCGCGTATCTAGTTAGGAGAGGAAGCGACCTTATGCAGGAGCAACAGCGCGACGGGGACGATAAGAGCGGAGCCATTGGTGCAGACACCCTCAGTCTGCCCAGCAACTTAATGGACAGCCTGAGGGTGCTGATGCACTCGCGCCTCCTCTTCCCGGGGCTGCTAGTGACCGCCAACTTCCTGACCGTTTGGGTCTTAAGCGCCGAGGTGATAGCCACCGTCGATAGTGGTGTCGTAGATATGAGCAGGGAGGCTGAACCGCACGTCAAGAGCCTGTCGCTGAGCCTGCTCTGGGGGCTCTACGCCAGCGTGATGCTGATTAGCGGGATCGTTTGGCGATGGCAGCCGGTGCGCTTGGGCGGGCTTGCCCTTATGGCCATCCCCGTAGCAAAGCTGTTCCTCGTCGACACCTTCGAGTTAGATCAGGGCTACCGCGTAGCGGCATACTTTTCGCTGGGCTTCATCCTGTTGTCCGGCGGCTTCCTCTACCAGCGCTACAGCGGGGCCATAAAGAGGTTCCTCTTCGAGGAGCAGGCCAGTGGTCGCGCCTAGATGACCCATAAGCAATGCCTGCTGCACGTTCCGATGAAGCAGGTTAACAGTCTTGGAAGTACTTGAACCAACCGCCAGGAATGCCCTACTGCTCCTATAGTCACCGAGTCGGGCGTGACTTCCCTAAGGTCGTGATGTGCAACGGCTCCATCGGCACGACTCACGGCAGCGACCACATTGTTGAAAACTTCGAAACGGCGCTTATCTAGCCCGCATAGGCCATTACTGCCGACCGTCTCCACCTCCTTGCCGACCGCGTATCAAAGGGCAGGGAGGGCGCAGGAACCGTCACCCCTCTATGACCAAGGCGCAACACCTCACGTTTCAGCGAGACCTCGCCTCGTTGGTCGAGTTCAGCGGAACAAACATCGAAGTTAGGGGTCGCGGTTAACGCCGGCGGAAAGGCCCACAGCGGGATAGCGTTGCGAAGAACGGTGCTATTACCAGCCATAGCGCGATAGTTACCACCAGCGCACCCCGGTAGCTCAGCGTCTCCACCCCCACGTCGTCGGCCATGATGCCCCAGAAGATCATCACGATCCATGCGCTGAAGAAAAAGCTAACTCCCGCCGAGGGAATCAGCAGGATTGAAGTGATACATCCCATGCAGACCTCCGTGTGTCATGGTCGTCGCCGGCAAGCCTACGGATCCACGCAAAGTTTCGCAAGAGTCCCTATCGAGACTCAATCGTGATGGGCTGGGCCACAATCCATAGGCTTATCATGGTGTAGGCGACCATCAGTACGAGCATGGCGAGTTGGCTTCGCAGCGCCACCAACCGGTCGCCGAAGACCCGCAGTGCGTAGACGTGTGCGACGTACACCGCCACGATGTGACCCACCACGATGGCGCTGATACTCAGGAACCATATCAACCGCGCGTTGACGATACCCACATTGGGCCGCCAGTCGGCTGTCCCGAAGATGTCCCACCCATGCGTGAAGGGGTCCGACGCGATGGGGATGATGAGCTGGCCCTGGATGGCTAAAAAGGAAAAGAAGTGTGCCAGATGATAGGCCAGGGCAATGGGCACTAGCGAATAGGCAAAGGTTTGAACCAGTTGAGCGGGAGTGAAACTGGGAGCAGTCTTACCCGCCAGTTGGCCGATGAGCAGGGCCACCAGGTAGAAGACCGCGAAAAATAGGGTGGCCCCCACCATCAGGCCGATGGTCTTCGTGGCCGTGAACACGTCATCACCTAAAAACCGTAGACTGTTGTAGCCTTTCGAAGCGGCATTAGCCCAAAGCGGCGTCTCCGTGAACCCGTCGAAGGAGACCGTCGCGAGAAGCAGCACGAGCAGCGTGGCCTGGGACAGCGAGAGTGGGGTCGCCGACAGCAGTCCAGCCCCCCAAGGACGTATGTTCCACTCCCTGTTTTTCTGGCTAGCTGCAGCGAAGGCCTCGTAATCGTCCACAGGACCGGGTTTGCCATCCGGCTGCCAGACGTGTACCTCGGTGGGCGAAAACTTGGAAAGGAAACCGAATATTAGACTGAAAAATTCGCCATTTCTCAACCAGACTCCTCTGCCAAACCAGAACATACCGGCGAAAGTGACCAGCGAGTACAGCAACGCCATGGTGGCCACTCTGCTTGGCACCGCTGACTGAGGGTCCACAATCTCCACCCAGGCGAACGCCGAGAAGAGGGCAAAGGCGGGCCATGCTCCTAGCCTCTCAGGGTACTTGGCGCGATGGGAAAGATCGCGTCCGCCCATCCACCGGTAGACTGATTCAGCCCAGCCGTAGGCCACTTTCCAGGGGTTTATCAACGCCCATATATTGCCCACAAAGGCGCTGACGTAGGCAATACCAATCCAGAGAATTGCCCATGTCATCACGGGAACTGGATTGCGGGTCGGGTCGGGTGAACCCGCATAGCCCGCAACGATATAAATGACCATTACCGATACTGCGCCCCCCTTGAGCGCAAACAACAGCACCGGATGGGCAATCGCGCTCCCCATCGGGAGCCGCCGGACATTGAGGGTCACGTAACCGTGGCCATGCTCCACGACGCCTGTGCGCGTGGAGGCCGTGAAGGCACCGATGACGGCGAAAGACAGAACTACGGCCAACGCGGCGCCGCCCATGTACAGGCTGAGCGGCACCGGCAGGTCGTAGCGTTCTCCGAAGCCATGGGCCGAGGCACTTCCGGAGAGCATCCCAGCCCCCAGCAGCGCCAGCACTACCGCGCAGATACTCTTGCGTCCTATCACCGGGGATGGACGTCCAGGGTGCCAATCACCGTGTCTTCCCTATCCTGATGTTCCTCCTCTTCGTCATGCTCGTCGCCCGGGCCCGTCGAATGGACGGTGATCACGAAGCTGCCCTCCATATTGGCATTCAGCGTGACCGTCGTTACTGCGCCGAGCAACACCTCCTTCTCTATATCGTATCCATGTAGATGGACCAGGCTTGGTTCGTCCACGCTGAAATGGAGACTTACCGTATCGCCGTTCTTGGCGACGAACCTGGACTCGCCCTGCACCGACTGGTCGCGGATGTCCACATCGAATTCGAGTGCCACAGGGTCGTCACCGCCGCCGCACGCCGCTGTGAATAGCCCCGCCAGTGCTAAGATCGCAAGAGCCGCGATCCTTTGTGAAGGTATCATGCTATGTCGCTTTCTCGTGTGGGTACGCTGTTAACTACGCCTATGATACAGGGTTACGGGTCCACATTGCCTGGGTTGATTGGAAACCGCAAGAAGCGGTCGGTGACGAGTAGTGGGACGGGGAGTGGGAGGGTGCCGGCACATATGCGAGCCTCAACAGGGCGCTTCGCGAGTGCGGTTGGAAGCGGCGTAATACGGCCAACCGCGCTCGAACAGCGCCACCGCCAGCAGCGCAGCGACGACGCGCTTGTACTGCCCGCCGCCGGCGCACCATCGTCAAACGACAAGAATGGTATGACGGTACCGTCCGCTAAGGAAAGTGACCCTGTGTAGGCGAATTGCGTAAGTGTAGAAGTGCTCAGGGATCCCGCCCTGAAACGAGAAGGGTGAGTGCCCGCCAAGCCGCTCCGCGATGCCAGCGTCCTGTGGCTAGGCCAACTCGGGCAGCAGGAGGACATGGCAGCAGTCGAAAAAAGGAGCGAGATCTGCTGCGGTAATTCAGCGATGTGAGGCAACACGCGATCAGTTGTCAGCTTCACACGCACCTGTGACTGCACAAGGGTGTGCAGTCGTCGCGGACTTCACGCGCCACATAACATATGCATAAGGCGTGGGTAGACCGCAGGGATTGGCGGTAGCTGCTGCGTCCGCAGCACTGATAAGCGGGACGCCGACTTGACGAAACTGCAGCGATACTGTAGTTAACATGCTACCTGGGAATGCGAAGAGGAGGACGATTACACATGCTTCAGGAAGAAAAGCTTATCGACCAGTGGTTTCCGGCGCTCAGCGATGCTCAGCTAGCGGTCTCCACCGGGAAGATTGACCCCGCGGAGGCCATAAAGATTGCTCGAGAGCAGCGGGACCAAACGGTTCAGTCATTCGTCGAGTGGCTACAGGCCGTCATCGTAGACACCGCCAACGGCTACCGCCTTTGCGATTCCTCCACCTCCCAGGAGGCCTGGACCATCTGTAGCCACATCAATAATGTGCTTCAAGAGGTCCAGCGGGAATACTACACCGGCGAGGCCGCTAAGCCTGTAAAGTAGGTTCGGCTCAACGGCTCAAGAAAAGGAAGAGGCCCACCTTAGTCGAGGAGGGCCTCTTCTCTTTATGTTTGCAAGTTCCGCCGCTCATGCGGGGCTCGCGTTGCTGCGAGGGAGGGATTAGGTCAGCCCACCCATGCGGCATATTTTTTGCCATTCCGATTCGGTCACCGGCTGTACCGATAACCTGCCCTTCTTGAGCAGCACCATGCTCCCTAGTTCCGACGCGGCCTTCATCGCTTCCCGTGAAACCGGATTTGGAAAGCGCTGTTCCGCTCTGATGTCCACCATGTACCAGATGGGATTCGCTGGCGTGCTCTTGGAGTCCGGGTGCTCAGAAGCGGTGCCCCACGCGGTAAAGTCGGGATACCCCGAGCGCTCTACACGCGCGGTTCCTATCACCGCTAGATTCGTGGTACTGCTGTGATAGAACAGCACGCCGTCCCCCTTCTTAATATCGTCGCGCAGCAGGTTGCGCGCCTGGTAATTTCGCACTCCGTCCCACTCCGCCGTGCCGTCATTGGCCAGGTCGTCATAGGAATAGGCGCCGGGTTCTGATTTGAAGAGCCAGTAGCGAAGAGCCATATGCACCCCCGTCGTGGAAAATCGTTATCCGCACTTACGACCTGGTAGGCTGAGAGTAGTGGCCCCTCTGCCAATCGCGGCGGGAGCATCCTACCACGGGTCAAGGAGCTGAAAGCTATGAGCGTAAAGCGAGTCCTGTTCGTCTGTGTACACAACACGGGTCGCAGCCAGATGGCCGAGGCTTTTGCGCGTCATCTGAGCGATGGAAGCGTCGTGGCTTCATCCGCAGGGACGGTGGCTGGTGGCCCGTTGAACTCGGCTGTCGTGCAGGCCATGAGAGAGTGGGGAATCGACATCTCACAGCAGGCTTCAAAGCTTATCAGCCAGGAAATGGTAGATGCAGCAGACCGAGTCTATACGATGGGTTGCGCCATCGACGAAACATGCCCTGCCGTCTTCATCCCATCGGAAGACTGGGGACTTGACGACCCAGCCGGTCAGAGTATGGACGTGGTCCGCGGTATTCGCGACCTGGTAGAGGAGCGGGTACGTCGTATGCTCTGGGAACTGGATGCTGAACGAGCGAGGTTGCCTCGCTGAGCAAGACGGCCTCGTCTGAAGCACATGCGTTATTGAACTAGAGGAAATTGTTCAGCAGCTCACCCAGGGTGAGCCAGTAGAAGACGATGTAAGCTCCCGCTAACAGCAGGAGCCCGGAGCTTACCGGCTGCACATAACGTAGAGCAGTCCGAAGCTTGCCCACCAGGGCTCCCTGGAATATGGCCATGCTGATGGTGAGTGTTAGGATGACCAGCCCCATGCCCAAGCCGTAGAGCGCGAACTGGAGTGACGAATCGAAGAACGTGCTGGCTGTAAAGGTGCTTCCTACCACCGTAAGGAAGATTGGGAGAGTGCAACTTAGCGATGCGGTCCCGTAGCCCAGGCCGAAGAAGAAATACCCTTTGACTCCCCGCTGTTCAGCGGTGCCTATACGGGCGGAGAAGCGCTCGGCGAAACCGTTGTAGATGGCGCCGCCGGAAACCATGTACGCTCCGATACCAGCCAGCAGCACCCCGATGGCCAGCCCGATCCATGGGAAGAAACCGACCAGGGGCCGTGCTCCCGCGTTGA
>CAUZHS010000046.1:0-6173 GCA_963579845.1 Dehalococcoidia bacterium | reverse complement strand
GAGTTGGGCTGGGGTGGCTACCACGTATTCGGCATACCCTGAACCGGCTCCCCGTACCATGACCTGGTCGCCGACGCTCCAACCAGCCACATCAGCGCCCACGGACTCGACAACGCCAGAAACCTCGAAGCCCGGTATCTGGGGCAGGTTCACACCTGGAGGGAACGGAGCATGGCCGCTGCGTCGGCTGACATCAACAAAATTCACGCTGGAAGCGGCGACTTTGATTAAAACCTGGCCTGCCGACTGCTCGGGCGCTTGAACGTCTTCATATTTCAAGACTTCTGGGCCACCAATCTCGTGGAAACGAATAACTTTCACCGAAGGACTCCTCTCGTCGTCTTGCCTGTCTCTGGTTACGGTTGTGGAATCAGCGATGCCCATGGCCATGGTGACATGGGAAGACTGGGGTGCCGCCAACCTCGACACCGTGGGGCTTTCATACGACACACCCTACCACCGCTTCTACCATCCGGTGCGCCTGGCGGTCTTCAACTGTCGCTAATCGAGCTATGGCGACGACCAGTTAGCCTCCAATGCACTGGTGGAAGCAGTCGAAGTGAACGGCGCTTTCAAGGGCTATCCCACCGAGGCGCTGTTCAGCTCGGCGTCCCGTACGGGACTGCCTATTCGCAACTGATGGACGGACTGCTGTTGGAGTTTTCCAACGCTAACCCTCGACGGTTTCGAGCAACGCGACCGGCAAACGAATACGCTGTGGGACGTGCATTGAGGGGCCGTTGGCAGGTTCGGCACTGAGCTTCATCTCCGGAGTAGTCGGCTGGTCAGCCTACCACTTCGAAGACGGTCCTCTACGCTTACGCTCCACCAGCGCACAGCCTTGAGCCTCTATACTGGGCGGATGGTTTTCCTTAACGACGAACTCCGGGCGATCCTAGGTGGCAGCTTCGCCATTCGGACCACTATGACCAGGCGGCGCAGTGGCACTCCCCGAACGATGGAGACGACTTTCCATTGGGACGGCAAAGAGCGTGTCTACCTCTCAGGCCATCCCGGCAGACGCGATTGGGTGGCCAATATGGCGCAGCATCCCCACGTAACGCTCCACACCGCAGAGCCGTCGGCCAGCGGCTTATGGTACGACATCCCGGCCACGGCCAGAGTGCTGCGCGACCGCGCCGTGCGCATGCCCCACCTGCTGGGATTCATCGAGCGTTTTACCCAATGGCCGGGCTCCGGCATGCGGTGGTTGCGGCTAGTGGTCAAGCTCATGCGCTGGAACCACCAGTTGCGCCTCCCCTGGTGGGGCCCCCTCTACCTGGCCAGACGCGTGCTGGACCAGATGCCCTGCGTTGAACTTACACTCACCGGCGAGCCGGTCGCCCGCTCCAGAGTGGCCGCGCTGTCGGAGCCCAGGGGCGGTAGGTAATGAACGGAAGTGCCATCGAAGCTAACTCGACACTCGCACGTTTTCATCGCCATAGTATGCTGGTGGGGAAGGCGGGACTCGAACCCGCACGCCCTAACGGGCACATGATCCTAAATCATGCTCGTCTGCCAATTCCGACACTTCCCCACTGCCTACACCTGCCTATTCTCGCACGTCTCAGGAGGACCTGACGAGGCTGAAGGCACGCTTTAGACCTTGGCGAACACTCAGAGGAGCGATATTGTCCGTAATCATAATGGTTGCACCAGGCGTCGGTTGCGGGATGCATTGGCCGCCTGGGCCTGCTAATCTGCCATGGGATTCCAATAACCCCACACCGCACGACGATACCCCACCTGATACGGCACCTAAGGAATACAGATGGAACGCATAGAACCTCTTTACATCGCGAAGGCCCGCAGCACCTTCACCAACTCGATAACGTTGGGGCTGGGAATCCTTCTCCTGGTCATCAGCGTTTCGGATGGGGCACCCGGCACCGCCTTCATCGGCATGGCGTTGACCCTCTACGCATGGTTCACCAAGCACACCCGCTACGTCGTGTTCCATGACCGTCTCGTCATCGAATACGGGAAACCCCGAGAGCGCAGCGTTCCCCTGGACGGAATCATGCGCGTGCAAGGAATCGCGATTCCCATGCGCGGCACGAACGTCCTACTTGTGCGGGACACCGGACGCGGGATGCTCGTCCGCCCTGAGAACCCTGACGAGTTTATGGCCCGTTTTACCGATGCCCTCTCCGGTCATGGTCGACCCGCAAAAGAGGAACCGCGGACACCTCTGTAATAGCACTTCGCGGTCCGTAATAGGCGACACGACTCAGGCAACGCTGTCCTGTCACCGAAAGGATCCGACCATGGAAGGGTTGAGCTTCCACCCCCTCCCAAAAGAACGTTGGGCTGATTTCAAGGCGCTATTCGGAGCGCGCGGCGCGGTGGGAGGCTACTGGTGTATGACGTGACGGTTGAGCTCGTCCCACTAAGGGTGAAGGCAACAGGCAGGCGCTGAAAACCATTGTAGAGGCGGGCAAGATTCACCGGCATGCTCGCCCACGCTGCCGGACACCCCGCTGGATTATCCTCCGTCGCGCCCCGGGAGGCCTTCCCTCGGCTCGAGACTCCCGTGTAGCCAAGCGAATCGAATACGCCCCGTCTAATCGTGCGTCTTCTTCGCCCCATCCTTTTCCGATGTTCGGGTCTTTCAGACGGAGCTGCATCCGGCTGCGATGGAGGATGCCAAAGCGAACGGTGCAAAGACCATGGAGGGCTATCCGGTGGAACCCGGAAGGCGGATATGCTGCCTCTCTTTTCCGCCACCAGCCTGGCCGGACGCTCGGCGAGCCGTCCGTTCAGGCGATATATAGTCGAGACCTACAGACAGGATCTTAATTGAGGCCTACTCCAACGACTCAAACGCTGCTCTCTGACTCCAGACTTTGGTCCATTTGGCTCAGATAAAACTGCACTGCCTTGTGAATGGCACGCATCTGTTCGGCACCGGCGACGTTATCGTAGGTACCTGCGAAGCTCGACGAAGCGTTCGTGTTCTGGAGTTCGCCCTCGTTGGACATTGCTGGGCCAGTGTGGTCGCTGCTGTCTTGGGTGAACACGATATACCTCCTGATCATAAGGCCTGCCCATGCGGCTTGTATTTATTAGATGTAGGGTGGCACAGAAGAGACAGTAGCAAGAGACAGGGTAGTGTGTCAGCCGGATGAGCAAAAGCCCTTTACGTACCCGCCTTTAGCCGATAACCATAAGACGCATGGCGAAACGGGTTTGGCGAAATACGCACCCCTGCGTACAATGACAGCAATAGACGATAAAGGTCCTGACAGAACGAAAGGAGCTGACATGGCTGAAGAACACCTTGAAGGCACGGTGGTAACCATCGACTACCAAAATGAGGCTCTCACCATTGTGTTGAAGGACCAACAGGAGCGGGTGCTCCGCTTCGACCCGACGAACATGCACACCTACATGGGGCTGGTCGACCAATCCATCTCCTGCACCGTCGACGGCGACCTCATAACGAAGCTCCTGGACTAACCGCCCCTCCATATCAGCAGCGATAGCTCGCCAGGATTAAGGCGGAGTGCTACTATTCTCGTTAGATAACAACGGCAAACGAGGAGGACTTATGGTCGTTCAACAGAAATATCAAGTTATCGACGCAGAGAGTGGGATGTTGGACTCACGGGTCTTCACCGACGAGCAATTCTATCAGGACGAGCTGGAGAAGGTCTTTGGTCGCGCCTGGCTTTTCATCGGCCACGAGAGTCTGATCCCCAATCCCAACGACTTCTTCCTCACCTACATGGGCGAAGACCCGGTCATCCTCACCCGCGACGCCAAGGGCGAGGTTCACGCTTTCTTGAACATGTGCCGGCACCGGGGCAACCGCATCGTTCGGGCCGACGATGGCAACGCCAAGAACTTCATGTGCTCCTACCACGGCTGGACCTATTCTAATGAAGGGAAGCTCGTTTCCGTTCCCGGTCTGCAGGAGGCCTACTACGGTGAGCTAGACGTGGATTCGCTCGGACTGGTGAGCGTCGCTCACCTCGACATCTACGCCGGCATCGTCTTCGCCACCTGGGCTTCCGACGCACCGACGCTCGAGGAGTACCTGGGCGACATGCGCTGGTACTTAGACGTCCGCTACAACCACCGGGACAACGGCATTCAGGTGGTGGGCCCCGTCAAGTGGGTTGTACCGGCGAACTGGAAGGTGGGGGTGGAAAACGCCATCGGCGATAACTATCACGGCTTTACTACGCACATGTCGTCCTACATCGTGCAGCAACGCTATCGTGGACGCGACCAACAGAGTTCGATGCGGGGCGATTTGCGGTTCAGGCAGCCGGGCCGTCAGGTGAGCCCCGGCAACGGCCACGGCCTTTTGGCCACGGTCTTGGACGCAGACCCTGAACTGGCAAATATGGCCAGGCAAGGGCAAGGAGATGGGGACGCCGCGACCCGGTATGCCCAGTCCATTCTTCCCGAAATGGAACGCCGGCTCGGCGTCCACCGGGCGCGACGGGTCCAGCCCCGCAACTTCGCCGTTTTCCCCAACATGTGGCTGGGACTGCGCATGGCGCATCCTCGCGGACCGCTCGCCACCGAGGTCTGGTCCTTTGAGGTCTTCGATAAGGACGCTCCTGACGAGATTAAGGAGAATGTCCTCCGACGCGCGCCCCAAAACGGCGCGGGGCACCCAGCTGGCACCCACGCGCAAGATGACATGGACAACTGGCGGAATGTGACCGAACAGGGCAAGAGCGCCACTGGCCGTAAGCAGTGGCAGAACCTTTCGATGGGCCTCAGCCTTGAGGCCCGCAACAATGCCTTCAACGGGAGAACTTCCGATAGGTTCTGTTCGGAAATCAACCAGCGCAGCTACTACACGCGATGGCAGGAGATGATGAACGCCGAAAGCTGGGCCGATATATCCATCGACCCCATCACGGCGACCTTCGAGGGCTCGGCAACCTTCAAGGGCTAACCTCCTCGCGGTATCTGGAAAGTACAAGGGCGCCCCCTCGTTATAAGGGGCGCCCCTTTCTATGCCAGGGATATCGACGAAAAGGCGCTCCCAATGGCTTGTGTCGCTGGGGGCGTCTTTTTACATGGAACAGCATGTACCGAAGAGACGACGGGCTAGTGGAAATTAGGCTGGTGGCCCGCCTCGGACTTGAACCGCGAACCGATCTGCTCAGTTACCCAAGAGCCGGATCCTGGTAAGGAGTTCATCGGCGTCACGAGACGCGTCAAGAGCAGGGGACTCGATGAAGGCAATCACAGCTTGCCCATTCGCCTTCCCTATCACGAAGCGTGTAATCAGGCCAGCGTCAGCAATCCAGCTGCCCAGTACAGATGTACGGGTTTCAAAACTGGACAGGTCAACACGCTTCGTAGACTTAACGAGAATCGTGTCAGTAAACCCTGGGGGAAGGTCAAGGTCATTACGGTTGACGAGTTCGAACGAACCGGATGATTCCTCTACCAACCTGCTAAGGACACCTGTCCCTGTTTCTGATGGGAGTAAATCAATAGTAAATATCCCAAAGAGTCGATAACTCGAGTTAAGTGCATAGGGGTCGCTCCCGGGTTGCCCCGCATGGAGATAGCCCATGGTAGAAAATATGTCCCACCCTTCTGGCACAGTAATCACCGCGGGCACGTCCAGAACGGACAGCGTATAAGACGTGTCCCCCGTCGGTTCAAGGGAATTAAGCTCCTTGAGCAACGCTTCGGTGAAATCACCCCGCAATAGGCGAGCGCTTATGACGAAACCCAAGCTCGTGTCCCCGTCGGTCGTGGAGAAGGTTGGGATACCTACCAAACGCCCATTCGAATCCAGCGCGGCGCCGCCGCTATTCCCAGGAAAGATACCAGCGTCGACTTTGATGTATCGGTCGTAAGATTCAAACCCTGCCACTGTCCCAGTGGTCACCGTGAGGGTGTTTCCGCCTATCCCAGGGAATCCTCCGATGACTATCGCATCACCTATCGACGGAAGCTTGCGTGCCACTTTGATAGGCGTCCCTAGTGGTTCATCAAGACGGAGCAGTGCTAGGTCCCAATCTGCGTTCTGCCAGACGATCGATGCCCCTGTTACTTGAGGGGCTTCTCCCTCGAGCGTATAGGAGACGCGAAGGTCGGCATCGGAAGCGCTGTCAATAACATGTTGATTGGTTACCACGTGATAAGAGTCACCCAGTACTACGCCACTACCAGAGGCCAACGATGTTTCGATGCTC
>CAUZHS010000045.1:0-6228 GCA_963579845.1 Dehalococcoidia bacterium | reverse complement strand
AGCCTCCAAAATCTCAGCCTCAGAAGGACCACCGCCACCGCCACCAGCGTGCATCCCAGTGCTAGTAGAGCCCTATGTCTTATGCCTACGAGCATGAGCCTGCCTTTGTGGGCAGTATAGGCCGGGGGGGATGCGGTAGTAGCTAGGGCTTAGGTGGAGCTGGTAGCAGCTAGGGCTACGGGGCTAGCAGGTGGGTAGCGGGGATCCTATTAAGGCTTATCAGGCTGTTGTGAGGTAGCGAGGGCGGCACCTCAACTATGTCTTCGATGAGTACTTGAAATTGACTTCACGCTGTTTTGCTGGAAGTTGATAGCCTCCACATTCGAAAGGATAAGCAAGTACCCCACTGGGGAATTCCGTGCCAGGGCTAAAACATTTCCAATAAAAGAATGAGCCTGGCTGAACCCAATGAAGGTAGCGGTTTCCCCTTTGAACGGTCGGGTTTTCTGACGTATGTGACACTTTGAACCGAAATGGGGCCATAGAGTGAGTACCAACACTACCGGCGAACCCAATTAGTTCCCCACGTTTTACCGAGTGTCCCATAAGGGCATCACACGAACCTGCACTGCCCCCTTCTTGGAAATAATCGTCAAATTCAAAGAAAATGTGTCCTTGAGCTTGGCCACCTGTTCCCCACTCTTCAGCTTCAGCGCAATCTGGATTTTGATTGTGTCCAAGCAATAGTGGTGAACTCAATAAATGATAGACAGCTATCGCCATGCGTGGCCAATCAGGAGTCGCAGACTCGAAGATTAATTCCAAATCATTGTAGGGAGCTTGTTTGTGTCCGTCTGACCCAATCCGGTATTTGGCACTGCGATTCCGGAAGCCCACCAATACCATGTCAATCGGTGCGAGTACGGGTACTCCGTGATTAAGCTCGAATTCCATACTAGTCTTACCGGGATAGGGTTCCCAATCTGGCTGGCCACCAACTTTGGGGCCAAGTGTGATGATATTGGGGTCAGCGCCTGTGCCGTACATTTCTGTATGGGTATTGATACCTTGCATACTAGAGGGCGGTGAAGTGATTGCGGATGCGCTTGTATTTGGAACACCTGATATTGGAGTAGGAGTGGTGGTCGGTTTCGGAGTCCTGGTGGGTCGGGGAGTCGGAGACTGTGTTGGGATCGGTGGAGGAGTCGCGGTCGAACTAGGAACCACACTGGGGGTTTGATTCGCCACTGGGATTGGTGAAGGTGTCGCGGTCGAAATCTTGCGGGCCACAGTAGTTGCCGTCGGCGTCATGGTGGACTGGACGATTTCTTCGTCGCGAGACTTCGCCTCTACCGTAGCCGTGACAGCGGTCGCCATCGTCCCTTGGGCCAACTCAGCCGAGTCTTCAATCTCGACTGACCGTGCGATCTCCTCCAGCTCTGCCAAGTTGGATTCAAGGTCGGATGACTGGCCTCCGCCACATGCTGCAAAGAGCAGTAACGAGACTCCGGCCAACGACAACAGTGTTTTCAAAACCGTCATGATCCGCCAATTCTAATACCGTCGTTTAGGATCCCCCCGAGGATTCTGCCCAGTTTCCCGCGAGCAGCCACCTAGCCCCTAGTAGCACCCGCCCTGGCTCAACCGGAAGTTGCGCGCCATGGCAGCGAGGGCGCTCAAGGGGCGGGGGTAGCGGAGATCTTTTCGGCCTAGCACCGGACCCTTCGGCACCCCGGTGCGATGGGCCTAGAGCAGGGCTATCCCGGCGACCCCTCCGACTATTAACGCCACCGCCGCGACCTTCAGTCCGAGAGTCTCCCGGTCGAGCGGCTCGTTGAGCACGTTCCACCTCGGGGTGCTGAGCGCCGTGCTGAAGATCAACACCCACACCGGAACCGTCCCGAACAGCGTCGCAACAAGGGCGACGGGTCCCTGGTCGGTGGCACGGACGAACATCGCCACGGCGATCGGGAAAAGCACTATCTCGACCGCGAAGAGCATCGTCATCGTCGGCAGGCTCCTAACCGACACCGCCATCTGCCTCACCACCTCCGGCCTGAGGTTCGGCACGAGCAGTGGTCCGAGCATGCCGAAGCGCAGCAGCCAGAAGCCTGCAGACACCGACATGCCCGCGTCCAACGCCGCTTTTTGCAGCACCTGGCCCGTGGCCATTCCCGCCGCGGCAATCAGCAGCAGCCCCAGCGTCGAGTCCACCCGAAAGCCGCCGCCGTCCGACGTGCGGTGCACCGAAACCAGCACCGTGCCGGAGACCGCGAGCACGATCGCGGCCCACTGCCAGCCCCCCAGGGTTTCGCCCAGGAACGTGACCGCCAGGATCGCCACCACCACCGGCGCCGCGTTCATCACCGGCCACACGCGAGACGCCTCGGAACGACGGAGAGCCCGGTACATCAGATTGGCCGTAGAACCCCAGAAAAAACCTGCGCCCAGCATGAGCCAGACCGAGCGCATGGGGGCGTCGTCCGGAATGGGGAACAGCGGCACCAGGACGACCATGTGCGGGAGCATCGACAGTCCCAGCCAGGCCAGGAACTCGGTCGAGGAGTGAAGGTAGCGGCTGACCAGCTGCTTTTCGACGATGCTGCCAGCGCCCACCAGCAGGCTGGCCGTTAGAGCGAGGGCTACCCAGTCCAAAAAGTCACCCCGTTCTCCCAATTCTCCCAGGCCATCGGGGTAGATTATGGACGCCGATGCCGGTGCGCAAGACCCCGGTCGCCGGGTGTACCCCCACCCCTGGCTACCTTTGGGGATTGCTTCAACCGGGTGGGGCTCGGTAGGCTGCCCGGGACAGGAGTTTCTTGCGCGGGGCTACATAGCTAAATAGAGGGGGCGGCCAAGTCCAACCGGTGGGCTGGACGTTACGGCACCACTGCTGGCATCTGGACTATGTGGCCAACTGCCTTCGACGAACTATTGCTCTGTTCGGCGGACTGGTCTGCTCAGTCGCCGCCGCCCCTTAACTGATTCACCAGCCGCGCCGCCCAGTCTCGCTGGCTGTCCTCCAAGTCAAAGCCGCAGTGCGGACAGTCCATGTCCCCGAAGCGAATTCGAGTCCCACAATTCGGGCAGTCCCTGATCTCCGACAGTGCGGCGATTACCAGCGAGACGGCCTTTTCGTCTTCCATAACCCTCTACTTCAACTTGTACAGACAGTTTAGTGGCAGCTTGATGCCCGCATCGGCCGCCCTGGCTCAACCAGCGGGGCTACGCGCGGCTGGCACAGTTACCGACGGTTCTGCACGGGTGCTGGAGTGGCTAAGGCCTTTGGTGCGGGCCATGGCAGCGAGGGCGCTCAAGAGGCGCTAGTCACGTATTTAGCACCACCTTGACGGGGCTTTACTGGGGTAATCCTGGGAGTTTCTCGTGGGCAGCTACATCGTTCCCCACAGAGGGCCGCCCTGGCTCAATCGGCGTGGTGGCTCCCTAATCTATCTGGCGAGCCGAGGTCCCTTCGATCGTCTTGGTTTCGGGAGTCGGGCCAAGCGGCTGACGCTGGCTATCCACGATAGTGAAATGTTCAGCGATATTCCGGCCAGCGAACTGTCCCAGCAACTCCACTAAAGCATCTCCAGAAGCAGTCTCGACCCGATGCGTGGGCCAACCAATGGCCATCTCAGCCAGCCTATGGACAGTCATCGTTGTTAATTGTCCGGTCGGCCATCTTCGTATTGCAGAGTATGGCGCCCTCCAGGATCGCGCCGTCCATCTCGGCAAAGGTGAATTTGGCTCCGGTCAGGTCGGCACCGGAGAAGTCCGCGTCGGTAAGGTAGGCACCCACCAGTGACGCGTCACGAAGTATCGCCCCGGTGAAATCGGCGCCGGAAAAGTCTCCTCCCTTCATGACGGCGCCGGTAAAGTCGGCTCCGCTCAGGTTGGCGCCCTCGAACTCGGCGTTTTCCAGAGTTGCCAGGGAGAAGTCCGCACCACTGGCGTCAGCCTCTAACAGTACGGCTTCGGTGAGGTTGGAGAGGTGGAAGTTGGCCTCCCTCAGGTCAGCGCGTATGAACTCTATCCCTTCCAAGTTGGTACCGATGAATTTGGCTCCCCGTAGGTTTGCCTCTGTAAAGTCGATCGCCTCTCTGCCGAGTGCCTCGTCCCGATGCCACCCGAGGCTCACCTTGCCCAAGTCCAGTTCGCTGAAGTCTGCTCCCGGGCACTCCGCTCCGGGGCCTATATCGCAGTCCGCTATAACCCCGGGAATGGTGGGGATCGGTGTGGCGCCTAGCGTGGGGACCGGTGTGGCGCCTAGCAGCGTGGCTAATGGTGTCGGGGCCTGCACGGCGGCGGACCCGCAGGCCGCCGTGAGGGCAAGCACGCTCGCCAGCAAGAGCGGTCCTAGCGCCGGTATGACCCGTGCAAGCACCCTTCGATGTTCTAGTGACTTCATACCATCCACCTCCCGGTTCGGCGATTATCCGCTTCGAATTGGCATCGGTAAAAAGCGACGGTCGCAGCATAGTCGGGGGTGAAGTAAGCGAAACGAAATTGGCCTGAAGCCATGGCGGCTCTCAAGTTGGTTGGCCTTCGCGACGCTAATCGAGCCGCCGATAGAGCCAGCCGCCTAAGGTGAAGTTGGTGTGATTGGATGCGAACACTGCTCGCTCTCCCAGCCCATATCCTCCGCCCCTGTGGATAAAGGAGTTCGGCTCGTCTGTTCGCGCCAGCCGAGCAGGAGCGTGTAACGCGAACCCTCCGTCGGGGGCTGTCATCCACAAGTCGCCATCCCTGAACTCGACGTAGGTTGGGATTCCTGGAGCGGCAACAAACAGTCCGGTGTAGGGTTCCAGATGTTTTGGAGTGGTTTCGATCGGAGGCACATCTACTCCAGGGTCGGCAAGTCCGTGGAGCATGTGAGTGGACGGAGATGGTAGATCACCAGTCAGTAAAAGCTCCATAACCTCCGTGCCCATTTCATACACCTGAGAAGTTGGCCAGGCATTAGCAAGTAGAACCACTCCGGTACGACTGGGAATGTTGAAACAGATATTCGAACCGAATCCATGTATCGCGCCTCCATGCCCGTGGTACACGCGTCCGTCGATCCGTTCCACTCGCCAAACCAAGGCCTGTCCACTCATCCAATCCGGCGAAACATACTGGGGTTGATGCATCTCGGCCAAGGTGCGTCCGCTCAGGATTTGAGATCCTTGGCGCTCGCCTCCATCCTCTCGAAATTGGAAAGACAGCCATTTCCCCAAGTCAGCGACATTTGAGTGCAATTGACCCGCCGCTGCTATCCCGTTCAAGTGGAGATAATCCGCTACGCGCAGTTCGCTCCGAGACGGATCTTCAGAAACCACGGCATCATACCCGGTGAACAGTTGTTCGGCCGGCAGATCTTCGCGGTCGAATGCGGTCGATTCCAACCCAAGGGGTTCAATCACGTTCCTATTGACGTACTCAACGTACTCGACACCGGAGACTCTGGCGATTACCTCACCCATCAATCCAAACGCCAGGTTGCAGTATTTCCATCGCGAGTCGGCCGGAATCACAATCTCAGTATCAGGCAGCGCATTGAGGATTTCGTTAAGCTGTGGAAACTCTTCCGCACCCCAGCTCATCAAAGCCGTTTCCGTAGACAGGCCTGAATAGTGGGTCATAAGACGGCGGAGGGTAACGTCTTTGACGTTGCCCTCCGTCTCACGAACTTCAGAAAACTCCGGAATATACTTGGTTACCGGATCGTCCAGATTGAGCAATCCTTCATCCCTGAGCTGAAGGATCGCAGTCCCAGTGAATGTCTTGGTAATCGATGCAATTCGAGACACGGTCCATTCATCCGGAGCCTTACCAATTTTAAGGTCAGCTACGCCAAAACCAGAGGACCATATGAGTTCGTCACCATGGACGATTCCAGCTGCGAGCCCGGGCGATTTAAAATCGCTGAATCGTGCGGCTATATACTCCGTTGCTGCTGCAATACGGCTATCTGTTACGTCGCTCATAGATGCATCCTTAGTTCAGGCTTGTTGTTGGAAGACACTGGCGCTGTTGGCCACGGCTGGCAGCCTATGGACAGTCATCGTTGTTAATTGTCCGGTCGGCCATCTTCGTATTGCAGAGTATGGCGCCCTCCAGGATCGCGCCGTCCATCTCGGCAAAGGTGAATTTGGCTCCGGTCAGGTCGGCACCGGAGAAGTCCGCGCCAGCAAGGAAGGCACCCGCCAGTGATGCGTCACGAAGTACTGCCCCGGTGAAATCGGCACCGGTAAAGTCTCCTCCCTTCATGACGGCGCTGCTAAAGTCGGCTCCGCTCAGGTTGGC
>CAUZHS010000044.1:0-6911 GCA_963579845.1 Dehalococcoidia bacterium | reverse complement strand
CCGCCACGATGCGTTTCTTGCCCATTAGCTTGGCCACAAGCGCTTGGCCCAGCGCGTTGTTGATCTTGTGCGCGCCCGTGTGGGCCAGGTCTTCCCGCTTGAGATAGATCTGCGCTCCGCCTGCAACCTGGGTGAGCCGCTGCGCGTGGTAGAGGGGCGTTGGACGTCCTGAGTAGGTGGCCATCAGTGTAGCCAGCTCGTGCTGGAAGTTGTTGTCTGTTCGAGCGGCCTCGTAGGCGGCGGCCAATTGCTCGACCGCGGGCATGACCGTTTCGGGGATGAATTGGCCGCCGTAGTCGCCGAACCGGCCGTGCTCGTCTGGAAGGGTGGGTTGAGTCTCGGGCTCACTGCTCATGACGAACTCCTGCTGAACAGCCTTCGGAGGCCCTTGGGTTTACTGGCCTTGTCGGTCCGGCGGACGGCTTCGATGAAGGCGCGGATGCGTACTGGGTCTTGCTGGCCATCGGTCTCCACACCACTGGAAGTGTTCACGCCCCAGGGGTGGGCCAGAGAGATGGCTTCGCCCACGTTTTCGGGGGTGAGGCCGCCCGCCAGGCTGAAGTCAAAGGACTCGGAAAGATCGGTTGCTAGGTGCCAGTCGAAGGTCTGGCCCGTGCCCCCGTGGGCGCCCGATACATAGGTATCGAGGATGGGATGGTGGCCAGCCAGAGTGTGGCGCTGCAAGAGGACCATCAGCGTGGGTAGGACCACGGAGCGCGGCAACGATGGGTCTATAGCGATGACCTTATAGAGGGGTACGGTCATCTGGTTCGCGTAGCCCATGCCTTCGGACCCGGTGAGCTGAACCGCGTCCAGGCCCAGACGATCCACGGTCTTGTTGACCTCTTCCACCGGCTGGTCGGCGAAGAGGCCGACGACCTCAGGGGCGGGGCCATTACGCCATTGCTCGCGACATTCGGCGAGTATCGCCGCGGCTTTGTCCAGGGTCAGGGTGCGCCGGACTGACGGCACGAAGACCAGCCCAACGGCGTCTACGCCTGCCTCGGCGGCGGCTAAAACATCCTCGGCACGCTGAAAGCCGCATATCTTGGTTCTAGTCATGGCGTACTCACGCTCCCGCTAGCTCCCGGACTTTGGCTGCGGTATCCGGCGCGGTCATAAGCGCCTCACCCACTAGGATAGCGTGGATGCCTGTTTTCTTCAGCGCGCGCACGTCCTGCGCCGAACTGATGCCGCTTTCCGCTACCACGATCTTGCCCGGAGGCACCAAGGCACGGAGGGTACCCGAGAGCGAGATGTCCACCGTGAAGGTCTTTAGGTCGCGGTGGTTGATGCCGATGATCTCGGCTCCCGTCTCCAGCGCGGTTTCCAATTCCCGGCGGTCGTGGACCTCCACCAGGGGCTGGAGCCACAGGCTTTGGGCTATGGTGTGTAGTTCCCGGAGTTGGGCGGGCTCGAGCATGGCCACGATGAGCAGCACCGCGTCGGCTCCGAAGCTGCGGGCTTCGTAAATCTGGTAGGGGTCGTAGAGGAAGTCCTTGCGTAACACGGGGATTCCCCGGGGTCCCATCGCTGCCTTGACGGCCCGCAAGTGCTCCAGGTTGCCCTGGAAGTGGTCAACCTCGGTGAGTACCGAGATGGCGGCGCCGCCGTTGTCTGCGTAGGTGTTGGCCAGGGCCACGGGGTCGAAATGCTCCGCGATGAGGCCCTTGGACGGCGATGCCTTTTTCACTTCGCCGATGAGCCGGACCCGCTCACCCAGAAGTGCGCCGCCTAGATTCAGCGGGGTGGGCATATCCTTAATGCGTGATTCCAACTCGGCTAGGGGCGTCTGTCGCTGGTGGTGTTCCACTTCGACATGCTTGCGTTCGAGGATCTGGTCAAGAATAGTACCGGTAATCATGGCCCCAGAATACCAGGCTGAAGGTTGTTCATGTTGCTTACCACCTGGTGTCGCTCTCAGTCATGCTTATCCTGAGCTTGTCGAAGAATGACAAGGGCAAACGCTTCTAGCTTAGCGCCTGGCTCAGGCGAGCCAGCTGGTGCAGCTTGTCCAGCGCTTCACCGCTGTTGATGGCCTCGCGTGCGGCGATGACTCCGGCGCGCAGGTCCGGCGCTAGGTCGGCCACGACCAGGGCCGCCGCTGCGTTCAGCAGGACGATGTCTTTCGGAGGGCTTTCGTCGCTGCTCAGGGCTTGCAGGAACATGGAGGTGTGGCTGTCGGGGCCCAGTGCCTGGATGTCGGACAGCTGAGAGCGGTCTAGCCCGGCGTCTTCCGGGCTCACCTCGAACCTGCGCACCCTGCTGCCGCGCACCTCCCACACCAAGGTTTCCGCCGTGGTGGTGATTTCGTCTAGGCCGTCGGTGCCGTGGATTATCCAAGAGTGTTGGGTGCCCAGCCGGTTCAGTACCTCGGCCATCTTGGCGCCGATCTCCTCGCTGACCACGCCGATGGTCTGGTGCTGCGCCCCCGCGGGGTTGGTGAGCGGCCCCAGGATGTTGAAGACGGTGCGGATACCTATGTCCCGGCGGGGCTCGGCGACAAATCGCATGGCGGGATGGAATGAGCGGGCGAACATGAAGCCAATCCCCACTTCGTCGATGCAGCGTTGAACGCCCTCTGGGCTCAGCTCCAGCTTAACGCCGTTGGCCTCCAGTATGTCGGCGCTGCCCACAGTGCCGGAGGCGGCCCGGTTGCCGTGCTTGGCGACCTTTACGCCTACTGCGGCAGTGGCGAAGGCTGCTGCGGTGGAGATGTTGAAAGTTTTCATATTATCGCCTCCGGTGCCAACGATGTCGACGACAGGACCGTCGGTGAGCACGCGTGACGCTTTCTCCCGCATGGTCTTGGCCATGCCAGTCATTTCGTCGACAGTCTCACCCCGCATCCGGAGCGCCGTGAGCAGCGCGCCAATCTGAGCGGGCGTGGCCGCGCCCGTCATAATCGGTGCCATGACCTCGGACGCTTGCTCCTGGGTCAGAGTTGCGCCGTCGACAACAGCGCGTATGGCATCTTGGACGTTCATGTGTCGCTCCGGCGCGGTTGCTTCTGTAGAAGTTTTGTCGCGTTTTCAAGTCCGGAGGCTTCAAGGGCGAAGCCTCTTATAACCGTCTCAATTTGGCGGTCCAGCCGAAGGGACGATGAGGGACCAGTTCCCAAGGCATCGGAGTCGTGCTCGTGAAGCCACTTCTCAACGTTCTCGCCGTCTACCGCAACGCCGATTCCGGCGTAGACAGTGGCCTTCATATCGCTGACGATCTTGCTCTGTCCGGAGGCCGGGTGGCTTACGCCTTCAAAATGGACTTCGACAAGGCGACGGAGTTGAGGGGCTGCTTCCAGTATCTGACCCATGCCCAGGCCCCCTAGGATGGTCCCTGCGAGGATGAGGCCAACAAGCAGGAGATTGGTTACGTCCCCACTGACTATCATCACCCCGCCCGCAATCCCCAAGACAATTAAAGCGACGATTAGTATCAGGCCACCGTTGGTGCGTTTGGAGTTCTTCACGGGCAGGTCTTGAGTTCCCTGTAGGAGGCCGCTAAAAGCGTCCGCGCTGGAGGGAGTCTTCGCGTGCGGCGTGGGTACGCGGGTCTGTCTCACCTGGAAACCGGCCCTTTCCAACAGACAGGCAACCGTTTGGTAAACCGGTTGGGGTGCGCCAACGCGTAGGGTGTGTTTCAGCTTTACGGGGTAGCTTTCGGGTTGCAATGGGAGACTCCTCAACGTTCCAGGAAGTTCTTGAGCAGCTCTTTGCCATTCTCGGTGATGATGGATTCGGGGTGAAACTGGATGCCCTCGACAGGGTGTGTCCGGTGGCGTACGCCCATGATGATGCCGGTATCGGAGTGGGCGGTGACCTCGAGCTCGCTAGGAAGGGTATCAGGCAGGATGGCCAGGGAGTGGTATCGAATGCCCTTCAGCGGGTTGGGTAGCCCTGCGAACACGCCTTTGCCGTCGTGGGTGATGCGGCTTGTCTTGCCGTGGACGATTTCCCCCGCGCTGGCAACGGTGGCGCCGTAGGCCGCGCCGATGCACTGGTGGCCTAGGCACACGCCCAGCAATGGCAGGCGGGGGCCGAAGTGGCGCACGACGGCTGTGGAAATGCCTGCCTCGGTGGGGGTGCAGGGTCCCGGTGAGATGACAATCTTCTCCGGGGCCAAGGTTTCAATTTCCTTCAAGCTTAACGCGTCGTTGCGTGCCACGTGGACTTCCGCGCCCAGCTCTCTGAGGTACTGGTAGAGGTTGTAGGTGAAGCTGTCGTAGTTGTCGATGAGCAGAATCATGATTCTTGCCGTGGTGGATGAGGCAGTGCCCGATTAACGCAGCGCGGTATCATATTCGACATCCCTCCTACTCCTTGCGCCTGTTACTAGCGAGAGTTCCTAATGTTCCCTCCGCCTCGGATATGGCCCGCAGCAGCGCGCCCATCTTCTGGAGGGTCTCCTGGTACTCTCGCTCCGGGTCGGAGTCGTAAACCACCCCACCGCCCGCTTGGAGGTAGGCCACGCCGTCCTTTACCACCATGGTACGGATGGCGATGGCCGTATCCATGTTGCCATCCAGGCTGAAGTAGCCGATGGCACCGGAGTAGACGCCCCGTTGCTCCGGTTCCAGTTCCGTGATGATTTCCATGGCGCGAATCTTCGGTGCACCGGAGACAGTCCCCGCGGGGAAGCAGGAGCGCAGGGCATCGTAGCAGCTGTAGCCCTCGGCCACGCGGCCGGTGACGTGGGAAACCAAGTGCATCACGTGGGAGTAACGCTCCACGTCGAGGACCTGTGGGACTTCGACGGTGCCGGGGACGCTCACCCTGCCCACATCGTTCCGCGTGAGGTCCAGCAGCATGATGTGCTCGGCGAGCTCCTTTTCGTCGTGGCGCAGGTCATTTGCCAGGGCGTCGTCCGCGGCTGTGTCCGCGCCACGTGGGCGCGTGCCGGCGATGGGGTGCATCTCGATGAGTTGGTCCTCGACCCGCACGAGCATTTCCGGTGAGGTGCCTACGATGTCGAAGTCGTCCAGATGGAGGTAGTACATATAGGGCGACGGGTTGACCGTGCGGAGCGAGCGGTAGATGTCGAAGGGGCTCGCCGTGGTGGGCCGCATCAACCGCTGGGAGGGAACTACTTGAATCACGTCGCCGGCGATGATGTACTCCCTGCTCCGCTGGACCATGCGGTGGTATTCGTCCTGGGTCACGTTGGCGGTGTAGCCGCCGTCGGCGCTTTCTCCTGCGCCCACGTCGCTGGGGGGCGGCAGTGGCCTTCCTAGGCGCTCTACTAGAGCGTCGATGTGCTGGAGGGCGGCGTTGTAATCCCGCTCTCGGTCGCCGTCTAGTCTGGCGTGGGCGACCACATGGAGGGTGTGCTTCAGGTGGTCGAATACCAAGAGGGTGTTGGTGAACATGAAGAGGGATTCGGGCAGGCCCAGGGGGTCGTGGGCGGCTTTGGGCACCCGCGGTTCGAAGTAGCGGATGCATTCAAAGCTGAGATAGCCAACGGCGCCGCCGAGAAACCGCGGCAGGCCGGTGGTGGGTTGGGGCCGGAACTGGGCAAGCTCCATTTCAACTAACGAGAGGGGGTCTATCTCCCCTTCGGGCTGGCTTGGGCCTGTCTTGACCACCCGGTAAGGCTCCGTTCCGATAAAGCTGTACCGGCCCAGGCGCTCACCGCCCTCTACGCTTTCAAGGAGAAATGAGTAGGGCCCTTGGGCTATTTTGAGGTATGCGGAGACCGGCGTTTCCAGGTCGGCTTGGACCTCCCGATGGACGGCCACCAGGTTGCCGTCCTTTGTATTCAACTCGCTGAATTGGTCCCAGGTGGGGCTGTACACGGCTTTCCTCTCGCTATTTTCTCACAGAAAAACCCCGCCATTAAAGGGGCGGGGCACCCGACGTTGCCACCCTTTTCGTCCCGACTTACGTGCGGGACACTAAGTTCAGCTACTATGGGGTTCCCTGGGTACCGAAGTTAGGGGTACAGGGGACGCCCTGGTGGTTGCTGCTCGTCTATAACGGGACGGTACCGTCGACGCCTAGTACCCAAAATGTGAGTCCAGGGCACGCCCTGCGTGGTCGGGTCGAGGCTCCAGGGTCCATTCGGTCACCGCGCCGACACCGGGCTTGCAGCACCCCATTTGGGCCCGGTTCTCTGAGTCTCGCCTTGTGCCCTACTACTCCCTTTCGTTGCCACTGTCACGACTATAAGACCGGTGCGGGAGTGTGTCAACGCGGGCCGAAGTTCCAGGGTACGCCTTGCCAGGGACGTTTTCCGGCTCCAGCGCATCCGTTGTAGGATACGCGTCATCCTTTCCCACAGCCTTTTAGAGGTGAACATTGTTCTCTCTGGCTCCCACGTTGGCAAAGCGCCTCCCCTTTTACTACGGGTGGGTCATCATGGCCGCTACGGGATTGGTGAGCTTTACCAGTGTGGCATTTGGACCTGGGGTTGTTGGTGTCCTTTTCAGCTCCATGTCCTCGGAATTCGGCTGGTCAAACAGCGTGATCCCCGGAGCTATTCTCCTGGGAAGCTTCATGGTGGTCCTCGTGGGGCCAATCTCGGGCTACGTGTTGGATAGGCATGGGCCGCGGTATGTGGCAACGACGGGTGCGGTGGTTATGACCATCTGCTTGGTGGCCCTGGGGGGGATCAGTTCCGTGGTGCTGTTCTATGTGGTTTTTGGTGTTGGATACGCCATGTTTACTGGGATTACCCGCGTTGCGTTGGCTTCCACCACCGCCCAGTGGTTCGTACGGCGTCGCGGCAGTGCATCGATTGTTGGCAGCGCGGCCACGGCTCTGGGCTTTGTGGTCCTCCCTTTGGTGGTGGCAGTGGTCATGGAGCAGCAGGGGTGGAGGGTGGCGTGGGTCACGATCGGCATCATTACCTTTGTCATGGCAGTTCCGGCCAGTTGGTTGCTCTTGACGGCCCGTCCCGAGGATGTGGGGCAGCAG
>CAUZHS010000043.1:0-7337 GCA_963579845.1 Dehalococcoidia bacterium | reverse complement strand
CCTGCTTGTATATTTCCGGGTCGGCAAAAATCTTCCGGTTCACCAGGCCCCGTTCAGTATCAACCAGTTTGTCTAGTTCGATTACCATCTGCCCTCCTCACGCTCACGCCGCGAAAGGGAAAGGGGAAGGTACCGCGCGGCTGGCTGAATGAGCCCACCGTACTCCCAAGCCCCAAGCGTGTCAATCGAGATTTTAAGTGGTGCTGGCGAGGCACTACGTCCTAGGAACAGGTGCGGAACCGTCGTCGCCGGGCTTCCCCCAATCTCTTTCAGTTCCTTGTCGTCCTCAGGGCAGGTCGCCATGGCTGTGGTCCTTTCCAGTAGCGGTTGGCAACGCCCTAAAAGCTGGATATGAACCGTCCGTGAAGGAAGCCCACACCCTGTGAAAAAGGCGTGAGCAAACGAACACCCGCCACGCTGCATGCCCCTTCGCAGCGTGATCCGTTATGGAGTAGTATGCGGCCCGTACCCACCCGAGGAACGAAAAGAGGCGTCATGGCTATTGGGCAGTTAACAGACCAGTTCGTGAGCGTAAACGGCGTGAATGTCCGCTACCTGGAGGCGGGGGAAGGGCGGCCGCTCTTGCTCGTCCACGCGCTGTCGGTGCAGAACGCAGCGGACCAGTGGGAGAGCAACTTCGAGGCGTTGAGCAAGGTCGCCCACGTCTACGCTTTAGACACGCCTGGCTGGGGACATTCGGACTTCGCGCCTGACGGCAAATACACATTCCCTTTCTGGATTGAAACGCTCAATGCCTTCTGCGAGGAGTTGAAGTTGGAGCAGGTGGACATCATGGCCCAGAGCCTGGGCGCTTGGATATCGGCTCTCTTCGCCCACGCCCACCCCGAACGCGTGCGGCGGGCTGTGCTGCTGGCGATGCCCGGCCTCAATCCCCAGGCGCCCCTGACCAGCGACCGGTTCCGGCTGCCAACCCTCGAAGCGCTCCAGAAATCCTATCCGACGGAGGCCAGCGCAGAGATTGCTTACCAGCACGCGCACCGTCCCGGCAGGGAGGAGACTTTCCGGTCGATTCTCGACTACATCAATGACCCCGCAGTGCGGGAAGAGGAATGGGGGTTGCGTCGGCGTCTGCCGGAAATGACCATGCCCATTCTCTTCGGACAGGGCGATTTGAACAGGGCGATCCCAGTCCAGTACGCGTGCGAGGCTTTCCAGCTGGCACCCATGGGCAGGCTGGTCGTGATACCGGGGGGCGGAGCGCCCGGCGGATACAACACGCCGGAGCTGGTAGGAGCGGGCATCTCCTTTCTGAATGCGGAAGCAATCGAAACCGCCCACTGAGCTATGGGGGCCGTTCGTGATCTGAGGCTATGACGATATCTCAAGCAACTGATGGCGCGGATTGTTCGTCGACGGCACACAAATGACCCAACGGTGTATCTAAGCGGCATTCATTCAATTCAAAAGGATGCCCGCACCGGACCACAGTGCACTCTGGTCCGGCCTAGGAGTCCGTTGGCGACAACGTCACGGTATACTCGCACAGTGGCAATTCTTCTGGAAGCCCAGGACCTGACCAAACACTACGGCAACACCGTAGCCTTAGAGGCCGCCAGCTTCCAGATTCACGAGGGCGTCACCGGGCTACTGGGCCCCAACGGCGCAGGCAAAAGCACTACCATCAAGCTCTTCTTGGGCCTCATCCGGCCCACTTCCGGCTCGGCCCGGGTGTTAGGCGAAGAGCCCTACGAAACCATCGAGGGACGGACCCGGCTCGGCTACATGCCGGAGTACGAGGCCCTGCCCTCCAGCGTCACCGCATCCGAGTTTCTGATGCACATGGCCCAAGTCAGCGGCCTGCCGCCCGCCCAAGCCCGCACGCGCGCGGCCGATACGCTCCGTCACGTTGGCCTGGACGAGGAGCGCTACCGGCACATCGGGGAATACTCCACTGGCATGAAACAGCGCGTAAAGCTTGCCCAGGCCCTAGTTCATGACCCCATCTTGGTCTTGCTAGACGAACCTACAGCGGGCCTCGATCCGGGAGGACGCGAGGAGATGCTGGGGCTCATCCGCCGGACCGGACGCGAATTCGGCATCAGCATGGTGCTCTCCACCCACCTGATGGGCGACATCGAGCGCACGGCCGACCGGGTCATCGTCCTGGAGGACGGCCGAGTCGCGCAGGAGGGGGCCGTCACCCAATTCACCCAGGAAACGGAGGACCTCCATATCGAAGTAGACGACCACCGGGACGAGGTGATTGCAGCCCTCGTCAAGCGAGGCCTCACCGTCAAGGAACAAGGGGTTGTGATCGTTGTGGAGCGGGCGCACGAAGCGGTTTATGACGCCATACGTGACGCTGTTGCCGAGGTTGATGCGCGGCTTCGCCGATTGGCCCCCCACCGTCACACCCTGGCCGAACTTTTCCAGGACCGGAAGACCCATGCACCTGCAGGGTGAGGTCTACAACCTCGGCTACCAGCGCTACGACGGTCCGCGAGAGGGGCGTTCCCGCGCCAGGAGAGCTATCTTTGAAAACGGCGTGCGCACAGTGCTAGGCATCGGCCGGGGGCCCCGCGCAAAAATTCTGCCGGCCCTACTCTTTTTGGGTGCCATCATCCCCGCCCTCACCTTCGTTATTATCCTCTCCGTCGCCGGGCCCGTCGCCGATTTCCTTCCGGGCCCTGCGGACTACTATCAGGTCGTCAGTATCATCCTGCTGCTCTTCGGCGCCATTTCGGCGCCTGAACTCCTGTGTCCCGACCGACGGGACAAGGTTATTCACCTTTATCTGGTCCGTCCACTGACGCCTACCGACTACGTGGTAGGGCGATTCCTCGCCTTCTTCGTCATCGTGCTGGCATTAGCCTACTCCGGACAGGTCATCCTCCAGGTGGGGCTGGTCCTCTCAGCTAGTGACCCGTGGGAGTACATCCGGGATAACTGGGCCGATATTCCGCGGTTCCTCGGTGCCGGGGTGCTGGTCGCGCTCTTCATCACCACCGTTCCCCTAGCTGCCGCCGCTTTCACCGACCGCCGCGCCTATGCCGCCTCTTTTGTCATCGGCCTCTTCATCATCACGACCGGAATGGCTGATGCCCTGACTAGCACGGAGCACTGCCGCGAGGCAGCCAGTGGCCGCGACGGCTCAACGCGAATGGTGTGTGAGGACGGTGGCGAAGCGGTGACCGGCGATGCCGCAAAGTGGTTCTCTCTCATCAGCATCCGCGACGTACCGCTCCGGATCAACGATATGATTTTCGACAACGAGACCGACGCCCCTTCCGCCAAGGCGGCCGCCGAGCTCCATGATTCCATCTCCATCACCTGGTATGCGCTCTTCACCGCCGGCCCCATGCTGCTGGTCTGGCTCCGATACCGGAGAATCCGCGAGTGAGCACTCAGCACGGCCCAACTATTGACGTCAGTAACGTCTCCAAGTGGTTTGGAAGCGTCGTGGCGGTCAACGATATTTCGTTCCAGGTTTTCCCTGGGGTCACGGGGCTACTTGGGCCCAACGGCGCGGGCAAGACCACACTTCTGCACATGCTGGCGGGTCTGAACAAACTGTCCAAGGGCGACATACGAGTGCTGGGTGAGCCGGTGCGCGGGAACACCCGGATTTACCGCAGAATCGGCGTTATGTCCGAGCACGAGGCAGTCTATGGTTTCTTCACCGGGCGCGAGATGGTTGAATTCTCCGCCCGAATGCAGGGCGTGAAGGATGTGAAGGCCTCGGCGGATTGGGCCATCGGCACCGTGCACCTAACCGACTCCCAACACCGGCGCATGGGCACCTACTCTCGAGGGATGCGTCAGCGCATGCGGCTTGCCGCAGCCATCGTCCACGACCCCGAAGTCCTGATCCTGGACGAGCCGCTCAACGGCACCGACCCCAGGCAGCGCATCGAGTTTCAGGTGCTCATGCGCAAGTTGGGAGAAGAGGGCAGGACTATTCTCATCTCCTCGCACATCCTGGAGGAGGTGGAAACCTTGGCTGACACCACGCTCCTTCTAGTCAGCGGCAAGCTGGCGGCGTCAGGCGACTTCCGGGCCATCCGCCAAAAGCTGGACGATCGGCCTTTCAGCGTCCGTGTCCTTGCTGAGGCGCCCCGCTCCATCGCAGCCGCACTCGTGCGGCTGCCCGCCATCGACTCGGTCGCCATGGAGCCCGACGGCTCCCTGATTGTGCTGACAAAGGACGTCGCCGTTCTGCAACGGACTATCGCAAAGCTGGCCCAAGAGGCGAAAATCCGCCTCTACCGCGTCGAACCGCTAGACGAGTCGCTGGAAAGCGTCTTCAGCTACGTGGCGCAGCGATGATGTGGAACATGCTGAACCTCTCACTGCGCCAGCTGGCAGGCCGTAACCGCCTCCTTCTGATCTTTTTGCTTTCGGCGTTGCCCGTGGTACTCGCCCTGATCCTCAACGCCTTCGCCTCGAACGACCAGGACTTCAACGCCAACT
The DNA here is from genome assembly GCA_963579845.1 of Dehalococcoidia bacterium. Lineage (GTDB taxonomy): Bacteria > Chloroflexota > Dehalococcoidia > Lucifugimonadales > Australimonadaceae > CAUZHS01. The sequence continues at coordinate 2,906 of CAUZHS010000043.1, read as the reverse complement.
TCATCAACTCCATCATCGACGGCATCATCATCGCCGGAATCATGCCCATCGTAATGATGAGCCTGGCCACGGCGTCTTTCGGGAACGAGTTGGAAGACCGAACGCTCAACGTGCTGGTGTTGAAGCCAGTGAGCCGAAGCGTCATCGTCCTGCCCAAGCTGGCGGCGTCCATCCTCATAGCAACTCCCGTACTCCTCGTCGCTGGAGCCGCGGTAACGTTGATTGCCGTCGAGGACGGCGGTGCCCGAGCGGCCCTGGCCACGTCCGGAGCGCTGCTGGCTGGCATCATCGTCTACGGCGCTGTGTTCACGTGGGCCGGGTTGATGAGCAGCCGCGCCTTGGGCTTCGCCCTCGTCTATGTGTTTCTCTGGGAGGGCCTTCTCGCGACATTCCTCAGCGGAATCCGCTACCTAAGTGTTCGCGGCTATACGCTGGGCATCCTGCACGGCCTTGATAAGCAGACCTTTGACAGCATCGAAGACCGGGTCATCGAGTTTCCCGCCGCCCTTGTCGGTGCAGCGGCGATGACGGTCGTCTTCACCCTGCTGACGGTTCGACGCCTCCAACGTATGGATGTACCATAAATAAGGGGACGTGAGATGAATATCGCAAAAGCCAAAATCTGTCTTCTCGCAGCGCGGTGAGCCGCGTGCCCACTACGGGCAACTCGCGTTTATCGTAGAGCGCGGCCCACGCTTCCACTACGCAGGGGCGAGAGGATAGGATATGCGCGGCTGGATTATCTCAGTACCCACGGAGGATGGCATATGAAAGCAGCACGCGTCCACGCTTCCGAAACTGAATGCACCATCGTCTATGAAGAAGTCCCGGATCCCACAGCAGGGCCAGGAGAAGCCCTGATTCGTATGGACGTCATTGGCGTGAATTTCGGCGATGTCATCCCCATCCTTCCTGGCTACACAGGCCCGTTTCCGGTTACGCTTGGGAATGAGGGCGCTGGCACGGTCGTAGCAGTGGGAGCAGATGTTCAGGAGGTACGCCCCGGCCAGCGAGTGGCCTTCATGTCTCGCAGATCGTCCGGCGCCTACGCGGAGCTGGTGGTTGTCCCCGCCTGGCACGTGGTGCCTATCCCTGCCAACATGCCCGCTAACGAGGCGGCGGCGACGTTGGCGCAGGGACGCACCGCCCACTATCTAGCACACAGCGCCGCTCCCTTGGAGCGGGGTATGACCTGCCTCGTCCACGCGGCGGCTGGGGGGGTGGGCCTTCTGCTGGTTCAGATTGCCAAGAGGTGCGGCGCAAAGGTCATCGGCACTGTATCTACTCAGGAAAAGGCACAGATGGCGAAGGAGGCAGGCGCAGATGAGATTATCCTCTACACGGAGACTGATTTCGCAGAGGAAGCCAAGCGGTTAACCGAGGGTCGCGGCGTTGACGTCGTGTACGACGGGGTGGGCGAGACGACCTTCCTCAAGGGGCTCGACAGTCTGAGAGAACGTGGTGTCATAGTGGTTTACGGTGCGGCGAGCGGTGCGGCTCCAGCGGTTTCGCCCGCGCTGCTCACGCAAAAGGGCTCGCTGTATCTCACGGGCACAACCTCAAGGGACTACACAGCAACGCGCGAAGAGCTACTGGGGCGCTCCAACGAACTGCTGGGTTGGGTCGCTGACGGAATGCTGAAGCTGCACATCCACGCGGAATATCCTTTGCTGGAGGCGGCGACTGCATTAGAGGCTATCCAAAGTCGTTCAACGATGGGGAAGTTACTTCTCATCCCCTAATAAGCTGGAGAGAAACGGCCGCTGAGGGAATTCTTCAGCCGTCGATAGATGCTGGGAACGCAGCGTGGCCTTCGATCGACCCAGCATTCAACATCTATGCGCCTTAAAGTAGAGGCGCCCTCTTTATAAAGAGGGCGCCTCTACTTTAAGTTCCGCAATTAAGAGGGCGCGTTCAACCCCTAAAGGTCGCCGTGCCCTCGTAGGTCCCGGTAATGGGGTCGATGTGGATATCGGCCCAGCTTTCCGCATTCATGAATTCCTCCCAGCGTGTGTAGTAGCTGCGCTGGTTGACCTCCGAGCAAAAGACATCGGAGACCCGGAGACCGGGGCGGTCAGTTCCTGGCCCATCATGACCCATGCCCATGGAGAGATCATGACGGATGTTACGCGCGGCGAAGTGGCCGCCGGAATTGCTAACGCCTCTCCAGTTGTCCATATCGTCCTGCATGGAGAGCCCGGAAGGCTGGCCGGCTCCGTGGACTGACTGCTCACGTACGAGACGCTGCACTTCATCGGGAGCACCCACGTCATACGCCTCGAATGTCCATATTTCAGTCTTGTTCGGCCCTCTGGGAATGGAAACATGCATCCCTAGCCAGAAGTTGGGCCATACGGCGAAGTTGCCGGGGGCGACCCGCCGGGCGCGGTAGATCCCCAAGCGTTTTTCCACTTCAGGCAGGATAGCCTTGGCGTACGCGTGGTCCGCATTTTCTCTGGGGGTTTGCGGGTTTTGCATTCTCCCCGCACTGGCGACATCACTTTCCTCTGGCAAGACGGTGGACAGGAGTCCATGGCCGTTGCCGGGGCTGGTCTGCCTCCGGCCCGGCTGCCCTATGTAATCCATGGGCGTCACCCGCAGATTCCTGCGTGCCGCCTGGACAAGGGTGGAGGATCGATGGGAGAGGATGGCGTGGTAGTTGTCACCGCTGGCATTCTCCACGGCGGTCTTCCAGTTGAAGGGTGCAGTCCACTTCACCGGGCCGATGAATTGTACGCCAGCGTCGCGGTGGTTAAAGCGGACGTCTAAGTACCAACGCATGTCGCCCATGTAGGCTTCGAGGGTTGGTGCGTCCTCCGCCCAGGTGGCGAAGATCAACCCGGCGTAGATGTCGAGGTGAGCTACGCTCACCAGGCCGAGGTTGTCCACGTCCAGCTCGCCGTAGT
>CAUZHS010000042.1:0-7696 GCA_963579845.1 Dehalococcoidia bacterium | reverse complement strand
TTGGCGTCGCGGGTGAGGATGACTGGGTCTTCGCCCATGTAGGTGAGAAAGAAGTCGTTGGGGTTGGGGATCAGACTCTCGTGGCCGATAAAGAGCCAAGCGCGACCGAAGACCTTCTCCAGTTCTTCCTGGTAGATATCCTGGTCGACGAAAATCTTCCGGTGGACGAGACCCTTCTCAACGTCAACCAGATTGGTTCGCTGGGTGGCCATGCCTCTCTCCTTGCTGCAACGCTGCCTATACGTACGCGCACGATACGTCTCCGCACCATCACAGGTCAACAACAGTTATACAGCAGTACACCTCTGCTATTATTCGCAAGATTCCAATTCCACTCGATTAGAAGGACTCCTATGGAAATGAAGCCGTTGGGCAGCACCGGCATCTCTGTCCCCGAGATTGGCCTGGGTACGTGGAAGTACAAGGGCGACCCCAATATTATCGCTAAGAGCCTGGAACTGGGGGCAAACCTGATAGACACGGCAGAGATGTATTACACAGAGGATTCCGTGGGCCGCGCCATTCGCGCTCAACGGGAGGAATACTTCGTCGCCACCAAGGTCTCTCCCAGCAACCTCAAGTACAGCGATGTCATCCAAGCAGCAGAACAGAGCCTGAAGAGGCTGGAGACCGGACACATCGACCTCTACCAGATACATTTTCCCAACGAAGACATTCCGATAGGCGAGACCATGCAGGCCATGCGAGATTTGGTGGAGGACGGGAAGGTCCGCTTCGTGGGGGTAAGCAATTTCTCGATCGCCCAATTGGAGGAGGCTCAGCAGGCGCTCCGGAACTACCCCATCGTGTCGAACCAAGTTCTATATAACCTATTTGATCGGCAGATAGAGGCCGAGTTGCTGCCCTACTGCGAGGCGAACAAAGTCACAGTGATGGCGTACAGTCCGTTGGCACAGGGCAAACTGGACCAGGAACTGAAACAACGTCCGCATCTAGCACAGGTCATGGACACGCTCTGTTCGGAACTAGACAAGACCCGAGCGCAAATACTGCTCAACTGGTGTGTTTACCACCCCTGGGTGATGACCATCCCCGCCACGAACCGGGTGATGGGCGTGGTGGAAAACTGCGCGGCATCGGGGTGGCGTCTCACGCCGGAGCAGTACGCCCTGCTCTCGGAGGCTGCGGACTAGTCAGCGTAAGATTGCTGACTTATTCTCAAACGGAGAGACGGCACTTCATGGTGGTGGTGCCTTTGTGATTACCTGTGCTGGAGACGATGCTAATGTCGTCCCAGCTCTTGGCCTTCATGATTTCCTAGCAACATTTTCAGAAGTTACGCTACTTAAGTTCACACATGTTCCGGTCCACCATCTCACCGGGGAGCACATGAAGTTCTTAGCGTTGCCACCGTCGGCCCGCACGATTCGGTTACCTCGGTGGCAACACCTGTTCAAGAAAATGTGGGCCTCGCCCTTGGCTTCGCGCATGAGGATGACCGGGTCTTCGCCCATGTAGGTGAAGAAGAAATCATTGGGGTTGGGAATCAGGCGATCATGGCCAATAAAGAACTAGGAGCGGCCAAATATCTTCTCCATCTCCTCCTGGTAAACTTCCTCATCCCCAAAGATATTTCGGCCTAGCTAGTCCTTTTCGTCAATACTATCAAACCCCTGACTGATGACCATGTGACATCTACGCACGCACGCGCGCGCTACGTTGTACCCGTCGACCTGTTCCCAATGAAGACAATGTATGCCCCACACCCAAGACTGGCAGCTAAGATAGCCTCCACTCACGGGCGGGCCAGTCGCCTTCGTGTCGTAAGAGCAACCTAATCCTGTTCGGATGCCACAGAGCCCCGCGAGCCTTTTGCCTTAGCACGGTGCCTCTTGCCCGCCAGGCGTTCCTCCTTCGACGCCCTGGACGGCCTGGTGGCCCGACGGGGTTTAGGGGGAAGCGCTGCGGTGCGTACCAACGTCACCAACCGGCTGACCGCGTCCTCCCGGTTCTGCGTCTGGCTCCTGAAACGCTGGGCCTTGATAATAAGCACACCCTCCGCACTCATGCGATTTCGGGCAAGGGTAACCAACCTCTCCTTGACGCCTTCGGGCATGGACGGAGAGTTCGCCGCGTCGAAGCGCAGCTGCACGGCATCCGACACCTTATTGACGTTCTGTCCGCCCGGACCGGAGGCACGGATGAAATCGAAGTGTAGCTCCGATTCGCCAATGGAGAGCCACGGGGTGATTTGGATCATGCTGCCAGCGTAACGGGTGGGGGAGCACCGTGCAACGAAGACGGGGCGTGGGGCGCCCGAAGAGACGAGGACATCCCCCACTGTGAGGCCACCCTAAAGGTATACTAGTATCGGCGGGCTGCTCCCGCTGGAGGCGATAAAACGGCAACTCCCAATAGCTTCCCAGAACCAGTACGCATAAAGGCCGGCCTCTATTACGGCTGGGTCATTGTGGCCGTTATCACCATGTCCAGCCTGGCCTCCTCCGTCCAGCTCAACCCCACCATCAGCATATTCATTCAGCCCATCACTGGGGACTTCGGGTGGACCCGGTCGGTCTTCGCTGGCGCCACCAGCATAGGGACACTGCTTGGGGGCTTCGCCGCGCTGGTCATCGGGCCCCTCATCGACCGGTTCGGCGCCAAGTGGATACTCCTGAGCGGTTTCTTCGTCATGGGAGGGCTGCTCATGGCCCTGGGGTCCATCAACGCCTTGTGGCAGTTCTACCTCATTTTCATCTTCACCCGCCTCAGCCTCCAGGGTATCGTCAACCTCACCAACAACGTGGTTCTTGCCAAATGGTTTGTGGTGAAGCGTGGCCGGGCCCTGGCGATTTCCAGCATCGGGCAGCGTGTGGGGCTGGGCACGGTGCCCCTCTTCGCCCAATTACTGATTGCTGGATACGGTTGGAGGACGGCGACGGTAGGGCTGGGGTTCCTCACCTGGGGACTCACTCTAGTACCGATACTTTTTTGGCTGAGACGCCGCCCAGAGGATATGGGCCTCCGTCCAGATGGCCTGCCTCCTGAGGACGAGCAAAGTGGCACGGGCCAAGTGAAGCAAGCAATGGTCCGTCGCAATACCGAGGTATCCTTCACGCTAAGCCAAGCGCTGAGGACTCGCAGCTTCTACATACTGCTGACGGCATTGTGCATCAGTAATTTCGTGAACACCGGCACCAACTTTCACCTTTTCCCGCTGCTCATTGACCGGGGATTCAGCCCGAACCAGGGCATCGCCATCATCAGCATCTGGTCGCTCATGGGTATTCCGACCGTCGCCCTCGGCGGCTTCTTGGCTGAACGCTTTCCCATTCGATATCTGATGATCATCGGCTTCTTGGGATTAACACTCAGTGTGGCTATTCTCCTCCGCGTTGAGGCGGTGTGGACGGGCTTCCTTTTCGCCGTGATCTACGGAACCTTTTTTGGCGCATCACTGCTCTTCCAAAACCTGTCCTTTGCCAATTACTTCGGCAGAGCCTCTTTTGGCGCCATAAGGGGATTCACAACGCCATTCCAAATGACGACCAACGCCCTAGGACCGCTGGCAGCGGCTTTTGTCTTCGACACCACCAACAGCTATTCCATCATCCTGACCACTTATATTGGCCTGCTTCTCTTCCTGGCGGCGACGATGCTTCTGGCCAAACCTCCACACGCGCCCGACCTCGCTGGCCCTGAGACAAGCGGCCGCGATTCCTCGCTGCAAGCAGAGTAAGAAACCCCGCTCCGCTTGGCCCTAGCAGATGTACCTCCCGCTGGGAATAAGAGAGAGGCCGCCGGATACCCGGCAGCCTCTCTTGTTACTGACTGATCATATCGCTGGACGCGGCTTCGGCTGCGTTCAGTTTTGCTATACGGGTTCGCTACTGTCCTTGATCTCCTGCCAGCTCTTTCCACTCATGAGCTCTGACCACATGCGGGCCATGTTGAGCTGATTGGTGTCGCCCAGGGAGCCCTGCCTACGGCGGGGAAGGTCACCGTTGGCCTCCATAGGCTTATCATCAAGGCCCATCCCATAGTGGAGCGGGTAGCGCTGGGCAATGACGCCCTTGCACCCATCGGTGCTGAGCTTCCAGTTGTCACCATCGTCCTCCTCAAGAAGGCCCGTCGGCCCAAAGACCCGCTTCGAGGCATTAATGCGTGCTTTCTTCACTTCTGGTGGTGCCGCTTTGTCCACCAGGATATACACCCAGTTCTCCGTAGACTGCGGCCCACGGGGGTTCCAGACGTGAATCTGGTCAGCGCTGGTGTTGATCGAAAAGTTGGGGAACATGGCGTTCCAGCCACCTAACCGAGCGCGGGTGCGGCCCAGGTTCTTCTCCATGACTTCAAATCGTTGCTGATAGTAAGCGTTAATAGCCTTGGCGTTAGGGTCATCGGAACTAGCAGTTATGGCGGGCGCCTCGTCGGGGAGCAAATGAAAGCCTCCTCCGCTGCCGTACTTGGTTCCGAACCGGAAGTTGTTGGGGTCTTCCTGCGTCTTCCAACGATTTACGCTTTGCTGTTGTACGCCATTCGCTCCTCGCTGAGCGCCTACCAACATCGCCGAACGATGAGAGATGAAGCCGTGGTAGCCATCGCCAACGAAGTTCTCGGCGGCGAATTTCCAGTTGCAGTCCATTACCCAACGGAAGATACCGCCCACCACCTCGGAGCCTTGACCCTGGGGGTTGACCCGCGTCTCCAGGAACCAGGCGTACTCACCCATGTACTCCAGCAACCCTGGCGCTTCCGGATCCCAGTTTGCGAAGATGAGCCCGTGGAAGCTCTCCAGCTGGGTCACCGCCACCAAACCCCAATTTTCCAAGTCCAACTCCTCATGGTACAGCTCCTTGAAGCCCGGTACCGTGATGAGCTTGCCCTCCAGGTCGTAGGTCCAACCGTGGTAGGTGCACATGAAGTTGTTGCGGTTGCCCAGGTCACTTCGTTCGACGCTGTTGCCCCGGTGGCGGCAACTGTTCAGCATGGCATTGACCTTGCCGTCCTTGCCTCGTGTGACCAGGATGGGATCCTCCCCCATGTAGGTGTTGAAGAAATCGCCGGGGTTGGGGATTTGGCTCTCGTGGCCCAGGAAGAGCCAACTGCGGGCGAAGACCTGCTCCAGCTCCTGCTTGTATATCTCCGGGTCGGCGAAGTTCTTCCGGCTCACCAGCCCACGTTCGATATCGACCAGCTTGTTTTCCTCGATAACCATATTCACCTCCGGAAATCTCAGCTACTTACGACGCTTTCTATACTCATCTAAAGGTATCTCTCCCTCTCATCCCTGTCAACCAAACGTTATTCGAAAACTCCGCCAGAATCACCACGAGCGTTCCGAGAAGGAAAGTACAAGAAGACGGCCCCGTCAGATCTTGGCGGGGCCGTCTTCTTGTACTTTCCTTTAAGCCGCTACGCTAGGACGAGAGTTCGCTTCCTTTACGAATCTCATCCCATGCCTTGCCGGTCATAAGATCACTCCACATACGGGCCATGTTTAGCTGGTTGGTGTCGCCCAGGGAACCCTGCCTGCGGCGGGGCAACTCGTCGGTTGCCTCTAACCATTCGTCGTGCAGGCCCATTTGGTAGTTCAACGGATATCGCTGCGCAATGGCGCCCTTGCAACCGTCGGTGCTGAGCTTCCAGTTATCGCCGTCATCCTGCTCAAACATCCCAGAAGGGCCAAAGTGGCGCTGGGCGGAGGATTTCAAGGTTTGCTTCACCTCAGCGGGTGCCGCTTTGTCCACCAGAATGTACACCCAACACTCCGTAGATTGCGGCCCCCGGGGGTTCCAGACGTGAATCTGGTCAGCGCTGGTATTGATGGAGAAGTTGGGGAACATAGCATTGAATCCGCCCAATCGCGCCCGCGTGCTCCCCATGCGCTTTTCCATGTTTGCATGCCGTGTCTCGTAATACTCCTTCATGACCGGATCGGAAATGTCCTGGGGTATCACCGACTGCTCTTCAGGCCGAATACTGAACCCCCCGCCGCTACCGAATTTTGTGGCCATGCGGAAGGTGTTTGGCTCGGTCTGCCGGGCCCACTGGGACGATCCACGACCGCCTGGCTGAAGTTGTCTGCTGTTCAGAGTAGCGTGCCCCGCCAGAGTGGCCGAGCGATGAGAGATGAAACCGTGATAGCCGTCGCCAACGAAGTTCTCGGCGGCGAATTTCCAGTTGCAGTCCATGGTCCAGCGGTTGACACCGCCCACCACTTCGGAACCCTGACCCTGAGGGTTTGCCCGCGTCTCCAGGAACCAGGCGTACTCACCCATGTACTCCAGCAACCCTGGCGCTTCCGGATCCCAGTTTGCGAAGATGAGCCCGTGGAAGCTCTCCAGCTGGCTCACCGCCACCAGGCCCCAGTTTTCCAAGTCCAACTCCTCGTGGTACAGCTCCTTGAAGCCCGGTACCGTGATGAGCTTGCCCGCCAGGTCGTAGGTCCAACCGTGGTAGGTGCACATGAAGTTGTTGCGGTTGCCCAGATCACTTCGTTCGACGCTGTTGCCCCGATGGCGGCAACTGTTCAGCATGGCGTTGACCTTGCCGTCCTTGCCTCGTGTGACCAGGATAGGGTCCTCGCCCATGTAGGTGTTGAAGAAATCGCCGGGGTTGGGGATTTGGCTCTCGTGGCCCAGGAAGAGCCAACTGCGAGCGAAGACCGTCTCCAACTCCTGCTTGTAAGTCTCCGGGTCAGCGAAATTCTTCCGGTTCACCAGCCCACGCTCGGTATCAACCAGCTTGTTTTCCTCGATAACCATGCAGCCCTCCTAAAATCGCAGTATGGACCTCTGCCCGCTTGATTAGCCTTAGGTGCCACGGTACTCCTCCGCCTATGCGGTGTCAATTGGAGACGGCATCCATCCTGGAAGAAGCTGATGCGCTGTTCTGGATTATAGGAAGAGGGCCGGAATTTAGTCTCGCCGGATGTCGGCCCAGCTCTTCCCACTCATGAGCTTCGCCCACATCCGGTGAAGGTTCATCTGGTTAGTGTCGCCCATCCACCCCTGCCGCCGTTGGGGCAGGTCATCCGTAGCTCCAAGAACTTCATCGTTTATGCCCATCTGGTAGTTGAGCGGGTAGCGCTGGGCAATGGTCCCCTTCGCACCAATGGTGCTCAGCTTCCAGTTGTCTCCATCGTCCTGCTCGAACATCCCGGAGGGGCCAAAGTGGCGCTGGGCGGAAACTTTCAAGGCCTTCTTCACTTCGGGAGATGCCGCCTTGTCCACGAGGATGTACACCCAGCACTCTGTATGCAGCGGTCCGGAGGGGTTCCAGACGTGAATCTGGTCAGCGCTGGAGTTGATGGAGAAGTTGGGGAACATTGCGTTCCATCCCCCCACCCTTTCTCTAGTCTTTCCTAGGTGTTTCTCCATACCTTCCGACCTCTTCCGGTAGTAGTCCGCCACCATATCGCTGACGTCGGCTGGCACGACAGCCGCACCGTCAGGCCGGAGCATAAGCCCCGCGCCGTGTCCATACTTGGTGGCAAGCCTGAAGGTATTGGGGCTGCTCTGCGTCGTGAACATAGAACGCGTCATGTCGCTGGTTGCTCTGTCGATCCCCCCCTGGCGGTTGTTGAGCACAGCGTGCCCCGCCAGGGTCGCCGATTTATGCGTGATGGCGGCGTGGTAGCCGTCACCAATGAAGTTCTCGGTAGCGAACTTCCAGTTGCAGTCCATTACCCAACGGTTGATACCGCCCACCACCTCGGAGCCTTGGCCCTGGG
>CAUZHS010000041.1:0-7732 GCA_963579845.1 Dehalococcoidia bacterium | reverse complement strand
CGCTATCACGGGCCCAGAGACCATTGGGGAACTGGAAGCCGACTTGCCCGCGTTGGATATCGAGATGAACGATGCCCAGCTAGCCGCCTTGGACGCTCTCAGCGTCTAGCAGGCGGCTTTTCGAGAACCCCAAGGCTCTGCTGACAAAGTGGGCAAGACCAATTCAGGTGTCATTCCTCCTTATAAGGAGAGATGGTCTTTGACGCTGGGGGGGCGGCGTATATACTGCTGCCGGTAAAGCCGCCCGAAGCAAGTTCTTAAATTGCACTTCACCGGGCCAGAGGGTGGCGGCTGGCCGCACTTCGACGTATCAGAAAGGCGAAGGAGGTAGCTCGTAATGGAATATACTCTTCTGGAAAAGACCGGAGTCCGCATTTCCAAAGTCACGTTTGGTTCCGCTGCCCTTGGTGTGGCGCCCCAGGAGAAGGAGGGCACCGATATGATCCACCGGGCTTTGGACGTGGGCATTAACTTCTTCGATACCTCTGGCTCCTACGGGAACCAGCCACGGTTCGACCGGCCCGGAGTGCCCCCCGCTGCCAAACGCCACTCCGCTGAGGAGATCCTGGGCAACGCTCTCAAGGGTCGCCGTAACGACGTGCTGATCGCCTCCAAGGTAATGGAGCCGGTGGCGCCCTGGGGTGTCAATGATCGTGGCCTCTCCCGCGTGCACATTATGGAAAGGGTCGAACATTCGCTGAAGCGGCTTCAGACCGATCACATTGATATTTACTACGCCCACCACCCCGACCCCAATACCCCCATTGACCAGACGCTGAGAGCATTCGACGACTTGGTCCATCAGGGGAAGATTCGATATTATGCCCTCTCTACCTTTCCGGCATGGGGTCTTACCGAGGTGGTGCTTACCGCCCGGAATTTGGGCCTGAACGAGCCGGTGCTACTCCAGGTGGCCTATAGCTTGGCCATGCGTGCTGTGGAGCGAGAGGTGGTCCCGGCCGCTCGGCGGTACGGCCTGCAGATGGCTATCTACAGCCCGCTGCACGGCGGCCTGCTCGCCGGTGTCGCGTCCATCGAACGTTCCATTACGGGGAGTCAGCGGTGGCGGGCTGGTGAGGGGCCCGGATGGGGGCCGGAAGAGATAGAAACTGCCAAGCGGATCGAGGCGGTTGGTAAGGAGTGGGGTTACCCGCCCGCCCAGTTGGCCCTGGCATGGCTCCACTCCCGTCCCCAGGTGGCGACCACCATTATTGGTCCTGAGACCATGTCGGAAATGGACCAAAACCTCGGAGCTCTTGAAATTGAGCTCACCCCCGACCAAATGGAGGTCTTGAATGAGATCGGCATCAACGTGCCGCTTCCCGGAAACCGCCGTTAAGCAGCAATAAGGAGAACCCATGGCTACCAAAGCGGACTACCGGCTTTCCTCCAATGTTCAACCGATCCACTACGACCTCACGCTGAGCCCAGATCTTAGCGCATTTACCTTCATCGGTGAGGAGACGGTTGAGCTAGAGATAGCTGCACCCACTCGGACCATTTCCATGAACGCCATCGACCTGGAAATAACCTCCGCCGATGTGACACCTGCCGGAGGGACGGCCACAGTGGCCGAAGGCATGGACTTCAATGAAGAGTTGGAGACAGTTACCTTCACTTTCGGCCAGGAGTTGCCATCCGGGAGGGCATGGCTCAACGTTCACTTCACCGGAACACTCAACGATCAGCTTCGTGGTTTCTACCGCAGCCGATATACCGGTATGGACGGGAAAGACCGCTACCTCGCCACAACCCAGTTCGAGGCCACCGACGCCCGCCGCGCCTTCCCCTGCTGGGACGACCCTGCGGTGAAGGCCACCTTTCAGGTTACGTTGGTCGTGCCTTCGGACCTGGCAGCCATCTCCAATACGCTAATCGATGAGGAGACGCCCGCCACTAACGGAACCAAGACGGTACGCTTTAAGCCCATCCCCAAGATGTCCACCTATCTCCTCGCCTTTGTGGTCGGCGACATGGCCTGCGTGGAGGCTGAAGCCGACAACGGGACACTGATGCGGGTGTGGACCACCAAGGGCAAGGAAGAGCAGGGCAAGTTCGCGTTGGAGAACTCCGTAAAACTACTGAAGTATTATAATAACTACTTCGGCATCCCCTTTCCCTTGGAGAAGCTGGACCATATCGCGGTGCCTGACTTCGCGGCGGGGGCCATGGAAAACTGGGGGGCCATCACCTACCGGGAGACGGCGCTACTGTTCGACCCTGAGAACTCGGCGGCGGCGGCACGTCAGCGCATCCTGGAGGTGGTCTCCCACGAGATGGCCCACATGTGGTTTGGCGACCTGGTCACCATGGAGTGGTGGGACGACCTCTGGCTGAACGAGAGCTTCGCTTCGTGGATGGGTGATAAGGCGGTGGACGCCATCTACCCGGAGTGGACCATGTGGACCCAGTTTGTATCCCACGACACCAACCGGGCGCTGAGCCTTGACGGGCTTCGTAATTCCCATCCCATTGAGGCTAACGTCAAGGACCCGGCGGAAATCCGGGAGCTGTTCGATGCCATTAGTTACAGCAAGGGTGGGTCCGTGCTGCGGATGCTGGAGCACTTCCTGAGCGAAGAGACCTTCCGTCAGGGGCTGAGACTCTATCTGAATACACATAAGTATGCCAACGCGCAGACCGTCGACCTGTGGACCGCGCTGGAGGAGACTTCCGGCAAGCCGGTCACGGCGGTTATGGATTCGTGGGTCAAGCAGACCGGCTACCCCATCCTGAACGTGGAAACCAAGCGGAGCGGAACGGGCGTGGATGTAACCCTCACCCAGCGGCGGTTCCTCTACGACCATGTGCTGGATGAGAAGGTGACGGATGAAACCACGTGGCAGGTGCCGGTCAGTATCGTCACCTCCAAGGGCTCCAGGGTCTCGACGCTGATGGAGGGCCAGAGCGCCACCCTGAGCACAGCGGATGCCTCGAGTTGGGTGAAGGCCAACGCCGGTCAGACCGGGTTCCTTCGCGTGAATTACTCCGATGACGAGTGGGCCCGGCTGCGAAAGGCCATTGCTAACAATGAGCTCTCCGCGACCGACCGCATGGGGCTCCAGAACGACGCCTACGCACTGGTGCGTTCAGGCATGGCTCCCGCCACCATGTTCCTGGAGCTGGCTGAGGCCTTCCAGGAAGAAGAGGACGGCACGGTGTGGAGCGACTTGGCGGCGAACCTCCGGGGTCTGGAGGCAATGATCACCGACGAGCCATACAGGGACGCCTTCGAAGCCTACGGGAGGTCGCTCTTCGAGGGTGCGGCGGGCCGAGTGGGCTGGGACGCGAGTCCGGAGGAAGGACATCTCGATTCCATTAAACGCAGCGTGCTGCTCGGTCAGGCTGGCGCCTACCGGGACGGCGCGGTGATTGCCGAGGCCAAGGCGCGATTTGACCAGTACGTGACCAACGCCGCATCGCTCTCTCCCGACCTTCGCGGCGTGGTGTTGGGGCTGGCGGCCCAGGAAGGGGACAGCGGCACCTTCGAGACTCTCTGGTCGTTGGAGCGTCAGGCCGAGCTGCAAGAGGAGAAGATGCGGTTTATGGGAGCCCTCTCCCGGTTCCAAGACCAGGGCCTGTTGCAGAGTAACCTCAACCGGGCAATGGACCCCAACGAGATTCGAGGACAGGATACGGTGCTCTTTATCAACGCCATCGCTGGTAACCGGCTGGGCCGCGACCTGGCCTGGGACTTCATCATGAAGAACTGGGATGAGTTCGACCGCCGCTACGGCAAGGGCGGGTTCGCCATCATGAACCTGGTCTCTGTGACGGGTTCGTTCACTACATTGGAGAAGGCCCAGGAAGTGGACGAGTTCTTCAAGGCGAATCCCGCTCCTTCAGCGGCGCGCACTATCCAGCAGTCCTTGGAGCGCATCAAGCTCAACCATAGCTGGCTGCGGCGTAACAGCGACAGCCTTGCTCGCTGGTTTGCCGCGCGCTAGAGGCGAGTGCAGTCAAAATACGCTAGCAACAACTGGCCCCTTACTTACCAGAAGGGGCCAGTTGTGTATTGGGGAGGCAGGCTAGTGAAATTTGAAGAAACTGTCGCCAACAGAGGACGCTCACCGACGTTCGCCGGGTAACCAGCGCGTACGTTCAGGGCAGGGGAGAGGCCGAGCACGACGCCATCCTTCTCGCAGGCGCCTTTGAGCACCCGCTGTTAGACGTCTTCATGGAGCATGCCTCCCGCGGAGCCTACGAGGCCCACGGCCATTTGGGGAATCAGATCGCTAGCTGACTTGCCGGTGGTCATGGGCATATGTTCCTTTTGGGGCAGTGGACTTACTCGTTGGGTTGCGGCCGGTTCAGGTTACCTTGGTGCTCGGGGACCGGAGCCTCGCCCAGGCTCTGCCGGTTCATGGACCGGCCCACCGGTGCGATGCGCAAGGCGTTGATGGCCACCACTCCGCCTGCAAAGGCGAGAGCGACCGCCACGCCGAGACGGTCGGCCGCGCCACCCACGACCGCAGCGCCCATGCTTGAGCCGCTGAGCAGCGTGGAGCGGATTCCAAGCACCCGCCCGCGCATGTGCTCTGGTGCCAGAGTTTGAAAAAGCGTCCCATTCATCACGTCGTAGACCGTTCCCGTGAGGCCGGTGCCGAAAAGCAGTAGCACCGATAGAGGGAGGCTGGTCGAACGGGTGGCGAAGAGGAGGAGAAACAGACCCATGCTCATGGATGCCGCCATGAGCACCCATGCCCGGGGGCGGATTTCTCCGATGAGTGAGATGGTGATGGCGCCGACGGCTCCGCCCGCCCCGAAGGCCGCCGCGAGAAGCCCCAGGACGCTAGCATCCTGGTGGAGTAGGTCCCGGGTTACCACCGGGAGCATGACCAGCACGGAGAAGCCCAGGCTCTCGGTGACCATGACCACCCAGACGACGGTGCGGAGGTTGCGGTCACGAAAACAGGTTGCCAAGCCTTCGGTTATGTTCTGCCACAGGGGACCGCCCAATTGTTGGGCATGGGCCCTTGATGGACTGGGTAGTCCTGCCAGCAACAGTGTTCCTCCGATATAGATAACGCCGATGGCCAGGAACAAGCTACCGATGCCCCAGGCCTCCAGCAAAAAACCGCCCGCCAGAGGGCCGACGGACATCGAAATATTGAAGGCGAGGAACTGGAGAGTCTCGGCGTGGAGGATACTGGCCCGGCCCACCAGGTCATAGGTCAGAGCGCCGCGGGCGGGCATGGAGACAGCCCTGAAGGCGCCCTGGAGCGCGACTGCCAGCAAAATATGCCAATAGGCGACCGCATCAAACGCGGCGGTGTAGCCCAGGGCCAAGATGGAGGCGCCCATGGCTAACTGACTGACGAAAAGGAGCGATTTGCGGTCCCAGCGGTCGGCTAGGGCCCCTCCTAAGGGACTCAGGAGTACCATGGAAAGGCCGCCCAGTGCAGCCGTGACCCCTACCAGGGCAACGGAGTCGGTGATATCGAGCACCAGCCAGCCAATCCCCAAGTTGACGGTGGTGAAGCTGAGGGCGCCCGTCACAGCATTGGTCCACAGGCGCCAATAGCCGGGAATCGAGAACGGCTGTAGACCCCTGATGGGGAGGGAAGGCATGAGCGGGTACTCCTGGGGATGGCCGGCCGCTCACCGGGGTAGCGTCACCGTTGCGTGCCACTGGGCCACTGCTATACCTAGGATAAGCGTTCCCTGGAGAGAGGACAAGAGAGGGCGTCGATTAGGGATTTTGTTAAACATTTGTTAATGTTTTGAGCCACTGTTTCTGAGGTGATTCTCTGGACACCCCAACGAAGGGCCGCTACTATAAAAGATGGTGCCCATCTGAACCCCCTTGGAGAGAGCGGTGGTCAAAGGAATTATCATTGGCTTCGTCATAACCATGGCCTTTGCGGCAATTCCGTTGGTCCATTTCGTCACTATATGGCCGGGCCCGTTCGTCGGCGGGTTCATTGGGGGTTCCCGAGCGCGAGCAACCGCATCCACCGGTATTGCGATGGGTTTCAGCATGGGGCTGCTGATGGTCGTCCCCGCAATGGCCATAGGCTGGACTCTAAGTCTGTTCAATATCGTCAATGGCTTGAGCACCATCATGTTGGTAGCTGGTGGAATTTCGATCTATACGGCGCTCCTTGGTAGCTTAGGAGCCATGATCGGCGGCGAGACCACACGCCGCCAGGCGTAGGAATCGACCTCTCCACGGCCCGCTCCTAGAGGGACATACCCTGCCCTTTCGCGTTCCCTCGTAAAGACATCAAACCCGCTTGCTGGATTTTGGTGGAGAGTTTAGGTGTTTTCCTAGACTTTTCCTATTGACATAATTAGATTCGTTTGGCTTAATAGGTTCATCTTTGAGTAAGGAGAGTTGCGTGGGCAAAACAACAGTGCGTTCCCCACGGTTGTTGAGGGTGAGTACGACGCGTACCGATGGAGGAAGCGTTTTCGGGGCCACCCCTAAAGAACAGTGGGAATTCTCCTCTCCTCCGGACCGTCAGAACCGTGTGCCCATCGGCAATTACAGCCTCTTAATCCCCCACCCTGACGGCTGGGTTCTGGTGGATACAGGGCCGGGCGACAAGGCCCCGCTGAGCACCGACATCGCACCGACCCGGAGCCGTTCGTCGCTCTTCCGTGAATTGAAAGAGCTTGGGATCCATCCCCGAGACGTGGCCATCGTAATCTTGACACACCTTCGGTCCGAGCATGCGGGAGGAGCCACCCACTACACTTCTTCGGGTAGAGTTATTCCCAGCTTCCCTCGCGCTCGTTACATAGTTCAGCGGGCCGCATGGGAGGAGGCGACGCACCCCAGCGAGCGTGTGTTCCGTCACTACCGGTTCGATGATTTCTTACCCATCGAGGAAAATGGTCAGCTTGAATTGGTGGATGGCACCGCCGAAGTGGCAGAAGGTATTTGGGTGGAGGCCGCTCCGGGCCCCACAGCGGGACATCAATTGGTGATCGCCGATGTAGGCGGCCACCGCATTGCCTTTATGGGCCTTCTGTTTCCCACCCTTATGCATCTGACGCCGGGTGTAGCCTCCGCTGCGGATACCCACCCTGAGGAGACCTGTAAGACACGCCGGACGATGATCCGCCGCGCGCTGGCCGAGCAGTGGTGGATGGCCCCTGTCGGCTGCGACCGCTGGGTTCAGGCCTCAGATCTCCTCGACCTTACGCTGTGGCATCGGCCCATGGGAGGAGGAACCGAAGAGCACCGGTTGCCCATGCCCAGCTTGGTGGAGGTTCCGGTCCCTGTGCACGCCTAAAGTCGAGGTTTCCAACCCAATCTCGCCAGTTCCTCCAGGTCCGCCGGAGACAATACTGCTCGCTCGAGTAAGTCGGGCCTGCGTTCAAGTGTCCGGCGCAATGCCTGATGACGCCTCCATCGTGCCACTGATGCGTGGTCTCCGGATAGCAGCACCTCGGGCACGGTCATGCGCCGGAAATCCGCAGGGCGAGTGTACTGAGGGTGCTGTACCAGTCCTGACGTGAAGGTATCGTCTTGGGTCGCTTCTTCCCCATGTCCCACGACTCCCGGAAGCAAACGGACCAGGGCATCCACAATGACCAGGGCAGGCAGCTCGCCCCCGGTGAGAACATAGTCGCCGATACTCACCTCCGCCGTGGCAAGCTTCTGGCTAACACGCTCGTCCACGCCCTCGTAGCGTCCGCAGAGGAGCGTCACCACGCTCTGAGTGGCCAGTCGTTCGGCGTCAGCCTGGGTGAAGGTGCGGCCCTGGGGAGAGAGCAGAATAAC
>CAUZHS010000040.1:0-8136 GCA_963579845.1 Dehalococcoidia bacterium | reverse complement strand
TGGCAGGAGAAAAGGCCTTCTGCTCCGGCGGGGACCAGCGGATCCGAGGCTCGGGGGGATATACGGATGAGTCGGGACATATCCGCCTGCAGGTGCTGCAGCTGCACCGGATGATCCGCATGGTACCCAAGCCGGTGATCGCCATGGTCAACGGCTATGCCATCGGCGGCGGTCATGTGCTCCATTTGCTCTGCGATTTATCCATCGCCAGCGAAACGGCGATCTTCGGACAGTCGGGACCCCGCGTGGGCAGCTTCGATGCGGGGTTTGGGTCGGTCTACTTGGCGAGGACCGTAGGAGAGAAGAAGGCCAGGGAGATCTGGTACCTATGCCGTCAGTACTCAGCCGCCGAAGCGGAACGAATGGGCCTGGTAAACAAAGTCGTAACCGCTGAGCAGTTGGAGGCGGAGACCACACAGTGGGCGGAAGAAATCCTTGAAAAGAGTCCGACGGCCATCCGCATGCTGAAAGCATCCTTCAACGCAGCCACCGACTGGGTCTATGGCCTGCAGGCCATCGCCCATGGAGCAACCAGTCTGTTCTACCAAACAGAGGAGGCCCAGGAGGGACGCGAGGCTTTCCTCGAGAAACGCAAGCCCGATTTCTCGCGATTCCGCCAGCGGCAGCCCTGGTGATGCAGGCACCGGTGGGCCCTCCTTCCGCCTATAGCATCCGGTCCTGGTTTTGGGCGTCCAGGCCCTTTTCCCTCCCGGCGTCGGTGGTTCCTGTCCTGGTGGGAAGCGCCCTCGCCGCGGAGGCAGTCTCCATCGATTGGATGCTCTTCGCGCTGGTCGTCGCGGGATCGCTGCTGGTCCAGGTGGGAACCAACCTCACCGACGAATACGCCGACCACCGCCGCACCGGCGACGCAGGAAAGTTCCCGGCACCCCACAAGGTAATCGCGCGGGGCCTGCTGTCAGAGCGGGCCGTGCTGGCAGGACTGATCACCGTCTTTGCCGTGGCCACGGCCATCGGCCTCTACATCGCCTGGGAAGTGGGATGGCCCATCCTGGTGGTTGGAGCTGCCAGCGGATTAGCCGCGTTTCTCTACAGCGCTGGTCCCTTTCCCCTGGGCGACCTGGGGCTGGGAGAGGTGCTGGTCTTCACCTTCATGGGGCCCGTCATGGTGATGGGTGCCTACTACGTGCAGGCCGGGGAGGTTACGGGAAACGCCCTAGTTATCTCGCTGCCCATGGCCCTTCTAGTGACAGCCATCCTCCACGCCAACAACATGCGCGACATGGATGAAGACCGCGTCCAGGGGAAACACACCATTTCCGCCGGCCTCGGCATCCCCAAAAGCAAGGTGCTCTACGTGGCGATGCTCGCGGCGGCATTCGGCCTGGTCATCGTGGCCGGGACCAGCGACATCGCCCACTCTCTGGTGCTGGTCGCCCTGCTGCCCGTGCCATGGGCGTTGCGCAACATCCACCACCTGCACGGGGCGACCGACCGGCCCGCCTTGATGCGAGTGATGGTAAATACCTCCACACTCCACGGGTTCACTGGGTTTTTGATGGCCGCAGGGCTAGCACTGGGAGAGGTGCTGTAGACAAGGGCCTAACCTCGAAGAAAGCCTTCGAAAACGTCGAGAAACTGGTCCATCCCTCTCAGATGGCTCGTGTGGCCTCCGGGAAGCACCAATGTCTCGGCGTGAGGCAACAGCTCGGCAAGACTTTCGGTCATGGCTTGGTCGACGACACCCGTATCGGCGCCCCGCACGAGCAGCACCGGCATATCCAACGACCCGAGACGCGCCGGGTCATCATCGTGCGTTACCACCTTCCAGGCACTGGTGATGGCCAGCCGGTTGACCCATGCAAGCCGCCAAGCCCTACTCTCTACGGGGTTTTCGTCCGGCGACAAAGCGCCAACCATGCGCAGGAATTCGGCCAAAACCCCTACGGTTATAGGTATCTGCGTGAAAGCCCGAAATCGCTCTACGTGCGTCCGCATCACATCGACGAGTTTTGCTTGGGCCCGGAGCAGCCACCACACCTGGGGCTCGACCAATGTCAACGATAAAACGCGCTCGGGATGGGCCATCGCAAAATCCAAAACGATGGTGGCTCCCATCGACCACCCGGCCAGATGGGCCTTCTCGATACCCGCACTATCAAGCGAGCTTGCAAGAGCGCGGCCCTCTTCGGGAATGCCCCAGTCCGCGGAAGGCAATCGGCCCTCCGCAGCCTCAATTACCACCAGGGGCGTCACCACGGAGACCTGCCATCTACTGGAAAGACGCTCGGCATGACCAGACCAAGAAGCCCCGCCGCCCAGGATTTCACCCACCAGCACAAGAGGAGGGCCGGAGCCGCCGTATGCGCGAAGATGATCGGAGACCGTGCTGTTCATCGGATAAGCGCTTACAACCGCCCCATCTCATGGGGCACACCGGAGGACGCCAGAATCCTCACAGCAGAACTCTGGAAATTGCCCGGAGCTGAAACCGGAGCGCCGTTACTCTTTGGGCCCAACGAGGATGTCGTCGCCTTCGACTTTGACAGGGAACACCATGGTCGGGTCATCGGCCGGCTCGTTGGTCGGTTGCCCCGTGCGCAAATCCCACATCCCTTCATGGAGTGGGCATTCAATCTCGCAAGTGTCCGTATGGAGGAAACCCATGTTGAGCATGGCACTAGCGTGGGTGCACCAGTTATCCATCGCGAAGTACTCGTCACCGATGCGCGCAAGGTTTAAATCCATACCACCCGCGTGCACCTGAATCATCTGACCGTCTTCCAAGTCGCCCACTGTGGCAACCTTCTCAAATTCCGTAGGTCCGGGCATTCCCTACTGCACCTCGTGAAAATTATTTGACGCCGAAACATTCTATCCATACTCAGCCGCTGGGACAAGGGAGGCCATCCCAAAACGAGTCTCCCTCGGTTTGCCCGAAGCCGTGACACGGCTATAATAGCCTACCCATAGCTACCTCCAATGAAAAAAGGACGACCCGTGGACTTCAGCACCCTGCAACCTGGACAGGTCCTAGTCGATGAGGCTCTCAACATCTCTCTCGATGCTGCCGACGCCTACCAGTCTGCCGTGGGCAGCGATGAAGCGCTGTTCCGCCAACATCACGTCCTACCTCCCATGGCCATTGCTGCGTTGGCTATGGCCAAAGCCCTGCGAGCCGTGGAGTTGCCCTCCGGCGCGGTACACACCGGACAGGAATTGGAGTACGTCCTTGCGGCACCCGTCGACGTGCCGCTCCGCTGCGTGGTTTCGGTCGGCCCCAATAGTGTCCGCCGTGGAAGTCGATTCATCAGCTTGGACTTCCACGTTTCCCACCAGGGTGACACAGTGGTCAACGGGCGAGCAAACCTGGCAATCCCCGAAGAGGGAAACGCCTGATGGCCAAAGCTCCTAAATCCCTCACGGGCTTACCGCACCAAATAACTCAGGAACAGTTGAATCGTTACGCCCATGCCAGCGGCGACCACAACCCCCTTCACCTTGACGCAGACTTCGCGGCTAACACTCCCTACGGAAAGCCCATCGCCCACGGCATGCTGGTGCTGGCG
The DNA here is from genome assembly GCA_963579845.1 of Dehalococcoidia bacterium. Classification (GTDB taxonomy): domain Bacteria; phylum Chloroflexota; class Dehalococcoidia; order Lucifugimonadales; family Australimonadaceae; genus CAUZHS01. The sequence continues at coordinate 4,609 of CAUZHS010000040.1, read as the reverse complement.
GTCCTCTCCGAGATGCTGACCCGCAAATTCGGAGCGACCACCTTGAGGGGAGCACGGCTGCGTGTCCGGTTCCGCGCGCCCGTCTTCCCTGGCGACACCGTCAACGCCAAGGGAACGTTGCGCCCCACTGCTTCACCCTCCGGTGAAGCAGTATATGATGTGGAGTGCCGCAACCAAGACGGGAAAACGGTCATCACCGGGGAGGCAGCGCTACCTTGGAGCTAAAGAACAATTCCCACGTTGTCGTACAGGAGTCAATGTGAGTACCCAGCGCAATCCCTACTCCATCGCCTTGGACACTATGGGTGGTGACTTCGGGCCGCTGAACGCTGTACCCGGCGGCGTCTTGGCGGCCAGGGAACACGGCGTTCGAGTGCTGTTGGTCGGCGACCCGGATACGCTGGCTGAAGAGCTTACCAAGGTCGATACGACTGGCTTGTCTGTGGAGGTGGTCGCGTCGGAGGGAGTCATTGAGGAGGGCGAGTCCACTCTCCGGGCCTTGCAGGCGAAACCCAAGGCGTCGGTGGCCGTGGCCGCGGGGCTGGTCAAATCGGGACAGGCCGACGCCATGGTCTCCATGGGGTCTACCGGAGCGGCCATGGCTGCATCTGTCCTGGCGCTGGGCATGTTCCCAGGCCTGGATCGGCCCGCCTTGGGGGGGCCATTCATCGCCCTTGCACCCAAGACCACCATCATGGATCTGGGAGCCCAGGTGGATTGTCGGCCTGCCCAGCTGTTGAGCTTCGGAGCCCTGGGGACCACCTTTTCGCGAGTCTTCCTGCAGATGCCCAAACCCCGAGTTGCACTCCTTAGCGTGGGGGCAGAAAAAGGAAAGGGCAACCGTCAGGTCCAAGAGGCCTACGCGTTGTTCGAAGATAGCGGACTGAACTTTATCGGCAACATTGAAGGCCAGGACATCTTCTCCCAAAAAGCGGAGGTAGTGGTTTGCGACGGCTTCGTGGGAAATATATTGCTGAAATTCACGGAGGGCCTCGCACACGCTGCTGCCCAGTTCCTAGGCCAAGCGCTCGGTGAAGAGGCCCAACCGGTACGCCAGCTTCAAGAGCTCGCCAGCTCCGCAGAGTCGGCGGGAGGACCTCTCTTTGGAGTAAACGGTGTGGTGCTCATCGGCCACGGGCGCTCGGGTGTGGAGGCCTTCGCCAAGTCCATCGGCAGAGCCAAACAGGTGCTAGACCTGGAGATGGTGGAGGCCATGCGCCAGGACCTTGCCGCTGTGATGCAGACCACCGTTGCTCCAGGCACGAATCGGTAGGCGCGCAAGATGGGTAAACTCGACAGCAAGCGGGCCATCATCACCGGGGCCAGCCAGGGAATCGGCCGTGCAGTCGCCCTCCGACTGGCGTCTGAGGGCGCTTCGGTAGCCCTCACCTATCACACCAACCGCGAGGGTGCGGTGGCGGCGGTCCAAACCATCACGTCCGAAGGCGGCAGGGCCTTGGCCGTCCATCTGGATGTCGCGGTGGCGGAGGAGACGGAATCGGTAACCCAGGCGGTAGTAGACGCTTGGGGCGGCGTCGACATCCTGGTCAACAACGCGGGCATCACTCGCGACAGCCTACTCTTACGCATGTCAGAGGATCAGTGGCAAGATGTGGTGGACACCAATCTCAAGGGTGCGTTTCTTTGCACCAAGGCTGTGCTTCGCCACATGGTTCGGCAGCGCTGGGGCCGTATTATCAACATGTCGTCGGTGGTGGCCCTGACCGGCAATGTAGGCCAGGCCAACTACGCCGCCGCCAAGGCTGGGCTCATCGGTCTGTCGCGGTCGGTGGCGCGCGAAGTGGCGACTCGGAACATTACGGCCAACGCCATCACGCCCGGGTTCATCGATACCCAGATGGTGGAGCGTCTCACGGTTGAGACGCAGGCGACCATCAAGCAGCTGATTCCCATGGGCCGATTTGGCTCCACGGGCGACGTGGCGGCACTTGTGGCCTTTCTGGCCAGCGACGACGCAGCCTACATCACGGGGCAGGCCCTGAGCGTGGATGGTGGACTGAGCCTTTAACTAAGAACGGTAGGAGGAAAGCATGGTCATGCAGCCCGTGGAGCATACGGGACCGGGCGATCGCATCATGGTGGTGGTCGCCCACCCCGACGACGCCGAGTTCATGTGCTCGGGGAGCGTCGCCAAGTGGACCGCCGAAGGTAAGGAAGTGGTCTACGTTTTGGTGACCAGCGGCGACAAGGGGACATCGGAACCGGACGTGCTCCCGACAGAGCTGGCCAAGGTGCGAGAAAGAGAACAGCGAGTAGTCTGCGACATCCTGGGTGTGGGGCCGCTGGAGTTCCTTCGGTATCCCGATGGCATGGTGGAGAACACACTGCAGCTGCGCAAGGACATCGTTCGAATGATCCGTAAGCACAAACCCAGCGCGGTGATTACGGAGAACCCCACGGCGAGATGGGTGGGCAACTACATCAATCACCCGGACCATCGGGCCGTGGGCGACGCCACGCTGGATGCAGTGTTTCCTTCGGCAAGGGACATCCACATGTTCCCGGAGCTCCACGAAAATGAGGGACTCGACGCCCACGTGGTGGACCATCTCTATCTGGGCATGCGGGGGGATGAAGCCAACGTCTTCATCGACATCGACGCGACGGTGGAGACCAAAGCGCGGGCATTAAAGGCCCATGAGAGCCAGGTGCGGAACCCCTCACCCCAGTTCGACGAATTCATCAGGAGCATGGCCCGCAGGTCGGCAGAGGGCAGCGACTACGAGTTCGCCGAGGCCTTCCGCTACTTCTATCTCGGCCCCCGGCAGCCTCAGCCGGAACAGACGCCTATTCGGACCTAGCCCCTCAAGACTCCGCTTCCGTGGCCAGGGCATACGAAGGGTCAGAGAGCTGGGCGAGTGCACCGTCCTCAGTCACCAACGTCATGCCTATTTTGGCATGTTTCCCGTCCACCAGCGCCAGGGCCACGTACTCAGCCGAGCCGGGCACAGGGGCCACTGAGGTAAGCATGCCAACCGCCTTACCCTCGAAGTGCAGCGCCTGGCCCGGCTGGGCCAGCCCGCTGAGCGTAACGGCCATGAGCAAGCGCTGTACCTTCGCGTAGGTATCGAGCCTGGCGATCACCTCCTGGCCGGTGTAGCAACCCTTAGCGAAACTGATAGCGCCCCGCAACCGGCTCTCCAAGGGGTTAGTCTCCTCGCCGAACTCCGCGCCATGGACGGGTGCGCCGTTGCCAATACGGAAGGCCTCCCAGGCCACCTGACCAGTGGGCACCGCTCCCGCCTTCACCAGGGCCTCCCAGACTCCCAGCGCCTGGTCCTGAGAGACGATCAACTCATAGCTTTCGGTGCCTGCGCTCAGGGTGCTCCAGAGAACCAGAGACGCGCCTTTCATGTCCGTCTCGCATAGTCCGTAGCGGACGGACGGCAACACGGACGTTCCCATCACCGCGAGGGTCTCGCGTGCCCGCGGTCCGGCCAAAGTAAAGTGGGCGGTCTCCGAAGCGATGTCGGTCAGGGTCACGTCTTCGCCAAAGGTGTAGAACTCGAACCATTCCACCACCGCTTGGGCCCGTCCAGGGCTTGTAAGCATGAGCAGATGACCGGGAATGGCTCCCAGCAGCAGCAGATCGACTACGCGGCCCTTGGGAGTGGTAAGCACCGTGGCGGCCCCGGTGCCTTCGTCCAACTCCTCCAGTTTGTTGCTAGAGAGACGGTTGGTGAGGTCCAGGGCGTCAGTTCCCCTGAGCAGGAGCCGCCCGGTGTAAGAGTGGTCGGCCAGCCCCACGCCGTGAAGGAGAGCGGCGTACTCCACGGAGGAGTCGCCGTAGTCGGCCTTCATCCCCGCTGTCGCTTGATTGGCCATACTCACCTCGGAAAGCAAAAACCGACGGCCAATGAGAAGCCGGTGGCTGTCCGTCAACGATGCAAGACTAGATGGAGAAGGAGGTGCCGCACCCGCAGGTGGTCTTGGCATTGGGATTGTTAAATACGAAGCCCTTGCCGTTCAGACCGCCGGAATAGTCGAGCTGGGTGCCCGCCAGGAAGATGTAGCTCTTCTTGTCTACGAACAACGTGACGCCGTGCTCCTCGATGACCTTGTCGTTCTCGCCAGGCTCTTCGGCCACGTCCAGCACGTAGGTGAGGCCGGAGCAACCACCACCTTTAACGGCCACGCGGAGGATGGGCTTATCCTTTCCAGCCGCATCCATGAACTCACGCATGTGATGTGCAGCGTTCTCGCTGATGTTGATGGTCAGGGGCTGCTGAACGGTGGTCATTGCTGCTACTCTCCGGCGCATACTGAATGGTCGACGTACTTAGTCTACCATAGGCGTCTCGGCCCCACAGCGTCAAGAACGAAGGGGGCAAGCTGACAATGCACTCGTTGATCAGTGTATCTGTAATACAGGCGGCGGCGGGTTGGGAACGGCTTCAAAAGCCGCCGGACCTGCGAGATAGATGCCATGGACCTCTTCGGCGTTGACCACCAAAGGGGTCCGGCCTCAGAACCCTCCCCCGTCGCCGGCTCCAAGGACTCGCCTCCTGCTAGACCGGCATCTAGAAAACGTCCTGGCTGCCTCCTTAGCTGATTCGAGCTGATTCGGCACTTTGACTTGGAAAGGAAC
>CAUZHS010000039.1:0-8527 GCA_963579845.1 Dehalococcoidia bacterium | reverse complement strand
ATGCGCACCGCGACGCCTTTCAGCGCCAACACAACGCGCCGCTCACCTATCTCGCCGTAGTGGTCGAAGCTGTGGCCCGAGCCCTGCGGGAGCACCCGCGGCTGAACGCTCGCTGGGGAGGGGACGCCATCTATGTGGCCAAGCGTGTCAACATCGGCATCGCCGTAGCGACGGAGCAGGGCCTCATCGTTCCGGTGGTCCACGACGCCGACACTTCGGGGGCAAGCGGGCTCGCGCTGCGTATCCACGAGGTGGTCGAGGCGGCGCGAGCGCAGCAGCTGCGTCTCGAGGATGTTCAAGGCGGCACCTTCACCATCAACAATACCGGCGCGTTGGGCTCGGTGGTCTCCGTGCCCATCATCAACCACCCGCAGGCCGCGATCCTCACCACCGAGGCTGTGCTAAAACGTCCTGTGGTGGTGGACGACCAGGTGGTGGTGCGCTCGATGATGAACCTATGTCTATCCTTCGACCATCGCATTTGCGACGGTGCGGAAGCCGCCGCCTTTTTGAACGCTGTGAAGGTTCGCCTGGAGTCGATAACGGCGGGCACATCGCTGGAATAGAGGAGCGGGCATGTCGGATAAGAAAGCTGTTACGAGGAGCTTCAGCGACGAGTCGGTGCATGCCAGGACGGGCAAGTCGTCCAGCGAGTGGTAAGCCTCCTCACGCATGGGACGTCCCTTCCAACGACCACACCCTCATGGCGCAATACTTTCGAAAAAAGCATGGTGTCTATCACTGAGGCGCCCATGCAGGTACCAACAGTTTCGAGCAGGAGCTCGGACTGAGGAATGGTTAGTTTTGTGTTATGTTAGCAATCTAGGAGCTGGTCGCGGCCTCGTTGCTGTGAAAGGAGACCTGATAGGTGGCAGACGCTGAACTGTCTCTCCGCTATGGAATGAACCCGCATCAGAAGCCCGCCCAAGCGCTGGTGGAGTCGGGGAACCTACCCTTTTCGGTTCTCAACGGAGCGCCGGGATTCATTAACTTGTTGGATGCGCTGAACTCCTGGCAATTGGTGCGGGAGCTCCGGCTGGCCCTGGATGTGCCGGCCGCCGCATCCTTTAAGCACGTCAGTCCCGCTGGTGCCGCTGTTGCCACGCCGCTGAGCGACGCCCTGCGGCAGGCCTATTTTGTAGGTGATGGAGTGCTTTCGCCCCTGGCCACCGCCTACGCTCGCGCTCGTGGCGCTGACCGCATCTCCTCCTTCGGCGACTGGATCGCCTTGAGCGATCCGGTGGACGCCTCCACGGCGCGCCTTATTCGTCGGGAGGTCTCCGACGGTGTAGTGGCGCCTAGTTTTGATGACGAGGCACTGGAACTACTTCGTAAGAAGCAGGAAGGTCGCTACTGCATTCTACAGATGGACTCCGCCTACCAGCCGCCGGAATCGGAGCGCCGCCAGGTCTTTGGGGTCACGCTGGAGCAGCGCCGCAACGATGTGCTGGCCAGCGCTGATCAACTTCAGGATGTCCAGACTAAGGCCAGAGAGATTCCGGCGGAAGCGCGCCGTGACCTACTCGTTGCCCTCACTACCCTTAAGTTCACCCAGTCAAATTCCATGTGCTTGGCTGTGGACGGCCAGGTCATCGGTGTGGGTGCGGGGCAGCAGTCGCGTATCCACTGTACTCGGTTGGCCAGTTCTAAAGCAGACACCTGGTATCTTCGCCAACATCCAGCGGTGCTGAACCTGCCGTTCCGTGAGGGGTTGGTCCGTCCCGAGCGAGATAACGCCATCGACGGCTACCTTCGCGACGACCTCTCACCGGCGGAGGACGATGTCTGGCGCCAGAGTTTTGATCAGGCGCCGGAGCGGCTCACGCGTGAGGAAAAGAGGGAGTGGCAGCGCGGCCTGACGGGCGTGGCCATGGGCTCAGATGCCTTCATTCCATTTCGGGACAACGTGGACCGCGCGGCCATGAGCGGCGTGAAGTATATCGTCCAGCCAGGCGGCTCGGTCCGTGACGAGGATGTAGTGGCTGCCTGTGACCAATATGGCATTGCCATGGCCGTCTCTGGCGTCCGCCTCTTTCATCATTAGCGACTAGATGAGAGGAAACGGTTATGTACGACTCCCCATCGCGATCGCGACCTGACGAGGCGACGTCCTGCCGGGTCTGCTGGCTGGGCGCGGGAATGGACTACCACCAGTCCTGGGACATCCAACGCCGGTTGGCGACCGAACGGGCCGAGGCTGGCGGCACTGACACGCTCCTCCTGTTGGAGCACCCCCACGTCTATACCACGGGGCGCCGCTCGCAGGAAGGCGAGGTGCTCCTGGACGAGCGGGGGCTTGGGGACCTCGGCGTTCAGGTGGTGGAAGCCGACCGTGGAGGACAAGTCACCTACCACGGGCCTGGCCAGTTGGTTGGGTATCCCATCATTAGCTTGACCCCGTTGCACATCGGGCCTCGTCAATACATCCGGACCCTTGAGCAGATGCTCATCCGGACCCTGGCCGATTTCGGAATCCAAGCCCATGTGGAGCCAGGTCTAACGGGTGTGTGGGTCTATGCCGCCAAGGTTGCGGCCATTGGCGTGAAGCTAAGCAAAGGCGTGACCATGCATGGTTTTTCGCTGAATGTGGAGCCCGACCTGGACTATTACCAACACATCGTTCCCTGTGGGATTTACGACCGTGGTGTAACCTCCATGTCCCGCCTGCTGGGCTATTCGGTGCCCATGGATGCCGTCCGTAAGCGCGTGGCCTCCCATTTCGGCGAGTCCTTTGGGTTGCGTCTAGAGAAGGCTTTTCAGCCATTGGCGGTCTAGCTGGTCTGTCGGATAGGAGGCTGGAGCCTAAGCCGGGTGCAGGGGATACCCTGCTTTTGTTGACAAGGTTAGCTTTTCCTTTCTAGACTTTCACTATCCCCGAGCCGTCTTGACGGCGATACAAGCAGACCTTTCGGGAGGGATCGTTGCCAGCTTTACGACAGCTATATGAGCTTCAGGCGTTCGATATTGAGATCGACCGTAATAAAGAGCGGTTGCGGGTCATTGCTACGGCCTTGGGTGATGACACTGACTTGCAGCCCCTTCGCGAACGCGTTAACGAGCTACAGACGATGACCATCCAGGCAAACGGGCGCCAGAGGGACTTCGACCTGGCTGTGAGCGCCCTCAGCGATCGGATTACTCAGGCGGAGGCCCGCATGTATAGCGGTACCGTGAAGAACCCCCGGGAGCTGGAGGATCTCCAGTCCGATATCTCACAGCTGGGCCGGCAGCGCACCGAGCAGGAGGACCAGCTGCTCGTGGTGTTGGACGAGTCCGAAGGGCTGCAAACGGAGATGGATACCCTCGGTGGACAGATCCAAACGGATGAAGCGGCGTGGCAGCGACAGCAGACGTCCATGACCGAGGAGCAGGCGATCCTGAAGGCCCAGGTGGATACTCTTACGGGGCTGCGGACGGCGAAGGCCGGGACGATTCCGCCCCCCGACTTGGCCCTTTACGACCAGGTACGACGCACTCACTACGGTAAGGCAGTGGCGATGGTCTTGAGCAACGGGGCATGTGAGTCATGCAGGGTCGGTCTGTCCAATAAGCAGCTTCAGCAGGTCAGGACTGCGACTTCGCCGGTACGTTGCAATAACTGTAGTCTCATTTTATTGGCCGAGTAGCCGTATGCGTGCCTTAGCCTATTTTCGGGCCGACCCTACAGCGCCGCAGGGCCACCCTACCAGCCGCGTTGGTCTGGGTAAGGCTTTCGATGCCTATTGCCTGGCGCGAGGTCATGTTTCCCAGGGTGTCTTCTCGGACATTGCCACCAGCGATGATTGGCGCGAGTATGAGCGATTGGTGAGGCACATCACTTCTTCCGGGCTGGGCTTCCTGGTGTTGGTGCCGTCGGCGGGGCATCTGGGTGACTCCCTGGAATTGCAAATCAGCCGCGTCTTGGCCCTGGACGCCCTGAGTTGCCAGGTGGTCTGCGACGATTTGGAGATGCCCGATCCGGTTCAAGGGGCGTTGCGGTCAGAGCAGGGGGGCCGGGGTAGCGGCTCTCGTCGAGAGGCTATCCGCGAGGGCATGAAGGCTAAGGCGGCCCGGGGACTCGGCCTGGGAAAGCCTCCTTTCGGCTATCGTATCGGGGTGGGGGGGGTGCTGCAGCCGGTGGCTGTGGAGGCAGAGGTCGTCCGCTCTATTTTCGATATGTATCTGGACGAGGGTCTGGGTGTTCGGTCTATTGCCCTGGCCCTCAACCAGAGGGGGGTGAAGACACGCCGCGGTCGTGAGTGGAGCATGGTCACCATCCGGGATATCCTCCGCAACCACTCTTATATCGGGACCTATCATCGGTTCGGACTGCGTATTCCCAGCAGTTACGAAGCCATAGTGGGCACCGAGGACTTTCGTCTTGTGCAGGAGCGCATGCGCAACCGTAGTCCGGGCCGCCGCCATGCCAAGGCCGACCCGTTTCTCCTGTCAGGTATGCTGTATTGCCGCGCGTGCGGGCAACGGATGCTTGGCGTAACGCGTCATCAGATGTGGAGGCGCAAGGACGGCGAAAGGGTGCGCGGGAGCTACCGCTACTACCAGTGTCAGTCGCGGATAAACCGCAACCGGTGCGAATACCGCACTCGCCGCGCCCCGGAGTTGGAGGCCGAAGTTATCCGTCTGGTGAGTTGGCCCACCGACGAGACGGTCTACGTCGACGAAGGAGCGGATGGCTCAAAAGCTAAGGAGCAGGTGGTGGCACGCGAGAGGCTGAAGGCGTTGAGCGGACGATACAGAGAGTTGGTCCAGCGGGCGGGAGATGGCATGCTCACTCTTGCCCAGCTTCGGGAGGCGCTTGAGGGCGTGGAGGCTGAGCGCAGCGTGGTGAACAGGCGGCTGGCCACAGTTGATGGCAATATGCAGCAGGTCTACGCGCAGCTAGAACAGCAACGCGTCCGGCTGGAGAACGAGTGGGAACAGATGAGTCCGCTGGAGCAGCGCGAGGTTCTGACGAGTCTGGTCTCGCGCATTAACCTTTCCGACAACGGACTTGAGGTGATCCTTCGAGGATAGCGTGGTACTTGAGCGGCGTGGGCGTATAATGATTTGGGGACCAAGGCAGCTGGACGGTCGCCCCGACCTCGTCGGGGAGGAAAGTCCGGACTCCATCGGGCAAGGTGCTGGGTAACGCCCAGGCGCTTCGATTTTATCGGGGCGACGGCAAGTGCCACAGAAACTAGACCGCCGATGGCCCCGGCGTTCGTCGGGGTACAGGCAAGGGTGAAACGGTGCGGTAAAAGCGCACCAGGTCCCGTGGTGACGCGGGACGCTGGTAAACCCCACCCGGAGCAAGGCCGAATAGAGGGACACCTTCCGCGGAAGCGGGAGACCGGCGCCCGACCGGGTCCCCGGGTTGGCTGCTTGACCCCGTTGGCAACAGCGGGGCTAGAGAGATGACCGTCGTCCCGGCGCATGCCGGGATACAGAATCCGGCTTATAAGCTGCCTTGGTTCTCCTCCGTATCACGACCAAGCAAACGGTACTTTAACTAACCGTCTAGAGAGCGCACTGGCTGAATGGCACGAGATCCCTTGCTGAAGTACTTGATGCGGTTGCCGCAGGCCATGCGCTTCGCGGGAATGAGCGCCGCTGTCTCCCTCGCCCTCTCTCGCCAACGGTGCGCTACATAGTCTCTCTCTTCGATAACGCAGGGAATGGCGCCTAGAGGGAGAGGTGGCTGGTGCGCGCCTCCAATGTCGGCTATGGGCTACTTCCTCTTAATGTTCCGGTTCACTACCAAGCGAGTCTAGGTACGAGCACTCCTGTATCCGAGGTTTGCACCACTCCCGTTGGCACGGGCGGTGGGTGGCATCTGGGTATGCTTCCCCGCTCGGTGTGTGATGTGGCCAGTTGCCCATGGAGGCATCCGAGGCCCATATCCGTATGGTGTGACAGGGGCCAGCGTGGTGGAGGGGATGAGGCGAACAAAGGGACCACGTACCGCACCCGCGTGTTACACTGAGGATAGATGTTCAGAAGCATACTCACCAAGCTCCGGCCCCACCGAAAACCACAGCGAGATTCAGCGCCTAAGCCCCCTGCTCCTGATGCATCAGGAGTGTCCAAGGCTGAAGTCGCTCCGAAGCGCACGCCGTCCTCTGCAGACACCGGTGCGTCTTCCAGGCGTCGCGGTCCTCGCCATAAGCCTCAGCGTCCCTCACCAGCGGTCGCTCAGCCGGTAAACGCCGCTCGTCCAAGCACTCTCCGTGCGCCGGACGGGCCACAGAAGCGTCCCTCACCAGCGGTCGCTCAGCCGGTAAACGCCGCTCGTCCAAGCGCAGCTCGTGCAGCGGACGGGCCACAGCAGCGTCTCTCACCAACGGTCGCTCAGCCGGTAAACGCCGCTCGTCCAAGCGCAGCTCGTGCAGCGGACGGGCCACAGCAGCGTCTCTCACCAACGGTCGCTCAGCCGGTAATCGCCGCTCGTCCAAGCACTCTCCGTGCGCCGGACGGTCCACAGCCACGGGACAAGGACTTCGGCGGTGTGCGACTCTCAGCGCCGCTGGTTCGGGCGTTGGGCGAGATGGGTTATGAGGCTCCAACGCCCATCCAGCAGCAGATCATCCAACCCATGCTGGATGGCAAGGACGTAGTGGCGCAGGCCCAGACAGGCACTGGCAAGACCGCCGGGTTTGGTATCCCCATAGCGGAATTGGTCGATGGACAGCAGAGCCATGTTCAAGCCGTTGTGTTGGTGCCTACGCGGGAACTGGCCGTGCAGGTGACTGAGGAACTTCACCGCATCTCCAAGTACCGAGGCCTCCGCGTTACCGCCGTCTACGGTGGCAAACCCATCAAGGGACAGATTGACGAGCTTGCCCGTGGGACGCAGGTGGTGGTCGGCACGCCTGGCCGAGTCATCGACCATCTGGAGCGGCGAACGCTGCGGATTGACCGAGTCCGGCTGGCTGTGATCGATGAAGCAGACCAAATGCTGGACATCGGGTTCTTCCCTGATATCCGGCGAATCTTGCGTTCCACTCCCAAGCAGCGGCAAACGGCACTTTTTGGCGCGACGATGCCGATGGCTATTCGCCGCCTTATTGGCTCCTACTTCAACGATCCCTTGCTTGTGCGGGTCGGGAGCGAGGAAGAGGTGCCCGTTTCCAAGGTTCGGCAGATGTATTGCGAAGTGGCTTCGCGGGATAAGCAGGAGGTGCTCCTGGAGCTGCTCGACAGTTGGGGCGCAGGCCAGACTCTCATCTTCCGCCGTACACAGATGGGTATCGACCGGCTTGTACCTGCGCTGAAACGCCGAGGCCACTCCGTCAGGGGAATTCACGGCGGTATGAAGCAGCAGGAGCGAGACGAGGCTATGCAGGCATTTCGGAGTGGAGAGCTGCGAATTCTCATCGCCACCAACGTCGCTTCGCGGGGTATCGACATCCCCACCATGGAGCGTGTGGTGAACTACGATATCCCTGAGAACATGGAAGAGTACATCCACCGTATAGGTCGGACAGCCCGCATCGGTCGCAGCGGCATGGCCATGACCTTCGTGGCCGAATGGGACCTGGAAATATTCGACGCCATCGTCGAACGGGTAGGCGCCGAGAATCTCCAGCACTACGAAACTCCCATCTACAAGCCCGCTAACCGTTAGCCCGTATATGATGACGGATGGAGTGTTCCATGGTCATTGGTAAGGAACGCGGCAATTGGCACGCCGACCACCCTCCCGCGTGTACCTGCGCCGCCTGCACGGAGCGTCACGCCGCGGACCGGCGCTTTGAGGTGCTCACCGGCGGCCGCAAGGTCGGACGGAACGAGCCGTGCCCCTGCGGTAGCGGAAAGAAGTACAAGCGCTGCCACGGCGGCTAAAGGCGCCTAGCGCTTGCTGCGTCGCCGATAAGGGTTGTCGGGAGGGGCCGCTCGGCCGTCATAAGTCTTCGATGGCCATCTCGACCTAAGCTCTGGCCTCGGGACTAAACACCTTGTCTCCTTTCTTCCTTAGAGCCTTCTCCAGGTGAAACTCGCCCACGACTCTGTGTTCTTGGTGGAGGTGAGAGAGGGCCGAATTGCCTGACCCAGTCAGATTGGATGGACGCTGAGTGCCCGAAGCGTAAGAACTCCGACGCATTCGTTCCATATTGACACGATGCTGCTTCAAGTTTACGGTTGTGCTTCATAAAGTCTGAAAGCCTGATTGGTAAGGAGGGAACGTTATGGTAGTTGGCCAGAAGTACGACATCCTGAACGCTGAAGGCATGCTTGACTCCAGAATATTCACCGACGAACAGATTTATCAGGAAGAGTTGGAGAAGATCTTTGGCCGCGCCTGGCTCTTTATCGGCCACGAAAGTCTGATCCCCAACCCCAACGACTTCTTCCTCACCTACATGGGCGAGGATCCGGTCATCCTCACCCGCGACGCCAAGGGCGAGGTTCACGCTTTCTTGAACATGTGCCGTCACCGGGGGAACCGCATCGTGCGGGCCGACGATGGCAACGCCAAGAACTTCATGTGCTCCTACCACGGCTGGACCTATTCTAATGAAGGGAAGCTCGTTTCCGTTCCCGGTCTGCA
>CAUZHS010000038.1:0-8861 GCA_963579845.1 Dehalococcoidia bacterium | reverse complement strand
ATTGAGGACGGCGAACGTGCCATGGAACAGGCAATGGACGGGCTTTACATGAAGGCATCGCAGGCCATTCGAGATGGCTATAGCATCATTATTCTCTCCGACAGAGGCGTCGATGCCCAACACGCGCCCATTCCCAGCCTGCTGGTTACCGCCGGAGTACATCATCATCTCATCCGTGAGGGGACCCGGACGAAGGTAAGCCTCGTGGTCGAATCGGGGGAGCCTCGTGAGGTCGCTCACTTCGCCCTCCTCATCGGATACGGTGCCGGGGCTATCAATCCCTACTTGGTCTACCAAACCCTCGATGGCATACAGCGGCAGGGCATCTTTCCCGATGCGATTGACGCCACGACTGCCGTGAAGAATTACATTAAGGCCGCGAACAAGGGCTTGCTGAAGATCATCTCCAAGATGGGGATATCCACCATCCACAGCTATCACGGCGCCCAGATTTTCGAAGCCGTGGGCCTCAGCCAAGACCTGACGGATAAGTACTTCACTTGGACCGCCTCGCGTATCGGGGGCATCGGCACGGAGTCCATCGAGCATGACGTGCTCCTGCGCCACCACAGGGCGTTTGCGGAAGCCCCTATCTCCGCAGAGCCTGAGCTGGATGCAGTGGGCAATTACTACTGGCGGCGCGACGGGGAATACCATATGTGGAACCCCCACACCGTGGCCAAGCTCCAACTCGCCAGCAGCAGGAACGATGCTACGGCATACCGTGAGTTTGCCAGCTTGGCCAACGAATATGAACAGCGGCTTTGCACCCTTCGCGGACTTCTGGAGTTCAAGACCCTAGACGAGCCCATTCCCCTGGATGAAGTGGAGGACGCCGAGGCAATCGTCAAACGGTTCGCCACGGGCGCCATCTCCCTCGGAGCCATCAGCCGAGAGGCCCACGAATCGCTGGCCGTGGCCATGAACCGAATCGGCGCGCGCAGCAACAGCGGTGAGGGGGGGGAAGATTATCAGCGCTACACGCCGGACCCCAACGGCGACCAGCGCTTCAGCGCCATAAAGCAGGTGGCCTCCGGAAGGTTCGGGGTCACCACCAATTACTTGGTTAACGCGACAGACCTACAGATCAAGATGGCCCAAGGCTCCAAGCCCGGTGAGGGCGGCCAGCTCCCCGGCTTCAAAGTCGATGAGTACATCGGGTGGGTGCGTCGCTCCACTCCTGGCGTGGAGCTCATCTCCCCGCCCCCCCATCATGATATCTACTCCATCGAGGACCTGGCCCAGCTCATCCACGACCTGAAAAACGTCAACCCCATGGCCCGCATTCACGTGAAGCTGGTGGCGGAAGTCGGCGTTGGCACCATCGCGGCCGGCGTGGCCAAGGCCCACGGCGACGTAGTCCTGATTAGCGGTGATTCTGGGGGCACCGGTGCTTCGCCTGAATCGTCCATCAAGCACGCCGGACTACCCTGGGAGCTGGGCATCGCGGAAACACAGCAAGTACTGGTGCGGAACGACCTGCGAGGCCGCGTCGTGGTCCAGGCCGACGGCCAAATCAAGACCGGACGGGACATCGCTGTCGCCTGTCTCTTGGGCGCTGAGGAATTTGGCATTGCCACCGCTTCGTTGGTGACCCAAGGCTGCATCATGCTGCGCAAATGCCACCTCAACACCTGCTCGGTGGGCGTCGCCACTCAAGACCCGGAGCTCCGCAAGCGTTTCGCGGGAAAGCCGGAGCATCTGGTCAACTACTTCTTCTTCATCGCGGAGGAACTACGCTCCATCATGGCCAGTATGGGATTCCGCACCGTCAACGAGATGGTGGGCCGTGTGGACCGGCTCGAATCAGGAAAGGCCATCCAACACTGGCAGAAGACGAAGGGGATCGACCTGAATGGCCTGCTCACCGTCCCGGAGGCTGCGCACTCCGTGCCACGGCACCGAGTGCAAGACCAAGACCACGGCCTAGACAATGCCTTGGACCACCAGCTCATCAGCCTGTCGAAAGCGGCGCTGGAGCACCAAAAACCAGTCAGCTTCGACCTGCCTATTCGCAACGCCAACCGCACCGTGGGCGCCATGCTGAGCGGAGAGGTCGCCAAGCGCTACGGCGAGGATGGCCTGCCTTCGAGCACCATCCAAGGCACCTTCACAGGATCCGCCGGCCAGAGCTTCGCGGCGTTTCTCGTCAAGGGTCTGTACTTCACCCTTATAGGCGATTCCAATGACTCCTTCGCCAAGGGCGCTTCAGGTGGCCGTCTTGTGGTCATCCCACCGGCGCAGTCCTCCTTCGTGCCGGAAGAGAACATCATCGTCGGCAACGTGGCGCTCTATGGCGCCACCGGCAGCGAGGTGTTCATACGGGGTATCGCTGGGGAACGCTTCTGCGTCAGAAACAGCGGCGCTCATGCGGTGGTCGAAGGCGTGGGAGACCACGGGTGTGAATACATGACCAACGGCCGGGTGGTGGTGCTGGGCCCGACTGGCCGAAACTTCGCCGCGGGTATGAGCGGTGGTATCGCCTACGCGCTGGACGAGGCCGGCGACTTCGCTTCACGCTGCAACCAGGAAATGGTGGACCTCGAACGGGTCGAGACGGAAGAGGACTGTGACGAATTGCGTGGTCTCATCCAAAAGCACCTCCAGTTCACCCAGAGTGCCAACGCCAAGCGCATTTTGGAGAGTTGGGACACGATGCTCCCCAAGTTCGTGAAAATCTACCCCCAAGACTACCGCCGGGTGATTGAAGGCCAGAAGCGCTCCCAGCAGGAGGCAATGGCACATGGGTAAGGTCACCGGATTCCTGGAATTCAATCGCGAACCACCAGAGCGACGCCCTCTCCACGAGCGCATCAAAGACTTCCAGGAACTCTACGGCGACTGGCCGGAGGTGGCAGCGCGAGAACAGGGCGCCCGTTGCATGAACTGTGCTCTCCCCTTCTGCGAGCAGGGTTGCCCGCTGGGCAACCTCATCCCCAACTGGAACGACCTAGTTTACAAGGGACGCTGGAAAGAGGCCCTGACAGCATTACACGCCACCAACAACTTCCCAGAGTTCACCGGCCGCATCTGCCCTGCGCCCTGCGAAGCCTCCTGTGTGCTGGCCATCAACGACGAAGCAGTTACTATCGAGTACATCGAGAAGGCCATTGTAGACCGGGGATTTGAGGAAGGGTGGATTACTCCGGAACCTCCTCAAACCCGGACAGGCAAGAAGGTAGCGATAGTGGGCTCCGGCCCCGCTGGACTGGCAACAGCCCAGCAGCTCAATCGCGCTGGCCACCTGGTCACTGTCTTCGAGCGTAGCGAAGTCATCGGCGGCCTGCTTACCATCGGGATACCGGACTTTAAGCTAGAGGCGGCTGTTGTGGAGCGCCGCGTGAAGCTAATGGCGGATGAGGGGATTGAGTTCCGTACCGGCTGCGAGATTGGGGGGAACCTCCCGGTCTCCGATCTGCAGCGCGACTTCGATGCCATCTGCTTAGCGGGTGGTTCCACCATTGCTCGGAGACTCAACACTCCCGGAGAGGACCTCGAGGGAGTGCACCTGGCCATGGACTATCTGGCCCAGCAGAACCGAATCAACCAAGGCCAGAGCGTGCCTGATGACCAGCGCATCAGCGCCGAGGGCAAGCAGGTCATCATCCTTGGCGGCGGAGATACCGGAGCGGACTGCTTAGGAACTGCCCACCGTCAGGGGGCTGCAAGTGTGTTGCAATGGGAAATATTGCCGGAACCTCCTGGACAACGTTCGGAGGTAAATCCGTGGCCCCAATGGCCCCTAGTGCTTCGTACCTCTGCAGCCCATGAGGAGGGCGGCATCCGCGACTACAACATCCTTACCACCCACCTGTCGGGGTCCAACGGCCAGGTCCAGAAGATTCACGGAGTGCGAATCGAATGGGGAACTCCAGATGAGACCGGTCGGCCAGTAATGACCCGAGTTCCCGGCAGCGAGTTCGAAGTGGAGGCCCAGATGGTGCTGCTCGCCCTGGGGTTCCTGCACCCGCAGCGCGAAGGTTTACTAGAGCAGTTGGGAGTCGCGCTCGACGTCCGCGGCAACGTGAAGACCGGCATCGACAAGCAAACCAGTGTTCCTGGTGTATTTGCTGCTGGCGACATGGCGCGAGGTCAGTCACTGGTGGTCTGGGCCATCGCGGAAGGACGGCAGGCCGCCCACAGCATGGATGGATTCCTCAGCGGCAAAACCAGCCTACCCAGCGTGGACCTCCGGAGCTGGACCTAAGCCTTCGCGAGAAGCACGATTAGACGAGGGTCCGCAGATCCATGTCCTCGTCTCTCATCGTAACCTTTTACTCTAGGCCGCCGGGGAAAATCTCGTCCAAATCCATGCTCCCATACAGAATACCCTGCTCGACGCAATAGCCCATCAGCGTTTCGAGGGCGGAGCGCGTGCTCGCCATGCCCAAGGGCATGGGGTCTTCGTGAGCCTCGTGGAAATCAGCCGCGCCGGATGTCTTGCTCCACTCATCCTTGGACGCCTTGCAGGCCTCGAATAGCGCCTTACCGAAGCCTGGACGCTCAGCGAGGACCGAATCTCGGACAACAATCGTGTGGATGATCGGCCGCACGCGGGTGCGCCGGTAGGAGTCGAGTGCGACGGCCTCAGCGTCGGCAAACAACGGCTGGACATTGGAGGAGTCGGTCCGCAGCCCAATGCCTCCTGCCAACTCTCCTTTCCCCAGCATCGCCCCGAGATCTGCCCCAAGCTCCCGCACAACGTTGGCAGGTATGTCGGCGTGGGAACGCTCGACGTGCTCTTCGTCGCTCACCACCCAGTTCACCTTGGCCAGGTCGACTCCATACTCGTGGGCCAGGATGCCTTTCAACCAGACGCCCGGCGTCAGAGCATGGGACCGAAGACCAACCCTCTTACCCTCCAGGTCCTTGGGAGTCTGCACACCCGAGTTGACATTGCAGGCAAGGGCCTGATGCACAAAGCGGGTCTGTGGGAAAACCGGTATCGCCGTAAAGGGCAAACCGTACTGCCGTGCGATGCAGTATGTTACGAGCGCCATCTCGGACACGTCGAACTCCAGGTCGCGGCACATGCGTCTAAATGCGGCGACAATGTTGGGAACGGCCACCTGTGTCAGCTGAACCCCACCAGCTTTGAGTCGGCCCTCCCGCAAGGCTTCAAGGCATGGGTTCGCCCCTATGGCCCAAGTGAGCGTTGTGTCCGTCAATGTCACAGTTAACCCTCCCAAATGCAATTCGTATGCAAGACTATCGACTATCCCTCGCCTCTACGATACGTTGTAGCCCTCTATGGACTCAGCACTTCCACAGCTAAACGGCAACCGCGTCCAAGGCCCATGGACTCGCCGAAGGGACGAAGCCATTGCTCATCACTGTACTTGAGTGCTGAGGCCCACCTCTACTTGGGATTAGTCTGCAGCGGATGCGGCACCACGATCCTCAGCAGGCGTCGTATCGATGCTCCCCTCCCCCGAATTATCTTCATCAATCCTCGCTTCGAGGATATCCAGCGCCATTTCGAAATCAGACGACACGAACCCCAACGCATCCGCGGAAATCGCATCGGTTATGTCGATGAACCTCTCAACCAGCCCTGAATTCACGAGGGACTCCTCCAGCCAGTCCTTTGCCTCGACAATAGGTAATACCTTTTCAATGGCCTGCTGCGGGAGTCCTCCCAACGGTATCTCGAAATTGTAGGTCAAGCGGGCCATTCCGGTAATCACTGCTCCCGCAAGCATCGCGCCCACCAGTACGCCAGCGGCCACCCCGCCCAGCTTGTCGAGCCAGCCCAGAAAAGCGAGACGGATTATGCTACGCAGAATCCGTTGGGCTATCGACGCCGCCATCATCACCACGACGAAGATACTCGCATAGGAAATAACGGTCACCGCTGTGTCATTGGAGATTGAGTCGGTCAACACTTCTCCGATGTCATCGCTCAACTGACCTGCCAGCCAAACGCTGGCCACAACTCCGATGACACTCAACGACGCGCCAATCAGCCCGGATTTCAGCCCGTAATAGACCCCCGCGAGAATGATCACCGCGAGAACAATGTCTAACCAATTCATGCTGCGTTGCCTCTTTTCAACCCGTTTTTTAAGCCTGCATTATCCACAAAGAATTCAGCAAGCGAGTTGGGCTCAATCGGGATCTATATTACATCCTCGAGCCACACCGGCACACCAATCCTGCTGTTGCAGCAGGGGAGTAGGCGTTCACATAGCTAGTCTTTACGAGTAATCGCCCACACCATCTTTGGAAAGCGCTAGTGGGCTTAAAGAGGAGTAGGAGTAGCCGTAATGTTGTAGACAAAGGGAGTAACCTGCTAACGCATTACCCATCCTCCGGGGCTCGCCGCCGGAACGTCCTGGTGAGCCTCTTCCCGAGGAAGATGGCTACCTTCGGACGCCGCTTCCACATAAGCAACCCCAGCACGATGAAGGCGATGACGGGAACCCCAAGATTGCTTGGGTGCAAACGTGAAAGACGATCGTGCCCTAGAAGACCCGCGCCAGCCGACGCTGAAACCACAGCAAGTGACGGCGCATGAAGCGGGCTTCTGTCCAAAACAACCAGTAGAGGCCGCTAAGGAAGTTCCCGATGAAAACCGCGACCGCGACGTATGTTAGCTCCGGATCCAATATCGAGCATAAGCGTCACCTGGAGGCTCACAGTGAGCAACGCCCACAAGGCGAGGTTCGCGTGGGGAAAGACGCAGAGCACCGGCCACCCAGCTTTTTCCGCCCAGGGTCCACTCCAGTGGCTGGACTCTCAGAGGAGCCGGCCTCAGAAGGGTGCGAGCCTCTCAGGTCTTGACCTGCCCCTTTTGCAACGTCCGCTAGGGTTCGACGAGCAATATGAGCAGCGCAGCAATCAGGCACGAGGGCGTCAGCACGGATGTAGTGCTAGGCGGGACGGATCTCAGCCCTGGGACGGAGGGCGGGATGATGCACCTTCGTCTATCGTCTCCAGTTCGTATTCAGCTGATCTCCACGCCTCCATGCCGCCCTCGACGTTATAGACGTCCTTGTAGCCCAACGAGAGCGCCAGAGCACAGACCTTTGCGCTCGTGTTCCCATCTTCGGAGAAAATGAGCAGCTCCTTGTCCTCTGGGACCGATGCCTTGCGGAAACGCAGCGACTCACCCGGAAGGTTCACAGCACCCTGTATCCGGCCTCCTGCGTAGTCGAAAGGCATCCGGACATCTATGGCTACGGCACCGCCAGCCTGAAGCTTTTCCTGAGCGCCGTGCACATCAATTAATTTCCACTGTTCAGCAGCATTATCACTACTCACAGTTATTCTCCTAAGACCTAGATAAAATTACTCAGGTTCCTGGACAGGAGCACTGTCTGCTCCAGAAATATCTTCCTGCCCGCAATCTTGAAATTTCCGTCCACGCGACGCAGCTGGTCCCGGCGTAACCCTATCCAGGTATCCTCTTCCGAATTGAGCCGCGTCCGATAGACCAGGAAATTCGACTCCACTGTAAGCTCGGAGCCTTCGTCCTTGATCACACGGATATTGGTGCTAAGGTGGCGGGTCCGCGATGGCGGATCCTCCGCCCACGCATATCCGCTACCCAGCTTCGCCACCCGCTTTGAAAGGATTTCATAGTCGTCGTCGAAATAAGCCATCCCTCCCGGACCGGTGAACTCTTTGTCCAACTCATCGGTTGTTCGCGTCCGCCGCAAGGGCATCCAGTAGTGCGTGTCCTCCGTGAAAAGCTCCACCCACTCAGAGTAGCGCCGTTCGTCGAGCAACGCGCCTTCATCTGAATAGAACTCTTCCACCTCGAACTGCAGGGTCATCCTCGCCAGAACATCCGCTGCCGTCGCCATTATGGTCTCCTCTATTTAATCGCTTGGGGCCCACACCTTACGTATCTAAGAGTGCAACGACCCCAGCCGAAGTCCTTCACACTCTGCCTTGGTGGTCCCGTGACGGCCTAAGACCAACAAGGGGATTCAGTGATTTCCACGTCAGATTCGGCTACACGTTATCCGGCACGAGCGAATGCCGTTGCTTCAGGTCCGTCCAGCTCTCGGCTGCCATCCACTCGGCCCAAGCCCGATAGGTCCACAACTGTGCATGCTCGTTAATCTTGGTCATGATATGGCCTGATCCCGAATCAGCCTTCGCCACCTCGCCGTGACCCAGGCCCATAGAGAAGTTCAGCGGCCGACGACGCGCAATCACACCCCGTGTCCCCCGCGTGCTCTGATCCCAATTTTCGCCGTCCTCTTGCTCCAGCCCACCGGCTGGTCCAAAAACGTGAACCGCTCGTCGACGCTGTTCATCCCACTCCTCCGCTGGCAAGTTACTGTCCAGAAGTGTGAACCACCAGATTTCTGTCGTGTTCGGCCCCTTGGGCAAGCGGAGGCTCAACTGCGTGCCGCCTGAGGCCACCCAGAGGTTTGGGAAGATGTTGGGGTGTCCAGCGGACTGCAAACCCACGGGTCCCAGGCCCTCCTGCGCTTCCGGTCGCTCCCGCCAACTTTGGTCTCGGAGGGAATATTCGGAGTCTCGACCGGCATTGTAACTCGGCCCGCTGATAGCGTGTCCATACTCGCCCAGCATCACCAGATGCTCTGTGTTGGGCGTGGGGGGCCGCTTCGCGCCTTCGCGAGGCGGATTGAAGTTAACCATCATGGAGGATGCATGGGTAATCTGCACATGGTACCAATCGAAGAGGTTATCCACCGCCAGCTTCCAGTTGCAGCCGATGGTGTACTTCTGGATCCCATCGAGCACCTTCATATCGCCCTGCTCGGCCATTAGGCTGAGGCCGATGGTACCGACCTCGCCCAAAAACTCCTCCAGCGGCGGTGCGTCTGCATCGAAGTTCGCGAACACAAAGCCTTTGTAGCTCTCCACCAACGGCGCACGGGTCA
>CAUZHS010000037.1:0-9847 GCA_963579845.1 Dehalococcoidia bacterium | reverse complement strand
TGGCACATGAAGTTCCACGCCCGAGCGAAGATATGCTCCAACTCCAACTCGTATATTTCCTGATCGGAGAAGATGCGGCGATCCACCAGCCCCCGCTCGACATCCACAGCCTCGTCAATTCGCAGCCGATTTCCTAGGTCTACCATGAGACAGTCACCTCCGCATTTCCGTCGTATTCGTCAGCACCGACTTCCCAATCGTTCCGAAGCTGCTGGCCACCTGAGAATCCACCGAAACGGCAGATGGGCTGCAGCTTATTAGCTACACGTTATCCGGCACGAGCGAATGCCGTTGCTTCAGGTCCGCCCAACTCTCGGCTGCCATCCACTCGGCCCAGGCCCGGTAGGTCCACAGCTGTGCATGTTCGTTGATCTTGGTCATGATATGGCCTGATCCCGAATCACCCTTTATGACCTCCCCGTGACCAAGGCCCATAGAGAAGTTCAGCGGCCGACGACGCGCAATCACACCCCGTGTCCCCCGCGTGCTCTGATCCCAGTTCTCGCCGTCCTCTTGCTCCAGCCCACCGGCTGGTCCAAAAACGTGGATGGCGCGCTGACGCTGCTCTTCCCACTGCTCGGCTGGAAGGTTTTTATCGATCATTGTGAACCACCAGATTTCAGTCTTCAGCGGCCCCTTGGGCAAGCGGAGGCTCAACTGAGCATTTTGAGTAATCCAGAGGTTCGGGAAAATGTTGGGGTGGCCATTCGTCTTCACGCCCACCTGCCCCATTGCCTGCAGCGTCTCGGGGCGCTCTCGCCAAAGCTGGTCCGGAAGACCATTGTCACGATTCACTTCTGCATTGTGCGTTGGCCCACCAATGGCGTGTCCATACTCGCCCAGCATCACCAAGTGTTCATTGTTGCGCCGAGGAGCGGCACCAGCGTTTCCTGGCCGATTGAAATTGACCATCTGTGAGGATGCATGGGTGACCTGCACGTGGTAATAGTCGAAGAGGTTATCCACCGCCAGCTTCCAGTTGCAGCCGATGGTGTACTTCTGGATCCCATCGAGCATCTGCATGTCGCCCTGTTCGGCCATGAAGCTGAGACTAATGGTGCCGACCTCGCCCAAAAACTCCTCCAGCGGCGGTGCGTCTGCATCGAAGTTCGCGAACACAAAGCCTTTGTAGCTCTCCACCAGCGGCGCACGGGTCAGCCCCCAATTCTCGCGGTCCAGCTCCTCGTGGTACAGATCTTTGTTTCCCGGCACGCCAACGAGCTTGCCTTGGAGGTTGTATGTCCAGCCGTGGTAGGTGCACATGAAGCTGGAGGCGTGGCCCTGTTCCGCCCTGCACACGGCGTTACCCCGGTGCTGGCAGGTGTTCAAGAGCACCTGAATGCCGCCCTCCTTGTCCCTGACCACGATGACCGATTCCTCACCAACGTAGTTCATGAAGTAGTCGCCGGTCTTGGGGATCTGCGATTCGTGGCACATGAAGTTCCACGCCCGAGCGAAGATATGCTCCAACTCCAACTCGTATATTTCCTGATCGGAGAAGATGCGGCGATCCACCAGCCCCCGCTCGACATCCACAGCCTCGTCAATTCGCAGCCGATTTCCTAGGTCTACCATGAGACAGTCACCTCCGCATTTCCGTCGTATTCGTCAGCACCGACTTCCACCATCCCAGCCTCGCGATTCTAGCATTGTTATCCGAGATTCACCGAAGACCACAACGGCCAATTCCACCGAACCTTTTCAGGATGCTCAAAGCAATCACTGCCTGAATAGACCACCCGTTGTCCAGAACTACACGCGTGAGCGCTTCAGACCGCAACAAACCCACTGGCGATACCTCGTAGTCCCCGATTTTCTCAATTAGGAACTCATGACCAATCAGTTAGACATCGCCCAAAAATGATGTACTATCGTTCAAATCTGCGAGGAACCCAACCACCGGTGGTGGAATACGCGACGTCCTGCCTTGCAGAATAGCCAGGATGGAGAGAACGAAATCTTTTCCCGTACGCATCTAATCAATCGAATACCACTTCACGTTCGAGCACTCGTCTTGTTCATAACATTCCAGACCACCATGGCGCTTGGCACCGTGGGTGGTCTCAGCGTCGCGCTACCGACCATCACCGATGAATTCGATACGAATATTGCCACCACCGTTTGGGTCATGCTCGCCTATTCCCTTGCCCTCGCGGGTGGCACCTTCGCAATGGGGAAGGCCACCACCCTCTTAGAAAAGCGCAAGCTGATCACAATCGGACTTGCCGCTGATGTAGCGTTGCTGGTCTTTATTTTCTACACCCACAACATTTACTTATTTATTGGCGCTCGTTTTCTATCCGCGTTCTTCCGCATTTACCCTTGGATGATCCTCCAGGTAATGGGAGTCGGTGGATTCCCCCCTAACAAGCGAGGCAAAGTGCTTGGCATCATGGGTGTGGTCCAGGGCCTCGGCATAATGCTTTCAATTCCCATAGCCGGCTTCGTTACCGAATATGTAGGCTGGCGTTGGCTCTTCATGGGTTCTGCCTGGGCATTCGCCCTACAGATTGTCCTCGTTTGGCTCGTACTGCCCCGCTTGGACCCGCCCAAAGACGCACCCCCTTTGCGGATATCTCAATTCGATATACCAGGAAGCTCAATGATGATGATGGGCGTGGTATCTCTCCTTGCAGGTCTTCAGATCTTCATCCGTGGTTCCGCCCAGGATATCGTTATCATCCTTTCGGTGGCCGCAGCAATTTCATTAGGCGCATTTATCTGGATCGAAACACACACGAAGACACCAATCGTTCCCTTCGCCGTCTTCAAAATCCGTGGGGTCCTGCGGGGAACGATCCAAGCCGTGACAGCCGGTTGGATGACAGGGTCATTACAACTGCTCTTACCCTTTTTGTTCGTCGTCGGTTTTGGATGGTCTGTGGCATATGCAGCCAGCATCATGTTTTTCATGGGGGTGGGTAGGCCTGTTGCCCGGTTTGTCGGCGGATGGGCGTCCGACCGGTACGGAAACTCTGCGGTAATCGTTACTGCCGGTCTCATAGCCGCAGTGGGACAAATACTCATCTCAACCCTGCACGTAGACCCAGCGATGGCCGTCATTATCAGCGCATTACTCCTCATTGGGCTTGGCCAAGCTGCCATGCAAACGGCTAACCAACGCCAGATATTCAACTCAATCCCAGCAGGACAACTCCACCTCGCCCCTTCGGTGAGCTTGGTTCTTACGACCTCAGGAAGCTCCATAGGCCTCGCTTTCGTCGGTGCTGCTCTGGGAACAGGAGTTTCCACCGATGCCGTCACGGGCATCGCAAACGTAGCGATTATCGACCACGCAACCACCGCACTACACGTTGTGACCGTTGTCCTTTTGGTTGGACTCGCAACTGCCCTCATCCTCCCTCGATTCCTTCCCAAGACCCCTGAGTCAGAGGAAGCTACCGAGGACCAAACCCCCAAGGCCCGGAGTTCGTAAAACTCGGAATCTCCAACACCGTTCCCACG
Source organism: Dehalococcoidia bacterium (assembly GCA_963579845.1). Lineage (GTDB taxonomy): Bacteria > Chloroflexota > Dehalococcoidia > Lucifugimonadales > Australimonadaceae > CAUZHS01. The sequence continues at coordinate 6,382 of CAUZHS010000037.1, read as the reverse complement.
GCAGGCTTTGCCCAAGGCTGGCGCTGCGCACGTATTCTCAATCGCACGACAATTCATCAATCGCAGCGATGGAAGCCGCTGCTTGCGTGCCCACCTCACTCCGGATTCGCGAAACACATACGCACGCTATAATCCCCGCCATGCCTGCAGAGCAACAAGCAGGATCTGGTATCTGCACAGCACCTGACAAGATCAGACCCTGGGCGTCCTTGGCTTTCCGGGACTACCGGTTCCTCTGGGCGAGCGTCCTCTTTGGCAATCTCAGCACTCAAACGCGCCAGTTTGTCAGCATTTGGCTGGTGTTCGAGATTTCAGGTTCTCCCCTCCAGCTGGGACTGACGGGACTCTTCCAAGCGCTGCCGCTCCTCGCCATCGGCCTCTTCGCCGGGGCCGTCGCCGACAGCGTCGATCGGCGCAAGCTCTTGCTCGCCACCCAAGTTGCCAACATGGCCCTCGCCCTTGCCCTTGGGTTCCTGGCCCTTTCCGGTGTGATTCAAGTCTGGCACATCTACATCATTGCCATCTTGACATCAACCGTGAACGCTTTCGGATGGCCGACCCGGACAGCCTTGGTTTCTAATCTCGTCCCGCCCACCCACATCATGAACGCCTTGGCCACCCTGTCGGGTAGTCAGCAGGTGGTCATGATGCTCGGGCCGCTGCTGGCGGGGCTCTCCATCGCCGCCATGGGTGCGGGCTCCACATACTTGGTGAACGCGGCGATTCTTGTACCGGCGCTCATAGCTCTTCTGCTCATGAGGGGGGAGCTTGGTTCCACGAGGGGACGGCCCAGGGTCACGGGCAAGGCCTTGATTGAAGGACTGCGTTTCGTTTGGATCACCCGTGTGCTCTTGGCCATCATCGTTCTGGACACCTTGGTGATGGTCTTCGGGTTTTATCAGCCACTCATGGTCATCTTCGCCAAAGATGTCTTCCATGTGGGTTCCGCCGGGCTGGGAGCACTCCTCTCGGCGCCCGCTGTCGGTGCCGCCCTGGCAACGCTGGTCTTACTCACGTTGGGCAACGTGGAGCAGAAAGGACTCCTTGTGCTCTCGGTAATGGCGCTTTACTCTGCAACGGTGATGCTCTTCGGGGTTTCACCATGGTTTGCCATGGCGCTGGTGCTGGGCGCCATCCTGGGGTTCGCCGATTCCCTGGGCCTCACGCCGCGGACTGCCATGGTCCAGCTTCTCAGCCCAGCGCACATGCGAGGCAGAGCGAACGGCATGTTCTTCCTCTCCGCCGGAGTCGCAAATAACATGGGCTTTCTAGTCATGGGCGTCATGGCCGAGCTCATCGGCCCCCGCCTCACGATGCTTGTCGGCGGGGGCATTGGCTTGAGCGCAGTGTTGCTTGTCTGGGTTGGATGGAAGACGCTGCGCGAGTTCCGGGGGTGATAAGACGAGGGATCTTGACTCACAGGAAGGAACAACGCGTTTAGTCCCTAAAGTTGATGTACTGAAGCGGCAGGTCAACCTTGCTATCCTTTAGGGTTTCAATCACCTGCTGAAGATCGTCGCGTTTTTTTCCCGTTATCCGAAGCTCGTCGCCTTGAATCGCCGCCTGCACTTTGATCTTGCTGCTCTTCACAATCTTCACGATCTGCCTCGCCGTCGAGTCACCGATGCCCTGGCGGACGACAACGTTCTGCCTCAGGGTTCCTCGTGTGGCGTCCTGAGCGGTGTTGAAGTCCAGCACCGCGCTATCAACTCCACGCCGGGCGCAGTATGCGTGCAGCAGTTGGTGCATCTGCCGCAGCAACAAGTCGTTGTCGGCGGTAATGGTGAGGTTGTCGCCCGAGCGCTCAATGGAACAAACAGTACCCTTCAGGTCATAGCGCTGTTTGACTTCTCGGTCAACACCGTTGATGGCATTATCAAGCTCTGCGATATCTATCCTGGATACGACGTCAAATGAGGGCATCCACCAATCCTTTCATCCCGACCGCCTGCTTCCTATAAACCACTGTCCAAACACGCGCATCTTCACTTGCCTGAAAGTACTAGCCATGCACCCAAGCGACGGTGGGTCCTGCCACAGACATCTCGGGCCGGGCGCGCGTATGACAAACCGGCATACCGCAACGTGGTTATGGCGTGCCTCTGAAGGCGGGGGGCCATCCGAGAACCTCGACACTCCCTGCGGGCCTCGCCGGTAATCACTTCGTTGACTGACCCTTCTGCGATTCCTCGATTCGGCGGCCTTCACGACCCCGAATGCTGACCAAGACATCCTCAACGCCCATTCGGCCGACAGGCCCGGAAGCGTATATGGAGCCGAATACGGTCCCGCCGCGGAGCACCAAAAACTCCATGGGTTCCGCGTACCTCCCGTGGTGATCTTCCGTCCACCACGGATCGAACGCTTCAAGTGCATCCTCCGTCACGCCGTAGGCAACCGGAAATGATAGGCCGGTTTCAGAGACCATGTCCACCGTCGACTCGCAGCTGTCGGTGGTTGCGGCTATGACCACCGCTCCCAGCTCCTCCAACTCCGGCTTCTTCGCTTCGTAGGCAGCCAACTGCCGCCTACAGTAGTATCACCAATTCCCTCGATAGAACAACAAGACCAGATAACGCCCTGAGCGATCATCTGGCAGACTCCTGCTCTGGCCATCCGTTAAATTGAGTGCGAGTGCCGGCAGTTTGGACCCCTGCGTTAATTTTGGCGACATTCGAAACCTCCAATCGGTGGATAGGCATTGAAATCCGCGGGGAGCAAGCTTGCTTACGCACGCGGCAAACGAGAGTATCATATGGCTTAATAGGATTTCATAAGTAACATAGAAAAGCAGCCGCGACTGCGGACGGCAGATGGACTAGGCAGCACCCCATCTGATTGAAGTACGTCCAATCAAACGCACCCAAAGGAGCGCAACATGGGAATCCGGACTGGGAAGGAATACATCGAGACCCTGAGTGCCGTCAGCCGGCGGGCGAGTATTTTCCTCAACGGCAAACTCGTGGGAGACGTGACCACGGAGCCCTTCTTTCAGGGCACCATCGCCTCCGTCGCCCAGCAATACGACATGCAGCACGACCCGCGTTACAGGGACATTCTCACCTTTCCTTCTCCAACGACCGGTGAGCCCGTTTCCACGGCCTGCATGGTCCCCTACTCCAAAGAGGACCTCACCAAGAAGCGGCAGGCCTACAAGCTCCACACCGACCAGAATTTCGGTTACATGGGCCGCGCTCCCCACTTCATGCTCTCCTTGGTCACGGGGTGGTATCTCGGACGCGATAACTTCGCGAAGTCCGGAGAACAATTCGGCGAGAACGCCACCCGGTACTATGAGTACGTTCGGGAGAACGACGTGTTCATGACCCACGTACTTATCAACCCGCAGATCGACCGTTCCAAGGCCTCCTCCGAGCAGGAGGACCCCTACATCCACCTGGCCAAGGTCCGAGAGACCGACGAGGGAATCATCGTGCGCGGCGCAAAGATGCTGGGCACCATGGGACCCCTGACCGAGGAGATCGTGGTGGTGCCCTTTGGCGGCATCGCGCCGGGCGATTCCGAGTACGCCCTCGCCTTCGCCGTCCCGTTGGACGCACCTGGGCTGAAGCTCATCTGCCGAGAGCCCATGTCCCACCCAAATCAACCCTTCGACCACCCCTTGAGCAGCCGCTTCGAGGAGATTGATTGCTTCGCCATCTTCGACGATGTGCTAGTGCCGTGGGATCGCGTCATAGTACCGGGCAGACCCGGCAGCGAGGACATCGTCAACACGGCCAGCGCCCAGGCCATGGGAGGGGGGACGGCGGTGCAGACCGCCGCCCAAATGCTCAGCCAGATGGAGCTCTGCGTGGGCGTTGCCATGAAACTCGCCGACTCCATCGGCATCGCAGGCTTCCTCCACGTGCAGGAAAAATTGGGAGAGATGATTCTTATGCTGGAGCTATGCCGTACCGCCTTCTACGGCTCAGAAGCCCTGGCCCAAAAGGGACCTACCGGTATCTGGGCACCCGGCGGCTTCGGCGTTCGCGCCTTTCGGTTGCAAGGCATCAAGTTCTACGAACGCATGGTGGAGATTATCCGGATTCTCGGAGGCGGTGGGTTCTTCCAGGCGCCCACCGAGGCCGACATGAACAATCCTGAAATACGGCCCTACATCGATAAGTTCATGCGGGGCCGGACGGGTTACTCGGCGGAGGAGCGCCTCAAGCTCTTCAAGCTCGCTTGGGACATCGTCGGCGACGCCTTTGGCATGCGCGCGCAGCAATACGTTCACTTCCATGGCGGCGACCCCATCCGCCTGACTGCCGCAGGCTATCTGGACTACAACAAGGATCCGTTCTTTGACATCGTGGACCGGGCATTGGACGGTAATCAATCCATCCCCATCTCGCCGGAACACTATCCCGATACCCCAGCCTCCAGGCCGTCGGGGCAAACCCTTCACGCCTATCCTGCCATCGGTGTCCCCCAACGAACTAAACCTCGCGATGAGCAGCGGGCCACCGATTGACGAAGTCGGAAACTGATGCCCGGAGTGGCCCGAAACTACGATTTCTGGCTGATGGGAATCTGAGAACCTGCCTCGTTTCGTCCAGGCCATGCTCAGCGACTGGGACGGCAGCGCCGAGGACCCTATTTTCCAGAAGTTCAACAACCCGGCAGGGACCTAGGCAACCACCGCACGTCGCGGGCGACCTAGCCATCAGGGAAAACAGGCCATCGGTGTCCATGGTGGAAATGGGGGGAAAGTCGCACTCCCCGTCCAAAAGCGTTACGGCGGAATTGAAAAGATATACTTCTCAATTAAGTAATGGTCGGGGAGGTGGGGATCGAACCCACGACCTCGTCGTCCCGAACGACGCGCCCTACCGCTGGGCCACTCCCCGATACGACAACAGCCCCAGAAGGGCTGCTCATCTCACCTATTATAAGCCGTCGCAACCCAACGGGCCAATCATCCCCGCCGCATAGACGAGAACAACTCCGCTTCGCCAACGAAGCCCTCAGCCTCTCGCAGGTCTTTCTGTGTCTCCACTGACTTCCAGAAGGCACTGCTCTTGAACCCGGCGATGCGGCCCTCCTCGGCCAGTTGAGGAAACAGCTCCGTTTCGTGGTCGCCCACCTCGGGAAACCGGTCCATCGTAACGCCTCCAAGAATATAAACGCCGGCATTGATCCAATAAGGAAGCGGTGGCTTCTCCCGGAAGGCACTGATGCGGCCCCCCTCATCCACATCCACCACACCGAACGGGCTCTGCATCCCCGTGAGCAGCACCGTAGCCAGCGCACCCTGCCGTTGGTGCAACTCCAGCAACGGAGCCAACGGCTGGTCCGTCACAATATCCCCGTTAGTCGCCACCAAAAACTCGTCGCCCAACCCCAGCGCCTCGAAGCCGTGGCGCAACGCACCCCCGCGGCCCAGCGGAGCATCCTCGCCCACGCACTCCACGCTCAGACCCGCAATACGCGGCACCGCGAAGTACTCCCGCACCACCTCCTGGCGATAGCCCACCAAGAGCACAGCTCGCTCAATACCCTGATCACGAAGCCAATGAAGGTGATACTCCAACAGCGGACGCCCCGCGCAGGGGACCATCGGCTTCGGGATATTGTCCGTCAGCGGCCGCAACCGTTCGCCCTTGCCACCGGCCAAGACCAGCGCCGTTTTCAGCACGGAAGCCATGGGGCTCACCTCATCTCGACGATTATTGCCCGAACATCGCTGCTCCCGATGTCCTTCACGCGATCGATCCACTATTTATTCCGCGCCTTGATTCAGCGATTCGCCAGCTACCCTAGCGTAACGCTGGCAAGTCTATGTCCTGCAGCTTGTTCCCGGCAAGCGGTTATCGGAGATGGCCCCGCCGGATCCCGGACCGCCCAGCTCCTGGCCGAACGCGACTATTCCGTGGCCCTGTTAGAGTGCGAACACCACGTCATCTATCCCGGCCGCTGCACCTGCCCAGACTGCACTTTTTGACCGCCGCGGCGCGTTCCTTAGACTTGCACATCGCGCCGTCGCCGCCCCTCCCCAAAGGCGCGGTTTAACGGCGCCGCAACCTGATGCGGAAGGTCGCCAGCAGGAATTCTGGCCCCGCCTGGGCAGCGCGGACCTTGGATCCCTCGGCCACGTGCTTCCACTCCACCGGTACCTCGGCCACGCTCAAGCCCCGGCGGCGTGCGTTCACCAGCACGTCCAGGTCGAAGGCCCAACCCCGCTCACGCACCTGCGGTGCTATCGACCTCCAGCCATCGGCTCGAAAGGCCTTGGCTCCGCACTGGGTGTCGGAGTAGGGCAGGCGTAGAAAGGCGCGCACCCACGCCCTCAGCGCCTTGCCGATGAGTTGACGGTACAACGGCTGCCCTCCAGCACCCAGGTCCCGCCCGCCGAAACGGTCGCCAATGACAATGTCGGAAT
>CAUZHS010000036.1:0-10106 GCA_963579845.1 Dehalococcoidia bacterium | reverse complement strand
TGGAGGGGAGGAGGGCAGAGAGCACCAGTTTTGCGTCGCCAATGAGGGGGACGTCGGCGTTGACGTTCTTGTCGACCTGGGCGGGCTCTATTTCGAGGTGAATGACTTTGGCCTGCGGGGCGAAGGAGCCGGGCCGGCCGATGACACGGTCGTCGAAACGCATGCCCACCGCGAAAATGACGTCGCACTCGCATGTGGCGATATTGTTGGCGTACATGCCGTGCATGCCGAGCATGCCCATGGCCAGGGGGTGGTGCCGGGGGAAAGAGCCGGTGCCGTGAAGAGTGTTGATGACTGGGATGTTTGCCGTTTCTGCCAGGGCCTGGAGATCTGCGGAGGCGCGGGAAAGGTGGACGCCGTTCCCGGCGAGGATAAGCGGCCGCTCCGCCTCGTTCAGGAGCTGGGCGGCCTTCGCGATTGCCGTTGCAGACGGGTTGTCGGGAGGTTTTGGCCCGGATGCCGAAGCGGTGGAGTAGCTGAAGTCGGCCAATTCGGCTTGGACGTCTTTGGGCACGTCGATAAGTACGGGGCCGGGGCGTCCTTCGCTGGCCACTTGGAAGGCTTCATGAATGATGGATCCGATGTCCTTGGGGTCCATGACCAGGTAGACTTTTTTGAGAAGAGGTCCAGCCATTCCGGTGGTGTCGCACTCCTGAAAGGCCTCGGTGCCCAGGAAGGGACGTGCGACCTGACCGGTGATGGCCACGATGGGAGTGGAGTCCATTTTCGCGTCGGCCAACCCGGTGAGGAGGTTGGTGGCGCCAGGGCCGGAAGTGGAGACGCAAACGCCCACACGTCCGGTGGTGCGCGCGTAAGCGGCTGCAGCGTGTGACGCGGCTTGTTCATGCCTCATGAGCACGTGGCGGAGCTGGGGGTAGTGCCAGAGGGCGTCGTAGAAGGGGAGGATCGCGCCGCCGGGAATGCCGAAGATGGTGTCCACGCCCTCGCGCAGAAGGGACTCGCAGATGGCCCGGGCACCCAGTAGCTGTTCGGACATGAGGCTCCCCTAAAGAAAGGCCCGTCCGTGGGAGGGACGGGTCCCGATGCGGGCCACCTGGCGGATGCATGCCCTGAGTAGGGTGCGGCTTCGGTGAATTTACCGCATAACGACCCTGCTACGGTACCATTCGGTGGTTTCAACTGTCAATAATTCCAGCCTTTGGCCAGGCCCCCTTTTTGCACCGCCGGTTTCTCTACTTGGCGCGTTTTGGCCGAAGCCCTGGAAGAACTTTCCCCAAAGGGAACCCGTGAAGATGCTGACATCTCGTGGCAAGTTGCCGTACCAGATGGAGGGCGTTATAGGACAGTATGTTGAACTGGGTGGAGCCGACCCATAGCGCCTTTTTGCCTGGGTAAATCGTAAAGAAAGAATAGGAATGTTAGTCACGTATGCCAAGGGTATCCATCGAAGGACATATCTGAAACATTTGCTTTAGATGGTATTAGACTGATTCCTGAGATCTAAGCATATACAAAAACGATCCGAACTAGGACATAGGCCGTTGATATGTAGCGGCAAAGCACACATAAGCATCGACGGGCTTTGCGACTGGTACTGGTCGACTCTTTTCGGACCGTCTTCAATTTAGCCCGCAGCCACGGCTGTTCATCTTTATGCCGGTGGGTCTGGTGGCGGAGGTACGGCCGGAAATCCTTTTGTAATCGCTGTTTGCGGACCCGGGAGGAGACGCGATGGTGGTTAGCAGGCTCGACACTGGGCACGGGCCTCACTAGATCTGGGTGCGGATTGTGCCGAGGGAGGCTGGCTAAGGGAGTGTGTCCCGCTCCTCTCGGGAAAGGGTGTTCATCCCCGGGATAGGGTGCTCAATCACACGGGCGGCAGCTACCGCTTTTGCAGCGGCGTCTAGGTGGACCGGCTGGTCGTCGAAGTAGATGTGGGGCTTGAAGGACTCCAAGACCTTGGCTTTGCTTACGCCACCCATGAAGAAGGACTCGTTGACGGTTACACCCCAAGCACCGAGGGTCTTGATTAGCCGCATGTGGGCCGGAGCGCCCCGGGCGGTCACCAATGCAGTGCGGATAGGCGACTCGTGTTCGGGAAACTGCTTCTGGATGGAGCTGATGGCCCGGAGCAGACCCGCGAAGGGTCCAGGCGGCATGGGGATGTCTTCCATCTGGGATTCATGGGCGTGAAAGGCGTCGATGCCTTCTTTTTGGAAGATGCGCTCCGATTCGCTTCCAAAGAGAACGGCGTCTCCGTCAAAGGCGATGCGAACCTGAGAGACATCCTGTTGCTGCACATCGGGTGGCGGGTAAACCAACGCAGCCGCGAACCCAGCCTCGAGGGCGGCGCGCACACCTTCTTGCTGGGCGGAGAGGAAGAGGTCGCAGGAGAAGGATTCTAAATAACGATAGGGGTCGCTGCCGTCGGTGAAAGCCATGCGGGAGATGTCCAGACGCTGGGTTTCGATGGACTTGATGAGGCGTAGACCGGATTCAGAATCGTTTCGGGTAAGGAGCACCACTTCGACCAATGGCCCCTGGCCGAGTTGGTTCAGGGCCAACAAGGCTCGAACCAGGGGCAGGCCGGTTCCCGGTTTCAGAGGCGTATCGATGTTTTTCAACTGGTGAGCACGGTAAGCTGCCAGCCCATCTTGTTCGAAGATACGGTGGGCCTGGGCGAGGTCAAAGAGCGCTCTTCCCGTTATTGCCACCACCAGCTTATCGTCGAGCGAGTATGGCATGGAGCGAGTATACCGGCTTAGTCCCATGCCTGGTATGGTGCGTTGCCGCGAGGAGGTACGAGATGACAGAGGATATTATTACGACCGCCGATATGAATGAGGTCTACGAGGTGACCGATGAGCTTGGTATCGATAGGGAGTCGCTACGGGTGGAGCTGACCAAGGAGGATCCAGGCTCGGTCGGCAAGGGTAAAGGCGATTTGGGCCATAGTGGGGGTGAGGTGTTGGAGATTGTACTGCCTTTGTCGCTCCCCCTTCGCCAATGGCTGCCGACTCTCCGGGCCGAGCTGGAGAGGCTCCAGTGATCGAGGGTGTGCCGGCCCAGGCACCAGCATTGGCTGACTGGCCTTGCTGTGATAGCCTTCCGGCTCGAAAGCTGAGAGGAGGTGCGTAGATGAATGTGATTACCCATCAAGAGGTGCTGAAGGGGATTGAGGCGGGGCTAGCGGTGGCGCAGGAACGAGGCGTATTGCTGGGCTTGGCCATCGTGGATGAGGGTGGCAACCTTATCGGTGCGGTGAGCATGCTTGGCTCAGGATATCCGTGGATATGCGATGACGCCCGGGGCAAGGCTATGGCGACCGTATTTTGGAAGGGGACGCTCAGCGGGGAGATGCAGGAGCGCGCTGGTAGTCCGATGATGACCTGGCTGAACAATCACTACGGCGGTCGACTCAACTTCCTGCGGGGCGCTGTCCCCATCATGCGCAACGGCGAGCTGATCGGAGCGGCAGGCGCGGGGGGCGGGCCAACGGAGATTGACGAGGCGGTGGCATGGGCGATGTCCCATTCCATTGGTGACTAGGGCCCGCGACAGATGGCGCTAGCAAAAACGGGATTACCTGGGAGGCATGAATGAGCGTCACGCATGATGAGGCACGGCTGATTCTGGATACGTGCGTTGCCAAGGCAGATGAGATGAGCTTGAAGGTCGGGATTGCCGTGGTGGACGAGCATGCCAAGCTTCAGGCTCTAATTGTGATGTCCGGGGCGCGATATGAGTTCTTGGCGGAAGCGGCTGCGGGCAAGGCCATGGCAAGCGTCGTTTGGGGGGGGCAGTTTAGCGGCGCTCTCAATGAGCGGGGAAGCTCGCCCATGTTCGTGGCGGTGAATAAGGTCTATGGCGAGCGGTTGTTCTATCAGCAGGGCGCGGTTCCTATCAAGCGAGGCGACGTGGTTGTCGGGGCCGTGGGTGTGGGTGGGGCTGCGTCGCAGCAAGACGAGGATATTGCCGCAGCCGGCGCGGCCATAGTGGTTGGCTAAGCCCTGTCGTAGGTGGGGGAGGGCAACGCCCTCTAGCACGCAGAGCGGAAATTGGATAACGTGGGGTGTGTAAATAGCCCACGCCGCTTGGTTGAAGGGAGCGTATCCATGGCCAGAGAAGAAATCGAAGGTATTGTCCGCCGAGTCGATATAGCCAACGGGATGGTGACCCTGGTTAGCGGTGGTCTGCGTACTGTGGTCATCCCCTTTGACCTAGACCCGTTTACGCCCGACTACCGGACCTATATCGGTGCGGACGTGCGGGTCGTTATGGAAGACGGCAAGCTGACGGAGATGGTCCCCGTCACGTAATGGATTTCGGGGTTCCCCCTCCGGGGGTGCCTGGAAGGGCTTGACCTCTTCCACGAGCTTTTATTTGTTCTCGGCGCTTGAGGCCTCTATCTTCTCTCGAAACCCTTTTGAGATGTGCGCGTCGGGGAGCAGCGTGAAAATCACATAACCGTTTTGTCGCGCACCCGAACGAGTGGGTCGAGACCGTGGAAGGAAGTAGCCTGTAGTTAGCGTTCCCTCGCTGAGCACCATGGGGTCGAAGGAGCCGGTGGATAGGTCCCTTTTTTGTCGGCCTCGTCCATATTCCCTGGGAGACGATAGCAAAATGGAGAGTGGCCCCACAGATAGACGAGCTCCGGGCTCTGGAAATTCTGCACCTGCATCCGGAAGTGAGAAGGCGCGGTCTCGACCGGCGATGTTCTACGGGTGGTGGATTGTGGGTGCCGCCACCCTGGCCGGCACCGTCCAATCGGCGCTGTTCAACGTTGGGGCCGCCGCCCTGTTCCTTCCCGTGGCCAGGGAGTTTGGGACCACGCGCACCGTGGTCGCGGGCGCTTTCGCTTTTTCGCGGTTAGAGGGTGGGCTCACTGGGCCCATCGAAGGCTACCTTATTCACTGGGTGGGCCCGCGCCGCTACATGATAGTGGGGTGGGTTATTTTTGGTTTGGGCCTGGTGGGCATCGGACTGAGTCAATCGGTCATTCAGTTCTACGCTGCGTTTCTTGTGGCCACGCTGGGCCAGAGCATGGCGGGATTCCTTCCCATCGTTACCGTACTAGTCAATTGGTTTTCACGTCGACGTGGGCGGGCGATAGCTATATACCAGATGGGGACCAGCATTGCCGCCCTGTTGGTCCCTTTGCTGGCCTGGTCCATTCTGAACATTGGTTGGCGCGAAACGATTACCGTCGCCGGCTTCGTGGCCATTGCCGTCGGCGTCCCGCTGACCTTGGTGATGCGCGCCCGTCCAGAAGACTACGGCTATCTTCCGGACGGTGATCCGGAGGAAGTGTCCATACCTGAGGCTGTGGGGCAACAGCCGGAGCGGGCCCAGGAGCCTACTTCCTTGGCCAAGCCGGCCTCGACCATCGCCCAGGCCCTGCGTAGCCGGAACTTCTGGTTCCTGGGCAGCGCCCATCTGCTGTCGTTGTGTGCCTGGGGCGCCCTGCGGGTGCACGAGATTCCAGCGCTGGTGGACATGGGCCTCGAGGAGCAGACAGCGGCAAATGTCTTTGCCTTTAGCTTGATCGTCGCCGCGGGAGGCAGGCTTATCGGTGGCTTCCTAGGGGACCTGTTGGGCCCGAGGAAGGTGTTGATGGTAGCCTATTTGCTTCAGAGTGTTGCCATAATTATCCTGGCTTATGCCTCTACTCTCACTCACGCTTTGGTGTTCGCCGTCATCTTCGGCGTTTCGTGGGGCGCCAGGGGCACCCTGATGACTCTTCTGAGGGGTGAGGTTTTTGGCCGCACCAACTTCTCCCGGCTTGCTGGGCTCATGGACCCGGTGAGCATGGGTGGAGTAGTCCTCAGCCCCATCTTCGCGGGGCTCACCTACGATGCGCTGGGAAGTTATCGTTACGCATTTTTGATTATTGCGTTCCTCAGCGCCACAGGCGTGTTCCTACTGTTAGGGCTCCGGCTCCCTCCCCGCCAAGCCACAACTCCCCGGCACCAAGATGTCTCGAGTCCATAGACGGTTGGCTGTTGTGTAGCCTGCGTCGGAGCTGAACTCATTCTCGCCAACACTGTAGTTGCCGCGCCCTCCACCAAGACCTTCGACATGGTCAATTAAGTCTGACCCGACTCGGATGGTGTCCACCTCACGCTTCTTTTCGGGGTTAGCGTCTGTAAGGTGGCATGGATGTTTGCTTCGACTTGTTCCGGTGAGCTGACATCCCCAGGTGCGAGAATTATCACCGCGCAGGACAAGAGCTAGGCGAAGGCCAGCTGCCTATGGTGTGACCGTGAACCTCCCCCCTCCGCTTGAGGAAGTGGATAAACTGCAGGTGTTGCTATCTCCCAAGGCGAGCCATCGCAGCCGCGAACATGCCGGCCCCGACGCCGGCATGAAGGTCGGGAGTTCTTTGCACTGGAAACATGTGCGGCGGATACTGCCGCTGGGATCGCCCATGACATCAGATATGAAAAGCCTGAAATTTAAGGGACAGTAACCATGACAAGTTAGCGGCCCTTAAATTTCAGGCGGAGATTAGTTCAAAGGGACAGTTTATTTGCTAGCGGCACCGCAAACAGTTTCTACGATAATTCTTGTAACTTTATAAGGATCCATGTTTGCATTTGGCCTTCTATCTTCTATGTAGCCTTTTTTATCCCTGGCCACTTGCCATGGGATACGTACTGATGCACCCCTATCGGATACTCCATAAGAGAAGTCTTTATAGCTAGCAGTTTCATGTTGGCCTGTAAGACGGTGCTCTATATCAGCTCCGTAGTTGGCAATGTGCTCGTCTGCATTCGTTCCCAATGCTTCAGCTGCGGCAACACATGCATCATAGTTTTCACGCATTTGTTTCGTAGAGAAGTTTGTGTGTGCGCCTGATCCGTTCCAGTCTCCAGGAACAGGCTTTGCATCCAAGGATACAGTGGCATCAAACTCCTCAGCTATTCTAGAGAGTAGCCATCTTGCAACCCATAGTTCGTCTCCAACCTGGGGTGTAGTTATTGCGCCTATCTGGAATTCCCATTGTCCTGGCATGACTTCAGCATTTATACCTGCTATGTGCAATCCCGCCGCAATACAAGCATCCATGTGTTCTTCGACAATGTCTCGTCCAAACATCGTATCTGCTCCGACCCCACAGTAATAATCTCCCTGAGGAGCAGGATATCCGTTTGCTGGCCACCCCAACGGTTTGTCACCTTGGAAAAATACATATTCTTGTTCTATGCCAAACCAAGTCTCGAAGGAGCCGTATTTCTCAGACACTGAGGCACACGCGGATCTGGTGTTTGTTGGGTGTGGGCTCATATCTGTTAGCAAGGTTTCCGTCATAACTATTACGTTATTCCCTCCCCTAATCGGGTCGGGTACTGTTAGTACTGGGTTTAGAACAACGTCAGATTGATCTCCCGACGCCTGTTGAGTACTTGACCCATCGAACCCCCAGAGTGGAGGAAGTTCTCCGTCGGCAATGACTTTTGTTTTTGACCTCAGCTTCGCTGAGGGAGTGCTACCGTCTAACCATAGATATTCCGCTTTATAAACCATCGTATTCCCTCCAGTTAGGTTTCGTATCAATGCCTTCGGTTAGTCTTTACTGTGCACAGATATGGAATGAATAGTAGTCCTATTAGACCAAGTACCTAACACATAAAGTAGGTAACTTCCTAATGATGAGGCCAAGTATTAGGAAGCCACACTTTCTCAACGATTGAATTCATATCGGGCGAGGCCTTAGCTGGGGTAGTCTCAGCCATCGAGGCCAGGGCCCGGGTGAAGGTTAGGGTATGCAGAATGGGGCGTAAAGGAGCCGGGGACCATTTTGGGAGGAGTGCAACAAAGTTGTAACATCCGGCTTGGGGCTAGGCGGCACTTCTTTCGGGCGCGAGCTGGATGAGGCGGGTCAGAACCAGTCCGGTGATTGTGCCGGCTAGGGCGCCACCGAACTGTGCGCCGATAATCGCTCCCAAAGGACCACTGCCCGCGATCACGCTGGTCCAGACTCCAAAGGCAAGACCAAGCCAGACGGCGAGAGTGCTGGCGGGTATCCACCATCCGGCTTGGCCCACGGTCTTGCGGAGAAGGAACCACTGGGCGAGGCCGACGGAAAAACCTGCGGTAGGGACGAGGAAGATGTAGCCCATCACCGTCACGTAAAGCCATTCGCGCAGGGGGGCAAGCTGTTCTTTGGGGACTATCCACTGTGCTGTGCCGATCACGGCTCCCCCCGCAGCAATCCCCATGCCCCAGCCGATGATGTTGGCAAGGAAGGTGGTCCCGTACCAGCCGACAAGGATGCCAACGCCGACTGCCGCGGGGTATCCGGCGGCATTGGCCAGGAACCAAGGCCAGAATAGGCTCTTCTTCGGTTTGGCGGTACTGGCGACTCTCTGGACTTTTGACAAGCAGTTCCTCTTGTTCAGGGAGTTGGGTCGGGAGTGGGGCATCCGATTGAATATGCGTAGATTCCGGTTGATGATGGTAACACCTGCGACATACTGGAGATATATAGCGGGGGATCTTCTGGGGAGGAACGCGAGCATTGGCTTGGAGTCCCGAACCTTCTCCGAATACCCCAGTGGCCGAAATACCCGAATCGTTCAGGAGTGGATGGCGGAGAGCAAAGAGCCGTTCGCGGTGTGATTGATGAGATAAGCAACGTGGATCCCGTAACGTTTGAGGCGTGGTTCCAGAAGCACCTTGGCCTGATTGATCATGCCAAGATGGAAATGTGGCAGTCGCATTATTAAGTAGAATTAGGAAAAGGCACCGTACCCGCCTTGTTCCCCCGGAGGATGAGCGGAGCCGCGGCACATGCATAGGGTGGTGTAGAGGAAGGCGGATCGGAGCATAAAATACGGAACTTAAACGGGGGGGAACCGTTGACTTCTCCATGTCTGAGCAGTAGCATCGCGGCACTTCTACCGATGGGATAATAAGCTCTAGGGTTGGAGACCGTGATGAGCGGTGGCTGATAGGGCTTGTAGCTTGAGCAGCGGAGGACTTTATGGTTACTTATGCGATTCGACGGCTAATGCTTATCCCAGTTACGATGGTGCTCCTTTCTCTTCTCTTTTTCTTTATGCTTCGTACGATTCCTGGAGACTTCGTCGATGTCCTCTTCCAAGAGGGAGGTTCCGGCGGCTACAACAATGTGCAGGGTGAGCACCATGAAGGTGGGCAGACAACCCAAGAGGCCTATCAAGAGCAAATGCGCGATCGGTTTGGCCTCTCGGATCCCGCTCACGTTCAGTACGTGAGGTGGGTCAGCCACATGTTGCGGGGTGACTTCGGCGATTCGTACTTAGCGAAGAAAACAGCCCTTCAGGTGCTCAAAGACCGGCTGCCAGCGACGATAGAATTGGGGTTACTCGGGCTTGTCGGTTCAATTCTCTTGGGAATTCCATTGGGGATTCTATCCGCGCGCTACCCCGAATCATGGATTGATAACGCGCTTCGCCTATTCTCCATTGGGGGGTTGAGTGTCCCTGCCTTCGTGACGGCGGCGATTATAATCGTCATTTTATCGAAAGAATTCCAGTGGATCCCCCCTGACTATGTGCCGTTTACTGAAGACCCATGGAAGAACCTTCAGAACATGATTTTTCCCGCGATTGTGGTTTCCTACACATCTGCGGCCCCTTTAATGCGGCTTACAAGGTCTCAGATGCTGGAGGTACTGAGTCAGGACTATATCCGGACAGCCCGAGCGAAGGGACTACCGGAGCAGCGGATCTTCTACGGACATGCACTCCGGAATGCCATGCTGCCCATTATCACCGTGATTGGTCTGAGCCTGGACCGGTTGGTTGCGGGCTCGGTGATCGTGGAGGTGGTCTTCGGCATCAACGGGATGGGCGCGGCGTTGGTTAGGGCTGCGGCAGAACGGGACTTCCCGGTGATGCAGCTCTTCGCGATGGTCTTAGGGTTGACAGTTATGACGGTCAACCTCTTGGTCGACTTAATGTACGGAATTATCGACCCGCGAATTCGGCTGAGTTAGTTCGAACGGTTTTAGGAGAAACCAATGGCAGAATCACAAACCGAACAGACCTCCACTGTGCAGCCATCAGCTGCTGTTACACCAAGTCTTTCAGCGTTGATGAAATTGCAGACTAGTGTCCGTGGATGGTTGAACACCACCTGGAAATTTATAAAACTGAAGC
>CAUZHS010000035.1:0-11614 GCA_963579845.1 Dehalococcoidia bacterium | reverse complement strand
GGGGCGAGGGAATACGGCCAGACAAAGGCCAGGACTCTGGCCACGGAAGCGCTTAGCTTCCTGGCCCCCTTGAATCTTCCACCTGCATCCCTAGCACGGTGGGAGGCCATCACCAACTTTATGATTGGGGACTAACGTGTCCACTATGAAAAAGACTATCCAAAGCCTGCAATGGGAAGGAAAGCGGGCCTTGGTCAGAGTGGATTTCAATGTCCCCTACGAGCCAGGGACCACCACCATATCGGACGATATGCGAATAAGAGCCGCCATACCGACGATCAACTATTTGCGGGAGCACGGAGCCAGTGTGGTGCTGTGTACACACCTTGGCCGGCCGGGAGGTGAACCGAAATCGGAATTGGGATTGGCCCCGGTGGCCGAACGGCTTGCGGAGATCATGGGTTCGGCTGTGCAGTATGTCCACGATGCCGTAGGGGCAATGGCGGCAGAGCAGGCCGATGCCTTGGAAGCGGGAGATCTGCTCCTACTGGAAAACCTCCGGTTCTACCCTGGTGAGGAGGCCAACGCCCCAGAGTTTGCTGAGGGGCTTGCCGGTCTGGCAAACGTTTACGTCAACGACGCCTTCGGCACCGCCCATAGAGCCCACGCCTCCACGGAGGGCATCACCCATTTTCTTCCCTCTGTGGCTGGATTCCTCATGGCCCAAGAGCTCAAGATGCTGGGCCTAACCCTGGAGTCTAAGGAACGCCCCCTAGGCGCCGTCTTTGGTGGAGCGAAAGTCAGCGACAAGATTGCTGTGCTTCAGCAACTGCTCGCGCGCGCCAACGCCATCTTTGTGGGCGGCGGTATGGCAGCTACCTTCCTCAAGGCCCAGGGTTACGAAGTCGGCAACTCCCTTGTTGAAGACGAAAAAGTATCGCTCTGCGGTGAACTCCTTCAGCAGGCCGAGCAGCAGGGCGTGGCGGTCTATCTCCCCACAGATGTAGCGGTGACACCGCACTTGGAAACGGACCCCGAATACCGGGTTGTGTCCGTTGGAGATGTGCCCAAGGGGTGGCTCATCGCCGATATTGGCACCGCGACCGCAGCCCTCTTCACCGAGAAGCTGCGTGAGATGAAAACCATTGCGTGGAATGGCCCCATGGGCGTGTTTGAGGTACCCCCCTTTGACGCAGGAACAAGGGCTGTGGCTGAGGCACTGGCCGCGAGCAGCGCAATAACCGTCATTGGTGGGGGGTCCACAGCAGAGGCAGTGGGACACCTGGGGCTGGCACAGCATATGACCCACGTCTCGACCGGAGGTGGAGCCTCTCTGGAGTTTTTAGAGGGCAAGGAGCTGCCCGGAGTAGCTGCGTTGGAAGATGAAGACTTCGGGGAAAAAGGCAAAGGAGCATGATGCCTTTCTCTTCGGTGAAGCGGCTAGTGCAGAAGACGAACTCCAAGATAGTGATGCTGGTTATCACTGGCCTGGGTGCCACAGTCAATCCTCTGTACCAGAGGACAGGGCCTGAATCTGCTCGCGTCCCTTATCTCGACCGGATCACACAGCACAACTCCGCTGGGTTGAGCATCCCCGTTGCTTGGGGAATCGCCTCGGGCAGTGGACCAGGCCAAGTGGCGCTGTTAGCCTATGACCCCTAAAACACTTCTTTGGACTCTTCGCGGCGAAACATGTCATAAGGTTGGCCCTTGGCCACGCAGGCAAGCTGCTGCGGGTCGGGGCCTAAGAGTTATAGCAAGGAGAGCAAAGTGGCCGCAGCATTTATTGCCGGGAACTGGAAGATGAATACCTCCGTGGCCGAGGCAGTGGCCTTGGCACAGCAACTGCGCGGGCCTTTGGAATCCATGGAAGGCATTATCCGGCTCATCTGCCCCCCTTTCGTATCCCTTGCCCCAGTGGCGCATGTCCTGGAGGGCAGCACGCTAGAGCTCGGAGCCCAGGATCTTCACCCTGAGCCCAAAGGCGCATTCACTGGCGAGGTTTCGGGCGCCATGCTAGAAGGGTTGTGCCGGTACGTCATCGTGGGGCATTCGGAACGCAGACACATCATGGGCGAAACTGACGAGACGGTGAACCGAAAGGTCACCGCTGCCCTTCGCCACGACCTAGTTCCCATCCTTTGCGTCGGCGAGATCCTGAGCGAACGGGAGGAGGGACGGGCGAAAGAAGTTGTTACACGACAGCTCAACGCAGGCTTTCAAGGACTGGACCTTTCGGCAGTGGGGTGGGTGGTTATCGCATACGAACCGGTATGGGCCATCGGCACCGGCAAGGCGGCCACAGCGGAGCAGGCCCAGGAGATGATGGGAGTGGTTCGCGCGTGGTTGTCTAATGCCACCTCGCAAGAGTTGGCTCAGGGGGTCCCGCTCCTCTACGGCGGTAGCGTTACGGCGGACAATGTCGCCCAGTTTGCTGCCGAACGGGACATCGACGGTGCCTTGGTTGGAGGCGCAAGCCTACGGGCCGAGGAGTTTGTGGCCATTGCCCAGGGCCTCGCCCAGGCTGCTGCGGGCTCCTAAGTGAAGAGCGCCTGACACGCTGTCGCTGCATTCCATGAATCCTGTATCCACCGCTCCCGCCATTTTCATCGTCGGCGCCACCGCCTCTGGAAAAACAGCTGCCGCGTTGGAGCTAGCTCGGGCCTTCCCCGTGGAGGTCGTCAACGCCGATAGCCGTCAGGTCTACCGGGGCATGGACATCGGTACCGCAAAGCCCACCAGGGCGGAGCAGGCCCTCGTGCCGCATCATCTCATCGACGCGGTCAATCCTGACGAGAGCTATAATCTCGCTCTTTTCTTACGCCATGCTCGCGAGACCATCACCGATATCCAAGCTCGTGGTTGTCTTCCCCTCGTCGTGGGAGGAACGGGCCAATATATCTGGGGACTGGCCGAAGGATGGCAGGTGCCGGAGGTCGCAGCGCAACCAATTATTCGAACGCGGCTGGAGCGAATGGCCCAAGAGGACGGCCCGGCAGCCCTCTTCGCGTACTTGAATCGTGTCGACCCCGAGGCGGCGAAAACCATCGACCCCCAGAACCTCCGGCGAGTCGTCCGGGCCCTGGAGGTCTGGGAGTTCTCAGGCGTCCGTTTTTCCGCTCAGCGCCGTCGCTCAGCGCCAGGATTTCGACCCCATCTCTTCGGACTTTGGGTCCCTCGAACCGAGCTCGACACGCGCATTGATGCACGGGTCGAGGCCATGCTCGAAGCCGGGTGGGAGGCTGAAGTCCGGCGTCTGCTGCGTTCGGGTTACACGCCAGAGCTTTCCGCTTTTCAGAGTACGGGATACCGCGAACTGGGGGCCATGGCCAAAGGCACCATCGACCTGGAGGAGGCGGTGCGCCTCACGAAAATATCCACCCATCGGCTAGCTCGTCGGCAGATGAACTGGTTTCGCCATAGCGACTCGCGCATCCACTGGACCGCAGGTATGGCGCAGTTGATTGAGGCTGTCCGGCGGGTCATTCCAACAAGTCTTGGTTGATGTGGGATGAAGGGTCTAAGCCCCTGGTGTAGAATCCCTTAACGTCCTGGGCGTGAGGACGAAGTAACGAGATTCGCGGAGAACGTGGTTATGCAGTTCACCAAGCTTCAAGGGGCGGGCAACGACTTCGTGTTGGTCGACGCCCGTGGAGTCGACCAGGATTGGCCTGCTTTGGCCAAGCGAATATGTGACCGGCACTTCGGCGTTGGTGCCGACGGACTGCTGGTCCTGTTGGGATCGGAGCAGGCTGACATCTGCATGCGGGAGTTTAATCCCGATGGGTCGGAACCCGAAATGTGCGGCAACGGCATCCGGTGTTTCACCAAATACGTTTTGGAGCGGGACATCGTCCCGAAAGCGAGTATTATCCGCATCGAAACGGGCGCAGGTATTCTTGCTGTGGAGCCTTTCTGGGAAGGCGATCACGTTATCAGGGTCAAAGTGAACATGGGAGAACCGGACCTTCGTTGGAAGACGATACCGGTGAACACCTACGAGGCCAGTACACGAGATGATCGGCTCCTTGATCCAGACGTGGTCACGCAAATGGGACTGAGTAGGAAGGATGTCTTCTTTGATGGACGGCTCATGGTGACTGGCCAGGGAAGCGATTTGGTGGTCACCGCAGTCTCTATGGGCAACCCCCACGCGGTGCAGTTCATAGATACGCCGGTGAGGGACTACCCATTACACGACATCGGCCCGGATGTGGAGTTCAACATGGCCTTTCCCACGCGGGTCAACTACCACGTGGTGAACGTCGTTGATAAAGAGCACATCCTGGCACGCTCCTGGGAACGTGGGGTAGGGGAGACATTGGCCTGCGGGACGGGTGCGTGCGCCATGGTCGTGGCCGCCCGGCTCCATCGCTATGTGGGCGATACCGTCCAGGTTTCGGTGCCCGGTGGTGAACTGATCATCACATGGACTGGCAGTGGCCCCGTCTTCATGGAAGGCCCAGCAGAAGTGGTTTTTACCGGAGAGTGGCCCGAGTAACGAACCCCGTGAATCATAGACGCATTGAAACCTCGGGAGGAATATGAGTTTAGCCCATCGCCTCGACCAGCTTCCACCATACCTGTTTCTTGAGATCAGCCGGAAGATCCAGGAAAAACGGCGTCAGGGTGCCGACGTCGTAAGCTTCGGGATTGGCGACCCCGACATTCCGACTCCCCAGCAGGTGGTCGATAGACTCACCACCGCGGCACAGGACCCAACCAATCATCGTTACCCGGAATCGGACGGCCTGCCCGAGCTACGGGCGGCCTTTTCCGACTGGTTCCAGCGCCGCTTCGGGTTGGACCTGGACCCCGCTAAGGAGGTACTGCCACTCATAGGAGCCAAGGAAGGTATCGGCCACATGGCGCTGTGCCTCATCGATCCCGGGGACGTCGCGCTGGTGCCAGACCCCGGTTACCCCGTCTACTCCGTAGGTACCATGTTTGCGGGAGGCAAATCGGAATTCATGCCTCTGCGCCAAGAGCAAGGGTGGATGCCTGACCTCTCCCGTATTCCCTCATCCGTGGCGCAAAAGGCCAAGGTGATGTGGCTCAACTACCCCAATAATCCCACGGGCGGCCTGGTCACGAAGAGCTTCTTTGAAGAAGTGGTGGCTTTTGCCAACCGCTACGATATCGTCGTGTGCCACGACGCCGCCTATTCCGAGGTGACCTTCGACGGCTATCAGGCACCAAGCTTTTTGGAAACTCCCGGTGCCATGGACGTGGGCATTGAGTTCCATTCCCTCTCCAAGACCTACAACATGACCGGATGGCGGCTGGGCATGGCCGTGGGAAACCCCACACTCATCGATGCGCTCCTCCGCGTCAAATCCAATATGGACTCGGGCGTGCCTCAGGCCATTCAGCAGATGGGCATTGAGGCACTATCCAAAACAAGCGCGGAGTGGCAGCACGCCAACAACGAGGTCTACCGTCGTCGCCGTGACCGAATAGTGGATAGCCTCACGCAGATTGGACTCACCGTTGCCTCGCCCAAAGCAGGTCTCTATGTGTGGGCTAAGCTACCTGACGGGTGGACATCAGCGGCTATGGCCGCCGAAATGCTGGACAATCACAGCGTTGTGGTTACGCCCGGCAGAGGCTACGGCGAACAAGGGGAGGGGTATATCCGATTGTCGTTAACCACGCCCGACGATCGCGTGGAGGAAGGAATGCGCCGGCTCGAAGGCTGGAGCATTCCCTCGGCCCCCACCGCTGCACGGAGTTCCGCGCCATAGCCCGTCTCAACCGCAAGTCCATTGATACCCGGAGCAGCCCAGAGCGTGCCCTCCTTGTTGGCGTCGCCGTCAAGCGCGAGCGGCACACGTGGACGTTGGAGGACTCGCTTCGGGAGCTGGGCCAACTAGCCATTACCGCGGGCGCGGTGGTAGTGGCGGAAGCCACCCAATCGTTGGACTCCCGCAGCCCTACCTATCTGGGCAAGGGTAAGTTGGAAGAGCTCCGCGCACGCGGAGACTTCGATACGCTGATTGCTGACGACGAACTGACGCCGAATCAGCAACTCAAGTTGGAGAAGGCATTCAAGGATGAGGTGAAGGTCATCGATAGGACTGCGCTTATTCTAGATGTCTTCGCCCGTCACGCCCGGAGCAGGGAGGGGAGACTACAAGTCGAACTGGCCCAGGCTGAGTATCTCATGCCGCGCTTGGCGGGCCAATGGAGCCACTTGGAACGCCTCGGGGGCGGCATCGGAACTCGTGGTCCCGGCGAGACCCAGATCGAGACCGATCGGCGCATCATCGGACGTTGGATACAGACCCTAAAGACCGACCTCGAGCAGGTGCGCCAACAGCGGGCCATGCATCGCCGCCGCCGAGAAAGAAGCGGTATCCCGGTGGTCTCTATGGTGGGCTACACCAATGCGGGAAAGAGCAGTCTGCTCAACGCATTGAGTCCCGCCGGAGTTGTAGCCCGGGACCAGCTTTTCTCAACCCTTGACCCTGTAACCCGCCGCGTCCGCCTTTCCGATGGAAGCAATCTTCTGCTTACCGATACGGTGGGCTTCATCCAAAAGCTCCCTCCGGCGCTCATCGCCGCGTTTCGGGCGACCTTGGAAGAGCTCCAAGAGGCGGATGTGCTGTTACATGTGGTGGACATTAGCCACCCGAACGCGCCTGAGCATGTGGACGTGGTTGAGGGTATCCTGGAGGGTTTAAACGTGGCTAATCGGCCCCGTATTCTGGTACTTAACAAGGCGGATTTGTTGGGTGCGCACACCGGCCCGGACGTTCAGGGACTTCCCCAAGGGCCAGCTACCGTGATTACCTCGGCCCTGAGCGGCATGGGGCTTGAAGGACTGATGGAAAAACTCCAAAACATGTTGGCCCATGGGGCTGCGACGGTAACGACAAAAGATATCGATGGGAGTTGGCTCCAGGAACCTCCCGCAACCCGAAAGGCAATCTAACAATGGGAGAGGCGGGACGCTATGACAAGTGAATGGGAACTACCTCAAAAACCATTCTTCAGCTGCGAAGCCACGGCATTCACCGTAATCGATGGAGACCTTCTCCGACGAAGCTTAGGCCAGGGGCCGCTCACGCCGGTGTTCAGGTTCCAGGTCGCTCCAGGTAACCTCTTCGAGCACCAACCCCGCACGGTCATCGAGCACGATGCCGGAAAGGTGCGGGTGGCGTGCGATAACGGAGCCACAGTGCACTTGGACTTTGGAAGCGGCACCGCCCGGGTCCATACGACGGAAGGGGAGTTCCTCTACAGAGGGGGGCTGGAAGAGGGAAACGAGGGGATGGGGTTCATTGCGGCCCAGTGAGCGGTCTCTAAACTACGCCCTATTACTATTATGTTAAGTTAATGCTTTTCCGTTTAGTCTCGACCTCGCCGCAGCCCTTCGCAACCTCCTCCATGTTAAGATGGCTTCACACCCTTTAGACTACTCGAACTCTGTTTCTGGCCTCTTTGTTTCACGGTTCGCATTCCTCCTTCATACACGGATACGTAAAGGGTGATAACGACCCAGATGAGTAGATTCCCGACCGGCTACCAGCCCTTTTATCTTTTCATTTTGGCCAGCGTTGTAATGTTCCTGCTGGCCGCCTGCTCTGGCGGTGGCGGGAGGTCATCCACGTTCCCGGAGGGTTTCGAAACTTTTGCCGAAGTCCTCGAGACGATCCAGGAGCGTCACGTCAACGGTTCCGACCTCTCCGTCGCCGAGTTTCAGGAATCAGCGATTAGAGGTCTCATCGAAGTTCTGGAGGATCCCTACAGCGCCTATCTCACCCAACAACAGTTTGGAATGGCCGCAGATTTCAGTGGCCAGTTCGACGGCATCGGTGCTCAGGTCAGCCGTCAAAACGAACAGATCGTTATCGTGGCCCCCATCGAAGGCTCTCCAGCAGAACGTGCTGGCATCCGCGCAGGCGATGTGGTGGTGGGCATTAATGGCGAGAGTCTGATTGGCAAATCGCTAACCGAAGCGGTTCTGAAAATCCGCGGGCCCAAGGGGACTCCCGTTACCATATCGGTCATCCACCTAGGGGATACCACGCAGGCAGACATCACCATCGTCCGGGATTCCATCACTATCCCCTCGGTGACGTCGCGCATGGAGGAGCCGGGGATCGGCTATGTTCGCATCATCTCCTTTGTAGACCCGACCGGACGCCAGTTGCGTGAGGCGCTTGAGGAATTATTGGACCAAGGGGCTGAGGGCTTGGTCCTTGACTTGAGGAACAATGGTGGCGGATTGGTCAGCGCTGCGGTGGAGGTGACGAGCCAGTTCGTCTCTGACGGGCTCGTTCTCCGGTCCGTGGACCCCGATGGAAGAAAAACGGAGTTCAAAGTGCAGTCGGGTGGACTCGCCCGAGAGATCCCCTTAGTCGTGTTAGTGAACGGATTCACCGCCAGCGCCGCGGAGATTGTTTCGGGCGCGTTACAGGACCACGACCGGGCCATTCTTGTCGGCGAGACCACCTTTGGCAAGGGAAGTGTCAACCTTTTCACGGGTCTGGAAGACGGCTCAGGTCTAGTAATCACCATCGCTCGTTGGCTGACGCCAAACGGACGGCTCATCGAGGGCAACGGGTTAGCACCCGATGTGGAAGCCTTTCAGGAAGGTGCCCTGCCCTCCGGACGTGAGTTCCGAGAGTTGTACCAACACATCGCAGAGACGTGCGGTTCCTACCGCGAAACGGAGCGCGGACTTCAGGGCGCTCAGAACGGCGTGGCCGAAGCGCTGGAGTTGCTCTGCGCGGAGAATTCAGCGCAGCCCTATACCTCCTCGGACAGCCAGATGGATACGGCCATCGATCTCCTGAAGTCTCGCATATAATCAGCGTATGGCACCCGACCCTAACAAGACTATCGTCTCGAACCGCAAAGCCCTGCGCGATTTCGAGGTGCTCGAGCGCATCGAGGCAGGGTTAAGTCTTCACGGAACCGAAATCAAGTCAATCCGCGCTGGCCGGGTGAACCTACAAGAGGCCTACGCCGTCTTCAGAAAAGGCGAGCTCTGGCTCTACGGGATGCATGTCGCCTCATGGGCTGGCGCCGGCCCGTGGGACCACGAACCTCTCAGGCCACGAAAGCTGCTGCTGCACAAGGAGGAGACTCGTAAGTTTGGTCGCTCGGCGGCTTCTAAGGGACTGACACTTGTGCCACTGCGGCTCTATATCAAGGACCATCACGCGAAAGTTGAATTGGCCCTGGCGAAGGGGCGGCGTGAGTACGATAAGCGTCGGGTTGTCGCCAAGCGCGATGCGGACCGCGAGATGGCCCGGGCCCTGCGGTCGAGAGGCTGATTCCTCCCCCACCTCTCTTGGGCGTTGAGTTCACAAGGAACCGGCGCTGGAGACGGCACAAGGTGGGTGAATTTGAAAGCTAGAATTGTGTCTATTATCGCATTGACTCCCCAACTAGGATTAGACTCTCACACTCCGGTTAAAGGGGTGACAACGGTGTGACTTCTAAAAGACTTCCTTTAGAACCAACAGCATGCACTTCTTGTATTCGCAATAGCGATCAACTCTGTTAACGCTAGCTAAATGGGGGTGGATATGAAAGCGGAAGGATTACGGGTTGGAGTCATCGGAGTTGGTTTTGGTGCGCAGGTGCACATTCCGGCCTTTCAGTCGGAAGGCATGAATGTGGTGGCGATTTGCGCCCGACACCACGACCGGGTAGACGAAGCAGCAAAACGCTTCGGGATTTCAGGGATATATACCGACTACCAAGCGCTCATTGACCATCCTGGGCTAGATGTTGTGAGCGTGGTTACCCCAGCAGCGCAACACTATGAAATAGCCAAAGCGGCGCTGGAAGCGGGCAAACACATTATCTGTGAAAAACCATTTACGGTTGATGCGCAGCAGGCTAGGGAACTCTGGGACATGGCTCAGGCCAGGAAATTGACAGCGATGATTGCCCATGAGTTTCGATTCGCCCCGGGTCGCTCGTACGTCAAGGAACTCATTGAGAAAGGGTATATAGGTGAGCCTCGACACCTCTCATTCACACTATTTATGAATATCCCTCAAAGGCCCGGTGGATCACCATCACGCGCGTCACAAACAGGTAGTAGTGGAATGCTCGGTGCCCTCGGTTCCCACTATATCGATTGTATGCGTGATTGGTTTGGGGAAATTCTAAGCGCTGAAGGGAGCGTGTTCGAACGGATTGGAGAAAAAGGAAACGCGGCTGATGGGAACCGGGCCTTTAGCTTCCTGCTACGCTTCGCGAATGGAGCCTGGGGAACGATGGTTAGTTCCTTCGAGTCACCTTTCGGCCAAGGCGCAAAGATGGAACTATATGGCTCCGAGGGATCACTGCACACCCCACAGATAGGAGCCAACCCGGCGCAGGAGGGGATTGTGCTCGGAGCGACGATTGGGCAGAGCGACGGACTGGAGGAATTATCCCTTCCAGACCGCCTGCGGCCTTTTGATGATGATAGAGACCCTCGCCTAGCTGCGTTTCGGTCGTTTGTTAGGCGTTTTCAGTCAGGGGTTGCGGAAGGTACTTCGCCTGCGCCGAATTTCTATGATGGCCTACGTTGCCAGCGGGTACTCGATGCCATACAGGAATCCACCCTATCAGGTCTCCGCGTCGACATTCCAGCCGATTGAACCAAGCGGCGAGGAGAATTCGGTGTGCAACAGGCTTAATAAAGCACACTCGTTACGCAACGATGGCGCTGTTAGGTTAAACCAGATAGGATTCGACGCGACATCCACATGCCGGAACGCATAGGAATAGCGAGTGCGCTTGGGCGCGCACTTAAAAGGAACAGTTCTCACAACCGAAGGATCTGGAGGAAAATGTATGGCACTGAATGAAGAAGGTTTAATCACTGCACCGGGTATCCTGAGCCGCTATGTTCGCTTGGCCAACGGGGCGCGGGCCCATTACATGACCGCCGGTGAAATTGGACCAGCGGTGGTCCTCCTGCACGGTGGTCTCGCCGGCTCCTCAGGGTTGGGGGGATGGCGTTTCATGATCCCTTACCTGGCTCAGAACGGCTTCCGGGTTTTCGCGCCGGACCGGCCCGGTTACGGCTTCGCGGACAACCGGGAGGAGTACTGGCCAAAACAGGGTTGGAAGAGCTATGTCGACTTCGTGGCGATGTTCGCCGATGCGCTGTGTCTCGACCGTTTTCACATCGCCGGCAACTCCATGGGCGCGCAGAACAGCATCTTCTTTATGCTGAACCACCCCGAACGCGTCATCAGCGCAGCGCTGATTGCCACCGGCGGTATCGGAGGATTCGCGGGCGTGCCGACCGATAAGCTCGTGACGAGCACCACGCTCCGGGATGCTGGCGGGTTCGACGGCACCAAGGAGTCCATGTTCCGCATGCTGAACGCCATCACCTATCGCAAGGAGGCGCTTTCGGACGACGTCTTGGAGATGCGTAGTCACGCTGCCAGGATGCAGGTGGATTCGCTGGCCTCGGCGCGTCTCTTCAATCGGGAAGGAACGCAGCCTGGGATGGCCCAATGGCTGAAGGTCCCGGGACGCTTGGACCAGCTGGAAATCCCCATGATTTATATCCACGGCATACAGGACGCCTCTGCTCCGGTGGAGAACGCCATCTCCGGCGAGGCACTGCTGCCTAATATCCAGTTCTTCTACCCCGACGAGTGCGGCCACCAATGCCAGACCGACCAGCCGGACATGCTGAACCAGGTTTTTG
>CAUZHS010000034.1:0-12420 GCA_963579845.1 Dehalococcoidia bacterium | reverse complement strand
CCACCGGCGCAAGGTCCGGGGAAGCGGTCGTATGCCAGCGGACCCCTTCCAACAGTGCCGGGTCAGTCACCTCCCCCTCCCTCCGGAGCCATGCAGCGCCCACCGGCCCGTGGAGCAACACCGGAGCGTGGGTTTCCACCGCGTTGACTAGCAGCCCCAGCCGCCCTGCCTCCTCCAGAAGATGCCGTCCCGGCAGGTGGCGTGCCACGTCGTGCGCCGCCGCCGTCAGCTCAGAGAGGTCGGCGTCAATCCCGTGGGCCTCGGCCAGCTCACGAGCGATGGCCCGGACA
The DNA here is from genome assembly GCA_963579845.1 of Dehalococcoidia bacterium. Lineage (GTDB taxonomy): Bacteria > Chloroflexota > Dehalococcoidia > Lucifugimonadales > Australimonadaceae > CAUZHS01. Next base: position 12,130 of record CAUZHS010000034.1, on the reverse strand, counting down.
CGCTGCACGTGAGAGCGCAGCCTATCGGGCAATTCGGCAAGCCGCTGGGCCAACTTTGGGGGAAGTGCGAGCTCTGACATCAGCGTATCCCCACCTCAGCCCATGCCACCGAGGCGACGCCCCGCCAGCAGGTGCATATGCAGGTGGGTGACCTCCTGGCCAGCGTTAGGCCCTTGATTCACGACGAGCCTGTAGCCCTGGTTAGCTACTCCCGCTTCGCGGGCGCCCCCTGCCGCCCCCGCGAAGAGCGCATGCAGCGTGGCGAGGCTTTCTCCCGGCTCCTCTGCGAGCGCTTCCACGTGAGCGAAGGGAATGACCAGCAGGTGAACAGGTGCCTCCGGGTTGATGTTCCCGATGACAAAAACGACTTCGTCGCGATAAAAGAACTCCGAAGGCACCTCTCCTCGGCCTATCCTACAGAAGATGCATTCTTGTTCCGCCATGAACACTCATCCGGTTACTGAGGAGCAACGAGCGTTTCCCGCTTTCCACCCTCGTTCCCGGTTCCTTTCCGCCGAAAGAGGTCAGGAGCAGACGAGGCCATTGCCTCACGTGCACGCTCCCAACGCCTAATCGCCTTGGACGTTCTTAACGGCTGCCACCGACGGCCAGGCAGGTGTCGGTGCGGACGATACCGCGATGGTATGCCCGTACCGAGTGACGATATCGCCCACGGAACTCAGGTCTTGAGCCTCCAGGACGGAAATGACGACGTAGGGTCCGGTGAACCATCACCGACGAGACTCCAGGCGCATTCTGAAGCGCCCCAACAGCATCGTGGGGCTTGCCAAGCGCAGTCTCGATGAGCACCCACGCCTTGGTGGTTGCCATGTGTTCTCCCCCTGCGCAGGCTCGGTGAAATAGGTGGCTCCGCCGTACACCAAAATGATAAGCGGGGGTATCCCCGACGTCAACGCGACCATGGCCGCCAGCCGAGCGGGACTTTGCAGCCTGGCTGTTCACGCCGCGCCGATGCTACAATCTCCACGCTCTGGCCTGGGGGCCACCTCGCTGCAAACCGGAGCGCGCCCGGAAGACCGTGAACGATGATGGACCGCAGGGGGAGGTGCATGTGGAAACGCTCCGTACCGGAGCTCAGGCGTTCGGCCTGGAACTGCTGGCAGCCCAGGAGCTCCAATTCCACCGATACAGAGAGGGTCTTGCCGAGTGGAACAACCACTTCAACCTCACCTCAAAGTCGGCCCTTGCTGACATTGAACGCGTCCACTTCCTCGATTCCCTAACATTGCTTCCTCTGCTCCTGCGGGAAGTTCCCATGCCCGCCAGGCTCATTGATATCGGCTCCGGGGCCGGGTTTCCGGGAATACCCGTCAAACTACTCATGCCGGAGTTTCGTATGACACTGGTGGAAGCCACAGGCAAGAAGGCCCATTTCCTGCGGTGGATGGCATCCGAACTGGGATTGGAGGGGGTGGACGTGCGGGAGGAGCGGGCCGAGGAACTGGGCCACGACACCGAGCATCGCGCGGCCTACGACGTCGCTCTGGCCAGGGCGGTGGGGCCGCTCACCACCGTATTGGAGTTGACCCTGCCCTTCTGCCGGGTTGGAGGGATTGCAGTGGTACACCGAGCGGGAGCGGTAGTTGAGGAGGTTGCCTTAGCGACCGGAGTCGCTGAGACCCTGGGAGGGAGAATGCGTCCAGCCTTGCCTGTCGAGGTCCCTGGGCTCAGGGAGGATGCGGCGTTAGTGGTGGTGGAGAAGATTGCACCAACGGACATGCGGTTCCCTCGTCGAGCGGGAGTACCCGCGCGCCGCCCGCTGACAGCGTGAGGGACAGGAACACAGTGGCGGCAGCCTATCCTTACCCTCTCCCCGAGGAGAGGGGTAAGTTCACGATGGATCCACAGCTCGCAGGGTGAACAAGAACAGGGGCTGAGCCTACAGCTGAAAAGGCAGGTTAGTCGTTCTGCTACCTAGCTACGCCTGCGCAAGTAGCGGATAATTTGAAGCAACATGAATCCCACGATGGCTATGCGTAGGAAACCTGAGCCACGACGATTCGATTCCTCCCGCACACCCCTGAACGGAAGCGAGGGCCTGGCCACTCCGACGGCTGGCGGCGAAACGGAGCCAGAAGCAACGACAGTGAGGGCATCGCTCACGTGGGTGGCGGCCCCGACCCCGTAAGTTCGGACGAAATTTCTGACCATGTCCAGGGACAGACCTTCCAGAAACTTGTCACGGCTCATCTGCGGATGGTACCGGTAGGAACGGCCATCGAGGCGGCGGTCAAGCAGCGACTTTTCCACCATCCGGTTGAGCACCGTCATGACGGTCTTGTAGTTGTTGTTCGACCGCAGGCGCGAGCAGACCTCCTGCACCGAAAGCTCGGCGTCTGAAGTCCACAACGTGTTCATTAGCCGCGACTCCAGGCTCCCCAGTGCCTTGGGAGGTGAGGGGGGCTCGGAATTGTTTTCGCCAGGCTGAGTAGCCATATTTCCGTTCGCCCACACACTTTTACGGTGTGGATAGCGATGCGCAAGATAAGCGCGCCTAAAGGACAACCGTAAGAGTTACGCGGGTGACTGTCAAGGTGCTACGGGGTATGGGTACGAGACGGCATTGGACCCCCTTTTTTCTCCGGGCAGCGTCGGCTAGAGTGAGTAAACGTTGACGGGAAGGAGCGCAAATGGCACCGCTTCAGGAGAATATCCGCCGAGTGCAGGGGCTGACCCCGATGCAACGGGAAGCGGTGGCACCGGACCTCTACCGAGAGATTGAAGGCGAGGTACGACTCTACTGGTATGCGCACTTGCTCTACGCGACCGACGCCTCCAGCTACCCGATGGAGGCCGTGAGGGTCGTGACGCCTCCGACCGCCAACGAGGTAGAGGCGGCACTGCCCGTGCTGGGCTACAAGCAGGAGTTGGCCGAAGCCAGTTGCTACGGCATGGCCAGCGCCTTCGGGTTCGAGCGCGAACACTACGAGATGTCTCAGGCTATCGGCACCCTCAAGCTGTTCCACGCCGTGGAGACAACGTCGGACAAGCAGGTCGGCCACTTCACCTCACCACAGCCCCCCGCACGTGGCGGAGTTCCCATCTGACCCACTCCGGACAGGCGAGTAACCAAACGATTATGCAACCCTCACACGTCAATCAGGTCCGTGCGATGGTCGAAGAGCTTCGGAAAACAAACCTCCGTACCGGCACCGACCGCCACACGGGGTTCGCGTATCGGTTCCTCTGCACGTCCCCCGACGAGTACCGTTGGCAGTGGTTCTGGAACTCCTGCTTTCATGCCGTGGCGATGTCCCACGTTGACCCGGAGCTGGCAGTGGCCGAGCTACGAACCCTCTTCGCAGCCCAGGAGGCGGACGGCTTCATGGGGCACATCAACTTCTGGGACAGCCGATTCTTCGGCGACCTGTGGGGGCGCGTTCAGAGCAGTTACGCCTGGCGTCAGCATCACACTGCGCTCATCCAGCCTCCCGTGTTGGCCCAGTCAGTAGAACGCGTGACTGAGGTTGTGAGCGACGCCTGGCTAGCGGTGGAATTTTTACCGCAACTGGACCTGTATCACCAGTGGCTGTCGGAAAACCGCGCTCCCGACCCCGACGGCCTATTGGTTAGCATCTCGCCCTACGAATCAGGAATGGCCCAGTCGCCCACCTTCGACGAGGTCCTAGGGATGGGCAAGAAACCGGGACGGTGGAACGTGGGCCTGCGCAGCCGTTGGCTTGACCTGCGGCTTTCCATGCGCAGCTACGACGACGGTCGACTTCCCGTGCGGGGACCCTTTCGCGTGAAAGACGTGCTGGTGAACACGCTGTATGCGGATTCACTCTCGACCATGGCGCGGCTGCACCACCGTCACGGCCAGGGAGCAATGGCCACAGCCTACGCCCGCAAGTCCGACCAGATTACCGCATCCATTGTCGGCAAGATGTGGGACCGTGGCCGGGGCGCCTTTTACGGCCTATACGGACCGAACGGGCGGCGGACATCGCCCACCACAGTAAGCAGTCTAATGCCACTACTCTTGCCTGAGCTGCCGGAAGAGGCGGCCCGGCTGATTGTGGAGCGGCACCTGGAGGACAAGGACAAATTCGCCCTGCCCTTTCCCGTGCCATCGGTTGCCGTCTCGGAGCCGACCTTCGACCCAAGAGGCGAAGGGCTAATCTGGCGGGGACCTTCGTGGGTGAACACCAACTGGCTGCTGTGGCGAGGGCTGCGCCGTCACGGTTTCAAAGAGCAAGCGGCGCGCCTAGCCCGCCAGACGGTAGAAATGGTGGCAGGTCACGGGCTTCGGGAATTCTACCACCCATACAACGGTCAGGGCCTGGGCTCTAAAAGCTTTGGATGGTCGGGCCTAGCACTGGACATGGCAAGCCCAGATTAGACCAGGGGGAAAGAGACAAAGAAGACGGGCTCTTTCGAGCCCGCCTTCCCGATGGTCTACCCGTAACTCAAGGAGTGACGAGCAGCTTTCTGTCATGCCATGGCGTAGGCAGGATAATGGGCTGCCGTCAACAACAGCCTACCTTGGTAGCAGAGCGTATTCCAGGCTGTCGGCAAGGGCCTGCCAGGAGGCCTCGATGATGTTGCTGGAGGCCCCCACGGTGCTCCATCGGTGCTTGCCGTCAGTGGACTCCACAAGCACCCGGACCACGGCGTCGGTGCCCTCGGCGCCCTGGTCCACGATACGCACCTTGTAGTCGGTGAGGTGTACGCGTTCCAGATCGGGGTAGGCCAGAGTCAGCCCCTTGCGAAGCGCCGCATCCAACGCATTCACCGGGCCATTGCCCTCAGCCACGGTGAAGGTGACCTCATCGTTAATTTTGACCTTCACTGTCGCCTCAGAGAACGCTTCGTCCCCATAGGCATCTGAGCCCCGGCGGCGCTTCTCCATGACCACCATGAAGTCGACCAGCTCGAAGGGCGGCTGGTAGTCGGGCATAGCGCGGCGCACCAGCAGGTCGAAGGAGGCCTCCGCGCCCTCGTACTGAAACCCCTGCTGTTCTTTGCTTTTGACCAGCTTCAGAAGCTCACCCAGCCGCTCTGGCGGCACCTGGGCTGAGAGGCCGTGCTCCTCGATCTTGATGGCGATGTTGCCGCGCCCCGAGAGCTCGGAAACGACGATGCGTTTAGTGTTGCCTACGCGCTCCGGGTCGATATGCTGATAGCTCGTGTCGTCCTTGGCCATAGCTGAAGCGTGCAGACCTCCCTTGTGGCTGAAGGCGCTCTCGCCCACGTAGGCCTGGTAGCGGTTGGGCGGCATGTTGACCGTTTCGCTGACGAAACGATGGGTCTCCGTGAGGTGCTGGAGCTGCTCGTCAGCCACCACGTCGGTGTCGAGTTTAAGCTTCAGGTTACCGATGACCGAGAGCAAATTGGTGTTGCCGCAGCGCTCACCGTAGCCGTTGATGGTGCCCTGGACCTGGGTGGCGCCTGCCTGGACGGCGGCCAGGCTGTTGGCGACCGCCACCTCGGCATCGTTGTGGCAGTGGATGCCCAATGGCACATCCACCTCCTGGCCGATGCGCTTGGTGATATCGTAAACGACGTTGGGCAGCGTGCCGCCGTTGGTATCGCAGAGCACCACGTACTCGGCACCGGCCTCAGCGGCGGCGCGCACGGCGGCAATGGCGTAGTCGGGGTTGGCCAAGAAGCCATCGAAAAAGTGCTCGGCGTCGAAGATTACCCGCCGGCCCTGGGCACGTAAGTAGACGATGGACTCGCGGACCATGTCCAGGTTCTCTTCCAACGAGGTCTCCAGCACCGTCTTGACCTGCCTGTCATAGGCCTTGCCGACCAGCGTGACCACAGGGGCTTCGGAGTCCAGCAGCGCCTTGAGATTGGGATCGTTTTCCACGGTGCCCTTGACCCGGCGGGTGCTGCCGAAAGCGACCAGCACGGCGTGTTGGAGTTTGAGATCCCGGGCCAGACGGAAGAACTCGTCGTCCTTTGGATTGGAGCCGGGCCAGCCGCCCTCGATGAAGTGGATGCCCATCTCATCCAGCTTGACGGCGATGCGCAGCTTGTCCTCCACCGACAGGCTGATCCCCTCCATCTGCGACCCGTCACGTAGGGTCGTGTCGTATAACGTTACCTTTGCCATATAACCAACTCTCTTGCAGGGCACGCCCTACACCCACTCGCGGAAGCTCAAATGTAAAAAGACCACCAGCCGTCGGCTAAGCCCGTCGTCGATTCCCCTTTGTGGGTCCAGGGCCACGCCCTGGCCTGCACCTACGTGCAGGGTTCAAATGTAGAAGACCATCATACGTCAACAAAGCCCGCCGCCAATGCCCCCCAAGTATGTCGGCCCAGGGCGAGCCCTGGACAGCCAGACCAACTCCTCGGCCGCCTCGCTCACCGGATTGCCGTCGAAGTCGCCGTAGAGCGCCTCCACGGTGAAGCCGCAGATCTCCAGCAGGTGCTGCATCTCGTACCGGTACGTGTATCGCATGACGAAGTCGCGATAGAGCCGCTGAAGCATTCGCCCCTGGTGGTCAACCTCTTCGATAATAAGCCGCGAGTTGTTGGTCTGTTCTATATGGTCCCATCGGTTCTGTCCGTAGACCACCAGCCGGGTGCCCGACTCGGGCTGATGGACGTCGCGGACGTGGAAGGGCGTGGAGTCCATATCGGCCAGCATGGCCACGTCAGGATTAAACATGTCCACGATCAAAAGGCCTCCGGGGGCTAGGTGATTACGAACTGTGGCCAGGGCCTCGCGCTGGTCCACCACGGTTTCGAGGTGCTGGAAACCGCGGAATGGGATGATGACCAAGGGAAAGCGCTGCTCCAGCCGCACCTCGCGCATATCGCCCTGCTGGAAGTCGCAGTGGGCGCTGAGCCCCTGAACCTGGGCCTTGCGCCCGGCCACCTCCAGCATCCGGGGGGAGAGATCCACGCCTGTGACGTCGATGCCGCCTGCGGCGATCTCCAGGCTCACTCGACCAGTGCCGCAACCCAGCTCCAAGACCGGGCCGCCGCTGGAGACCGCCTGCTCCACGTAGAAGGGAATATCCTGGTCCAGATACGCGTAGACCTGATCATAGATATCGGCCCAATCATCGAAGGGTAGGGTCATCGGCCCATCCGCTGCAGCGCCCGTCTGACCCGCTCCTCCACGGACAAGCCTTCCTCCCGCTCCACCGAGAGCGCTTGGCGCGCCTCCAGGGCCGAGAGGCCCAAGGACAGCAATGCCTGGAGGGCGGGAACGCCGGACACCGAAGGACTGGCGGGAGTTGCCACTAAAGCCGGCCCGAACTGCTCTTCCAGCTTGTCTTTGAGATCGATGATGATACGCTCGGCGGTACGTTTGCCAATACCCTGGGCCTGGGTGAGCGCCGTGGCGTCGCCGGCCACGATGGCTGCGGCTACGCCCTCGGCGGGCAGGACCGAGAGGATAGCCAAAGCGCTCCTGGGCCCCACACCGCTGACGTCTAGAAGCGACTGGAAGAGGTGGCGTGCAGCCTCGACCCGAAAGCCGTAGAGCTGCAGGTCGTCTTCCCGCACGACGAGGTGGGTGTGTAACCACACCGAGGCGCCGGGCGGATCGAGGTCGGCCAAATCGGGGGTCGGCATGAAAACCCGAAGGGTGACGCCGCCAAGACTAACCAGAGCATAGTCGGAGCCCCGCTCCACCAAGATTCCTTCAATGGCAGCGATGAGGCTCATAAGGCGCGCACGCGCGCGGCAGAACGCCAGGTGTAGAGGTGGCAGAGGGCGACAGCCAGAGCGTCGGAGGCGTCCTCGGACATGGGTTCCGTCCCCAAGCCCAGGACGGTACGGACCATGCGCTGGACCTGGGCCTTGGTCCCGGCACCGTAGTCGCCAATGGCGGACTTCACCTGGGTAGGCGCGTAACGGTGGACCTCCAGGTTTGACTGGGCAGCGATGAGCAGGGCCACGGCCTGGGCCTGGCCCACGGCCACAGCCGACTTGGCCCCACGCTGGGGCGCCACGAAAGGCTCCTCCACCGCCAGGTGGTCAGGATGCCAGCGCTCCACCACCTGCCTGAGCCCATTGTAAAGCGTTTGGAGCCGTTGGTGAATCGGGTCATTGTGGCCCGTGGCCTCCAGGGTCCCCCATTGCAAGCAACGGGTAACCTTGACGTCGATATCCAGGACGCCAAAGCCCATATGGTGGGTCCCCGGGTCCACACCCAGGATGCGCACAAATTCCTCCTAAGAGTCCTGGCTCATGCTTTCCAGAACCTCGTCGGGAAAGTCTGCATTGGTGTAGACCTGGTTGATGTCGTCCAAGTCCTCCAGCCTGTCCAACAACCGCAGGGTCTGTGTAGCAAGGCTGGTATCAAGGGCGGTGACCGTCTTAGGGATCATGGTCACTGAGGCCGAAGCGGCGGTGACTCCGTGCTGCTGCACCGTTTGCTGCATGGCGTCCAGCGCCGCTGGTGGGCCGGTGATTTCGAGACCCCCACCTTCCGTGTTGAAGTCGTCGGCTCCAGCGTCGATAACGGCCAGGGCCATCTCTTCTGCCTTCTCGGTGCCGATGCCCTCAACGTAGACGACAGCCTTGGTCTCGAACAGCCACGCTACCGAGCCTGCATCACCCAGGTTACCACCGCCCTTCGTGAAAGCCGAACGGATCTCCGACGCGGTCCGATTCCGGTTGTCAGTCAGCGCGTAAACCATGATTGCGGCGCCTCCGGGACCGTAGCCCTCGTAGGTGACCTCTTCCAGATTGGCGCCATCATCACCGCCTCCGGTCCCCTTCTTGATGGCTCGCTCAATGTTATCGACAGGCATATTTGCCTGCTTTGCCCTATCAATCGCGAGCCGGAGACGGCTGTTGAAGGCGGGGTCACCGCTGCCACCCTGACGGGCACCCACGGTGATTTCCCGGGCGAGCTTGGTAAAGACAATGCTCTTCTTCGCATCGACAATGCCCTTGTGATGCTTGATGTTGGCCCATTTGGAGTGTCCGGACATGATCACACCCAGCGAGCGTTCAGTATGGAAAGCACGCCGCAGAGCAACTATATCACTCCATCCAGCGACCAGGCCACCAGAACGGGGATGGGAAATCGGGAGGTTACGTCCTGAGGGCTAGCCAAATACCGTACTATTACTGGCCGATACATCTAGGCTATCGCGTAGAGTAACGGAGTTGAACGGGGAACAGGCGCGCTTTGACGAATAAGACGAGGCCACGATGACCTACAACGGTGCGCTGCTGGAGGTGGAGGGGGTCAGCAAGCAGTATCAGGGCAGCCTCTGGGCCAACCAAGGCGTGTCGCTCTCAGCCCGGGCGGGTGAGGTACTCGGGATTCTGGGACCCAACGGCGCGGGCAAGACGACCCTGGTCCGGCAGATCACTACGGAACTGCTGCCCAGTTCCGGCTCCATCCACGTCCTCGGCATCAACGTCGTCAAGCAGCCACTCCTAGCGAAGAGCGTTATGGGGATTGTCCCACAGGAGGCCGCTCTCTACGGCATGCTGTCGGTGGAGCAAATCTTCGGAATCTTTGCCAAGTTCCGTGGTATACCGCGAAGACTTGTGCGAAGCCGTGTAGACACTCTGCTTAATGAAATGCGGCTGGAAGAGCACCGGAAGAAACTGGCCGCGCACCTTTCGAGTGGCTTGCAGCGTCGAGTAATGGTGGGCATTGCGACGCTCACCCGTCCCCACCTCATGGTGCTGGACGAGCCAACCGCGGGCTTGGACCCGCAGTCGCGCCGGGACTTGTGGGCACTGCTGCGCCGGCTCCGGGACGAGGGCTCCGCCATTTTGCTGACGACCCACTACATGGAGGAGGCGGAGGCTCTGTGCGACCGGGTAGGCATCATGCAGCACGGCCAACTGCTGGCCATGAACACGGTGCCAAACCTCCGGGCGACCCTGGGTTACGAATACAAAATCACCTATGTGCTCGAGGGCTCGGAGGCGGTTACCGAATACGGCTCCAATGACCACGACTTGGTGGAGCACGCCAGGAGCAAGGGCGCCCACCGCTATAGCATCGACAAGACGAGCCTTGAGGATGTCTTCCTGGCCCTAACCGACGGAAAGGAGGCCTTGGGTGGAACCATCTGATCCCTTAGCCTCGCGGGCCTTGGCAACGCCCAAGCTGAACCGGACAAAGTTCATAAACGATGTGGCCACGGCCTTCGAACTGCGAATGCTCATCATTCGCCGGTTCTGGTACTGGTTCATCATGGGAACGCTAGTCTTTCCCCTCGCTACCTTCTACTTTGCCAGGGGCATCGCACCTGACGACTCCGATCGGGAGCTCCGTTCCCTGGTGGGGGCATTGCTCTTCAGCGCCGCGCTCATGACAGCCAACCTGCTGGGCCAAAACATGCTCCAGGACCGCTTCCTGGGGCGCCTCAAGCTCATCATCACCACTCCTACCTCTAAGGCGGCCTACGCCCTAGGCACCATTTCCTTTCTCGCAACGCTGACAGGGGCGTCCTCGGGCATCGTCCTCGGATATGGATGGCTGGTGGGGGTCGACATTACGCTGGCGTGGACCATCGTGCCCCTGCTCCTAGGGGTCATGCTTACCATGTCGGGACTGACCCTTCTCGTCGTGAGCGTCTCGCCCAACGCCGAGGTGGGAGCGCTGCTAACCAACTTTGCCGGGGTGCTGCTCACCATGGTCTCCCCGGTATTCTTCACCATGGACCAGGCTCCAATGCTTCTACGTATGCTGGGCTACGTTTCGCCCATGCGCTATGCGGCCGACGGCCTGAACAAGGCCATGTCGGGCCAGACCGACATCGGCGTCGAGTTCGCGGTGCTGGCGGCCTTCGCCACAGCGGCGCTGGCGGTGGGTGTGTGGAAACTGAAGTGGCGCGAGTCTTAGAACTGCGGAGGCCGTGGTTTTCTCCGGGGCGGAATGCGGCGGCGTTTAGGCTTTGTCCGAGCCGTCAGCGCCCTGGGCTCCAGGCCTTCCGGCGGGTCGATGGTCATCTGACCGGTCTCCACATCGACGCTGACGACCACAGAGGCGATGGCGGGCACCAACAGCTCCTCAACCCCCTCTTTCACCACCACGTAGACATCGTTGGCGCCGGTCTCTATAACCTCGATCACGCGTCCCAGGTAGGTACCCCCAGTGTCAACCACTGCCATGTCCAAGACCTGGAAGTGGTAGTAGGTGTCCTCGGGAGCAGGAGGAATCTCCGTTTCAGGGACTTCGATAATCGCATTAGTGAGGAGGCGGGCGTCCGCATCGGACGTCACCTCCTCCAGCTTCAAGAGGAGGCCTGAAGGCGCACGCCTGGTCGTCTCGACCGTGTAGGGACTATCTTGAATGTGTACGATACTACCAGGAGTGAACCGGAGCGGGTTGCCGGTCTGGGCCTCAACCCGTAGCTCACCCCCTTGGCCGTGCACGCCACGAACGACGCCTACCTGGATGTAACCGGTCCGTTGGGATTCCGCTTCTGAGGGCTCAGCCAAGCGAGGATCGATGGAAGGTACTAAAGTATCTCCAGGCTGACACGGGTGTCATCCTTCACCGCTGCTACACGAAGCAGCATCCTGATAGACTGAGCGACACGCCCCTGTCTGCCAATGACTTTGCCTTTGTCGTCGGGGTGTACTTCCAGCTTGATGAGGATGTAACCCTCTTCGGTCTCTTCCTCAGTCACTTTCACATCGTCAGGGTTGCTGGCGATAGCCCTGCCGATGTACTCCACCAGCTCCTTCATGGCATACCCGCTTTCTAAGTGGAAGTGATGCCTTTAACCTGAAGAAGACGTCCTACAGTGGCGGAGGGCTGGGCACCTTTGCTCAGCCAGTGGCGAACCCGTTCCTCGGCAACGACCACCGTAGGTGGGTCTGTTAGAGGGTTGTAATGACCCACCTGGTCGACAAATTTGCCATCCCGGGGGGCATTTGCTTCCGCCACCACAATGCGATAACTAGGCTGCTTTTTCTTTCCTACTCGACGCAACCGGATCCGTAGCATAAACGCTGCAACCGCCTCTCAATTTCTTGAACAAATCACTACTCGGATTGTAGGCGTCGGCCCCTGGGATGTCAACGGTAATGGCCTCGCGCAGGGGGTCTTTTTACGCTTCGCGTCACCCCCGCATCAGGCGCTGCCTAATCTCAGAGTGAGCCGTCATATCCAGCGCTGTCCACGCCATGGCAGCCGCCGCATCCACCACCGCTTGGTCTGCGGCAG
>CAUZHS010000033.1:0-12493 GCA_963579845.1 Dehalococcoidia bacterium | reverse complement strand
GTTGTGATGGATGTTGACGCCACCGTGCTCGAGGTTGTGGACGGTGGTCTCGTCGGCGAGTTGCGTGTTGTAGATGCCCCAGGGTGCCGGGATGTCGAAATGAGGCCCGGAGGTTGGCGGCACGTTTTTGTACGCGGGTCGGGTCGAGCCGAGGGGAATGTGGTCTGAAGAGAGGGTTTCCGCTACGAAGGTACCCACGTCAGCTCCAGTGCCCTGGGTGGGTGCCACAGTTGTATCTGCGGCTCGAGGGTTGCTGAAGAAGGGCAGGCTGGGGATGATAAAGGAAACGATGAGGAGTAGCGCGATGGTCCCCCCCGCAATAGTGAAGAACAAACTGCGCTTTCCCTTGCGCCGCTTCGAGCGTGTCCGCCGATCTTGCCTGCTGAGGCTGCGCCGGGAACCTTGCCGTCTCTGTTCCGCCTGTTCGTCTGACAAAGAGACCTCCCCCTATCCGGTGGCCCCCCGTCCATCGGGTAGCCTGACCCCGTTCCAATCTCTAGCTTACCATTTGACCGGTGAGCCGCTGTAGGGCGTCTGCATAGCGTTGGCTAGTCCGCTGCACCACCGTTTCGGGCAGAGCGGGTCCAGGAGGCTCCCTGTCCCATCCGGTGCTCAAGAGCCAATCGCGGACGAACTGTTTATCGAAGTTGGGTTGCGACTTGCCGGCGGCATAACCAGCGGTATCCCAGAAACGACTGGAATCGGGGGTGAGGAGCTCGTCGATGAGGGTGAGCTCGCCATCGATGATCCCGAATTCCATCTTGGTATCCGCGATGATGATACCCTGGTGTCGGGCGAAGTCGTGGGCGAACTGAAAAACAGCAAATGCCGTTTCTTTCAAGCGATTCGCCATCTGTTCCCCGCCTGCTATTTCCGCAACCTCCTCCATGGACATGGGAAGGTCGTGGCCCTCATCTGCCTTTGTCGTAGGTGTAAAGAGCAGTTCCGGAAGCCGCTGGCCCTCCTGCAGGCCCTGGGGCACTGGGAGGCCGAATACGGACCCTTGCTTTTGGTAATCGCTCCAAGCGGATCCTGCAATATAGGCGCGGACCACGCATTCAACATCGATTCGTTTGGCCCGTTTCACTACCATCGCCTGACGCGCCACTTCAGCGGGGAGACTGGCCATAAGAGGGTGGCTCGCGAGTGCGCCCAGGGCATCGGTGTCATTTGCCAGGGCAACGAGGTGGTTGGGCACAATCTGCTGGGTTCGTTGAAACCAGAAGTTGGATAGCAGGGACAAGACACGGCCCTTATCGGGAATGCCATTGGGAAGGACCACATCGAAGGCGGAAATCCGGTCAGTAGCGACCATAAGCAGGAGGTTATCGCCCAGGTCAAAGGTATCGCGAACCTTACCACGGTGCAGAATTCCGGGCAGGGGCGTTTCAAGCAGGGGCATGGCTCGCCTCCGTAGCAGATTGGGCGACAGCGTTCAGCCCAACCCGGGCGAACAGGCTATCCACATGCTTCGTATAGTAGCTGTAATCGAATATGCTATTCAATCTTTCCGCCGTCAATTGCTCAAGGACTGTGGCGTCCTGGAGGATTAAGTCGCGAAAGTCATGGCCTTCGTCCCAGGCCTTAGAGGTATGGGACTGGACCAGCTTGTAGGCATCGTCCCGCGACATTCCCTTCTCAATCAGCGCTAGCATGACGCGCTGGGAGAAGATGAGGCCCCTGGTGGACTCGATGTTCTCCTGCATGCGCTTGGGAAAGACCCGTAGGCCGTTGACGACGCCCGTGAAGATGTCCAAGATATAGTCGAGGGCCATGCAGGCGTCGGGCAAGATGACGCGCTCCGCTGAGGAGTGGCTGATGTCCCGCTCATGCCAGAGTGCAACGTTTTCCATCGCCGTAACCGCGTTGCCGCGGATGAGCCGGGCCAGGCCGCACACACGTTCAGAGAGCTCAGGGTTACGTTTGTGGGGCATAGCTGAAGAGCCGGTTTGGCCTTCGCCAAAGTGCTCTTCAACCTCGTGGACCTCCGTCCGTTGGAGTCCGCGTATCTCGGTCGCGAACTTTTCTAGTGACGATGCGATGACCGCCAAGGTCGCGATAAAATAGGCGTGTCGGTCGCGCTGAACGATTTGGTTGGAGATGCCTTCAAACTGGAGTCCTAAAGTGCGGCATGCCTCCTCTTCGACAGCCAACGACACCGTCGCGTGGGTGCCGACAGCTCCGGAGACCTTCCCTACCGCCACCTCGCCGATGGAGTCCACCAGGCGGCGGCGGTTTCGGCGCATCTCGTCCCACCAGAGAGCTAGCTTGAGCCCGAAGGTCGTCGGCTCCGCGTGAACCCCGTGGGTCCGGCCCATGATAAGCGTGTCCTTGTGTTCATGCGCCCGCCGGGCGATGGCTTCTGTCAGCATGTCGAGGCCTCTGAGCAACAGCGCGCCCGCGTCCCGCAGCTGCATGCCGGTTGCGGTGTCCCAAACATCGTTGGAAGTGAGCCCAAGGTGGACCCATCGGCCCTCGGCACCGAGTCCAGTGGTCACTGACTTGAGAAAGGCCGTCACATCGTGGCGGGTCTGCTGGAAAGTCGTTTCCAAGACGTCAATGTCCCAGGTTGCACGCCGGATCTTGGCCATGTCTGACCCAGGGATGACCCCCTCCTTCGTCCAACCCTCGCAAACGGCAATCTCCACTGCCAGCCACCGCTCATACTTGCCCTCATCCGACCATATGGCCTTCATTTCGGCGCGGGCATAGCGCTCAATCATGTTTCATCTCCAATGGGCAGCACACACCAGCTGCGGTGTTTTTGCCGTGGCGGGTTGAGACACAGGGCGAATAGCCAGAGGTGGGACGATAACTTTAGCGTTCACTCAGCCGCTGCCGATAGGCATCATGGGATTCTCTAATAGTAGCATATTTGAGCCCTAGAATCTGAGCAGCGAACACCGCCGCATTTCGGGCCCCCCATACGCCGACAGCCATGCAGGCCACCGGAACTCCCGGCGGCATCTGGGATACCGCGTAGAGCGCGTCTACTCCTCCCAGCGCACTGGAAGTTAACGGCACGCCGATGACGGGCAGGGTGCTGAGGGCGGCGATGGCTCCCGGGAGCGCGGCTGCGCCCCCCGCGGCGGCGATGAAGAGTTCCACTCCCTGTTCAGCTGCGCCCAGGACATATTCTCGGAGCCGTTCGGGATTGCGGTGAGCCGATGCCACAACCAGCTCTGCTTCGATGCCGAACTCAGCCAGCAGGTCCATAGTCTCCTGAATCGTTGGCTCATCGCTTTCGCTCCCGAGGATGACTGCAACCTGCGGCATGGCACTTCCTCCCTTAGGCATAACATATACGCTCGCCAGGACTGCTGTAATGGCGGCGAAGAGAATAGTAGGCTAGGGGATATAGCTGGCCACCGTCAAGTAAATGAATTCTATTCTTACACAAAAACTTTCTTTATCCTCTACCCGGGCTTCCTTGGTATAGATTTGCCGAAAAACGGTATGGTAGCGTAATGGACTTGATCATCGACGTTCCCCTGCCCACGAGCCTGCCGCTCCTGGACGCTGTTGCCTACGTTCAGCGCGCTGAGAAGCTGGGCTTCGACGGGCTTGGAGTGCCGGACCACCCCGAGCATGGGCGTGACGTGTTTGTAATGCTCGCGCATCTCGCCCAACGCACAGAGCGGATCATGCTCTATCCCAGCGTCACCAACCCTGTGGTGCGCCACCCCCTGACGCTGGCTAACCAGGTTAATACGCTCAATGAGATTGCACCCGGACGGGTGAAGCTGGCGTTGGCACCGGGGGATGCGGCTCTCCAGGCGCTGGGAAAGCGCCCCGCAACTATTGCTGAGATGGGTGCAGCGGTATCCACTATACGTCGATTGCTACGCGGTGAGGCAGTTGAAGGATACGCCTTTTCGGTTAAACCAACGGGATCGCCACCGCCGGTGGTCGTTGCAGGGAGCAGACGTCGGATAACGGAATTGGCGGGAGAGATTGCCGATGAAGCGCTGCTGATGGCCGGCTTGGAACCGGAGATGCTGGCGCTCGCGCAAGGCTATTTGGAAACGGGCGCTGGGCGCTCCGGCAGGTCTCTGGAGGCCTTCCCCGTGACGCACTATACCTTGGTTTCGGTAGATGAGGACCTCAGCGCTGCGCGGGAACGAACCAGGGGCTGGCTCCACCTGTGGCTCAAGCAGGGGCAGTTTGCTCCTGCCTTGGAGCAAGTCGGCATGGAACTGCCACCGTACCCACTCCCGGATGACATACCGGCAGCTGTATTGGCTAGGCTCTGCGATGCGCTTTTCCTCGTGGCGACGCCAGGCACTATCGTTGAGCGGTTTCTTCGGCTCCAGCACTCGGGTGTGGACCACGTTGCCTGCCTGATTCCCGGCGGGGCCCTCGAGGCGCGTCGTACGCTGGAGATATTGGGAGAGCGGGTGCTTCCCGTCCTTGGATAGAGCAGACCCTTGCCAAGTAAGGTGATACCATTGCGGCACGAAGAGCACTGTGCGTACGTCGACGGTATCGCAGGCTGATACGCCCATGCGTCGCCCAGGTGTTTAGCGCATCGAAAACACACGCCGATTTGGCCTGAAATAGGGCGGTGGCGGCAATGCAACGGGGAGCCGGGATGACCAACACCCCACAGCCGGTTACAACGGGCGAAGCCCATTTTGTAAACACCCTCAGCACACGGTACAAGGCTGTGCGCAAGGCCACCGAGGACTTGTGTACGCCCCTGGTCACCGAGGATTACGGTATCCAGGCCATGGATGACGCGAGCCCGACCAAGTGGCACCTGGCCCACGTCTCCTGGTTCTTCGAGACCTTTCTACTCAAACCCTATCTCAAGGGCTACCAGTCCCCCAATCCCCAATACGAGTTCATTTTCAACTCCTACTACAACGCGGTCGGGCCTCAGCATTTCCGGCCCAGCCGCGGGCACCTTTCCCGGCCCACCGTTGCTGAGGTGTACGTCTACCGTGCCCATGTCGACCAGGGAATGCTGGCGCTTTTGCGCGGCGGCGGGCATGCTTTCGATACGCAAATTGCTTCCCGGGTGGTCTTGGGTCTGAACCACGAGCAGCAGCACCAAGAGTTGCTGCTCACTGACCTCAAATACAACCTTAGCGTGAACCCTTTGCGGCCCGCATATCACAAACATGAGATACCGCGCAGCGGCCAAGCGCGGGAACTTGGCTGGCACGCCTACGAGGGAGGCATCTATTCCATCGGCTATACCGGCAAAGATTTCTCCTTCGATAATGAAGGGCCTTGCCACGATGTCGTCATCCAACCCTTCAAACTAGGGTCTCGACTTGTCACCAACGGCGAGTTCATAGAGTTCATGCGGGACGGCGGCTACGAGCGGGCCGAATTCTGGCTCTCCGCGGGATGGAACCAAATGCGGGAAGGCCAGTGGCAGGCGCCCCTTTACTGGGAAGGGGGTGGCGGCGCTTGGCAAACCTTCACTCTTTCGGGAATGCAACAGGTTGACGCCAGCAGCCCCGTGGGCCACGTGAGCTTCTACGAGGCCGATGCCTTCGCCCGCTGGGCGGGCAAACGCCTTCCCACTGAGGCAGAGTGGGAACATGCCGCCTTGGACCAGAGTGACGAAGGCAATTTCCAAGAGAGTGGCCACTTCCACCCCCTGGCGGCCCCGGAATCCGGTGCGCCGGTGACGCAGCTTTTCGGCGATTTGTGGGAATGGACCGGCAGCGCCTATCTTCCGTACCCAGGTTTCAAACCGGGTGAGGGGGCGATCGGCGAATACAACGGCAAGTTCATGGTGAATCAGATGGTGCTCCGGGGCGGTTCTTGCGCAACCGCCCAATCGCACATTCGGGCCACATATCGGAATTTCTTCCATCCCCCCGACCGATGGCAGTTCATGGGATTCCGGTTGGCGGACGACAAGTAAACCCCAGCGAACCGGCCTTTTCAAGGTAACTCTATACGCGGTCCGAGATGTCCAGCTCGCTCGTCGAAAGGTGGGTTGGGCTCCGGTTTGCTCTCAGTCTTCAGTGCCTCGTGATGGTGTGGTGGAGGCGCGAATAGGAATGAGCCCGCCACCGTCAACATGATCCCAATGAAGAGGGAAAGTGCCAGGTTGTAATCGCCCTGGATGTCAAAGATGAACGTGGCCAACAGGGGCCCCAAGGCATTGGCTGTTGTCTGGAAGGGCGTGATAAAACCGCGGATGGCTCCGAAGTGACCACGCCCGTAGTAGTTCGCGAAGGCCAAATTTTGAAGAAAGAGAAGGACCGCGAAGAAAGACCCGTGGATAACGGCGAAGAATACCCCCGCCGAATAGCTCTCGACCTGCGTCAATACGAAGAGGCCGCTGGCCAAGCCGAGAGAGACAACCATCAGCATCACCCGAACCGGCAGCCTGTCGGCTAAATAGCCTGCGATGAATGTCGTCGGAATGCCCACAAAGGCCCAGATAGTCAAGAGAGACGCGGCCTGCAGGCCGGAGATACCCCGGTCGGTCAGTATAAGGAACATGTTGAAGTTAGTGCCCGAGGTCACAAAGGTGCTTGCGGCCATAGCGGCCAACAGAATATAGAAGCTACGGGTGTGTAGTGCTTCGCCCATCGTGAAGGAGACCTCAGGTTTCCCCTTTTTTAAAGCTCCACCAGGGCTCTCAACCCCCTTGTGGTTTGGCTGATTTGGGTGATCCCCGTCCGGCGCTAGCCCCATGTCTTCCGGACTCCGCCGGAGCCACCCTCCGACAGGAATCAACGTCAGCGCCCAGGCCATGAGCCCCATGGTGACGGTGGCGGTGCGCCAGCCACCCGTGCTGATAATTGCCTGGGCCAGCAGTGGAAGTCCTCCTGAGCCGATACGCTGGCCTGCGTTGGGGATGGATTGGGCGCGGCCTCTATGGCGGATGAACCATTTGGAAACCACGACATTGTTTGCGAGGTTGAAGACGCCTTGGAGTAGAAAGCGGCTCGCGATCATAATCAAGTAAAACTGCCACAGGGCGTTGATGTAACTCAAGGAAATCAACAGGGCTCCTAGAAGCGTGAAACCGACGAAGAGCACCCGTCGGGCGCCGTGCCGATCGATGAGGGGTCCTATGGCAACGGCGGCCAGGCCGCCCAAGATGGTTCCAATGCCTGCGGCGCCGGCAAACACGGACCGGCTCCAGCCGAACTCGCCGGTGATGGGCTTGATAAAGATGCTGATGACGGGGTTCTGCTGCGTGGCGGAGGCAATTCGGGTGAGGGTTAGCACTCCCACGATGACCCAGCCGTAATAGAACCGGTGGTGCTCTGGCGGCGTGTCGGTGCTCATGCTGTCTGAGCGGGAGAAGCGATGTCGTTGCGGTGGAAGACGCCTTCGAAGCGCACGGACGCTGCGGCGGCGTAGGCGAGCTGCCGGGCCGTGGCCATATCAGCTCCCGTGCCCACGAGGGTAACGACCCGTCCGCCACTGGTGAGAATCTTACCGGATGTCAACGTGGTCCCGGAGTGAAAGGCAAGGGCTCCCTCAGCGAGCGTATCCAACCCTTCAATTGCCTTGCCCGTCGCGTAGTGGCCGGGATAGCCTTCAGAGGCCAGCACCACGCCTACTGTGGCCTGCTCAGCCCAACGGACGTCGATCGTGCCCCCCTTGCCACAGACAACCGCCTCCACGACCTCCAATAGGTCGTTCTCCAAACGGGGCAGAATAACCTGAGCCTCCGGGTCTCCGAAACGTGCGTTGAACTCGATGACTTTGGGACCGGTCTCCGTGAGCATAAGGCCACCGTAGAGCACGCCGAGATAGGGCGTTCCTGCTTCAGCCAACGCATTGATGGCAGGCACCATGATGGCGTCACGGATGTGTTGTTCCAAGGAGGGAGTCCAGAAGTAAGGAGGGCTGTAAGCGCCCATGCCACCAGTGTTGGGACCGGTATCACCGTCGCCCACACGCTTGTAGTCGCAAGCGGCACCCAACGACGAGACCCAGGCGCCATCCGTAAAGGCAAAGACGCTGAGCTCCTGGCCAGTCAGGCACTCCTCAATGATCACGGTATCTCCGGATGTGCCGTAGATACGCCGGTTCATGAGGGCCTCCAGCGTTTCGATGGCCTCTTCCACGCTCTGGGCGACCACCACCCCCTTGCCCGCGGTGAGGCCGACGGCTTTGACCACGATGGGCGCGCCTTGGAAGCGGACGTAATCGGAGGCTTCGACGAAGTTGTCGAAAACCCGGAAGTCAGCGGTGGGGATACCGGCCTTCGCCATCAGTTGCTTGGCGAAGGATTTGCTAGCCTCGATTCGGTCCGCGGCCTTGGTGGGGCCGAAGATGGGGAGGCCCTCAGCCTGAAAGCGGTCCACGACTCCGGCCTCCAGCGGGTTATCGGGCCCGACGATGGTGATGTCGATTGCGTGGGCACGGACGGTGGTGATGAGGCCGTCGATATCGTCCACGCCGACCGGTAGGTTGGTGGCGAGGGCGCCCGTCCCGGCATTGCCAGGCGCCACGAAGAGCCGTGGCGTGCGCGGGCTCTTCGCCAGTTTCCAGAGGATGGCGTGCTCTCTCGCGCCGCTGCCAATAACAAGGATATTCATGGATTAAGTGTCCGATGCGAGGGGACCGGCAGCACAACGTTCATCCCCGGCTTGTGGATGACCAGGTCGCTGCCTCGTTGGCAATTCACCCCATGGCCGGTTTTTTCAAAAACCATTCCATCTTCCTGTCCCGAGACCACCGGTAGCGGTGGCATCAGGCGGTAACCTAAATAATCTACCCTGAACGGGCAAGCCTCGTCAGTGTGTAAGCGCTGTGATGTGTGGAGGAGAGTACCTGCGTGCATTCCAAGGTACTCACTCCCACTCGATGGTGCCGGGTGGCTTGCTGGTAATGTCGTAGACCACGCGATTCACCTCCGGCACTTCGTTGACCATCCGGTTGGAGATGCGGGCCAGCGTCTCGTAAGGCAAGCGGGCCCAGTCGGCGGTCATCGCGTCATCACTGGTCACGGCGCGGATGGCGGCCACGTGTTGGTAGGTGCGTCGGTCGCCCATGACACCCACGGTCTTGGTCTCGGTCAACACCGCGAAACTCTGCCAAAGCTTGTCGTAAAGACCGTCGCGCTTGATCTCGTCCATGACAATCCAATCGCAGGCCCGGAGCACCTCCAGTTTTTCACGGGTGACCGCGCCCATGACGCGGATGGCGAGGCCGGGGCCGGGAAAGGGTTGGCGGTTAAGGATTTCCAGCGGCATCCCCAGTTCGGCTCCGGCTAGGCGTACCTCGTCTTTGAATAGGTACCGCAGCGGTTCCACCAGCTTGAGTTTCATGCGCTCTGGAAGTCCGCCGACGTTATGGTGCGTCTTAATCTTATGGGAGCCTGCGTTTTCAGACGTCTGACTCTCGATGACGTCGGGATACAGCGTGCCCTGAGCCAGGAAGTCTACCTCGCCCAGTTCACCGGCCTTCTCCTCAAAAACGCGGATGAACTCCTCGCCGATACGCTTGCGCTTCACCTCAGGGTCGATAACCCCATTCAGAGCGTTGAGAAAACGAGCGGTGCCATCCACGTGGATAATCTTGAGCCCTAAGTACCGTTTGAACACTGCTTGGATTCGATCCGACTCTTCGCGGCGTAGGAGGCCGTTATCCACGAATATGCAGGTGAGCTGGTCTCCCACCGCCTGATGGATCATTACAGCGGCAACGGCGGAGTCTACACCGCCCGAGAGGGCGCAGAGGACCTTGCCGTCTCCCACCTGCTCCCTGATGTGCTCAATGGCCTCCGCCACGACGTTTGCTGCGGTCCAGTTTCCTAAGCAGCCACACACGCCCATCGCGAAGTTTCTGAGTATTGCGATCCCTTGCGGAGTGTGGGCAACTTCAGGGTGAAATTGGATGCCGTAGATGCCGGCAGTTTCGTTGGCGAGGGCGGAAATGGGTGAATTATCGCTGTAGGCCAGCGGCCTGAACTCTGGAGGAAGCTGGTCGATCCGGTCGCCGTGGCTCATCCATACCGGTAAATCCTCTTCCAACCCCTCGAAGAGGGGTGAGGGAGCCCCCTCGCGATGGATTACCGCAAAGCCATATTCCCGCTCTCGAGCGGAGCCTACGACCCCGCCCAATTGATGGGCGATAAGCTGCATGCCATAGCAGATTCCCAAGACCGGAACCCCTACATCGAAGACCCAACCAGGGGCAGTGGGGGCTCCATCATCGTAGACGCTGTTGGGGCCTCCCGAAAGGATGATGCCTCGCAAATCCAGTCCTTCGATGGACTGCCGCGTCGCGTCGTGGGGGAGAATCTCGCAGTAGACGTTCAGCTCGCGGATACGCCGGGCGATGAGTCTGCTGTACTGGGAGCCAAAGTCGATGATGGCGATGGCCTCTCCAGCTGTACTGGGGGTGGGCTCTGCTGATGATTGGCGCCCTGCCTTGTTCTGCGTGGTTTCCTGGGCAATCTTAAGGTCAGTGGACACCTCCACATCATCGGACGTAGCAACGCGGGGTGCTCTCGGTTTTTTTGGTTCTGTCATTGGCTGCCTCAGGGGCCGTGGGTAGGGAACCATGGTAGCACCGCTGAGGGCTTTCCTGCACGCCTTCGAGCCCGAATTAAGTGAGGGCGTATATGGTGTTTGGGTGTGGGACGCAGTGGGAAAGACCGGCATCCCGCTATTGGGGGGATGGCTTCGACGAGGATCCTGGAGGCCAGATAACCGAACAGTCCGCCTCGCCAGGCTCACATGAATACGGGAACCGCGAATTGCTGGGGCGCAGCCGACATCTAGATGGGCGTCGTAGAGGGCCTCGCAGGGCAACATGAGGAACAGCTATATAATGGAAACACGCCATAAAACATGGAAGTACCACTCAACATCGCTATGGGGCGTGCGGAGTCGCTTTGAATCTATGAGGTGCTGCATCCAATGGTGGCACCAATGCTATTTGTGGCTGCCCCCCACAAGGCGGAATGCTATACTTAATAACGATTACTCGAGGCTCAGAGCAACTGCTTCATGACGAAGCGCGTGGATGACAACCAAGCGAACCGGCGAGCGGCAGGCAAACTCCTTAGGGAGGGGGGTGTCGTGGCATACCCCACTGATACGCTGTATGGGCTGGGGGCATCGGTGAAGGATGAAAAGGCGGTAGCACGCGTTTTCGAAATTAAGGGCCGTCCTCAAAAACAAGGCCTTCCTGTGTTGGTGGCGAGTTACGAACAGTTAGCAGGGTTGGTCGAAGGGATTCCTCCGGAGGCGCTTTGGCTCACCCATAGATTCTGGCCCGGTGCGCTCAGCCTGGTGTTCCGCAAGCAGTCGTGGCTGTCCATCGTCGTCTCAGGCGGGGACACCGTGGCAGTACGACAGCCCTCTCACCCGAGCCCCTTGGAGCTAATCGAGTATTGTGGCATGCCCATCACCGGTACCAGTGCAAACAAGAGTGGCGGCTCCCAGCCCACGACCGCCGATGAAGTGCTCCGGCAGCTTGATGGGCTGGTCGACCTGGTGCTTGACGGTGGTCCCTGCCGGGTGCAAATGCCATCCACTATCCTTGACCTGACGGTGCATCCTGCGCGGCTCGTACGCGAAGGTGCCGTCTCTTTGGAGATGTTGCAGGAGGTCGTTCCCGTAATGGCGGCGAATAACATATAGCTAGGGCCGGCGAGCCCTGATTTCTAAACGAAGGCTGGGGTTTGCCATCATCCCCCGGCCTATGGAGGAATGTGGAGCTTCCAGAGACGCTTCAACAGTACCGGCCAACAGTGGAAGAGGCGCTGCAGCAGGTGCTTCATGCGGCCATGACCCCGGAGTTGCCCCTGTACCGCATGATGCAGTACCAACTGGGATTGGTAGATAGGTCGGGGACTCCCGAACCACAAATAGAGCCAACGCGGCTCTATGGCGCACTTTGCCTTGAAGCCGCGCATTCGGTGGAGGCAGCTGAGAGGGCCGCTCCAGCGGCAGCGGCAGCGGCAGCGGCAGCGGAACTGTTCTATGAGTCGGTTCGAGTCCATGAGGATATGCAACTTGGCGCACCGCAAAGGGGGAAGAGGGATTCTGTCTGGTTCATATGGGGTCCCGCCCAGGCCATCAACGTCGGCGACGGCCTTCACGCAATGGCGCGCTTGGCCATATTGAATCTGGAGGTCGGTGGTCTTGCCCCGGAGCAGACCCTCAGCGCCATCCGGGCTATGGACGACGCAGCCCTGCGCTTCTACGAAGGTCAATACATGGAATTGACCTTCCAGGAGCGGATTGACGTCATGGAAACGCAGTATCTAAAGGCCGCCGAAATGCGGCAGGGTGCTTTGGTCGGCGGTGCGTTGGCTGTGGGAGCTACGGTGGCTGGGGCTAATGCCTTGATAGTGGATGGCCTTGGCCAATTTGGCGTCCGATTGGGTTTGGCAGCCCAAGTCCACGAGGACCTGGCGGCGGTGTGGGATACTTCCGGGGAAACCGGAGTTCCACCGAAGCTCTTGAATAAAAGTAAGCTCTTTCCCGTGGTTCACGCTCTGGAAAAGGCGTCGCTGGTGCAAAAAAGGGCGTTGGGAGATGTCTATTTCAAG
>CAUZHS010000032.1:0-13394 GCA_963579845.1 Dehalococcoidia bacterium | reverse complement strand
TAAGCTTGACTGTCGGCTTGGAATCCGCGGCCATCGCCGGGACCGTCAAAAGGATGGTATTCGCTGCCTTAGCATGGATCACAGCAGCAGAAGGAGTTACATCATTAACGGTTGTCCCGTCCGCCTTCTTCAACGAGTCAACTTCGAAGTCGGAGGCCGAGACGGTAGTGGCATCCAGGGCCTCTTTAACACCCGAGATGATGTCAGGGAGCACCACAGCGATGCTGGTGTTCAAAGCCTTGGTTGCGGTGGTCTCGATAGCTGGCGTCGTCTTGCTAGCGTCCCACCACTGTCCCGTGATAACGGTAGCTCCAGCAAAGTTCGGGGCCTTGTTATCAACGATAAGAGTGTGGTCCTGGTTCCCTGCGGTGTCGGGAGCTGAGTCGGTCTGGCCCGTATTGCCAGCCTTGTCACTGCCCGTGGCCCTCCAAACAACTTTGTAGGACCTTCCACTTACAAACCCGCCTAGGGTCACCGATGCCTTGTAACCGTTGGTGATTGCACTAGTTGTGACCGTGCTCGCACCCGTAACGGTTGGGGAATTCCCTTGATCGTCCACCGCGCTAACGATGGTGAACGCAATCGTAGTGGACTTCACGGCCGAGTCGGCATCCGTGACATTCACCGTCAGGTCAGGGCTCAGGTCCACCACGAACGCATTGTTGGCCGGAGAGATTACCTCTGCTCCTGGCTTGATGCCTTCAACGACCACCGTGGCAGTTCGGGTCCCTGATGGGTCAGCATCAGTGTACTTAACCGTGATGGTCTGGCCAGCAACGGCGAGAATCGTTCCGTTACCTCCAGCGCCGCTCTCGTTGGCAGTGGCCGAAGCACTCACCACAAAGGTACTCGTGAATTTGCCGGAAGACACCGTGCTCTCAGTAAGCACTATCGAGAGACCAGTCCCATCTGAGGGGCTGGTTATCTTCGCGGTAGTTGTCTGCTTTGCAGCCTTGTTAAAGTCGATGACTACACTGTAAGCAACAGCAGCGGTCGTGTCGGTGTCACCCTCGGCTCCATTAGCGTCAACAAAGCTCTGGATGAAAATGGTGCCAGTCGCAGCGTTGTGCACTGAGATCACAAAGTTAGAGCTTTCATCAACTACCGTCCCGTTGACGTCATTTTTCCGCACGACTGGTGTGCCGGATATCTCTTCTCCCGAGGCGAGAGTCAGGGTGAAACCCTGGCTACCACCCGCGCCTACCGTCGTAAAGCTAACCGTTTGGTTAGCCGCGGTCACCGTGTCGAGGTCCGCGTCCGTCACTGTCACCGTGACGGTACCAGTGGGACTCGCGAACGCCTTGTCCAATGCGATGGTTCCGGAAACCGCTGCGGCCGATGCCGGCACAACGCTGACCATCAGCAGTACAAGTACTCCAATAATACTAACTATCGAAAATCTACTCTTTAGTCTCACTGACTACCCCCTTCATAATACCGGATACCGGTAGTTGTTGGTTACCTGGGTCGTAGCGCGCCATGTCCTCATGGCTGGCGCGGCAGAATTGCTGAATAGGTGGGCCCGCGTGCTGAAATAGCGTGTGAAAAAGAACTCATTACCCCTTCCCTTGTTATTAAAGGGGTAAAGCCCGCGGACTTTGTATCGTAGGAGCGTATCTGTGTCAAGCCGTTATCGCACGAATCCACAGCGTCTTCCGCCGCAGCCAGTGCTCTCCTCTTTCTATGTGACTAGTCCCCATCGCCTCGGAACTGACCCTCGCTGCCGTCCTCAGGCCGAAGAACCTGGCCCGCAACTGTGCGGGTGTGCCCATGTCTGCAACTAGAGCTTCCTCCTTGAGGAACCCTCGTAGCAATGACTGGGAAGCAGGCGATGGTGAGGGCCACGCCCTAAACCGAAACGACTATAGGTCAACGAGCTAGGAGTGTCAATAGGTTGTTCCGGCCACCTTAGGCCATTTTGCTGGTTTTCCGGCGCACCTTGGCCGGAGGGACATGCTAGACCGATGCGGCAGAAAGTTTTCGCCATCTCAAGCCAGCAATCGCCCCGCTAGGCCCCCCCCTATCCTCCGGCCAATTTTCCAAATTCTTCCCGGCCTTTAGCCTGGACGGATGCAGGCCCGTACGATGGTCAAGAATCCTGGGGTCGGCACCCAGAGGGCTACGCCACATCTCGTATAGAATCCAACGCAGTCGGGGGGGAAGGGGGGGCATCTCCCGGTGGTTCCATCGGGGAGAGCGCCCTTCGCAAAGCCCAGGATGACAAAAGAAGACGAGAGGGTCTAGCAGTCTAGGTTAGACCTCTTTAGTGAGGGTGATCAGGAATTCCTGGTTATCCTTGGTGCGACTCAGCCGCTCGATGATCCGTTCGGTGGCTTCGGCGCTGTTCACAGAGTCGGAAGCGATCATAGAGCTCATCCGACGTAGCAGCCACACCTGACGCAGGGTTAGTTCGTCCAGCAACAGCTCCTCGCGCCGGGTGCCGCTGCGCTGAATATCGATGGCCGGGAAGGTCCGACGCTCGGCCAGTTTCCGGTCCAGGTGCAACTCCATGTTGCCCGTACCCTTGAACTCCTCGTAAACCACCTCGTCCATGCGGCTGCCGGTATCCACCAGGCAGGCGGCCAAAATAGTGAGGCTTCCGCCCTCTTCGATATTCCGGGCAGCGCCGAAGAAGCGCTTGGGCGGATAGAGCGCCACAGGGTCCATCCCTCCGGAAAGGGTGCGGCCGCTGCTGGGAACGGCCAAGTTGTAGGCCCGGGTAAGCCGGGTGATGCTGTCGAGTAGAATCACCACGTCGCGCCCTCCCTCCACCAGCCTCTTGGCCCGTTCCAACGCCAACTCCGCCACACGGCAGTGGTCCTCCACCGGCTCGTCGAAGGTGGAACTGAAGACCTCACCCTTAATCGAGCGCTTAACGTCGGTGACCTCCTCTGGCCGCTCGCCAATAAGGGCCACCATGAGGTGGGCGTCGCTGTGGTTCTGAGTGATACCAGCCGCGATTGACTTGAGTAACGTAGTCTTCCCCGCCTTGGGTGGGGAGACGATCATGCCCCGCTGCCCTCTGCCGACGGGCGAAAGCAGGTCAATCATACGGTTGGCCAGGTTGTCTTTCCCCGCTTCCAGTTTCATCTGCTTATCGGGGAAGATAGGCGTGAGGTTCTCGAAGTGAGGACGTCTCCGGGCCTTGTCGGGATCCATGCCGTTGACCGCCTCCACCCGGGTCAGGCCGTAGTAGCGCTCCAACTCCTTGGGAGTGCGCACCTGCCCCAGAACCAGGTCACCGGTGCGCAGGCCAAACCGCCGCACCTGGGACTGCGAGACGTAGACATCGCCCTGGCCAGGCCTCCGCCCGTTCTGGCGGAGAAAACCGTAGCCCTCCGTCATGATATCCAACACCCCGCTGGCCAGCTGATACCCCTCCTTAACCGCGTAGGCATTCAACACCGAGTACATCAACTCATCACGCAGCATGGTTTCAGGTTCCCGCCCGTTGCCCCCTCCCAAATCCCGGAGGTCTTGGGCAAGCTCCTGTTCAGACTTTCCCTCAATCTCGGCAATATTCATCTATACGTCTCTCCGTTGAAGTCCAGCATTACACGCGGCCAATGGCCGGAAACTGGCATAGTCTTTTTCTGGAATGTGGGGATGAGCAAGTCGGTTGAATGGCGTTATTTGGAGTGGTCGGGAAACGGCTGCTGGGTAAATGCTAAAGATGTACGGAACCGTTGGAACCGCGAGAGCCCTTGCGGGGCAAGCACCCGATACGGAATCTCACACCTGCACTTTATGTATTACTCGGTGGAACGGCATCTCCGCATCAAAGAGGTTTCGCCTGGCACCATGCTCGGCAATCCGATACCTACGGCACAAGATGCTGCCAGTCAATCGTTGCAAGATGGTAAGGGGAAGAAGGCGTACCATACGATAGAAACATCTAGTAGATGGTAGCCAGGATCATTATAGCATACCCTCTTACAAAATGCACCCCCCCTATTTCTCAGTCGCCTGGCCGTCGTCAAGCCCCTGCGAAAAACAGAACCCTTGGTAAGGGGACACAAAGCACCACAGCTTGCAAAGAGGAAACGTCCTCACGAAACGAATGGTCGCGCAGCACGTTCTGCCTTTGCCGGTTGCAAAGGCAGAACGTGCTGCGCACCTTCCCGCAACACCCCCGCCGCCGCGCCGATGAAATCGCGGAACAGCGGGTGGGGGGCCTGGGGCCGAGACTGGAACTCCGGGTGGAACTGGACGCCTACCATAAAGGGATGGCCCGTCTGCTCGACAATCTCCACCAGCCGCCCGTCGGGAGAGAGGCCGCTAAACAGAAGCCCAACCTCTTGGAGCGGCTCCCGGTACGCATTATTGAATTCGAACCGATGCCGGTGACGCTCCGTAACGGAACTCTCTCCGTAGGCCTTAGCCGCCAAGGAATTGGCCCTGAGCTCACACGGGTAATTCCCCAACCGCATGGTCCCCCCCATTTCCCTCACGTCCCGCTGGCCGGGCATCAGGTCGATGACAGGGTCCGGGGTGTTGGAATCGAACTCTGTGGAGTTAGCAGCCTCGCGCTGGAGCAGCCCCCTGGCATGCTCGATGACCATAACCTGCATGCCCAGACAAAGGCCCAAGTAAGGTATCTGGCTGACCCGGGCGTAGTGCTCAGCCTGGATCATCCCCTCAATGCCCCGGCTACCGAATCCACCGGGAACCAGAATTCCCGACGCTTGGCTCAACAGCTCATGGGGCCCCACCCTCTCCACATCCTCAGATTGAATCCATGCAATCTGAACGTCACGGCCGTGGTACAGCCCGGCGTGTTTAAGTGCCTCCCTCACAGAAAAGTAGGCATCGGGCAAATCGGCATACTTGCCGACTACCGCGATCTGCAACGGAGCCTTGGGCTCTGCCATCCGCTTCACCATGACGCTCCAATCGTGCATGTCTCTGGAACTGGGAGGCAGACTCAGCGCTTCCACCAAAAGATCGCCTAAACCTTCCTCTTCGAGGATCAGGGGCACCTGATAGATATTGGGCACCGTGCCCAAGGGCACCACCGCGTTACGGGGGACGTCGCAGAAAAGCGCGATTTTATCCTTAATCTCGTCTGCAATGGGCAGGTCGGCCCTGCAGATGATTGCGTCGGGCTGGATGCCGATGCTCCGCAGCTCCTTCACACTGTGCTGCGTGGGTTTGGTCTTCAGTTCCCCCGTAGCGCCGATGAAGGGAAGCAAGGTGACGTGGACATAGAAGACGTTGTCGCGGCCCACTTGGCTGCGCAGTTGGCGGATTGCCTCCAAAAAGGGCTGGCCTTCGATGTCGCCAACGGTCCCGCCCACCTCAACTACGATGACATCGGCCTTGGACTCTTCGGCCAAGCCTAAAATGCAGTCCTTGATGGCATTAGTGACATGGGGCACCGACTGAATGGTGCCACCAAGGTAGTCACCCTTACGTTCCTTCGCAATCACTTTAGTGTATATCTGGCCAGCGGTGACATTGGAGCTTTTGGTCAGCTCAATGTCGATGAATCGCTCGTAATGGCCTAGGTCGAGGTCAGTCTCACTGCCGTCCATGGTGACAAACACCTCACCGTGCTGGTAGGGCGACATCGTGCCGGGATCGACGTTGAGGTACGGGTCCAGCTTCTGGACAGAAACGCTGATACCCCGGCTCTTAAGGAGCCTGCCTATTGAGGCGGTGCTGATGCCCTTCCCCACTGAGCTGACCACTCCACCTGTTACGAAAATGTACTTTGTAGGCATCAGGGGCTATCTACCTCCACGAGATGCAATTCAACAAAGGAGCATCGCAAATCCCCACCGGGTCGTAGGACGGACGGTGAAACAAGCGAGATGGCGACGAGACAATGGGATGCGGAAGTCCGCCCCTGGGTGCGCGGTTGGCTTTTAGAAAAGTGGGAATTCAGAGGGGACACTGACCATGATAGGGGCGGGACGGAAGAGGTGTCAAGGCAGAAAATCCGTCCCAAATAACCAATTCGCGTTGGCCGTTTGCCCTTTCGAACCGGGCTCAATTCCCCTGAGCAGAAGTATCACCCCGCAGACTCCTCAGGAAGTGCTCGGTGTCCCTAACTGCCTCATCGGGTTCCGGCATTTCCACCGCGGCGGAGCGTGAACGTCCTCTGCGTCTGTCATACTGGCTTTCCAGCTTTTTCACGTATTCATTCAACGCAGGCTCATCTTCCAATGCTTGGGCGACTCGCAGGTCGAAACTACTCTCTTGCGAGCGCAAGGGTTCCACGTCGATATCGACCCGCAACACCTGTTCCACCGCTTTAACCAGACCAAGGGTCACCTTGGGGTTCGGCGCAATGTGCAGGTAGTGGGGCGAATGACCCCACAGACTCACGCAGGGAATATCCGACCGTCGGAGCGCATCACCGAACACGCCAGTGATGCCCGTGGGTCCGGAGTAGCGGGAGCGCCGCACTTCCACCCCTTGCAGCAGATCTTGGAGCTCCGGAGCCATAGCGGTGCCGGTGATTCTGGGTTCTCGGGTGTGGGGCACCGCGTCCAGGAGCGCACCGATCTGCAGCGCTTTCGTCACCCCCAGGTCCTTGGCCACTCCGACAAGCTGCTCGCAGAAGGTCCGCCACCGCAGACTCGGCTCGGTCCCCAGGAAGATCACAACATCGCTATAGGCCGGCTGGCCCTTCCAGGCAAAGAACTCGTTGGCAGGCCAGGTAAGTTCCCTGTCGCCCTGCTTGTCGAACCCAGTATGTGGACGCGCTTGGGTGAAGTTGTAAAACTCCTCGGGGTCCACCGCCGCGAACTTTTTGGCTCCCAGCCGCTTGACCAAGTAGCGCAGGGCGTGCGTCGCTGATTCGGCGGCATCGGCCCATCCCGAAAAGGCAAAGAGCATCACCGGACCATCAACGTCTGGGCGCTCATAGCTCTGGAAATATTCCATACTCACCTCCGGAGAAGACCAACAAGCCTAGTCTAGCACTCAGCCCTGAGTACGGCATTGACAAAGGTTGGATTTCTAGACGGCTAGAAGCACTCATCCGCCAAGTACGACGTTGTCGAGAAGCCGGGTGTCGCCGAACCGGACGGCCACCAAAAACAACACAGGATTACCGTCCGCTGGACTCGCCGGAGCAAAGGTGATGGGATCCACCAGCGCCACGTAGTCGATGCGATCAATACGCGGTTCCGACTCCAGGACATGGCGGCAACCGGCCTCCAACTCACTGGCTTCCATCTGGCCCCTCCCATACAGGTCCACCACGGCTGAAAGCGACCGGTAGACCACCCGGGCCGCCGCCCGGTCTTCCGGTGAGAGCGCGGAGTTGCGGCTGCTCATGGCCAAGCCGTCAGCCTCCCGCACCGTGGACACAGCCTGAATCCTTACAGGGATATTGAGGTCCGTTACCAACCGTCTGACCACCGCCAACTGTTGGGCATCCTTCTGGCCGAAATATGCAGCGTCGGGCTGCGCCATGGCCAGAAGCTTTGTCACTACCGTGGTTACGCCCTGGAAGTGGCCCGGCCGCGCCGCGCCCTCCAGACCGAGCGCAGGCCCGGAGCATTCCACCAGGGTGACAAAACCCTCTGGGTAAACCTCCTCCACTGAAGGGGCGAATACGATGTCGGCCCCCGCCTGCCGAAGTAGTGCCATGTCCTCTTCGAGGGGGCGGGGGTATCGTTCCAGGTCACGACTGGCATCGAACTGCGTTGGGTTCACGAAAACGCTGACCGCAACCGTAGCGCAGTCTGAGCGGGCCTGACGAACCAAACTCGCGTGGCCTTCGTGGAGCGCGCCCAAGGTCGGCACCAAGGCCAGGGGACGCCGCGCATGCTGACAGAAGTCCTGGAACGCCCCGACCGTAGTGACGAGCTCCGTCACCGGTCTGGCCCAATTTCGGCCAAAAGCGCCTCAAGTACCCCCTCGTCCAAGTCCTGGTGGCTGTGCTTTCCATCGGGGAAGGCGTGCGACTGGACCTCTTGCACATAGGAGCGCATGGCGTTTCCCATGACCTCCCCCACCTCGGCATAGCGCTTGGCGTGACGGGGTCGAAATGCGCCGAAACCCAGCATGTCATGCACCACGAGGATCTGGCCGTCGCAGTGGGGTCCGGCGCCTACGCCGATGGTAGGCACACGCAACCGGTCGGTGATGACCTTGGCCAGGGGTGCGGGCACCGTCTCCAAGACCACTGCGAACACCCCCGCTTGCTCCAGCTCCAAGGCATCCTGCAACAGATCTCGGGCTGCGGCTAAGCCGCTCCCCTGCACCTTATAGCCTCCCAGTTGATTCACCGATTGGGGCGTCAGCCCGATGTGCCCCATGACCGGAATGCCCGCATCAGTCATCCGCTGCACCGTCGGCGCCGAGCGATGCCCTCCCTCCAGCTTCACCGCCTGGGCGTCGCCCTCCTGCAAGAAGCGGCCAGCGTTCCGAAGGGCGTCATCCTCGCTCACCTGATAGCTCATAAAAGGCATGTCTGCCACCACCAGCGCCCGCTCCGTTCCGCGCACCACCGGCTTCACGTGGTGCAACATCTCCTCCATGGTCACCAACACTGTGGAGTCGTAGCCCAGCACCACGTTGGCTAGGCTATCGCCGACCAGGATGAGCGGAATACCAACCTCATCCGCAATGCGCGCCGTGGGGTAGTCATAGGCAGTCAGACAAGGGATGGGCTCTCTTGCGGTTTTCATCTTCTGGAAGTGGTCAATCCTCAGACGCATCGCCCTAACTCCTTCACAACCAAACCAACAATGCGCCAATCGCGCTCCAAACTCTTGGCACTCCCCTCGGCTACAACTTCTATGACCTCGCAGCGCCTTTGGCGTCAGGCACATCTCACCAAGCGGGAACGCCGTCGAGACTCGTAGCCTTGTCCAGCCCGCAAAACGCAAAACACCCGCTGCATCGCGGGCGCTGAAAGCCAATGACTAGCGACGTCCCATCGACGCCGTCTAGGTCCAGCGGCTCCCAGCGGCTACAGGGCGGTCAGACTTTTCTTTATACGGAACAGGCTCGCCTCCGATTTCCACCGGTAGACGGCAAGCATCAGCATACGGCGGCGAATAACGCTCCGTCAACGCTTGAACCCTGACTACGGCGCCTCCAATGCCTTGGCACAGACGTACAACCCGCCGAACAACGCTCCGCGACTCATAGAAGCGGTGGGCATCTTTGCGAGGGCAGCTGGAGGAGAGGGCCAACAATTCACAGGCGGTGTTTTAGGCCATCACCTCCAACATCCGCGTGCCGTAACCCTGAGAGCGTACGACCCCTGCGGTCACCCAGTCATGCACGCACAGATGACGCAAAACGTTGAGGCTCGTGAGCACTGCAACCCTCGCCAGCACCAGGGTACGTCCCACGTCTCGCAACTCCATAGCCGGTAGCCGTAAGAGCCATGGCCTGGAGGAGCGCCCTATACTCCGCCTCCGACAGGTCGGTCCGAAGCTGCCGCATCACCGTGCAGGAATCGCGAGACTCTTCGTCAGACTCAAGCTCTACAATCTCCAAGGTCCAGTTTTCTCCTCAACAAAAAGCGGCCCCTGTGACGGGGCCGCTTTAAGCTTGCATGCTCGTTATCTTTAGATCAGGCCGGCCCGCTGATAGCTCTTACCCTCGGTGGCAATGGTGGGAGCAACCACTAGCTCCGCCTTCTCGTGGAACTCGGCGATGGTCGTGGCGCCCACATAACTCATGCAAATCTTGAGCGCGCCAATCAAATTCATTGTCCCGTCGGTGCGGTGGCTCGGGCCGAGCAGCACCTCCTCCAACGTACCCCGTACACCCACATTTATGCGGGTACCCCGCGGCAGCGCCGGATGTGGGCTGGCCATGCCCCAGTTGAAGCCCTTGCCGGGCGCCTCCTCTGTCTGCGCCATGGGCGTACCTATCATCACCCCGTCAGCCCCAGCGGCCAAGGCCTTGCACAGGTCACCACCGGTGCGGATACCACCATCGGTGATGATGACCACATGCTTCCCTCCATTGGCGTAGAAATCGTCCCGAGCCGCCGCGCAGTCCAGCGTTCCCGAGACCTGAGGCACCCCAATGCCCGTCACCTCGCGGGTGGTGCATGCAGCGCCGGGCCCCACGCCCACTAGCAGCCCGTCGATGCCCTGCTCCATGAGCTCCATGGCCGCGCTGTAAGTAACCACGTTGCCCACCAGCACCGGCACCTTCAACTCAGCGATAATCTCCGAGAGCACCAGCCCTCGGTAACTTCGGGAAATGTGGCGGGCGGTGGTAACCGTCGATTGAACCACCAGGATGTCAGCGCCCGCTTCCACCGCCATGGGCGCATACTTCTTGGTCATCGCCGGCGTGAGGGACACAGCACACACCGCGCCCGTCTTTTTAACCTCGGCAACGCGCTTGGCAATCAAATCTTCACGAATGGGCTGAAGGTAGAGCCTCTGGAAGACGGTGGTCACGTCGTCCTTATCCGCGGCGATGATTTCCTCGATGGCATCGGTGGGGTCGTCGTAACGGGTCTGGATACCCTCCAGGTTAATGACGCTGAGTCCGCCCAGCCGGGACATATGGCCAGCGAAGGCAGGATTGGCCACGGCGTCCATGGCCGAAGCCAGAACGGGTGTGGAAAAGGAAAACGGCCCTATCGTAAGATCCGTTACACTCAGCTCAGGGTTGGTGGTGACATCTCCTGGGACGATGGCGACCTCTTCAAATCCGTAGGTCCTCCGTAGCTCCGTGGTCCTGACTTCCCGATGCACGACCATGGTATCGCCCCCTTTCCATATTGATGATATTCCAGTGAATGTAGCACTACGGAAACCGTAGAGTCAACCCGTAAATGAAGACTTCCACCAGACTATATGGGCACTTTTTATTCCACCTTCTCGTTTCTTGGCACCGTTGGGCCAGCCCCAATGACTTAAGAGCGGTAATGGATGCTTGCGCAGGCGGCGAAAGTGCTTTGGAATTAATTCGGAACCGCCCCTTAACGCTCTAGAGCACCGGTGCTGCGTTGGCGCTCAAAGCAGTGGTCTGCCACCGGGAGGCCGCGCCTAACTCTTCTACGCAGAGCGGGTGATGCACCATGCCGCGTCTCCCAAGTCGGCCCACAACTGGGCGCAGAGCACCGCTCTGCGAACCTCCAGCCCTTCGGGGCCGTACTCACTCAATACAAAATACCGGGCGTGGTAACCGGCGTTATTGGCACCCTGGGCCACACCCGCATGGCCTACTCCTAATCCACCGCTAGCGTCCGTTACCACGCCCTGTTTCTCTCCGCCCTCTTGGCCACCCTAGACCAAACCAACACCAAACCCTGATTGTCGGGTGGCCAAGGCCATGATAGCCTGGGAACCAGAGGGCTTGTAAACTTGCCTACGGTTGCCCCTGAGCGCTGGCCATGACCACCAAACGAGATTACTACGACATACTCGGCGTCCCTCGCGGCGCCACGGAAGAGGAAGTCCGCAAGGCCTTTCGTAAAAAGGCGCTGGAGTTCCACCCCGACCGGAACAAAGAGCCTG
Organism: Dehalococcoidia bacterium; assembly: GCA_963579845.1. Taxonomy (GTDB): domain Bacteria; phylum Chloroflexota; class Dehalococcoidia; order Lucifugimonadales; family Australimonadaceae; genus CAUZHS01. Next base: position 1,944 of record CAUZHS010000032.1, on the reverse strand, counting down.
CCGCCGCGGAACGATTCAAGGAAGTCAATGAGGCCTACCAGGTGCTCACTGACCCTCAGCGCCGGGCCGAGTACGACCGCTTCGGTCACGCCGGTGTGGGCACACAGGCAGGCGGCGGCCAAGCTGGGCGCGGCTTCGACTCCGAAGACCTACTGGGCGGAGTCGGCTCTGTATTCGATTCCTTTTTCGGGACCCGGACCCGGACTCCCTCCTATGCCGGCGACGACATCCAAACGGAGCTCCGCATCACCTTCGAAGAGGCTGCCTTCGGTACTTCTAAGGAGGTCGCGGTCGACCGCTCCGAGAACTGCGAACGATGCGACGGCTCTCGGACGGAGCCTGGACATGCCACTGAGACCTGCCCAAACTGCAGAGGTGCCGGCCAGGTGCGCCGCGCCCATAGAAGTATATTCGGCCAGTTTGTGCAGCAGAGCGTCTGCAATGTTTGCCGCGGTACCGGGGAACGCATCAGTCACCCCTGCAAGCAGTGCCGCGGCCGAGGGAGCGAAAGGCATCGCAGGGACATCCGAGTGGATGTTCCGCCGGGTGTGGAGGACCGCATCAATCTCCAGCTTCGCGGACAGGGAGACCAGGGCGGGCGAGGCAGATCCAGCGGCGATTTGTACATCTCCCTACGCGTGGCCGCTCACCCCATGTTCAGGCGCTCCGGCGACGATCTGCTCTACAACCTGGACCTGACCTTTCCCCAGGTGGCGTTGGGCGACGAGGTATCGGTGCCCACCCTTGATGGCGCGGTGGCGTTGAAGGTCCCGGCGGGCACCCAAACCAACACAGTCTTCCGGTTGAAGGGCAAGGGAATTCCCCATTTGGGGAGGGCGTCGCGGCGCGGCGACGAGTTGGTGACGGTTCACGTGGCGACTCCCGGCAAACTGACGGAGGAACAGCAGCAACTACTCAAGAAGCTCCACGAGTCCTTCGATAACAACGGCCACCGGAGCTAGCAGCACCGTGGCTAACTGGCTTGAGATGAGCATCCGTGTTCCCGCTGAGTATGTTGAACCCGTGGCCGCGCTGTTCCAGCGCTACGGCGAAGGAGGAGTGGTCATCGAAGAACCGGGCGGTTTCAACCCCGACGAGGGGGAACAGCCTCCTAGTCCGTCCACCCCAACCCTGAGGACCTACCTGCCCAACACCCCTGACTCCCAGCCCAACCGGGAGATGATTCACATCGGCATCAGCCTCTTCGGCCATCTCCATTCCCTACCATCCCTCCAAGTCCGCGAGGTGCAACAGGCGGAGTGGGAATCGGCGTGGAAAGCCCACTTCCCGCTGTTACATGTGAGTAAACATCTGGTGATCACCGCGCCTTTTCACGAATATCAGCAAAGAAAAGACGAGGTGGTCATCACCGTGGACCCAGGCATGGCTTTCGGCACGGGCCACCACCCCACCACCCGGCGCTGCCTGCTCAGCATCGAACGGCTTATCACCCCTGGAGCCCGCGTACTAGATGTGGGCTCCGGTTCGGGCATCCTGGCCATCGCGGCGGCCAAGCTGGGCGCTGGGACGGTGGTTGCGCTGGAGACCGACGAAGTGGCTTACCGCGTTGGCGCCGACAATGTCCGAGCCAACGGCGTCGAGAGCAGGGTCCGGTGTCACCACGCGAGCCTGCCTTATACGGAAGCGCCAACCGGCAGCGCAGACCTTGTCCTGGCCAATATCAGCGCAAAGGCGCTGGCTGAACTGGCCCCGGCGCTGCGAGATGCCTTGAAGACGGACGGCTGGCTAGTGGCTGCGGGTATCCTCCAAGAACGGCCTGGCAATGTGGAGCAGGCCTTCGCTGCCGCCGGCTTGGCAGTCCGCGAGACGTTTGTGGACGACGACTGGGTAACCCTTCTCGCTCAATGCGAGGAAAAGATTAAATAGCCCACCCTCCCACCTGTCAATGATATAAAGGGTGGGTGTCGCACCCCCCCCCCCCGA
>CAUZHS010000031.1:0-13460 GCA_963579845.1 Dehalococcoidia bacterium | reverse complement strand
CGGGGGCATCGCCCAAAAAGGCCTGAATAGGCGCTGCGTGACTGGAATCTCCAGACGCGGACAGGGTCAACGCAAGCCGGTCCAACACACGAGTACCTTGAAAGCGGATGGCACGCACGCTCAGCCCCTCCGGGGTTCCCGACGCGGCCAAGGCGACAACAGGTGTATCCAGCGGATGGACTCGAAAAAGACGTGCGGTCTGGGGTGGCGAGGACATGAGTACCGCCACCGTACGGCAGGACTCGCCCTCACGCAAGGGGCTCGCGGCAGCGCCTAGTCAGGCCGAGGCGAAACCCCTTCGGCCTGCCCACTTACCCACATTCCCAAGGAAGAGGGAAACAAAACCGTCCTCGGCCCCGAATCATCAGAGCTCTAGGACTAGCACCCAAGACCTGTATCATTTCTGGCATTCTGAGCGCCCATCTCATCGGGACGAGGAATCACGATACGAATCGGAACCGCTCTGCTATGGACTCGGAGTGACAAAACCCCGCTTGCGCTGAGCTTGTCAACGCACGCCAAAAAAGCTTTTATCACGCCTAGGGAAGTCCGTCGAGGCTCCACGCGGAAAGAAAGCGGACGGCGTAGGCGCGGAGTCCCTGGGCCTGAAGGCGCTCGCGCCACTGATTTGCCGTAACCTCTGAACTGGCAAGTGCGAAGAGAGACGGGCCGGACCCCGCCAAAATCGCGCCGTCTGCACCCGCCGTACAAAACGCCTCAGCCATGGTTTCGTAGCCAGGGTGCGCATGGGGGGCAACGGCGCCGAAGGCGTTGTACAGTGCGTCCGTCAACGATTCGCCCGATTCCAGACGGCTGATGAGACATCCGCTGTGGGAGGCCTCGGGTATGTGATGCTCCGCGGTCAGTAGGCCGTAAAGACGAGCGGTCTTGTTTTCGGGAGTCGCATCCTCGGAAGAGAGTACCGCCGCCCATTGGCCCTGCTTCGTCGGGAGCGGGCGCAGCCGGTCACCGCGCCCTGTGCCCAAGGCGGTGCCGCCACGGATGAAGAAGGGCACATCGGCACCCAGCTTCGCGGCCAGTTGCAACAACCGCTCCTCAGAGATATCCACACCCCAAAGCCGGCGCAGGCCCAGGAGGGTCGTCGCCGCGTTGCTGGAGCCGCCGCCCAGGCCAGCAGCGATGGGGATATTCTTATCCAAGGTGACGCGAGCGCCTGCGGCAACACCCGCTTCGTTCCGCAATAGTCGGGCCGCGCGCAAGACCAGGTTGGCCTCGATTGGTGCCAAACTCGACATCATGCCAGAAGGCTCCACCCACAAGTTGAGATCATCGGCAGCCTCGAAGGTAAGGCGGTCGGTCAAATCGACGGCCTGAAGCACCGTGCGCACTTCGTGATAGCCGTCGGCGCGACGACCCAGTACCTCCAGGGAAAGGTTGATCTTGGCGGGAGCGCGAAGGCTGAAGCTAGGTAGCATATTCTTACTCCCGTCCTCGCCACGTCCGATAGAGCGCGGCCCACTCTCCCAGCGATAGCGTCTCGGCTCGTCGGGCAGGGTCAATCCCCACTTCGCTCAGCATCCTCTCAGCCTTTGACGACGACAAACTAAGTCCGCCCGATAGAGAGTTGCGGAGCTGTTTTCGGGGGGCGCTGAATCCGGCTCGCACCACCTTGAAAAAGGCCGGCTCATCCTCCACACCGTGGGCAGGCCGCTCGTAAACGTCGATGGCCACCACTGCGGAGGTGACCTTGGGCGGAGGGTTAAACGACCCTGGCCTCACCAACCGCACTACTCGCGGTTTGCCGTACAGCTGAACGCCCACCGAAAGCAATGACATGGCTCCGGGGCTGGCGCACATTTCCTTGGCCACCTCGCGTTGCAGGAGCACCACTGCCACCGAAGGCTTGCAGGCGCCCTCTAGAAGGTGGCGCAGAATGGGCATGGCAGCGTAATAAGGCAGGTTACCCAGGAGCTTGTATGCCCCGCAGCCCCCCAGAAGTGATTCGATATCTATCTGGCGGGCGTCAGCTTGGCACACCTCCACATTGGGAGGCATGCGATACCGTAGCGGGCCTACTAGCTCGGCATCGAGCTCGACAGCAATTATCCGCTGGGCGCGCTCGGCCAGGACTTCGGTGAGCGTACCGGTGCCGGGGCCCACCTCGATCACCACATCGTCAGGCCCAACGTGGGCAGCCTCGGCGATAGCCTCCAGGATATTCCGGTCGGAGAGAAAGTGCTGACCGAGCTGTTTTTTGGGCCGTACCATCAACGCCTCACTGTGATTCAAGTGGAACGGCACCATGATACGGAGTGGAGGGTAGAGCGTCCACGTTGCGACGTACCGCTCATACTGGGGTTGTCGGAGGATGCCCTCATTCTGGCCTTATCCCAGTGGGAGAGGAAGGAGAGCGGAACGAGGTCAGGAAAAAGGGCAGCAGATTTGATCTGCTGCCCTTTCATTACCAAGGAAGTGGTCGTGCACCTCCCGTCGGACCGGAGACCCAACACGTAGCCTATTGGGTGTGGCTCAAACCAGGCTGGTCTGCGGCACCCGGACCTGTCCGCTTACCGCTGCTTCCTTCCGGACCTGACGGGGTTCACGGTGTTCCGCCGCGCAGGGCCCGGTTCTCAGCACCGACACCCAGACCAGAGGTGGTGGGACCGGCTCTCGGAGAGGAATTCAACCCCGCTGTAGCGGATTGCGGGTTCAGGGCACCGCTAGCTCCCCATCTAGCACGACCGCGACCCATGCTACGGAGGCAGAGGTCCCGCGTCAAGGGCGACGGGAGGCTCAGGAAATACTGGACACTACTTACTCACTGTGGGGGTTCAGGATGCCGGAATCCATAGCCCCCATCACTCCTGTTTCAGCCCACGCGCTCCACTACCTCGAAGGCTAGAAGAGCCGATCCGGTGCCCACCGGCGCCTGGGCCGAAGCCTGCGACGACTGGGCATGACCCAGCTGGAATGCCTCGCTCTGCACCCAACTCTGGAAGGCCTGCTCGGACTCCCAGCGGGTGTAGACGAAATAGCGGGTCTCCCCCTCCACGGGCCGCAGCAACTCGAAGCCCTGGAAGCCCGGCATCCCCTCCACCGCCTTGGCGCGGGCGGCGAAACGCTTTTCAAGCTCCGGGCCTCCACCCTCCGGGACCGCGATGGCGTTGATCTTTACGACACTCATAAACACTGCTCCTTTGTCTCGTTGGGTTTCTGACAAAATATGGTGGGCCGAACTAGGCCCGTCAGACAAGGATACCCCGCCCTCCGGCAGACCCCAAGGGACGAGAACACCCCTATGATAGACTAGGAGTTATTATGGCTGTCCGCACCGCCGTCATCACCGCCGCCGGCTTCGGCACACGTATGCTGCCGGTCACCAAGGCGGTCCCCAAAGAAATGCTCCCCCTCATCGACCGGCCCGTTATCCACTATGCCGTAGAGCAGGCGGTGGAGGCGGGTATCGACCGTATTATCATCGTCACCTCCCGGGGCAAAGCCATGACGGAGGACTATTTCGACCTTACCCCAGAGCTTGAGCGGTCGTTGGAAGCTCGCAATAGCCCATGGGCAGAGGAGATCGTTCGCATCTCACGCATGGCCGATATCATCGCCGTGCGCCAACGCGAACCTTTGGGCCTGGGCCATGCCGTGCTCACGGCCAAGAAGGCGGTGGGGAACGAACCATTCGTGGTCTATTTGCCCGACGAGGTGCTCATCGGCACGCCCTCGGTAACGCGCCAGTTATTTAACGTGTTCAGCCAGCGCGGTAGCGTCATGGGCGTCATTGAGGTGCCTGAAGTCGACGTTACCCGCTATGGCATCGTCTCCGGAGAGCAGGTCTCGGAACGGGAGTGGCGGCTCTCCCACGTGGTGGAGAAGCCCGCCGTGGAGGATACGCCTTCACGTTTGGCCATCACCGGCCCCTACGTCTTCAGCCCGGCCATCTTCGAGAGCTTAGAGTCCATCACGCCCGGGGCCATCGGCGAGCTTCAGCTAACCGACGGCATCGCCAAGCTGGCCGAGCGCGAGCCAGTCCACGCCTACCGCTATACTGCCAAGCGCTTCGACTGCGGCACAACGCTGGGACTGCTGAAAGCGTCAGTGGAGCTGGCACTCGAGCGCCCGGACATGGCTGACGAGGTACAGAAATGGGTAAAGGGGCTTGCAGAGGAGTGGCGTTAGGCTTGTGAAAGCGTCTCAGCGCTCAAGCGCGCTAACGCTCCAGGCTACTCCCGTTTGAGGACGGAGAGGAAGGCTTCCTGGGGCACCTCCACCTGGCCGATGCGCTTCATCCGCTTCTTGCCCTCCGCCTGCTTCTCCAGGAGCTTGCGTTTGCGGCTCACGTCACCGCCGTAGCACTTGGCCAACACGTTCTTTCTCATGGCCCGTACCGTCTCGCGCGCGATGACCCGGCTGCCGATGGCCGCCTGGATGGGCACGTCGAAGAGTTGCCGCGGGATGAGGCTCCGCAGCCGCTCTACCAGACCTCTGCCCTGGTGGTAGGCACCGTCCCGATGCACGATGAGCGAAAGCGCGTCCACCGGTACCTCGTTCACCAGCACATCGAGCCGAACCAACGGCGCGGGCCGGGAGGCGGCTATAGAGTAGTCCAGCGACGCGTAGCCCCGGCTGCGGGTCTTGACCTGGTCGTAGAAGTCCACCACCACCTCAGCCAAAGGCAATCGGGCGTCCAGCAGCACTCGCGGATCGGACGAGGGCATGTCAGTGTTACCGCTGCCTACCATGGCCGAATCCAGATATTCGGTGCGCTTGAACTCGCCGCGCCGCGTGTTGATAAGATCCATCATGCCGCCGATGAAGCGTGAAGGCGTGATGATACTCACGTCCAGCCAGGGCTCGCGGACCTCCTGGAATTCGCCGGGAGACGGCAGATCGGTGGGGCGGTCCACCTCGCGTTCCGAGCCGTCGTTCATCAGCACGGTGTAACCCACGCTGGGCGCGGTGGCGATGAGGTTCAAGCTGTATTCGCGCTCCAGGCGCTCCTGAACAATCTCCATGTGCAGCAGGCCCAGAAAGCCGCACCGGAAGCCGGGACCCAAGGCGGGACTTTGCTCCGGCTCGTAGACCAAAGCCGCATCGTTGAGCTGTAAGCGCTCCAACGCCTCACGCAGCTCATGGTAGTCGTTCCCATCGGCGGGGTAGAGTCCGGCGAAGACCATGGGCTTTTGTGGCGTGTAGCCGACCAGGGCCTCACCGCTCCCGCCCTTAGCCAGGGTAATTGTATCGCCCACCCGACACTCGCTCACATTCTTGAGGCCCGTGGCCAGGTAGCCCACCTCACCCGCCGAGAGGGACGGGAGCTTGTCCATGCGTGGCTTGAATGCGCCCACCTCTAGCACGTCGGCTATGGTTCCGGTAGCCATCATGCGCACGCGGTCGGTGGGACGCACCTGACCTTCCACCACCCTCACATAAGCCACCACGCCTTTGTAGGAGTCGTACTTAGAATCGAAGATCAGGGCTTGAAGCGGGTGGCCGGGGGTCGCATTGGGCGGAGGGATGCGGTCCACAACGGCGGCGAGCAGATCGGGCACGCCCGTGCCATCTTTTGCAGATACCTGGAGCACCTCTGAGAGGTCGAAGCCAAATGCCTGCTGCATCTCCTGAATAACCCGCTCCGGTTCGGCGGAAGGCAGGTCGGTCTTGTTAACCACAGGAATGATCTGCAGATCATGCTCCAACGCCAAATAGACATTGGCCAGGGTCTGGGCTTGAATACCCTGGGTAGCGTCCACGACCAGCATGGCACCCTCGCACGCCGCGAGGCTCCGCGACACTTCATAACTAAAGTCCACATGGCCTGGCGTATCGATTAAGTTGAACTGATAACTTTCTCCGTCGGGATGGCGGTAATCCATGCGCACGGCCTGAGCCTTGATGGTAATCCCCCGCTCGCGTTCCAGGTCCATGGAGTCCAGCATCTGTTCCTGAAGTTGCCGCGCAGAGACGGTGCCCGTGAGTTCCAGCATGCGGTCGGCCAGAGTGGACTTACCGTGATCGATATGAGCAATGATGCAGAAGTTGCGGATGCGCTGAGGGTCCATGGCCTTCTATCATACCAGCCTAGGGCGTGCCCTGGGTTCTACCCACGCTGGGAAGGGAGCGTCGGCTAGAAGTCCTTAATTCATTCGCGAGGGGAGTGCAAGTTACGCGACTCCGTAAGCAAGTCGTTTCTGGCTCTGAACTCCCCCGACCAAGAGAAAGGGCTCTCCAACTGGAGAGCCCTTTCTCTTTACTATTACTTAAGTGTGGCTAGGTGCGTCTGGCCGCTCACTCAGTCGGCCGCCCCCCAACCTGCGGGTCGAAGGACTGAGTGGGGGCTTGGAGGTATTGGAAGAGAGGGCTATCAGCTGAGAGGACCGCTGTGGTCTGGTTCGTCAGGAACACCTTATAGGCCTCCAAGGTACGTAGGAAGACGAAGAAGTCGGAATCCCGCTCCAAGGCCTCAGCCAAGATGGAAATCGCTTCGGCCTCACCTTCACCACGAAGCTCATTGCTTTCCCTATCTGCTGTCGCAGCAATAACCTCCACCAGCCGGTCAACACCGGCGACCCTGGTCAGGAACTCCTGCTGGCCCTCGGCGCGAAGTTTGTCTGCCTGCACCGCACGCTCGGAGCGCATGCGGTTAAAGATGGTCTCTTGAGTGGCCCCTGGGAAATCGGCACGTTTAATCCGCACGTCGATAATCTCGACGCCAAAGTCATTCTCAGGGGATTTGACCACGGCATCCGCTCTAAGGACGATCTCCCGCGTGATGCCCTCTCTAGTTGCGACGCCATTGGCATTGAGGCTGGGTTCCACCAGGGTCCTGTCGTCTTCAATCCCCAACAGAGTCCCACCGATGATTTCAGGCTGGGTCCGCTGGCCTATCTCCGCACGCAACTGGGAGATGATAATCTGACCTAGCCGGGATTCAGCGGTATTCTGGTTAATCAATTTCTCCAAGAACTTCTGAGGGTCGACTATTCTGTAGCGGGCATACGCATCGATTTCTAGGAATTGGTTCTCCACGTCGGGCATGCTGGTGGGGACCACGTCAATCCGGAGCACGCGGTTATCCAGGGGGTTCACCGTATCAATGAAGGGGACCTTCGCATTGAGCCCGGGCTCGCTGATAACGCGGCGAATCTCTCCAAAGCGCGTAATCACAATCCACTTGGTTTCGTCGACGGTGAAGAGGGTTTGTGGGATGACGATGACCGCTAGAACGACCATCACCAAGAAACTTATGAGTGAAAAGCGTTTCATCTATCCACCACCCGATGTCAGCACGCCGCCAGGCGTCAGAGGTAGGAAGGGCAAGACGCCTCCTGCAGCAGAGGGGTCGATAACGAAGAGCGTAATACCGGGCAAAATATCTTCCAAGGCCTCCAGGTAAAGGCGCTGCCTCGTGACCACTGGCGACTTGGCGTACTCCGCCTGAATGTCACCGAACTGCTGCGCTTCACCCTCAGCTCTCTCAATGCGGGCCTGTTTGAAGGCTTCAGCCGCCTGGATCACGGTCTGTGCGGCACCATTGGCCCTCGGGATTCGATCCTGTTCGTATGCCAGCGCCTGGTTGATGTTGGTCTCCTTGTCCACCCGGGCCCGGTTCACGTCGTCGAAGGCGTCCCGGACGGCATCGGGAGGACGGACGGTCTGAAGCTGGACCGAGAGAATCTCGATACCAGTGCCGTATTCATCCAAGATTCTTTGGAGCAGTATCTGGGTATCCACCTGGACGGCTTCCTTGGAGACCCTCAACGGATCGTCAATGCTACGTTGGCCGACCACCTGGCGCAAGGCAGCCTCGGTGGCATCTCTCAGCGTGCGGCCCTCTGGCCGCCCCTCTCCGATACTCCGGTCGACTTCACCAGGGTCATCAACAAGAAAGAGGAACGCTTGCAAATCAGCAATGCGATACTGAACCACCAGTTGGACATCGACGATATTCAGGTCGCCGGTAATCATCTCCGCCTCGACGGGCACATCTCGGGTGCCACGGAAGCCCAACTCCAAGGTCTTCGTTTCCTGAACCGCTTCGACGTTGGTAGTCCCTACGGGTGCGGGGAAGTACCAGTGAAGACCCGTACCCTGCGTCCCTCGGAACTCACCAAACAGGCGCAATGCCGCCTGTTCCGACGGCCCGACGGTGTAGAAGCCTGAGGCCGCCCAAATAAGGCCGATGAGGGAGACGATGGCGACAACAATAATCGGCACTCCGCCAGCGGGAAGCTTACCGCGAAAACTTGACCAGCCCTGCTGGAGATTCCGCAGGACTTGGTCTGGGTCGAATTGGGGCCGACGATCGCCGTACATGCTCACCTATATGCGTTGGTAACTAAAACCTGTAACCATCTGGAATCTATGCTCAATCCAACCAAAGCGAAACCTAGACTGTAAGAGCTAGAAGAGTCTATAGGCCTCTTTAGGTGGTGTCAATGCGCTGGGCGGCGTTGACGGCCCCGCGCATGCCATAGTACCGTGCCGAATCAGAATCTTACTCTCTGGAGACGGGTCAAAATCTGGTGGAACGAAAATACGACGTTTACGGTGTGGGCAACGCGCTTGTGGACACCTAGGTGCAGGTCGACGATGGGTTCCTCTCATCCAGGGAGCTCACAAAAGGGCAGATGGCCCTGGTGACGACTCAGGAACAATATGTGCTGTTGGATGCGTTGAGCGGCCATAAGCAGATGGGCGCAGCCGGCGGCTCCGCTGCGAATACGATGGTGGGGCTCGCCCAATTCGGCGGGCGGGCCTTCTACTCCGGCAAGGTGGGCAGCGATAGGCGCGGCACGCTGTACCGTGAGAGCATGGCCGAGGTCGGGGTGGAGTTCGATGTGGACGCGGCTGACGGACCGACGGGCACGTGCTTGGTGTTGGTCACTCCGGACGGGGAGCGAACGATGCAAACCAGCTTGGGCAGCTCCACCACGCTGACCGCAGCAGATATCCACCCAGAGCGTATCGCCCAAAGCAGAATGCTCTACGTTGAGGGGTATCTCTGGGGCGACCCCACACCTGCCTCCGCAGCCGAGCAGGCCATGGAACTGGCGCGCTCGGCCAAGGTGCCGGTGGCCTTCAGCTTCTCGGACCCTGCGATGGTGCAGGGCTTTCGTAACGAGTTCCGGCGGGTGACCCGCGAATACGTGGAGGCCGTCTTCTGCAACGAGCAGGAGGCTATGGCCTACGCGGGCACCGATGACCGTATGACGGCCCTGGAGACCGTGGCCAAGGACTGCGCGATGGTGTTCATGACCTGCGGCAAGGATGGTTCCGTCATCTGGAACCACGGGGAGGTCACTTCAGTGGCGGGTTATACCGTACCTGTGGTGGATACCACCGGCGCGGGGGATGTGTATGCGGCAGGAGTGCTCCACGGCCTCTCGCAGGGCTTAAGCGCGGCCCAGGCGGGCACACTGGGGTCCTTCGCCTCAGCGCGCATCGTGACCGAGATGGGGCCACGGCTCCGTCACCGATTAGCCGACCACATCACGGCCATATTAGATGGCGCCCATCCCCTGGATTAGAGGGAGTGACGAGCTAATGGACATGGATGTACGTCCAGTGGCATCTGCGCAGGACATGCAGGGCGCATGGGCTGTCCGTGTCCAGGTCTTCGTGGAGGAGCAGGGCGTGCCCTTAGAAATGGAGCAGGATGTCTTCGACGCCACGGCGACCCATGTGATTGCGCTGCAAAGCGGCGAAGTGGTCGCCACGGGAAGGCTGCTCCTGGACGAAACGTCCGACCAGGTGCGCCTCGGCCGCATGGCGGTGACCACTGCCCTGCGAGGCCAAGGCCTGGGTGCCAAGGTTCTCGCCTGTCTCGAAGACCAGGCCCGCCTGCAGGGGAAGGCTTCCGTGCTGCTTCACGCGCAGACGAGCGTCCGCGCCTTTTATGAAAAATTCGGCTATATCGCCCACGGCCAGGTATTCCTAGAAGCCGGTATTTCCCATATCTCGATGCGCAAAAGCCTCTAAATCGAGATACAAACGCCTATACCTCTCCGCTCTAGGTGCATACCATGTTACTTGCGTACGTATGGGCCTATAGGATAGAAGTAGGGCCTGAACGGTAATTTCGAGCGTGCAGGAGTGATTATATGCAAGCGTATTGTGTGAAGTGCCGAGAGAAGCGGGACATGCAGAACCCACGGGAAGAGACAACGAAGAACAATAAGCCCATCATCAAGGGCACCTGTGCCGTTTGTGGCACGGGACTGAACATCATCGGAAAGAAGATGTCTGACGTTACATAATCCCAGACGCCATGTCTCTAAAAGGCCGGGGATATCCACGACGATATCCCTGGCCTTTTGATTCCCCTCCTATTCGCCACTCCCTAGTCGTGTCCGGCATTCACAACGGGACGAGCCTTTTTAGGATTCTCCGCAGCGAGGCTGGGTACTGGCTCTCATCATTCCATCAGGAGGACAACAGTGCCCGTCAAGCTTTCTCCCGCAGCCCTCAGCTTTTTGGACGAGAAGGTCTATGCCCACGTGGCCACATTGATGAAGGACGGCTCCCCCCAGGTGACTCCGGTATGGGTGAACAGCGATGGGACGAATATCCTAATCAATACGGCTTCGGGACGGGTGAAGACCAACAACCTGAAGCGCGATGGGCGAGTGGCCGTCTCTATCATGGGCATGGACAACGCCTACCGCTGTCTGTGGGTCCGCGGGAAGGTGAAGGAGATTACCACCGAAGGGGCCGACGAGCACATCGATGTGCTCGCGCGAAAGTATACGGGCAATGAGCGCTACCAGGGACATCAGCCAGGGGCAGACCGCCTACGGATGGTAATCGAACCCATCGGCATCGTGGAGCGCGGCCTCGGCTAGTCTCCCTCCCTGACCTTGGCCTCCAAGGTCCATACACCCGACGCCCGCGCTGCGACCGTATAATGGCCACAACTGCATCGGCCTTTCTATGTCTACCCCGTCATCAGTGACCCCTAATCCAGGCAGGTCTTCTTTGGACCATGTAGCCCCACCCAAGGGCCGCTCTCAAATCTATTACGGATGGATTATCGTTGCTGCCCTCAGCCTCGTAGGAGCGGTGAATATGTCGATGGGCGCAGTGAATTTCGGGCTGTTCATCGGCCCCATGAGCACGGACCTCGGAATAAACAGGACCATGTTCGGGTTGGCCACCACGGTCCGTACCATAGGTTCGGGTATCTCCGCACCCTTCATCGGACGGCTTCTGGACCGCCGGGGCGCCCGTCTCGCCCTGGCCTTGGCCGGGCTTTTCTTAGGGCTGGCACTGATTGGCCTATCGCGAGTGAGCGCCACCTGGCAGATGGTGGCGCTGATGGGCCTAATAGGGCTTATCGGCATGCAGGGAGGGCTTTCGCTCTATTCGCAGGTCCCCATCAGCCACTGGTTCGTGCGAAAACGAGGGAAGGCGTTATCCTTGACCTTCGTCGGAGGGCCGCTGGCCCTCTTGGCCACCCTGCCCCTCACCGCCGTGATGATTGAGCAGTTGGGCTGGCGTACCACATGGCTGGTCTTGGGCGTCGTTGGAGGGACCATAGTCAGCACCATCGGCGTCGGCCTCATCCGACGGCGACCTGAGGACATGGGACTCCATCCCGACGGCGATGTGCCCGAGGACGGCCCCCCGGACTTGAAACTGGAACCCACACCGAAAGAACGACGCCCCCAACCAGAGGAGTACCCGTGGACTCGCCACCAAGCGATGCGCACTCGTGCTTTTTGGCTGATGAGCATAGGGTATGGCATGGGTATGTTCGGCGCCATCAGCTTCGTCTTTTTCCGGATCGACTACTTCATCGAGCAGGGCATCGCACCCACCGTAGCGTCGCTGGGGGCCGCTACCGACGCACTGCTGGTCGTGATCGTCACCTTGGCCCTGACCCCCTTCATCGACAGGATCACTCTGCGCTATTTGGGAGCGCTGGGCATCACGTTGCTGGTGGCGTCCTTGGGCATCGCCGCTGCCTTCCCAACGGTGCCCGGCATGTTTTTGGCCAATTTCGTCTTTGGCTTAGGCATGGGCATGAACATCGGCTCCCAGAACGCCGTCTGGCCCAGCTACTTTGGGCGTGCCAACATCGGCAGTATTCGCGGCGCGGCGTTCCCGATTACACTGCTCTTCAGCGCCCTTGGCACTCCCATCGCCGGAATCATGCGCGATCTGACCGGCTCCTACCCCTCCGCATGGCTCGTGGGCATGGGGCCGATGGCCATCGGGGCGGTCTTGGTTTTCTTGAACCGGCGCCCTGCGTCTCCGGCCCTCGTTCCGCACCCCCAAAGGCGAAATTCTTGACCCCCTAGAGCGCAAGCTCCGACTAATCGCGAGTTTTCGAACACCGCGAAGAGGGCAAAACGCGCTCAGGCAGGACGCCGAACCCTTCAAACATCTCCACTCCTGCCTGGGCCGAATCCCGCTCTAGGGAGAGCCCCGCCATCGACCGGGCCATGACCACTCTCCCAGTCTGCCTAGCTCGCCTTGAGGTGCGCATCGAAGAAAGCGGTGAGTCGATCCCAAGCGTCCTTGGCCGCCTCTTCGCGGTACGAGTTCGGGTTGTCGAAACTCATGAAACTGTGGCCCGCGCCTGGATAGGAATGGAACTCGTGGGCTTTACCTCGACTGCTGAGCTCGGCATCCAGCTTTTGCATATCGTCCGGCGAGGGGTTGGCGTCGTCTTCGCCAAAGAAGGCCAGGATGGGGCAGGATACCTGGGCAAACTGGTCGAAGGGCGTAATTTTTCCGTCGCCCCACAGAGCCATCGTGTTCCCACCGTAGAAGGGCGCCGCAGCGCTGAACTCGCCGCTGACCGCAGCCATCAGGAAGCTAACGCGGCCACCCATGCAGAAGCCAGTGATGCCGATGGGCGAGCTACCAACCTGGGGCATGCCCCGCAGATAGGCCACCGTGGCATTGACGTCGGCGACGACGTGGGGGTCGTTAAGCTCAGCGACGCGGCTGGGCGCACCCTGAGGCCGGCGCTGCTCCTCGGCAGGCTTCCTCGCATCGTAGTCGCTCATGTGGTGGAACATATTAGGAGCGGCAACCACATAGCCCTGTTCCGCCAGTCGGCTCGCCGTGGTCTGGGTGAAGGTATCGAGTCCAGGGCCGTGCATGATGACCACTACGGCAGGGTGCGGACCCTCGCCTTGCGGTTCATCCAAGTAGATGTCCATGGGACTGTTGTCGACGTTCAGCTGCTCCCACCGTGCGCTCATAACACCTCCCCTTGTCTTGCAATGCTGCCCACTATCTTGATTACCTGCAATCTAGCAGAGCTTGGCACCGGAGGAAACCTCCAATAGCTAGCCTACCGTAAGGGCCACTTTACCGCGCACCTTCCGGCCTTCTAAGTACCGGTGTGCCTCAGCAGCTTGCTCCAGCGGCCACGTTCTATCTAGGGTAGGTTTGAAAGTATCGTCACCAAACTTCGAAAAAACTGCTTCCATCTCCTCGCGGGTCAACCCTCCACCGCCGCCAATGATGCTGAGGTTGCG
>CAUZHS010000030.1:0-13602 GCA_963579845.1 Dehalococcoidia bacterium | reverse complement strand
AGGGGATCAGAGACGGGCGAGGCGGGGCCTTCTATTCGATGGAGGCGTACTCGTCGGCGACGTACATAACCCCCAAGGAGCGATGCATATTGGTCTCGAAGTTCCGGTTGAAAAAGTAATCCAGGGCCGCCTGCCACCCCTCTCGGCTGGTCAGGTCCGATGCCAGTGTGCCCGGTGTGATGCCATCGAAGGCTGCGTTGGGGAACCACCACAGGTAACTGAACTCACCAACCCTCGTGAACCCTTCAAGTTTCTGTACGCTGCGCCCTTCAACCGCCTTGTTGATCAGGACGATATCGGCATCGGGTGGGCCGGTGAGCCGGTCATTGTTCAGGAATCGCTCATCAATCTGCGCGTAGTCTCGTAGGTACCACTTCCACTGCCAGCCGAAGCTGTCCGACTGGCCAACCAAGACCCGGAGTCCCTCTGTCCCTTTCCCCGAAGCCTCTGCGATATTGCTGATGCGCTGGTTTATTGCCGCTGTCTCCTGGCCCGTTTGCGAATAGACCAAAAGCTCTGATGGCTCCTGGAAGTCGGTGTAGCTGGCACGGCCGGCCACAAAAACGGTCATCCCCAGCAGTAGGACGAGGCCGCCTAACGACATGCCGCTGAGCGTTATTCTTCCTCCGCTCCACTCGGCGCCTTGGGATATCCGGGCCAGGGCCAGGTCACCCAGGCGCGACCAGCGGTAGCCGGTGGAGATGACAACAGCGACGGCAATCGGAAGGATGGTGCCTAGTAACGCAAGCCAAAACCAGCGTGCACCCAAAAAGCCGGATTCGTTCACCACCAGGAGGAGGAGGAGCACGCCAGAGAAGAGCAGCAGAGCCCCCGCGGCGCCAACGGCACCGAAGTACCGAAGCTGGATTAAGGGCCACGGCAACCATGCGATGAGCGACCCGATGGACCGGCCAGCCACCAGGGCCATGGGCAGCGTTATCCCGACCTGAAGCCAGGGCATCTTCTCCCCCGCATAGGTGAAGGCCAGAAAAGTGGTCAGCGCCCAGTAGATGAGAAAGCGATCGAATAAGCATCCTCGCCAGAGCAGGAAGGCCGAACCGGCCAAGGCGGTGACGGCGATGAGAAACTCATAATTAGCGGTGAGGAGGATGTAGAAATACCAGGGCTGTCCTGCACGTTCCACCGGTTGCTGGGTAATCCAGTATCCCAAGGAACCCCACAGTCCAGTGAAGAAGCCCTCGCCGTTGGTGAAGAAGGTGGTGTGCAAAGGAACCCAAATGGCCATGAAGACCACAATGAGCAGCAACCACCGGCGCCAGTTCCAGGACAGTCCGACGGCGACCATCAAAGCAAACAGGGCGATGACAATAAACACAGCCACGTAAAGTCCTCCGCCAGCGGGAGCCCCCGTCTCCACGGAGGCGATACGCAGGGTTTCTGCCATGGGGTCGCTGGGGTCGCGGTTCACCAGCACGATGCCGAGGAACCGCTGGACCAGACCGAGGGCCGGTGTGAAGAGCGGCGCGGTGAGGGTAACCAGCACCAGCAAGAGGACTGCGGGTGAGGAGAAATGTGCTAAAGGTATTCGGCCCTGGACCCAACGGGCAATGTCCGGCAAAGCCATTATGAACAGGGCGAAACCCATGATTCCGGCGTTGATAAAGGAGGACTCCTTTGTGGCAAAGGAGAGGGCCCATAGCGCAGCCCAGGCGACGAGAAGGCCAAACCGGGGGCGCTCCATATACCGCCACATAATGATGACAAGACCCAGCATCCACACGGCCATGTAGATATCGTTCCGCATGAACCGGCTGAAGTAGAGAATGGACGGGGAGACGGTCAGCAGCAACCCCGCCATAAACGCCCCGATGCGTCCCATCTCTTTGCGCAAGAGGGCAAGCATCGCCACTAGAGCTGTGCCGAATAGCGCGGGGGCCAACCGGGCCACCGTATCACTACTCCCAAGGATGAGATTGGAGAGATACCCTAGGTGGAATAGGAAAGGGCCATGGGTTACCGGAGTATGGGAATAGCCACCGCCACCGTCGGAGAATATCCAAGTGAAATAGGCATGAAGGAGCTCATCGTAGTGCAGCGTCCGCTCCCCCAAGCTCCAGAACCGCATGCCAGCAGCAACCGCCACCAGCACCAGCCATAGCAGGAGTTCCAGACGTCCGCTCCCAGACAGGCTATCCCACCATCTCTTCGACCGGCCCAGAAGCGCGCTCAGCCATGAGCCTGCTCCCTTTAGCGATTGGCCTGTCGCTCCAAAACCCTTATTGATCGGAAAACGGGCCCGCAAGCCGCCCTGGGATGGTATTTCAGCCGTAGTCATGGCAGCACCCTGTACACGGTGAAGAGGCCGTTCCCGTCGGAGGTCCTGAAGACGGGGGTCGCGATTTCGCTGAACTTGTCCATGCCCTCCTCACCGTATGCCAGACGCTCCCGCGAACCGAGGATAACGTAATCGATATCGTACGCCTCCAACAAATCCCTGGCCCGGGTCGGGTCGGTAGTTTGGTAGAGGTCGCGAACATCCTGGGAGCGCGTGCCCAACCGACTAGGCGAGCTGCGCCACTGGAGTTCATGCTGCTCCCAACCGAGCACCGTGGGGCGGCCAGTGCTCGCGGCAATGCGCCCAGCGCTGGTGAAGGAATGGCAGCCGAAGGGGTTCCCGGGACAAGCGACCACTGCGGACTCTACCACCACAGCATCTCTAGGAAGTGTGTCCTTAATCCACTGAATCGCCTCGTACTCGGCAGGGTTGGACGCGGCCAGGAACGCTTGACCATCAAGCTCGAATCCGCTTCCCGCAGAGGCCCGCGCGTAAGAGGAGGCTATAGGGTAGTAGGACAGTCCGCCAAAGAGCAACACCAATCCTGTCACCCATACGCCGAATCCCACTCGCCCAAGCAGCCGAGAACGGTCCAGACCTCGGGTGATGGTATAGACGCTGACTCCACCCACCACGGCCATAAGCGTCCACGCCTGGTAATAGAGCTTAAAGACGGTATTCATCCGGCGCAGCGCACCTCCGAACACGTCCACGACGTAAAACAGCTCAGCGCCCATGACCAGCATCCCAACGATGGCAAAAATGCCAAGGACGGGCACTGCGAAGTTATCGGAGGCCGGACCCGACACACCGTCACCCAAGGGTATTTCCGCGGGTTCCATCCGTGCCAGGGTCCAGGCCGTGTAGATGCTAAGCGTGATGACCGCGACCATAGGTAGTACCACAACGAACCGTGACACTGCGGAGGTGCCACCGTCACCTTGGGTAATACCAAAGTAGAGGAACAGGACAACGAGAAGGGTCAGGAGCAAGAGCCTGGAGATGCCGGAACCGATGGCCATGGGCACCTCATCGATCTTTGCCCACCGGAAACCCAGTTGGTGCATGACCACCGCGAGGAGCACCACCTCGTAGGCCAGCGCGCCAAGGCCAGCGTCAATCCACAACACCACCGGAGCGCCAGCGAAAGCGGCGGAAAGGCCAAACCGCACGCCCCACGGACCCCTGGGCTTCAAGACCTTCCTCGTCTGCATGGCCAAGAACAGAAGACCCAGGACACCCGCCATTCCCCAGATAAGCGTCAGGTGCAAGGGCCTGGTGACCAAGCCCTCCAGCTTCCAAGGGTAGGAAGCGCTTTCAACGGAGAGGTAAAAGGGTACAAAGAGTCCAATCGCCCCGACGCTCATGAGGACGATGATAAAATTGAGCCGGGTATACAGCTTCCCCATGAGCAAAAAGAGCGCGATGGCCAAAACAACCGCAATGGCAACGATGAGGATCACAGTATAAACCTCGAAGCTGCGAAGGACTACACTGAGGAAAACCAGGAACATCACTATGCTCATCAGACTCCACCCGGCTATTTTTTTCCATGCGGGCAAGAACAGCGACGGCACTCCCAGTTGGCGCACTCCGTAGAGCAACACCGCTCCTCCCATGAGGGCTAATCCCAACGGCAGATCCCACAGGTTGATCGCAGCCAGTGTGCCCGTGGCGAGGGGCACCATCACCATCAACGGCCACGCATCCTTCCATCCCTGGACGCTGGTGAGCCCTGGTGTGCGGTACACCTGAATGGCGAGGGCGACAACGAGCAGGACAAAGGGGAGGGACATCACATGGGGGTGCATGTCGCCAAGAATGAGGCTGAAATGAGGGAACTCCGTGATAGTGCCCGGAATGACCCGGCTGGCGGTCCACCACCACCAACCTTCAGCGGCGGGAGTCCAGTCGCCGGACGGACCGTTCGGCGCACCGAGTCCATCAATGCCTATCCAGGCCCAAAACTCTTCGCCGCCAGCCCCGGCCGCCCGCACCAGTTCTAGGGTGCCCGCCAGGTTGCTGGCGACCAACAGCAGGAAGACCGACACAAGCCCAGCAAGGCTGCTACCAAGGAGACCTCCACGGCCTACCCGGACCAAGTTCGAGGTCACGCCGAAAATGGCAACGGCGCTCAGAGCCGCCGTCGAGGCCAAGGCCAGGTTGAAGGTTACCGCCGTGCTGAGGCCCGAAAGCATCGTCAGCGTGCCAGCCATGAGGTAGCCGAAATAGTAGTAGCTCACCTGCTCGCCAGCGAGCCAGGGGTCGTTGGGCGGATAGTGGGGACTCGTTACCACCGAATTCAAAAGCATGAGGTCCATGGGCTGCTCGGTGTGGTCGATGACCGAAATGTACCCGCGCAGGACCACCCAAGTAAAGAAAACGGCCAAAAACACCGCTTCGGCGGTCAGCAGCATCCGTGCCTCTCGACGGACGAAGGCGGTGATTTCGACGCGCTGCCGGTACGCCGACGCGCCGGAGAGCCCCGTCAGGACCGCCAGAGCGAGGAGCACGGTCCAACGGGAATTGGGAATGGTGTGAGAAAGACCGATAAGCCAGACTCCGTAGCCCATCAGCAGTACCGCCATGGGCTTGCTGAAGGCCCAGCCTCGGTCGGGCATGTGGGAGAAGACTCGATAGGCAATGGGAAAGACGAGCAGCCCAAGGAGTTCGATGAGGACTAGCCAATAAATCGCGGCGGCCATGACCAAATCACCGTGTCCTTGAACTAATCGGAATCGTTTCGCTCATAGAAGAGGGCGTCCACAAAATCATCCGTATTGAACAAGGATACGTCCTCGAGGCCCTCGCCGGTCCCGATGAAGATAACCGGCAACGCAAGCTCCCGGGCAATGGCAACGACGATGCCGCCCTTGGCCGTACCGTCGAGCTTGGCCAAAAAGACACCGTTGGCACCCACCGCCTCTCGGAAGACCTGCGCCTGGGCCAGGCCATTGTGCCCGGTGGTGGCATCCAGCACCAAGAGCGTCTGGTGCGGAGCTGCTGGCTCCAGATGCCGGATGACCCGCTGTACCTTTCGCAACTCGTCGATAAGTGGATCCTTCGTATGCAGCCTTCCGGCAGTATCGATGATGAGCACGTCGGCGTCCCGGGCCACCGCCGCCTGGTACGCGTCGTAGGCGACCGCACCGGGGTCTGCGCCCTGCTGGTGCGCGACCACATCCACACCGAGTCGCTCGCCCCAGACCTGGAGTTGGCTCACCGCGGCGGCGCGAAAGGTATCCGCGGCAGCAATGAGGACCCGCTGGTGCAGCAAGCCGTAATGATGGGCCAATTTCGCGATGCTCGTCGTCTTCCCAACCCCATTCACACCCACTATGAGCAATACGAAGGGCTTGGCCGAGAGGTTTTCCTGGTCGTACCAATCCCAGATGGTCTTGTCCTCCGGCTCGAGCAGAATGGCCATCTCTTCCTTGAACAACTCGGTCACTTCATCAGCGCCGGAGATATTCTCGTCCCGCACCCGCTGACGGACGGTATTGACTAAGGCCAACGATGTCTCGACGCCCAGGTCCGCCGAAATCAGCGTGTCCTCCATCTCCTCCCACAGCCCGTCGTCGGAGAGCGTGCGACTCTGCAGCAGCGCGCCAATGCCCCCGCCCCAACCGGAACGGGTCTTGGCCAGAGCTTGGCGGGTTTTATCTTTGCGCCGAAGAAAACGGAAGACCATTGCAACTTCTCTTCAGAATAACGTTCCTATCTGTGACTCCACCACACAACCCCGTATTGCCAAGACCAAGGATGCGTATAAAACCTTGAAACCGATGGTAGCAGCCGCTCCTGGAGGCGACAAGGCGTTGAGGGGTCCACATTACTCTTGCTGGGTGTGCAGCAGCGCGTGGAGCGCGTGGAGCGCGGCGGTCTTCTCCGCTTCAACCTTCCGCTTACCGCTACCTTCACCCATAAGCGTCCCATCAAGCAAGACTTGGACGATATAGTGCCGCGCGTGGGGTGGGCCACTCTCGTTGAGGACAACATATTCAGGCAGCGGCAGCCCCCTACCCTGCGCCAGCTCTTGGAGCGCCGATTTGGGGTCCAGGGGCGCGCCCTGCTCCCCCAACTGTCCCATTTGCTCACCGAGCCAGCGCAGAACCAAGGCACGGGCAGCGAGCGGCCCACTGTCCAGAAGCACCGCGCCCAAAACGGCTTCAAGGGCGGCGGCAAGATTGCTGCCACGCTGGCGGCCACCGCTGGATTCTTCTCCCAGACCGAGACGCAAATAGTTGCCCAGATTGATGCAGCGTGCGATGCCCGCCAGGTTCGTCCCCTGAACGAGCGCGGCCCGGCCTCGCGTGAGCGCCCCCTCAGCATGGCCGGGGTACCGGCGATAGAGCTCGTCGGCCACCACCCACCCTAAAAAGGCATCGCCTAGATACTCCAGGCGGTCGTAGCTTTCCACAGACTGCTGCGGGTATTCGTTGACAAAGGAGCGGTGCACCACTGCCTGAGACAGTAGAGACCGATCGTTGAATCGCACGCCTAAAGCTCGTTCCAACGAGACCCAGTCGAATTTCGACACGCTGTTGGCCGACCTACCTGGCAGGGAAGAGGCCTTTCGGCCACGGTGGCTGAGGGCGTTTGACCTCACCCACGAAGGCCGCGTCTTTCATGAGGGTCATCAGCGAGTCAAAAGCCCTGGCAGCATCTTCAGGGTCGCTAGGCCTGACCAGCTTTAGAAAGGCGCTGGCCCCACCTTCAAAGACAAAGGTGGGCGTGCCAAACACTCCATGGGTCTCGACCGCCTCGGTGTGGCTGGCCGCGACCTCCTCCAGAGTTGAAGGGTCCTCCAAGTCGCCCATGAAGCGCTCGACATCGAGACCCGCCTCCTGCGCGACGCTCCGAAGCAGGTCCTTATCCCCCAGATCCTTGCGGTCCACGTGGCGGGCCTTCAGCAGCAGAGGCAGGAAGGTGCCGAGCTTATCGACGCCCTGACGTCCCGCTGCCACTCCGGACCGGAGACCCCACAGACCGGAGGGAAGATCCGTGACCGGCTCCTCCCAGGCCTTATAGCCCTCCCCTACCTTCTGATTGACCTGGTCCAAGGAGAAGGGCTTCCAGTTGACCTGAAAGACGTCTCCCTTTACCTCTCGTACCTGATCCAGCCACCCGGCTGCATTGTAGACAAAGGGTCACCTGAAGTCGTAGTACACATCGAACTGGTATTTGTCGGTCACCGACTTCTCCTTCTCGAAATCATGGATCTAAGTAGATTGATTGTATCGCTCGCAAAAGGTGTGTCAACGGCGTCTGACCTCACTACGTCTGTCGCTCTAGGAGCCCCCGTCCTCACCGCTGGCCGCGTTCTGCTGCAGGAAGGGCTTGATCAGCGAGGTGAATTCCATGGGGAAGATGAACTTAGTGGACGGACTCGCCCCGATTTCCTTCAGGGTGTCGAAGTACTGGAGGCTCATCGTCCGGTGGTCGGCCCGACTAGCCACTGCGTTGATCCGCTCCATGGCGTTGCTGAAACCTTCAGCGCGAAGAACGGCGGCCTGCCGCTCGCCCTCGGCCTCTAAAATATTGGCCTGCTTGGCGCCCTCCGCCCGAAGAATGGATGCTTGGCGCTCTCCCTGGGCCCGGTTGATCTCCGCGTCGCGATGGCCTTCGGCCTCGGTGACAGCGGCCCGGCGATTCCGCTCCGCCGTGAGCTGCCGGTTCATGGAATCCTGCACGTCCCGGGGCGGCTCCACTTCCTTAATTTCTACTCTGGTGACCTTGACCCCCCAATGGGCGGTGACCACGTCCAGCTTCACCTGCATCTGGGCGTTAATCTCGTCACGCTTGGAGAGCACATCGTCCAGGTTCATCTCACCGATGATTGCCCGCAGGCTGGTCATGGCTAGGGCCTGGGCAGCAATCTCGAAATTTCTGATCTTCAAGATGGTGTCTTCCGGCCGGTCTTCCATCACCTGCATATACACGAAGAAGTCGATATCGATGGGGGCATTGTCCCGGGTAATATTCGTCTGGCGGGGAATGGGTATGGCCTCCTCGCGCAGGTCCACCGTGCTAGTCCCGCCGTTGATAATGGGCCAGACCCAGCGGATACCCGGCCCGCGAACCCCGGTGAAGTTCCCAAAAGTGAAGACCACCATCCGTTCGTACTGTTTGATGACGTTGGGCCCCCAATTTGGCATGGAACTCTCCATTTCCTTAACTGCTGCTTATTGCGCCTCGGGGTCCGGCCCAGCGCTCGAAGCCACGGGGCCCCTCCCTGCTCAACTCAGCGCTTTGGACCACCACTACAGGGCCCTCCAGCGCCACCTTACCGCATCGCCACATGCCGCGGCCAGCCGGTAAACATATTTACTAGGTGGCGGTCGCACTCCAGCCTATAGCACCGGCAGCATCCCGCTCCGCACCCTCGGTGTCGAAGCCAGTAGAGTGCTGAATTAGGTCAACCCCCGCGCATTGGTATACTTCCGGAAAGCGTCCGGGCCGACAACCTATGAGCACCACCCATCTCTTCC
Source organism: Dehalococcoidia bacterium (assembly GCA_963579845.1). GTDB lineage: Bacteria > Chloroflexota > Dehalococcoidia > Lucifugimonadales > Australimonadaceae > CAUZHS01. Next base: position 4,815 of record CAUZHS010000030.1, on the reverse strand, counting down.
ACAACAGCCTATCCCGGTTTGACCAGGCACTCCTCCAGCGCCTTGGTATCGCTGCCTATTCCGAGGGCGCCTTGCTGTACCTGGTGGGCGGCTCGGTACGGGACTGGCTCCTTGGCCGGCCAGTGATGGACTTGGACCTCGCCTCAGAGACGGAGGCAGAAGCGATGGCCGAGGTGCTCATCCAGGGCGTTGGAGGCACAGGAAAAATTATCTCCCGCTCCCAGTTTGGCACCGTAAAGCTGGAGATTGAGGGCCGGGAAATTGACCTTGCCACGGCGCGCTCAGAGCGCTACGCCAGGCCCGGTTCGTTGCCCACTGTGGCGCAGGGAACCATTCATGAGGACTTATCCCGCAGGGATTTCTCTGTCAATGCCCTGGCCCTGGCCCTCTGGGCTTCCGCGTGGGGTCAGGTCCTGGACCCGGAGGATGGGATTCGGGACATCGAGCGCCGCGTGGTCCGGGCGCTGCACCGTGGTAGTTTTGAGGATGACGCCACTCGGATACTTCGGGCCGTTCGGTATGCGGTACGCCTTGGCTTCGGCATCGACCGCCTGACGCTGAGGTGGCTACGCCTGGACGCCCGCTACCTACAAACAATCTCAGGACACCGGATTCGCCGGGAGCTTGAGCGTGTGCTCTCCGAAAGTAATTCCACGGGAGTGCTCATCCGGTTGCACCGGCTTGGCGCACTTCATGCTATCCATCCGGCCTTGGGTACGCCCCAGGTAGCGCAGGCCCTCAGGACAGCGCGGAGCAGGGGTTTAGACCCGCTGGCTGCTCTTGGCGCACTCACCTACGCCTTGGACAGGCAGGAAGCCGAGCAGGTAGTGAAGCGTCTGGCCTTCACCGACCGCCAACAACGCTTCGTCCGGAATGTCCAATCCCTCAAGGAGGCAGTCCGGGAGCTTAGCAAGCCTTCCTTGCAACCGCACCAAGTCGTGAGGCTGGCCGAAGGCCACGATGTGCTGGCCGTTGCTTCGGTAGCCGCGTTGGCCCCGCTAGCGCTGACCCGCAGTCGACTTCGACACTACCTGACCTCCTGGAGCGGCATAAGACCGGCGCTCCGCGGGCATGACCTGATGGCGCTGGGAGTGCCGGAAGGATCGTCGATTGGACGTTTGCTGGCCGAGCTCCGTGACGCCAGGGTGGATGGGCGCATCAAATCTCGTAGAAGCGAGATCGCCCATGTGAGAGTACATATGACGGAGGTCCAGCAATGAAAGCGGTGTTCATCGAAGGGCACGGCAATGCCTCGGACCTGAGCTACGGCGCGGCGCCGGACCCGAAACCGGGGCCTGGCGAGGTGTTACTGCAGGCCAGGGCAGCAGCGCTCCGATGTCTCCTGGGCGCATCCGGAGCCTCATCTCTAGCACCTTCCCGCTCGGGCAGACCCGCGAGTTCATGGAGAGTGGCAATCACTTCGAGAAGATTGTGCTGTCGGTTGGCTAGGCCTCAGGATCAGACCGTGAAGAGCGATCCCCTTCCGCTGCCTGATCGCGGCGCTGCTGGCGGGCGTTCCAGAAGAGGTACTGGTTAGCGTAGCCAGCATGGGCACCGAAGTGCTCCCATGCCCAATCTCGAACATCGCCATAGCGGCGGCTGCGCACGCCGTACCACTGGGCAACGGCCCGTTGCACCCAGCGGTCGACCGGAAATGCTTCCATCCGGTCCAGGGCAAAGAGCATCACGCAGTCAGCCACCTTCTCCCCCACGCCGTGAAGCGCTGTGAGAAGAGGGAGCGTCTCGGCATAGGGCAGACCGCGCAACTGCCCCAGGCGCAATGCGCCGGAAGCCACGTCCTGAGCGGCTCGCAGCAAGTAGGGTGCGCGAAAGCCGCACCCCAACCGCCGCAACTCAGCCTCATCGACGGCGGCCAGTCGCTCCGGCCCTGGAAAGGTGTGGCGATACGTTCTGTCCAGGGCCACCGGCTCTCCTAAGGTGGTAGCGATGAGTTCTACTGTACGGGATATCCGGGGAATGTTGGAAACGGAGGACAGGATGAAGGTGGCCAGGGTCTCCCAGGGGTCTTGCCGAAGCAGTCTCAGCCCTGGATATCGACGAATCCCCTCGTTCACGTGGGCATCGCTGGACAACCCCTTTTGGATGGTGGGGAGGTCATCGTCCAACCGCAGGTAGGCGGTAATTTCCTCGACCATGTCACCGGGCGCTGCCGGTGCGCTTTCGATGCCCAACGTATCGCCATACATCCAGAGCCTCACCACATCGGGACCGAGGACACCTAGCCACAACCCGTCAGGCTCGGAGCGCCAGCGAAAGCATTGACCGGAGTTCAGTGTAGTCCCTAAGTCCAGGGGCTGGTCGATTGCAATATAGACAGGCGTGTTCATGGGACTGCCTCCAGCCAGCGCCGAACCTCACTCGCCACCTGGTCCATGGGGCTCTGGAAACGGGTTGGAGAGGGGAGCGAGGCCAGAAACCAGCCGCCGTAGGACTTGCCGGTAAGACGGCTATCGAGCACCACCACAGCGCCACGGTCATCCTTGCCTCGGATAAGCCGACCGAACCCCTGCCGAAATCGCAGGACAGCCTGGGGAACGGCATACTGAATAAAGGGTTGTTCATACTGCTCGGAGCGGGCGGCGAAGACGGGGTCCGTGGGCACGTTGAAGGGCAACCGTGCGACGATGAGCACCTTCAAGGCGCTGTTGCCCACGTCCACCCCCTCCCAGAAGCTGGCGGTGCCCAGGAGCACGGCGCGGGGGTCGGCCTGAAAGCGGCGGAGGAGCTGCTGAGGTGGCCCGTCGATTCCTTGGGCCAACACCTCAATGCCCTTCATGCTCCCTCGGATCGCCTGAGCTGTCGCCCGGACCGCCGCGTGGGAAGTGAACAGTGCCATAGTGTAACCACCGGCGCCGAGTGCCAGGTCGCGCACCGCTATCGAGAGAGCTTCCTGATAGCCCGGCTCGTTGGGCTCCGGCATCCCGATCGGCAAACAGAGCAATGCGGCCCGCTCGTAGTCGAAGGGCGACCCCAGCCGAAGCTCATCGGCCTCCTCGAATCCAAGCCTCCTGCGAAGGTGGGTAAACTGGTCTCTCACCGTCAGAGTTGCGCTGGTGAGGACCACGCCGGAGCGGTTGGTAAAAAGGAGATCCTGCAACCGGCCTCCCACCTCCAAGGGTGCACCGTTCATACTCGCCGGACCGCCGGAACGATCAATCCAATAGACCATCGACTGGTCCGGATGGGCTACGAACCCGGCGATATGCTCCCGAACCTCCTCCTCACGCCCCAGCCAATCACCCAGGTCCAATACCACCTCCTCCGCACCGGGCAGCGCTCCTTCGGGCAGTTGCTCCACGCTACGGAGGAGCGCATTAGCGCGGTGACCAGTCTCCGCCAACGCACGGTCGTAGTTATCCCAAAGGAGCTCCAGGTCTGACCAAGCCGGCTGGGACCGAGAGCCGCTGGTGATACGCAAACTCCCTTCATCGTCGGCAGGAGATGATCGGAAAGACTCGGAGAAAGCGCCGAGGCCGCCGGCGACTTCCGTCCAATAGCCGCGGACCCGTTGGAGGGCCATCTGGGCCTCGTCAATGGAGCGATGGAGCGCCGCCCCCCTCTCCTCTTCCAGCTTGGCGACCCGCAACGCAGCGCCAAGACCCTGTACGATGCCCAAAAGCCGGTCGGCAATTTCGTCCACAGTGAACTGGGAGACGTGGAATCCAAATTGGCGTGTGGCCTCGTCCTCCAAGTTGTGGGCCTCGTCAATAATGAGATGGTCATATTCAGGCAGCAGCGATCCTCCGACCAGAGCGTCGGAGAGCAGCAGTGCATGGTTCACCACCACCAGCTGAGAAGCAGCGGCGCGTTCCCGAGCGTGACGGTAGAAACAACCTCCCTCCCTCATACCGGGACAGGTACTGAATGCGGCGGCGGAAAGCCTGTCCCACAACGAGATCTCACGTCCCCGCAGTTGGACTTCGGCCCGGTCACCTGATTCGGTCTCCTCCATCCAGACCAGGGTCTTGGCCAGAAGACGCGCCTCTTCGCCGGAGGCAGGGCCCGCCGCGGCCAGCCGGTCCCAGCGGCGCACGCACAGGTAGTTGGCCTTCCCCTTGAGCTGGGTATAGCGAAAGCGAGAGAGGTCGAGACCGGGCACATCGGCCAAGGCCTTCAGAAGGGCGGGAATATCCTTCTGGACCAGCTGCTCCTGGAGGTTGATCGTGTGGGTGGATATCACTACACGCGCGTTGTTGCGCAGCGAGAAGAGGACGGCGGGGAGCAGATAGGCTACTGACTTACCGGTCCCGGTGCCCCCCTCGACCAACAGCCGGTGCGGGGTTTCGGCGTCGGCCTGACTCAGAGCCTCGGCTACGGCCTGAGCCATGGCCACCTGCTCAGGTCTCGGCTGGAAGTGCGGGAATCGCCTGCTGAAGGGCCCATCCGCACCCAGTAGCCGATCGATTTCTCCGGAGTCTAAGGGTGCGGAGGAGCGGGGCTTCCCCAAGGGCCGGGGCCGCTCCAACCGCGTGTTGAGGTGGCTGTGATCAAAGGCACTCGGGGAGGGTTGAGTGGCCTGGGCGGTTTCGGCCAAACCCGCGAACAATTCCGCCAAGCCCTCCAGCCCACCTGCGGTGATGCCGGCCAGGCGGGAGAGCACGGCTGGGCCCATCCGGGCAGCACGCTGGGTAAGCGCCAAAAACACCTGCCGTATGGCATCGGCAACATCGTCTGCCTCTGCGTCCCCTCCCAGCCGCCCCAGGAGCGACCCTAGGGCGTAGCCGATAGCGCTGGGCAACAAAATGGCAGCCAGTTCCTGCACATCCCACAGGGGGTTCGTGAGCCGGATTGCTC
>CAUZHS010000029.1:0-17672 GCA_963579845.1 Dehalococcoidia bacterium | reverse complement strand
GGCAGTGGTCATGGAGCAGCAGGGGTGGAGGGTGGCGTGGGTCACGATCGGCATCATTACCTTTGTCATGGCAGTTCCGGCCAGTTGGTTGCTCTTGACGGCCCGTCCCGAGGATGTGGGGCAGCAGGTGGATGGTGACCGCACTGAGGAGGAGGCCCAACGGATTTCCACGCTGGGGAGGTCCGCCGGGACCGAGGTGCAGTGGACCCTGGCCGAGGCAATTAGGACTCCCACGCTGTGGGTGCTAGTGATGGGCATGGCGTTGCAGGGGATCGCCACCAATGGCGTGACGGTTCACATGGTGCCACACCTGGAGCAGCAGGGGCTTTCGGTGACCCAGGCGGCGATAACCTTTACTCTGGGAGGTACTGCCATGACCTTGAGCGGGTTTTTCTGGGGGCCTGTGGCCGACCGCATCCACACGCGCTACCTCTTTGGCACCTCCACCTTGGTGCTGATCGGTTTCGTGGTGATGCTCATGCTGGTCAGTTCGCCATGGATGGTGGTGCCCACGGGGATACTCATGGGTCTGGGGTTCGGGGGGTTCACCCTAGTGACGCGGCTCGCTTTCGCCAACTACTTCGGGCGGAGTTCGGCGGGTGCCATTCAAGGCTTTGTGACGCCCATCCAAGTCGTCGTTTCAGGGTCAGGTGCGCTGATGGCGGGAATCGCCTTTAGCATTACCGGTAGCTACTCGTGGCCCTTCTCGGTGTTTGTCGCGGGGATGTTCATCGCCATCGTGATTGTCTTGCTGGTGCCAACCCCGGTGAAGAAGGGTGGCCCGACGCCCCAGCCTGTCGGCTCTGCGTGAGTTGAGGACAGCAGGAGCCAATGTCGGCGGGATGGGTGCGCGCCATGGGTGTCGCTAGGCCTAGGGCTTGAACGGGATGCGGCAGATGAGGGTGGAGTTAGGCGCTAAGAAGGGTTTAGCGGACGCGCGGCACGTGGGAAGCGCCGTTGCTGATCGGCTCGTTTAGATAGACGTCACCGTTGCGGATTTTTATATTGAATCCGCAGTCAGGGTTGGTGCATACCCAGGCCTTGAAATGGATGGGGGCACCTTGACTTCCAAAGTCAGATAACGGAACTAACTCTCCTTGGTTGCACTTCTGACATTTAGGCAGCGTTGTCTCCACGTTCGTCCCCTCCCCCCCCATCCGGCGCGGCGGAGTATAGCATCGGCGAAAACCGCTGGCAACCGCTGAGAATAGCGCGGGTATCTGCAATGCCAGTCATGCGTTTGCACGCCGAGGTTTCGCAAGAAGTTCGTTGACGTGCTTTGAAGTGCCGCCCTATACTGGTTTTTCCCTGAGTAATGGGCGGTTAGCTCAGTTGGTTAGAGCATCGCGTTGACATCGCGGAGGCCATTGGTTCGAGTCCAATACCGCCCACCATCCAACCCAAACGGTCCATCGAGCGTAAAACCTTGGATATGGCTGTTTAGGAGGACAGGCTGAAGTATCGCATTGGCTTTGCAAGTGTTTTGGTCTTGGTGCCCTTTCTGGTGGCGGCGTGTGGAGGTGGCGGTCAGATAGCGTCCGGGCCTGCGAATTCTGACGGCGTTAGTCAGCACTACAGCGGCATCTTGGCCGCCACCGAGTTCCTGGTCGGTCGGAACCGCTTCCCTTTCAGACTCAGCAACATGGACGGAGCGGAGCTTGAAGACGCTACTGTTCAGGTGCAGTTCTTCTCTCTTAACCAGGAGGAGCCAGTCTTGAAAGGCGAAGAGACCGCCGTCTGGCGACAGATTACTAGGGTAACGCCCCACACTCACGCCGACGGTTCCACTCACGGCCATCACGAAGTGCGCGGTGTCTATGTGGTGGACGAGGTGGTGCTGGAGGAATCGGGGATCTGGCGGGCCCAGTTTACGGTTACAGCCGTCGGTGGCTCGAAGCCACAGGTCGAAGGTCTAGCCTTCCAGGTGGTGGAGACATCCGTGGTGCCTTGGTTGGGGGACCGAGTGCCCGCAACCCAGAATCTGACCATCCACGATGTCGCGAGTTTCTCCGAGGTCTCCACGCGTCAGGTGGAAGACCATCTGCACGACATCTCGGTGGCCGGGGCGCTGGCGGAGGAAAAGCCTTTTGTTGTGGTGTTTAGCTCGCCCATGTTCTGCGTTAGTCGGATGTGCGGCCCCGTGACGGACATGGTGGCCGGCGTTCAGGAGCGCCACACAGGCAATTTCCACTTCATCCACATCGAGCCGTGGGATATGGACGCTGCTCGAAACGACGGTAGGCTGGTCCCCGCTTCTGAGATGCTGGAATGGCGGCTGCCTACAGAGCCATGGCTCTTCGTGGTTGATTCCCAGGGCCGGGTATCCGCCCGGTTCGAGGGACTGGTCACGGCGGAGGAACTGGAACGGAAGCTGCAGCCCCAGTAACTCAGTTGATGCCGATGCCCACCAGGCGTCCGATGAGATTTGCCGCGATCACGGCCACGCCTGCAAAACCCACCATTTCGATAGCTTTGCGCCAGACCTTGCCGTTGGTCAGGTAGGCGCGCCATGCGCCCATGCCAAAGAGGGCTGTGGCCGTCATGCCCACCGAGGCCAACAGCGCGGGATTGCCGTCGAGGAAGAGGTACGGCACCACGGGAAAGAATGCTGAGAGGGCGAAAGCGCCGCCCATGAGCGCTGCGGCGAAGACCGGACGGGGCGGCAGGTCGGAGAAACCCAGCTCGTCCTGCATCATGGTTCGAACCCATTGGTCGTCGTTGGCGGTTATCTGGTCCACCACGGCATCTAGGGTGGGGCCGCTAAGGCCTTTTTCCCGGAAAATCTGCCGTATCTCGGCGCGCTCTTCGTTGGGCATATGGATAATTTCCCAACGTTCCCGCGCCTCTTCGGAGTCCCTGAATTCGCTCTCACTTTTGGTCGAGATGTAGGCCCCCAGGGCCATAGAGATAGCGCCGGCCACCAATCCTGCAACGCCCCCGAGGAGGACGGTGTTCGAATTGGCGGTACCGCCAGCGATTCCCGCCACCAGCGAGACGTTGGAGACCAGTCCGTCATTGGCGCCGAAAACTACTTCCCGGAGGAACGTTCCTGCTTTGTGAGCCTCCTCGTGGCCGGGCGGACGCCGCATGCTCCAGGGCGTCATGATTTGGCGCACACGGTTGAGGGTATGTTCTAGTTTGGCCATGGGTGGTTTCCGCTGCGGAGCGTCTGATTAAGTGGGCTTGATCCAGCCCACCAAAAGCTCGTCGCCTTCGATCTTGCACTCGTAGGCGGTAGTGGAGTGCCCTCCTACGTGATCGGGCATGCCCGAATTGGCCAGGAATGTCCACCCGTGCCAGGGGCAGGTGACTATGCCATTTTCGATGGTGCCTTCGCTCATGGGCCCACCCATGTGGGGACAGACATAGTTGAGCACGTGGAAGGTGCCGTTTTCGTTGAAGACTGCTATGGGCTTGCCTCGTAGACGTCCTGCAGCGGGTCGGGCCATTTTCCCCTCGCCCGGGAGAAAATCCCTCACCTTGCCTATGGGTACGAAATCGGACTCTTGACGTTGGCTGGTCACTGCGCTCCTTATTAATACGACCTTATAAAGGGGCTCGTGGGGCGAAATCGAGTTTAGCAGTGAAAGCCCAATGCCAGCAAGGAGAAGGCGCTTTCACGAGTATCTGGGCTCCTGGAGATTTCATCGAATAAAAGCTCTCCCGCTGCTATAATCGCTTCGGCCATCCAGGCTTAGGAGGAGTGCATTGGCGAGGGATCGGACGCGAGTACCTATCGAGCGGAATATGGCGATGGAGTTGGTGCGGGTCACTGAGTCGGCGGCGTTGGCCGCTGCCCGGTATATGGGCATGGGGGATAAGGAGCTGGTGGACCAGGCTGCGGTGGATGCCATGCGGTTCACCCTGGACGGGGTCGCTATGAGTGGTGTGGTCGTCATCGGGGAAGGGGAGAAGGACGAGGCTCCTATGTTGTACATCGGGGAGGAGATCGGTGATGGGTCGGACCCGGGGGTCGATGTGGCTGTGGACCCTATCGACGGGACCACGTTGCTCTCCAAGGGGCTTCCCGGCGCTATCGCGGCACTGGCACTCTCGGCCAGGGGCACCATGACCGTGCCGCGCGAGGTCTACTATATGGATAAGATTGCCGTGGGCCCTGAGGCCAAGGGTGTTATCGATATCAACGCCTCGGTGGAGCAGAACCTGGGACAAGTGGCCAAGGCCATGGATAGAAAGGTGGAGGAGCTGACTGTGGTGGTACTGGACCGCCCTCGCCATCAAGACCTGTTGGTGGAAATTCGTGAGGCAGGCGCCCGGGTGAAGCTGATTACCGATGGTGATGTGGCTGCCGGTATCCAGGCTGCCCTTCCCGAGAGCGGCGTTGATGTGCTGATGGGCATTGGTGGGACGCCTGAGGGGGTGCTCACGGCGGCGGCCATTCGGTGCATCGGTGGGGAGATCCAGTGCAAAGCGTGGCCTCGTGACGATAAGGAACGGCAGGCAGCGTTGGTGGCGGGGCTGGACTTGGAACGTGTCTACACGGCCACGGACCTAGTGGCTGGGGATGATGTCTTCTTCGCTGCCACGGGGGCCAGCACCGGTGAACTGCTGCAGGGTGTGCGCTTCTTTGGAGGCGGCGCCCGCACTCAATCGCTGGTGATGCGCTCACGCTCAGGGACCGTGCGCTGGATCGATTCGATTCACGACTTCAACCGGTTGGATAAGGTCCGCTTTGCCGATGCCAGCCGCTGATGACAGGTAGGCCCCGGATCAGCGTAACTCCTTGACTCCACAAGGCCGCCCGCCACCGGCATGAGTCAGCCGAGACGGGATGGTTATCATCTTCGCTTAGGGGCATGCGGACATTCGCCTTGGGGATGGTTGGCGGCGAAGTCGTGGAAGGTGCGTCAGTGGGGTGCTGGCCCGGGAATCTTACACCATGTCGGCAGTGCGACCGGAAGAGAGGGTCGTTAGGGCCAGTATCCACATGATGGGACGCAACGTAACCGGTGCGGCGGGGCCTTCTGCCGCGGCGGTTACGTTGCGTCTACGGTTTCGGCCAGTTCGCCCGTCATCGCGTCCGGCCTGGTAAAGACGGGATTTAATGTGGCGCTGTTTGTGATGATGCGAAAGGGGAAGCCGCTCCCGGAGCGAGCGAAGGGGTTGGATGAATCAAAAAATCCGTACCCTAGCGGAACGGTTCCCTTCTGATTCCTGGCGGTGGCAGCTTCTCTAAGGGAGTGAGGGAAGCATGATTAGACCTCATTGGCCTCTTTCTCCATCTCTGGGGTGTATCTGCCTTGCCGCGCGGCTGCGGTGACCTTGGCCCGGTGGTAGAAGGCTTGCTGCGCCTTCTTGACGTTTTCACTCTTGCCTGCCCAGGCCTTTTGGGGTGCGCCCTGAAGCCCGCGCCCGTAGGAGAAGGTGATCTGCCACGGGGCGTGTATTGCAGCGGCGCGCTTGCTGAGGGCGTTCAGGTTGGCCGTGGCCTCCTCGTCGCTTTGGCCGCCAGAGAGGAAGGCGATGCCCGGCACCGCGGCGGGGACGGTGCCCTGGAAGCACGCGATGGTCCGTTCGGCCACTTCGGACGCCGCCCCGCGGTGGGGGGCGGCCGTGCCCGAGAGCACCATGTTGGGCTTGAGGATGATGCCCTCCAGCGCTACGTGCTGACGGGCCAATTGCTGAAAGACCTCGCGAAGAGTAATTTCCGTGACTTCGGCGCAGCGGTCGATAGAGTGGCCGCCGTCCATCAGCACCTCGGGCTCTACGATTGGCACCAGCCCGGCCTCCTGGCTGAGGGCGGCGTAGCGGGCGAGGGCGTGGGCGTTGGTTTCGATGCAGTAGGCGCTAGGGATACCTGCGCCGATGGTGATGACGCCGCGCCACTTGGTGAAGCGGGCCCCCAGTTCCCGATATTCGGCGAGCCGCTCTCGGAGGCCGTCGAGCCCCTCGGTAACGGTTTCACCATTGGCGCTGGCCAAGGGTTTTGCTCCGGTATCCACTTTGATGCCGGGGATGATGCCTTGGCTGGTCAGCACCTGCACCAGCGGGATGCCATCGGCGGCCTCTTGGCGAATGGTCTCGTCGTAGAGGATGACGCCACTGATGAACTCGGCGGTCCCTGGCGTACGGAAGAGCAACTCACGGTAGTCGCGGCGGTTCTCCGCGGTGGACTCCGCGCCGATGGCGTCGAACCGGCGCTTGATGGTGCCGGTGCTTTCATCGGCGGCCAGAATGCCCTTACCTGGCGCCACCATGGCCTGTGCCGTTTTGGTTAGCTCGTTTATGTCCATGATGTCTGTTTCCTTTCTAATTTTAGCGGGCTGGAAGCCAAAGGGGCTGGCATCGGGGGCGGAGGATACCGTATTTTTCGGGGGAGTATAATAGCCTTCCGCCGCCGCCAGCAGGCTCGCTCTTCTCCCTGAGTTTATCGTGTCTCTCCGGTCTGGGCCAGTCCGCCTTGGGCCTAACGGATAGTCGGAGGACGGACGAATTTGGAGAGAAACAGGTCGGGGTTGATTGAGTCCCTCTCGCTTTCTAACTCTTGAGGTGAACAAACGTGGATAGCCTTGCAGTTGCGCTGCCGATCTTCCTTATCAGCGGTGTGCTGGTGGTGGTGGCGGGCATCGGGCTAGCGCGCTTCGGTGAAGACCTCGCTGAGCAAACCGGGTGGGGCCAGTTGTGGGTAGGTACCATCCTGGTGAGCGTTGCCACGTCGCTGCCGGAGTTGTTGACGAACGCTTCGGCAGTGCTTATCGACGAGGCCCCCCTGGCTTTGGGAACCGTCTTTGGGGCCAACATGAAAAATATGTGGACCGTTGCCTTGGTGGCGGTTTTCTTTGGGGTGAGCAAGCTGTTTGCTGGACAGGGGAGGGCCACCCGGCGCCTGGCAACGACTGCGGTGGTGCTGGGGGCCTTGGCGGTCGGCTTTGCGACCGCAGGCGATTTTGCGCTCGGTCCCTTCAGCCTCGGCGCGTTGGTCATCGGCGTCGGTTATATCATCGGCATGCGCCTGGTGTTCAGCGCTACGGTGAGCGATGGAGCTGAGGCGACAGGCGAGGATACGGCGGCAGAGGAGGTCGCGGGAGGCGCCGCACGCGCGTGGATAGGCTTCTCGGGGGCTGCCCTGGTGATCGTTATGGCCTCTCCGTTGCTGGCCCTTAGCGCCGGCGGGATCGCCGATGCCACGGGCCTGGCCAGTAGCTTCATGGGCGTAATAGCTGTCGCGGTGGTGACGACGCTTCCGGAGGTAACGGTGAGCGTGGCGGCTGCGTTTCGGCGCTCGTATGGCTTGGTGCTGGGAAGCATCTATGGAAGCTGTGCGTTCAATACTCTCGTCATTACGCTTGTGGATCCGTTGCACGGTAACGAGCCGATCCTGAGAGCGATGGGGCCGGAGCACTTCGTGGCGGGCGGTACGGCCGTGGGGCTTATGCTGGCCGGGTTGCTGGTGCTCCAGAGCTATCGGAACCGCTCCATCTCGTTCCTACGTGGCCTGGTCCCGGTGATGGTTGTGGCCTATCCCTTGAGCCTCGTGTGGGTGTTCGTCGCGGCCTAGGCTCAATCTACTGGACCGGGGGCTGCTTGAGGATGTGCTGCCCGATTGCGCGGCGCATGGAGTGGGGGTTAAGGCCTACAGCCCTTTGGCGCCGGGCCTTCTGAGCGGTAACTATCGGCAGGTCGCTGGGTTTGAACACGGCGATGTCAGGGCGCATCGACAGCACTCCCCCCCCCCGTAGGGGGTTCGCCGAGGCCCAGCAGGGGTTGCATTGGTTGAACCGGTTTGCTTTCGTCTACCGTGTGACTATGGCACATGTGGCGTCGGCTTGGATGCCGCACATGCCTGTGGCCACGACGGGTGCTAGTTTTAAGGAGGCGACCCAGGCGATGGAAAACGCCGCCGCCGCCGACCTGCAGTTGCCCCGCCATGAGGTGAATGTGTTTACAGACGCGTTCCGGCATGCCTGGGTCTTGGGGCAGCCCAGCGCCGAAGCGACGAAGGATGCCAAGCCTGCTCTGCATCGGCCTAATCGGTCATTGTGCCCTGTGCCTCGCGGCTTTCCTGTTTGCGTTGCTCGGTGATCACCACGTAGGCCAGCACGATAAGCAGCGCCGACAAGAGGACCAGGGAACCGGGCACCCACATGAGAACGCCGCCTATTTGCTGGTCCTCTTGGGCGCTAAGGCCCCATCTCAGATTCTGCTCTATGTAGAAGGAATACCACGGGTTTTCTGAGAGGGTGATGAATGCACCCAAGACAAAGTTGGGAACGGTGGTGAGGAAAACGTAGGGGACGCGGGCCAGATAGGACAGGTTCGCCCGCAGAGGGACGGGGTTGATGACGTTCCACCAGAAGAGGATGGCCGCGAGACTGAAGCTCAGGTGTTCCAGATCGTGGGCCAGCCCGTTACGTAGGGCAAAATCGTAGGCGTTGGGGGTGTGCCAGGCCACGATGGCGCCGACATAGAGGGCCCAGGCGAGTATGGGTAGTGAGATGAGTTTGAGGGGCTTGCGTACCAGGGGGCTACGGAGGAATGGCACGACCACCGCCCGGCGGACGGGGCGGGGAATGCCCCGGAGGACAGGAATCATGGGGGCGCCGAGAAGGATGAGCGGAGCGGCGGTTATGGTGAGGAGCAGGTGCTGGATCATGTGCATGAAGAACAACTCGTCAGCCAGGTGGTCGAGCGGGCTGATGAGTGCAAAAAGAAGGGTTCCCAGGCCGGTGTAGTAAAGGACGGGTCTCCACCAGGGGTGCAGGCGCAGACGGGCTTCGGAACGATGGCCCAGGCCACGAGTGTACAGCAGGCCTGCTGTTAGCACGATGACGATGACGATGGGGTCAAAGTCCCACGATAGCCAGAGGGGGTTGTTGCCGCCGGTGGTATGTAGGGCGATCATGCGCCACCTCGGACCTTAGCGGGTTGGCGCGGGCTCATCAGCGAGCGAGGGTGAAGATTGCAAGGAGGACAAGCGTGATGCTAAGCATGATGACGAGAGGGGCGACTAAGAAAAAGCTGAAGCGCCAGTCATCGAACTTCAGGTGCATAAAGTAGCCGACAACGATGATAAATTTCGCTAAGGAGAGCCCCAGAAGGGTCACCACTAGAAACCACGGAGTGAAGGCAAGGGTGTCTTCGGCGGCGAAGGCGACCACTTCCAAAGCGGTGAGGATGGCCAGAATCACGCCGATGATGACGTATTGCTGGGGTCCAGGGTGAGATTTCGCGTGGGTGGTTGCGTCTGTTTGGTGTGCCATATGCTTTTTAGATCATCTGCCGTATTGCTGAATGGATAGGTTCAACCTTTTCGGCGCCGAGGGCCCCGATGAGATAGACCACACCAAAAATCACAATCCACACGATGTCGACGAAGTGCCAATAGAGTCCGGCGATCTCCACATCCAGGCTGGTTTCTTGCTTAATCTTACCAAAGTAGGAGGACACCACCAAGGAGGCGAGCCAGATGACGCCGATGGTTACGTGGGCACCGTGGAAGCCGGTCATGATGAGGAAGGTGCTGCCGAACAGGTTCGTCCTGGGCGTGAGCCCAAACTCTCGGGCAAACTCGGTGAACTCTACCATCTGAAATCCGATGAAGATGGCACCGAGCAGCGCGGTGGCAGATAACCAGAGACGAAATCCGCCGAGGCTGCCGCGCTGGATGGCTGCCAGCGCCAGGACCATCGACAACGAACTCATGAGTAGGACAAAGGTGCTGATCGAGGTGAGCGGGATGTTGAAGACGCCTTCGGTCGGTGTCCCTGGCAGGCTCTGGCCCCGGTAGATCAGGTGGGTGGAAATCAGGGTTCCAAAGAACATGACATCGGAACCTAGGAACGCCCACATGAGTAGTTTCCGGTTGTTGAGACCTGTGGAGGTGTAGTTGTGCTCGTCGATGGGCTGTGCGGCTTGTGCCATCTTAGTGGTGCCCTTCCGCTTCGTCGGCGAAGGCTGGCTCCAAGGCCCAACGGTAGATGCTGTAGAGGCTGACGAGACCAGAGAAGGACATGATGGTCAGCCCGTAAATGACGTGCCAGTCCCAGACCAGTAGACCCGACGCGACGCCGAGCAGCCCTGTCGACACCATGATTGGCCAGTACGAGGGAGCTGGCATTTCCACATGGACATCTCCGTGGCCATCGGTCGAGTGCTCGTCAGTGTGGGCGGCACCCAGCGGGCCGCCCTCGTGGGCTTCCCACAGGGGCATTCGGCTGGTCACTCGGGGGATGGTCGCGAAATTGTAGTGGGGAGGGGGAGAGGAAATGGACCACTCCAAGGTGGCCGCGTTCCAGGGATTTGTACCCGCGGGTTCTCCTTCACGCACGCTTTTGATGAAGTTGTAAATAAAGACCAAGATTGATATTGCGATAATCACGGAGCCAGCGCTGATTAATGTATTCCAGCTTTGCCAGCCCTGGTCCCCGCTGTAGGTGTAGATCCTCCGGGGCATGCCCAGGATGCCGACGATGTGCATGGGGAAGAAGGTCAAATTGAATCCGATAAAGGTCAGCCAAAAGTGGAGCTTGCCTAGGCCCTCTCCCAGCATCCGGCCTGTCATCTTGGGGAACCAGTAGTAGACGCCTGCGAAGATGCCGAAGATGCTCCCGCCGAAGAGTACGTAGTGGAAGTGGGCGACGACGAAGTAGGTATCTTGTTGTTGGGTATCCACCGGTACGCTGGCGTGCATGACGCCGCTTAAGCCACCTAGCATGAACATGCTGATGAAGCCCAACGAGAAAAGCAAGGGTGTTTTGAATTCAATGGCCCCGCCCCAGAGCGTTGCCAGCCAGTTGAATACCTTCACCCCCGTCGGAATGGCGATGAGCATGGTGGCAACCGAGAAGGCGGAGACAGCCCACGCACCAATCCCTGTGGTGAACATATGGTGGCTCCACACGCCGAAGCCTAGGAAGGCGATGGCAATGCCAGCGAAGACCACCATGGGGTAGCCGAACAATGGTTTCCGAGTGAAGGTGGGCAGCACGTCGGAGACGATGCCCATCGCCGGCAGGATGAGGATGTAGACCTCCGGATGCCCGAAGACCCAAAACAGATGCTGCCAAAGCAGCGGGTCGGCCCCTGCGGCAACGCTGAAGAAGGTGGTCCCAAAGAATCGGTCAAAAAGCAGGAAGGTAATGGCGATGGTGATGACCGGAAAGGCAAAGATAATCAGAAGGGAGACGATGAGGGTCATCCAGGCGAACACAGGCATTCGCATCAGTGTCATGCCAGGAGCCCGGAGGTTGATGATGGTGACGACGAAGTTGAAACCGGCAGCCATGGAAGCAACTCCGAGGAGCTGCAGGCCCATAATCCAGTAGTCCACACCGCTGGTTGGAGAGAATTGGTTGCTGGTCAACGGTGCATAGGCGAACCAGCCCATGTCCGGGGCGTTGTCGGTGAGGAAGCTGACATGCATCAGAATGGCGCCGGACAGGAACATCCAGTAGCTAAAGGCGTTGAGCCGTGGAAAGGCGACATCCCTGGTTCCGATCATCAACGGGATCAGATAATTGAAGAATGAGGCACCCAGGGGCATGACCACCATGAAGATCATGGTGGTGCCGTGCATGGTGAAGAGCTGGTTGAAGGTTTCAGCGCTGACCACGGTGGAGTCGGCACGGGCCAATTGGGCGCGAATCAGCAGAGCCTCAAGGCCGCCGATGAGGAACAGGATGAAGGCCGTCACCCCGTAGAGCACACCGATGCGCTTATGGTCGATGGTGGTTATCCAGCTCCACAACCCCGTGGGGGCGATGGGCCGGGCTATGAAGTCGATTCGCGCTACCATGGTCTTTCTCTCGTTTTCCTTCGGGCCGCGCCTAGTATAGCCTGGCCGATGGAGGACTCAACGGTACCTCCATTTGGTAACTATGGGGCTGTTCCTACTGGCTCAGCCGCCAGCGCGTTAATGGTCAGCCCCTGCAGATAGGCGCTGAGGTCTGAAACGTCTCGCTCTGTAAAGCCCGAAAGCCCGAAAGAAGGCATGAAACTGATGCCCCCATCATCGGGAATCGGCTTGAACTCTCGTAGGTCGGATATCCACCGCTTCAGGTTATCGTCGGTGTTGTCCATCATGCCTGAGCCCAGGGTGAGGCGTTCGCCGAAGAGGCTGAGGTTTGGCCCAACGGTGCCCTGTATGGTGTGACCCGCAATGGCGTGGCACCGGGAGCAGGAGATATCGAAGAGCTGCTTGCCCTGGGAGGCCTGTGCCGGCAGGGTCTCGGGGGCGGGGTTCTCCAGCGCCAGGAGCCACGCTTCGAAATCGGCCATGGGCTCGACGATGACGCGGAAGCGCATGAGGGAATGGGCTACGCCGCAGAATTCGGTGCACTGGCCGAAAAACACTCCCAGCTCCTTAGGCGTGAATGGTTCCAGCCGGTTATCGCGATTGGGAACGGCATCAGTCTTGCCTGCGAGTTTGGGAACCCAGAAGCTGTGAATCACATCGGCGGACTTCAGCAGAATGGAGGCTTGCTGGCCCACGGGCAGGTGCAACTCATTGGCGGTCACCACTGCCGAACCGTCGGTACCAAGGCCGTCGTACTCTATCTCCCACCACCATTGATGGCCCGTTACCGTTATATGCAAGGCACCGGGGTCCGGGTCACGGTTGGCTTCCGCCCAGGCGAGCACCGATGGGATGGTGATGATAAGCAAGATTCCTACGGGAAGAACGGTCCAAGCAATTTCCAATAGGGTGTTGCCGTGGGTCTGGGCGGCGACGCGTCCGGGTCGTGCTCGGAAGTGGATGAGCGTGAAAATCATGACACCAAGGACACCAGCGCCGACAATGGATGCCAGGACAACAACGAGGATGTAGACGGCGTGGATACGCTCGGCGGCGTCCGACTGGGGCTCAAAGGTGGTTTGGGGGGTACTACACCCGGCCAAGCCAACGAGGGCAAGAGCCACGAAGGCAGCGGCCAAGAGTGACCGGGAATTTCGGCGGAAGGGCGCCATAGTCTCCTAGAGAGCGGGTCAGTTTAGCCTGCGGTGGCAGTGCTGGTGTAAAAGCTTGTCATAATTATCACAAGACCCTGGGGGCGTCAAGAACGCGCACCCCTAGTTTTCCAAGGATTGGGCATTGGGACCGTTGCGCGGGAATGAGGAAAGACCGGTAGGTCAAGGCGCGCTGTTTTTGCCCGCGGCAGGCTGGCAGCGGAGCGATACGCGCCGGTGTGCCGGGACAGTCGCGGTGGGGATAGCGGTGAATGCGCGTGGAACGGGGCGATGCCGCCTTGACAGCCTCTTTGGTCAAACCTATACTAATCTGCGCCTAACCAAAGATGGATGGGCCAAGCACAGGGTTGTTCAATACAACCTGCGCGTTAAACGGTAAGGCTAGCCCCAAGGATTGTCGACTTTGAATAAAAGGCGACGGTATGGGGAATCAGTCGCCGTCTTTGCACGTTAACAAGGGAATATCGAGCGAGTAAACGAGCATTTGATAACAAAGGCAATTGAATCGTTGGGTCAAGCTACTAAGGGCCCACGGGGGATGCCTTGGCGTCAATGGCCGATGAAGGGCGTAGCTAGGCTGCGATATGCCTCGGTTTGCTGCCAAGCAAGCTTAGCCGGGGATGCCCGAATCGGGGAACCGACGCCGGAGAAACCGGCGTGCCCTTTGCCGAACACATTAGGCTTAGGGAGGTAAGCAGGGGAACTGAAACATCTCATTACCCTGAGGAAAATAAAGCAACCGCGATTCCCCAAGTAGCGGTGAGCGAACGGGGAACAGCCCAAACCCACATGGCTTCACGGACTGGGGTCCCATGCCATGGGGGTGTTGTACGGCGTATCAGCACAATCCCCAGAGAGTGCGCAGAGTTACAAATCCACACTCTAGCCGAAGGCACCTGGAATGGACCGCCATAGCGGGTGATAGCCCCGTAGGCGAAAGAGTGCGGACTCTGGATGCGATACCGTGAGTACCACGGGACACGAGAAATCCCATGGGAAGCTGGGGGGACCACCCTCCAAGGCTAAATACCATTGACGACCGATAGTGCACAAGTACCGTGAGGGAAAGGTGAAAAGAACCCCTAAAGGGGAGTGAAATAGATCTGAAACCGTGGGCCTACAATCAGTCGGAGCCTCGATTTATCGGGGTGACGGCGTGCCTATTGAAGAATGAGCCGACGAGTTACTTTTTGTGGCGAGGTTAAGGGATCTAGAAGTCCCGGAGCCGTAGCGAAAGCGAGTCTGAATAGGGCGAATTAGTCGCAAGGAGTAGACCCGAAACCGAGTGAGCTACCCATGGCCAGGGTGAAGCTCCGATAGTATCGGAGTGGAGGCCCGAACGGGTGAATGTTGCAAAATTCTCCGATGAGCTGTGGGTAGAGGTGAAATGCCAATCGAACTCGGAGATAGCTGGTTCTCCCCGAAATGCATTTAGGTGCAGCCTCTAGGGGGAGGGACGGAGGTAGGGCTCTGAATGGGCTAGGGGGCGTGAGCCTACCAAACCCAATCAAACCACCAATGCCGTTCAATCCATGCCTAGGGAGTGAGACTGTGGGGGATAAGCTCCATGGTCGAGAGGGAAACAGCCCAGACCGCCAGCTAAGGTCCCTAATTCCAAGCTCAGTGTTAAAGGAAGTCAGGTCGCCCAGACAGCCAGGAGGTTGGCTTAGAAGCAGCCATCCTTTAAAGAGTGCGTAATAGCTCACTGGTCAAGGGGCTTGGCGCCGACAATGTACCGGGGCTTAAGCTTGGAACCGAAGCTGCGGCTTCTCGCGCAAGCGGGAGGGGTAGGGGAGCGTTCCCTGGGCGTCGAAGCTCTGGTGTAAACCGGGGTGGAGCGCAGGGAAGTGCGAATGTCGGCATGAGTAGCGAAAAGATGCGTGAGAATCGCATCCACCGAAAGCCTGAGGTTTCCTACGCAACGTTGTTCGGCGTAGGGTTAGTCGGGCCTAAGTCGAGGCCGCAAGGCGTAGACGATGGACAGCTGGTCAATATTCCAGCGCCACCTATGGATCGTTTTAAGGTTAAGGAGGGACACGGAAAGCTAGGTAGAGCGTGCCTATTGGACATGGTACGTCTGACCCTGTAGGCCATCCTGGGATAGGAAAATCCGTTCCAGGGCTACGAGTTGAGGGGGAAAGCGACTTTAGGGTTCGCCCTAGGGAAGTCCGCTGATGCTATACCGGCAAGAAAATCTTCGTAACTAGAGTCATAGGTGTCCGTACCGCAAACCGACACAGGTGGGCAAGCATTAACGTGCTAAGGTGGACGGGAGAACCTTCCTTAAGGAACTCGGCAATCTAACTCCGTAACTTCGGGATAAGGAGTACCCTGGAGGGTGTAGTCCCTCGCGGACGAAGCCTCCTGGGGTTGCAACAAAGTGGCCCTGGCGACTGTGTATCTCAAACATAGGTCTCTGCTCAAGTCGCAAGACGACGTATAGAGGCTGACGCCTGCCCAGTGCCGGAAGGTTAAGGGGAGTGGTGCAAGCTACGAACTGAAGCCCCGGTGAACGGCGGCCGTAACTATAACGGTCCTAAGGTACCGAAATCCCTTGTCGGGTAAGTTCCGACCCGCAGGAAAGGCGTAACGACTGGGGCGCTGTCTCAAGGAAGGGCCCGGTGAAATTGCATTACGAGTGAAGATGCTCGTTACCCGCAGCAGGACAAAAAGACCCCGTGGAGCTTTACTGCAACCTGACATTGATCTGAGGGTCGTGATGTGTAGTATAGGTGGGAGACTCGGAAGTGCTGACGCTAGTTGGCATGGATATGTCGCAAGTGAAATACCACTCTTCTCGGTTTTTGGCTCTAACCCCTGAACAAGCAGGGGGACCGTGTTTGGCGGGCAGTTTGACTGGGGCGGTCGCCTCCCAAAAGGTAACGGAGGCGTACAAAGGTCCCCTCAGGGTGGATGGAAATCACCCGTAGAGCGCATTGGTACAAGGGGGCTTGACTGTGAGGCCTACAAGCCAAGCAGGGACGAAAGTCGGTCAAAGTGATCCCACGGTCCCGTGTGGAAGGGCCGTGGCTTATCGGATAAAAGCTACCCCGGGGATAACAGGCTTATCTTGCCCAAGAGTTCATATCGACGGCAAGGTTTGGCACCTCGATGTCGGCTCGTCGCATCCTGGGGCTGAAGAAGGTCCCAAGGGTCCGGCTGTTCGCCGGTTAAAGCGGCACGTGAGCTGGGTTCAGACCGTCGTGAGACAGGTCGGTCTCTATCCGCTGTGGGCGCAGGAAGTTTGAGGGGAGCTCTCCCTAGTACGAGAGGACCGGGAGGGACGTACCTCTGGTGTTCCGGTTGTCCCGCCAGGGGCACTGCCGGGTAGCTATGTACGGTACGGATAAGCGCTGAAAGCATCTAAGTGCGAAACCGGCCCCAAGATGAGACTTCCCATCCCTTAGTTGGGGGTAAGGCCGCAGAGAGACTATCTGCTTGATAGGCCGCATGTGTAAGCACGGCAACGTGTTCAGCTAAGCGGTACTAATCGGCCGAGGACTTGACCATATTTTTTCTTCCTTAGCCTCCGTTTTCTCGCTCGATTTCCCTTGTTAGCGCGCAAAGGCACGCCATCGCCTTGTCGGCTGCCCGGGTACGTACCGCAGCAGCCGGCACGATCGGCAAACGTTGCGGGGTGGAGCAGTGGCAGCTCGTCGGGCTCATAACCCGAAGGTCGTTGGTTCGAGTCCAACCCCCGCTACCAAATAACACACAAAGGCCCCTCATCCGAGGGGCCTTTTTCTATTACGCCCCCAGAATATTCTGGACAGCCGCCGCACTTCTCCTGTTTCCCACTAGATAGGCCCTTGCCTGCTCGCTGGACTACTGCAGCATGTGCGAATAGAGACCCGATAGCAGAACGGCCAGAATATTCTGGCCCTTCGCAGGGCCTATCCCATCGCGCTACACTGTCGCGAAATCGCTTCCGTAATCGGCACCCACAGGAGGGCCATGATGAGCACCATCGATCGCATCGGCCACGTCGTCCTTCGCGTCTCCGACGTCGACGCAGCCGTCGACTTCTACCGCGACGCGCTTGGCATGGAGGTCGTCAGACACGACCCGCAACGAGCCATGGCGTTCCTCTCGTTCGGCACGCAGCACCATGACATCGCCGTGTCAGCGGACCGTGGCGACGGCTCACGTGGGAGCCTGGGTCTCGCGCACATCGCCATGCACATGCCAGGCGGCGATGCCGAGCTCGTTGCTATGCACGACCGGCTGGTGGCTCGTGGCGTGCCCATCAAGACGACGACTGATCACGGCGTCAGCCATAGCGTTTATTTCACGGACCCTGACGGCAACGGGCTTGAGATATTCGTTGACACCATGGCCCCTGAAGACGGCATCGTGGAGATGCGAGAGCGGGGTGGTGGCGCGATCGCGTTGGACCTTGCGAAGATCGTTCGCTAGCAGAGGCAGTCGAGGAGACAAGTGATGGCACGCATCGATCGAGTCGGGCACACAGTGCTCTACGTTTCGGAGGTCGCGAAGGCAGTCGCGTTCTACCGCGACCAGGTCGGCATGGAGGTCAACCGCTGGGATGAAGTGCCTGGCGCCTTCATGTCCTTCGGTCGCCAGCACCACGACATCGCGCTCTTCAAGGTGCGCGGCGAGCCCTCTCGCGGCACGCTGGGCCTCAGCCACGTCGCCTTCGTCATCGAGGGTGGCACGGAGGAGCTGAAGGAGCTCCACGATGGTTTCGTGGAGCGCGGCATCGAGATCCTCGAGAAGATCGACTA
>CAUZHS010000028.1:0-18941 GCA_963579845.1 Dehalococcoidia bacterium | reverse complement strand
AGGCCGGGAAAGCACCCACGCCAGGGCCACGTCAACCGCCGAATAGCCCCACTCAGCAGCCAGCCTCTCCAACTCTGCTGCCATAGCGAGCGCACCCTCATTGAAGGCGGAGCCCGTCATTCCAGCGAAGCGTAGGCTTCCGGGATGGGGCCTATCCAATTTGTCTGGTCCGGTCAAAAGACCACCACCGAGAGGACTGAAGGCAGTCAGGCTCAAACCAAAGTGGTTGCTGGAGGGCATCATATCCCGTTCGACACTGCGGTCGGCCAGACTGTAGCGCACCTGGTGACAGACCGGTTTCTCAATACCCATCTGCTGGGCCAGCGTCACCGCCTGCGCCACCATCCAACCAGGGTGGTCGGAGAGGGCGTAATAGCGAATCTTCCCCTGTCGTACCAGGTCGTCAAAGGCGCGCAGCGTCTGCTCCATGGGCGTCGTGGGATCGGGATGATGGGCATGGTAGATGTCCACATAATCGGTCTGGAGTTTCTGGAGGCTCCGGTCAATCTGCTGCATGATGTGAAGCCGTGTCAGCCCGCCACCGTCCACTCCGCCCCCATTAGGGCCATTCGACATCCTCTCTTGCACCTTCGTGGCGAGGATCACCTCGTGGCGCCTACCCCTGAGCGCCTTTCCCACCAGCGCCTCCGACGACTCTCGTTCGGCGGCCTTGGGTAGGCCTGAGCGGTCGAACCGCGGCTGGTCACCGTAGGAGTTCGCCGTATCGATAAAGTTGATACCCCGTTCCAGGGCTCTACCGATGAGGGCGTCCACATCTTTGGCCAGGGGGGCAACTCCGAACGGAAATGTCCCAACGCAGATTCTCGAGACCCATACCCCCGTTTGGCCCAGCAACGCGTACTGCATGGCACTCCTCCATAGTCGGATTAGGATCCTCAGATTCTAGCATGTGCATCTCGCCCTCGAACCTCGGAAGGCCCCGGCGTATAATTACGCTGATAACCTATGAATAGAGGATCACGTTCCAGAGAGCTCCGCTCGGATACAGCGGCGAGTCCCGTCAACCTGAGACGGATCGCCGGTTTCCTGACGCCCTACTGGCGGCGGTTTATCCTAATCCTCATCGCCGTGGCCGTGAGCGCGGTGCTGGGTCTCATCCCGCCGCTTTTGGTACGGAGTATCCTGGACGACGCCATCGCCGGAGGCGACGGTGGCCTGCTGAAGGGTCTCGCCGGGGGACTGGTCGCGACAGCTATAGCTGCAGGCCTTGCAGGTGTCGCCCGCAGCTACCTCAACACTGTGGTCAGCCAGCGCATCATGTACGACCTAAAGGTGCGCATGTACCGCCTTCTTCACTCGCTATCGTTGCGCTTCTTCACCGACCATCGGACCGGCGAGATGATGTCTCGCCTCACCAGCGATATTTCGGGCATCGACACAGTCATATCCGGGACGCTGGTCACCATCGCATCCAATATGTTCATCCTCACCAGCACCCTTATAATCATGCTGGCGTTGAGCTGGCAGTTCACCCTGCTGTCCTTGAGCCTCCTGCCCTGGCTCATCCTGCCAACGCTGACGGTTGGGCGTCTGCGCCGAAGGCTTCGCACGAACCGCCAGCAGCAAAACGCCGCGGTGAACGCCCAGATGGCTGAGAATCTAAGCATCAGCGGCGTGCTCTTGGTCAAGACCTTCAATCGAGAGCGCACCGTCTTGAACCGGTTCGACCACGACACGCATCAGCTCATGGACCTTCAGGTCCGTGAGGCGCTGGTGGGCCGATGGTACTTCATGCTACTAGCCCTCGTGACCACTGCGGGGCCCGCGCTCATCTACTGGTCCGGCGGCTTGCAGGTTATCCGCGAGGTCGGCCTGGAGGGTGGCATGACCGTCGGAACGGTTATCGCCTTCGTGCTTCTCATGGGGAGGCTCTACGGACCCGCCACCGACCTCATGAGCCTACATGTGGATGTAATGACCTCCCTGGCCTATTTCGAGCGCATCTTCGACTATTTGGACCTGACGCCTGATATTGCCGACGCACTAGGTGCGGTGGTGATGCC
Source organism: Dehalococcoidia bacterium (assembly GCA_963579845.1). Taxonomy (GTDB): domain Bacteria; phylum Chloroflexota; class Dehalococcoidia; order Lucifugimonadales; family Australimonadaceae; genus CAUZHS01. The sequence goes on along the minus strand of CAUZHS010000028.1, from coordinate 16,917 downwards.
CCCGCTACAAGGGCGGGTGCGCTTTGAACACGTGTCGTTGGAATATGTCCCGGGGATTCGCGCGGTGGACGATGTCACCGTGGAGGTAGAGCCCGGCCAGCTGGTGGCGCTGGTGGGACCAAGCGGCGGGGGCAAGACCAGCATGACGTATCTAATACCCCGGCTGTACGACGCGACGAGCGGGACCGTTTGGCTGGATGGGCACGACATTCGCGGGGTGACCCTGGAGTCGCTTCGGAGGCAGATCGGGGTTGTCACTCAAGAGACATTCCTGTTCAACACTACGGTGGCCGAGAATCTGCGCTTCGCCAAGGAAAATGCGACTTTAGAGGAGATGGAGGCGGCTTGCCGCGCGGCCTATATCGCCGACGTCATCAATGCTCTCCCCGACCGCTACGACACCATCGTGGGCGAACGTGGTTACCGACTCTCCGTGGGAGAAAAACAGCGGCTGGCCATCGCCCGCATTGTGCTGAAAGACCCCCGTATTTTCCTCCTCGACGAGGCTACGGCGTCTTTGGATTCCCACTCTGAGCGAGCCGTTCAGACCGCCTTGGAACCACTCATACGCGGGCGCACCTCCATTGTCATCGCCCATCGGCTCTCCACCATTTTGGCGGCGGATGTCATTCTTTACATCAGCCACGGCCAGGTCCTCGAACAGGGAAGCCACGCAGAGCTGTTCGCCAAGGGCGAGCACTACGCACGGCTCTACGAGGAGCAGTTCAAGCAGACCAAAATGGTGATCAATTAGTTCCCCACAGGACGACGACGCTTTAGTCGGAGATCTCTGTCAGCGCGATGGGAATCACCAGCGTACCCAAGGCGCTACTGAATGGTCCCCCTGTGGCTCGGTATATTCCTGATGCTCGCCAGCGGGCCCAGAGTCGGTATCGTCGCGATGCTCTCTTCATGACGACTTCCCGAAACTGCGCGTTTGGCAGACGGAGGCCGCTAATCACGCTGCGAGCCTGGCCCTCTATGGACCCCGCCGCCGGGGCTTTCAATCACCGGGGACTTCTTAAAGCGTTCTGGAGGCTGCGGCGGCCTGGCAATGAGGAAGAGAAATGACCCCAAGGCGCTGAGGATACCCAAGATGGTGAATCCCATGACGTAATTTCCCTGGAGGTCGGCCATCCTACCTGCGAAGATGGGACCGAACAACGAGCCCGGCATGGTAAGGAGCGAGGATGCGCCGATAATTTTTCCGAATGATTTCCGGCCGAAATAATCGCCCCTAATGGAGTTCATCATGGGCCCACGCATACCCCAGAAGAAACCGTAGATGACGGCAAAGACTAATGCGATGACCAGGGATTGAGCGATTGCGAATACGATGATCGCCAACGCGGCCCCACCCATGCCGAGGGCTGCCAAATACCGCTTATCGTAGCGGTCCCCCAGAATCCCTCCGAGGATCCTTCCAGCCATGTTCATGGCGCTGAGCACCCCCACCACCAAGGCAGCCGCAGCCAGGGAAAGTCCCACGCCCTGCTCCATGTGCGCAAACTGGTGGAACGCCACCGCTGTGATGACCATAACGGATAGGCCGTGTCCAAAACCGATAAGCCAGAATGCGGGTGTGCGCAATGCCTCCCGCAATGTGAAATCGATCTCGCCTCCCCCAGTGGATGGGAGGTGGTGGGAGGAGGTTCCCCCCTCTTCTAACGTGACGGAGTTCTCCACCATGGAATCGCCGTCGCGCAACACACCGTACTCCTCAGGCGTATTACGCATCAGGAGCGATACGGGAATCCCCACCGCCCAGACGGCTAAGCCCGCGCCCAAGGCGGCTGTCCGCCAACCCACGGTGTCATGGAGCACGAGCAGGAGCGGAATGATCGTCAGCCCTGAGACACCCAATCCTGTTTGGGCCAAGGACATGGCAAGGGTCCGCTTACGCCGAAACCAGTTGTTGATGGATACCGACATGACCAGGAACCCGCCGATGCTGGTCCCAATTGCCACGACAAGGAAGGAGAAGTAGAAAAACCAGAGGGAGTTGATTAGGCTAACGAACACCAACCCCAGCCCAAAGAGGAACATGCCGGAGGCCATGACGCTGCGGGGACCAAAGCGGTCGACCAACGTCCCCTCAATGGGCCCGAAGAGGCCATTCTCCACCTGCATAAGCGAACGGCCAATAGAAAGCTGCGTCTTGCTCCAGCCAAATTCGTTTTCCAAGGGTACGACGAACGTGCCGATACCTTGGAAGCCAAGACCTGAATTAATCAGCTGGTTGACGAAACCAATGACGACTACAACCCAGCCGTAGAAGATCCGTCTGGGCTTTCCCCGGACCTTTACATCAAGCAAACAGACGCTCCTTGAGGAGAGGAGCACAGGACTGTGCTACCCCTTGAATCCTATCACATCCCCTTCAGTTTCTCCTTCCGGCCACCTGATAACCACGACCTCTATAGGCTCCTAATACCATCCAACTAAACCTTCTGTTCCCTCCCATCGACATAACTTCTACCGGACACTGGCCGTACAAACCATGTCGGTTTCTAGATATTTTTGAGTTATGTTAGGAAGAATAGACCTGGCAGTGCACTGGTTAAATCAACCCATCTACTTTAAAAGTGTCCTGGATGCCTGCTAAAACAGACGCTATAGACGGCCCTCAAAACTAGCGTAGATACTGCTCAAACCACCCCAGCACGCGCTCGAAATATGCCTCGCGCAACCGCGGATGCCCCTGGTTCACAAACTGGTGACCGCTTCCGGGGAAACGAACCATCTCAACCTCTTTGCCCAGCTGTTTGAGCGCAACGAAGAAGGCTTCGCTCTGCTCTATGGGCACCCGATGGTCTGCCTCACCATGGAGTAAAAGCACGGGGGTCTCGACGGCTGCGGCGTAGCTCAAGGGCGAATGGCGCAGCCATGCCCCCTCATCATCGTGCAGGGTGCCACCCCATTGGACCTCGCCAAAGGGCACGGCAATGTCAGATGTCCCGTTCATTGCCGGCAAATCGATAACCGGCGCGCCCAACACCGCGGCCCTGAAGCGATGGTCGTGACCAACAATCCACGCGCCCATGTAACCACCGTAGCTGTAACCGTGCAGGCCGAGTCGAGACGAGTCCACATCTGCCCTTGCGCAGACCGTGTCCACCGCAGTGAGGATATCGATGTAGTCCTCGCCGCCCCAGTCCAGGAGCACCGCCTTGGCAAATGCTGCCCCGTAAGAGGCGGAGCCCCGCGGGTTCACGCAGAGCACCATGTACCCAGCACTGGCCAGCATCTGCTGCGTAAGGTTGAAGCTATCGTGGAAGACGCCGTGTGGACCACCGTGGATATCCACCACAAGGGGGTATCGCTTGGACGCGTCATGGTCGGATGGTAGGTAAAGCCGGCATTCAATTTCGAAATCCGCCCGAGTGAAGCGGAACTTCTCCAAGCGGGCTGGGGGGTGCTCCCGAAAGAACCCTTCATTGTGGTGCGTCAGCACCGCTTGCGAGCACTGCCCGATGTCAATCAGGTGTAGATCTCCCGCCGAGTTTGGCGAGGTGGCCTGCACCACCACATGCGTGCCAGCCGCATTGAAGGAAACGCCGTTGAACTGGGCATGGCCGCCGCTCAGTGCCTCAAGCTGCTGCCCATCGACGGAAGCTGACCAGAGCGACGATTGGCCCTGCTTGCTGCCCACGAAGACAATCCGCTCTGCATTATGGTGATCGCGAGTCCAGCGAAACTCCAGCGGCGCTACCAGAGGTGCGAACCCGCCGGCAGGGTTGATAGAGTCATTGGTGATCTGTACAGGCCGTTCTCCAGGTTCCAAAAGGTAAATCCAGCCCTGCCATCCCGGAACGATCGCCTGATCTTGGGAGCCAATGGCCGCCAGACGCCTCCCATCAGGCGACCAGGCGACCGACGCTGCGCTCACCAGCTCCTGTGACCAGCACACAGACGCGCCTCCCTCGACGGGAACCACGTAAGCATGCGTAAAGGCGCTGGTGTCGCGGTCAGCAGCGCGGTCGGAGATGAAGGCGATACGGCGCCCATCCGGTGACCAGACCGGAGCGCTGTCGTCACCGTCGCCATCGGTAATCTGTCGAGCGCTGGCCTCATTCACGTCTTTGACGAACAGGTGACGATGGATATCGCCCCGCCAACCCAGCATGTCGTAACGATAGCGAATACGCTGCATGACGAAGACCTGAGGGTCCTTCTTTGCGTCGTGGTCGTCGGGCAACCGGTCCGGGTCAACATCGGAGACGAAGGCAATCGCGCCCGAATCGGGAGACCATGCATATTCGGCCACGGCGCTCGGCTCGTGGGTGAGCTGCTTTGCCTCGCCGCCCGAGAGAGGAAGCAACCAGAGCTGGCGGAGGTCCTTATCGTCGGGGCGTAGAAAGGCCAGCGTCTGACCGTCGGGCGAAAAGCGCGGAGCCTTGTCCCTGTTACCGCTAGTAAAGCCGGCAACAGGCCCCCCGTCAGCGAGAGTCGGAACGACCACGATCTGAGAGCGAGACTCCATAGCCTCCCGGTCGATCCATCCTCGGACGAAGGCCACACGGGAGCCGTCGGGAGCCATAGACGGGCTGTCCACCGTCTGTAATTCATAGATGGCGCTTGGGTCAATGGCGTCAGACATATCGCCCTACTATTCGACCAGGCAGTTGCCGGCCTCAGGGCCAAGCTTGCCACGATACGCATCGACAAACTCGCGGATGTGCTCCTCGTCGAACCCATCAACCCGAAGGATACGCCCCCAAGCCGTAACGGCCACGGATTCCTTCATGTCGGCGTACGGTGTGGCCAGGAGGCAGCGTTGCCCCAGCATGTCGGTCAGCTGCTTCACGTCGTCCACGAGATCTAGGTCGGTAGGGTCGAACCAAATGACCACCGCGCCATGCTCCATATTGTGCACCACCGTCTCCGGACGCAGTGCTGTGACCGAAAAGCCGTAGGGCGCAGGGTTGGTCGTATGGTTTCCCGAAGTAGGTGGCATGGTGTTGTAATTGTACGGCGTGTTGTGCACTCCGCCCAGGATAGCTACCGATTCGCCCACATCGGGCCCGCTAAAGATAAGCCTCGCGGAGACGGCCAGAACAACAATTGCCACAATTCCGCTAATGTAGCTAAGGCGTTTGCGATTACGTCGGGAACGGTTCAGCCCCTGGCTTCGCTGCCGTCCTTCAATCGCCCTTTTCGCTCCTTCACTCCGCCGAGCACGTCGGTCCACTATGCATCCCCCTAGAAATAATCTTGCCGCCGGAACACCTTGGGTGGACTAAAGCTTCGTCGCCAAAAGCAGACCATAGCTCAAGACGCCCTGATCCACCAACTGCTGGAGGTCGCCGAGCAATTCCTTGCCACTTTCCACCATATCCATACCAATCGGTAGTTTGCCAAGCTTCACCCACAATTCAGCCATAATCTACTTGCCACTCACACCCAGGAGCAGCGTCGAAGCCTCCTCCGGCATGTCTTCGACGTACGTCACACGAACCCTTGCGTCTTCGGCCAATGCCTCATATGCTACGAGGCTTCCGCGCATTGCGCACACAACCCGCAACGGCCAGGAGACCTTCCTGGTGCCGACACCGGACAACAGAAACGATTTGACGCGCACCTCTCAAGGGCCGAGCTTATAGTATGCGATGCCGCGGGAATGCAGAGGGTGCCACACAACGCCCTTGATCAATCCGACGCAGCGAATGGGGTAAACTCTGCATCGAAGCTAAAAAACCCCGAACCTTTTCAGGGAAAAGAGGATCACAGCCATTTCAGCCGCAACTCAGACTGACGACCTCTGCGTGAACACCATCCGGGTTCTGTCCATCGACATGGTCGAGCAGGCAAAGGCCGGTCACCCGGGTGCGCCTATGGGCATGGCGGCCATGGCCTACGTGCTGTGGAACCGTTTTCTCAAGCACAACCCCCTGGACCCTCAATGGCATAACCGTGACCGGTTCATCCTTTCGGCGGGCCACGCCTCGGCCCTCCTTTACGCGCTGCTACATCTCAGCGGCTACGACTTGCCATTGGAGGAGCTCAAACGCTTCCGTCAGTTCGGAAGCAAGACTCCCGGACACCCTGAATATGGCCTGACACCGGGAGTGGAGATCACCACCGGCCCTCTAGGACAGGGTTTCGCCAACGGCGTGGGCATGGCCATCGCCGAGCGCTGGCTGCGTGCCACCTACAACCGCCCCGGCCATGCGGTGGTCGACCACTTCACCTATGCCATCGTCTCTGACGGCGACATGCAAGAGGGGGTCACGTCGGAAGCGGCGTCCTTGGCGGGGACCTTGAAGCTAGGAAAGCTTATCTACCTCTACGACGACAACAATATTTCCATCGAAGGCGATACCTCCATCGCCTTCACCGAGGATGTGGGCGCCCGGTTCCGGGCGTATGGCTGGCACGTGCAAGGGCCCATCGACGGGTTCAATACGGAAGAGATTGATGCGGCTCTCCACCAAGCGCAGGCTGAATCTGACCGGCCAAGCCTCATCATCTGCCGGACCATCATTGGCTACGGCAGTCCCAATAAGGCGGGTACCGGCGGTGTCCACGGGGAGCCTCTGGGCCCCGAGGAGACGGCACTGACCAAGACTCAGTTGGGCTGGGCGTACGAGGAACTCTTCACCATTCCTGACGTAGCACTGGCGCAATTCCGAAAGGCCGTAGAACGAGGCCCGAAACAGCAGCGCGAGTGGCAATCGCACTTGGAAGCCTACCGCGGCGCCCACCCGGAGGAGGCACAGCAACTGGAAGCGGCCTTAAGCGGCGAGCTACCTCCCGAATGGGACGCAGGCTTGGATTCGCTGTTCCTGAACGACGAGAGGCCGGTTTCGACCCGCGATGCCTCAAACCGCGTGATGAACTTCATCGCGGAGCGTCTCCACGGGTTCATGGGTGGGTCGGCCGACTTGGCACCTTCCACCAGGACACTGCTCAAGGGCAAAGGGGATTTCGGGCCGGACAACTACCAGGGCCGCAACATGCACTTCGGCATCCGGGAACACGCCATGGGGTCCATTGCCAACGGCATGGCGGTCCATGGTGGCCTCATCCCGTACACGGCAACGTTCATGGTCTTCTACGACTATATGCGCCCACCCGTGCGGCTGGCGGCGCTGATGGACACGCGAGTGGCCTTCGTCTTTAGCCACGATTCCATCGCCCTAGGCGAGGACGGTCCAACGCACCAGCCCATCGAGCAGCTCATGGGCATGCGCGGGGTCCCAAATCTGCTCTCAATTCGTGCCGCCGACGCCACCGAAACAGCCCAGGCCTGGAAGGCCGCGTTGGAGCGGCGTGACGGCCCCACTATTATCATCACGACGCGCCAGGGGGTGCCGATTCTCGACCACAGCGCACTGGCACCAGCCGCGGGAGTCCACCGCGGTGCCTACATCCTCTGGGAATCCAATACAGATCCGGAGATCATTCTCATCGGCACCGGCTCTGAGGTGCACATCACTTTAGAGGCAGGCAGACAGCTTGCAGAGCAGGGCAAACGAGTCCGCGTCGTCTCCATGCCATCCTGGGCGCTGTTTGACGCGCAGCCTCAATCCTACCGGGAGCAGGTGCTACCCACCGCCGTTGAAGCGCGAATATCCGTGGAGGCGGGCACCAGTATAGGCTGGGAGCGGTACGTTGGCCTCAAGGGTGTGGCCATCGGCATCTCGGGATTTGGCGCGTCGGGTCAGGGCGGCGTCCTGCTGAAGGAGTTCGGCTTCACCACCGAGCACATCGTGAAGGTCGCCCAGACCCTGCTTGCGTAATGTGGCGTGTACTCCGGCCCTTACCCTAGCTCTCTCTCCCCTGGGCAATGAGAACCCAAGCTCTCTTTCAACTCACTCGGGTTTGCTTCTCCGCGGTATCGAGGCAGGATGCACCCTGCCTCGTGGTGTAGACTGCGTTCTCTCTCACTTTTGGCACCTGAGGAGCAGTCCGTGGCCCTGACCTCCTGGATAAAACATAGGTCAACGCCCTTCTACGGCTGGCGCGTCATCGGCGTATCGATGATGGGCGGTTTCATGGCTGCCAGTGCCAGCCAGATATTCATGGGCGTCATGCTCAAACCCATCACGGAGGATCTAGGCTGGACCCGTTCCGCCATGACCGGCGCCATCACGTTGGGCACTATTGGCAGTGGCCTCCTAGCGCCCTTCGTTGGACGCCTCGCTGACCGGCATGGCCCCCGGCTGCTCGCGCCCATCGGCGTACTGGCACTCTCGGGAGCGCTGGTGGGGCTGGCCAGTGTCAACCACCTCTGGCAGTTCTACGTGGCCTACATCATCGGCCGTTCCATATCTCAGACCACCCTCTCCGGCGACGTCCCTCGTACCACAGCGGTGAACTGGTTCCGCCGCAAGCGAGGACGAGCGTTGGGCATGACGCAGATGGCGTTACCCATGGGCGGTTCCGCCCTGTCTCTCATCGGACAGTTCCTACTGGGGCGCGATGTAGACTGGCGCACAGTATTCCTCATTTTCTCCGTTGTCCCAATCGTAGTGCTTCTCCTGCCCATGGTGCTGGTTCTGCGACGCCGGCCCGAGGATCTTGGGCTGTTACCAGACGGCGAGACCCAAAGCCCAGGAGACAGCGCCGACGCATCTAGGCCCGGTCAAGCCGAGGAGCACAGTTGGAGCTTGCGCGAGGTCACCCGTACGCCCACCTTCTGGTTCTTGATCGCCGGAAACACCGTCGGCGTCAGCGCCAACGGCGCCGTGGGCTTCCACATGGTGGCTTACTTCACCGACCAGGGCATCGGCGCCACCTTCGCCGTCGTAGCCCTGAGCGTCTACGCGCTGTCGGGGGCCTTCGCCAACGGCATGTGGGGATTCCTGGTGGAGCGGTTCCCCGACCGCCTGCTGGCGGTGGGGGCAATGGCCAGCGCCGGAGTGCTTACCGCATTCCTCCTCACCGTATCCAATCCCCTATCAGCCCTCATTTTCGCCGTACTCTTCGGGCTCTCCGCCCGGGGACAGAGCTCTCTTGTGATGATGATCGTGGCGCGCTATTTCGGACGCCGCAATTTTGGAGCCATCTCCGGGTTCATGATTCCCTTCCAGATGGTGGGGCTGGGCCTCGGCCCCCTAATCGCCTCCGTCTCCTACGACGTCTCGGGCACCTACACATCGGCCTTCACAAGCGTGACCATCGTGTACGCGGTAACGGCGGTGCTGCTGTGGTCGGCCAAAGAACCGCATCTGCACCAGCAAAAGCCCTCTCCCCCGATCGGCTGACCCCACGCCAGCGACAATCTGTCTCCAGGTACTCCCGGATAGCCTTAGACAGCCTGGGTATCGTGCCCGAAACCACCGACAGCGACAACGAGTCCAGCTTCTGCATAACCCTCTAGCGTCTACTCGCGCTGCGCCAGCGGCTGGCCGCCCAAAATACCAGCGATGAGGGTCTCGGCTTTGCATGAGAGAAGGAAGGCACTGAGGTTTTCCACGTCGTCCGGCTGGCCCGCCCTAGTTGCAGCCGGGCCGAAGCCCCTAGCCAGCACCCCTGACGAAGGCCAGTTTCTCTGCCACCACTGTTGTCCTCCGTATAAATACGTCTGGGGTTAGCTGGGTTCGTTGATGAAATCGATGATGGCGTTATCGTGTTCTTCGGGGCGCTCCCACTGCGGCCAGTGTCCCGCCCCCTCGATGACGCGGTGCCGAACGTTAGGCAGCACCGAGGCCAGCCATTCACCGCGTTCAGGGGCTACACCATTACCGCCCGTAGCCCACAGCACCAGCGTGGGCACCCTCAACCCTTCCAACTCTTGGCGTGAGAAGTCGTGGGCGTGGCCTAATTCGCTGCTGTTGAAACCGTAGTATGTCCTAGTGGCCTGGTTGCCAGCCAAGCTGCCGTAAATCTTGGCCCGAACGTCCACAAGCTCGTCAGTCACAACCGAAGGGTCGGCCATAAGCCACTCCAACCGGGAACGGATGGACGAGGGAGTGACGTCATCCAAGGCCGCGAGGGTACGGGTGCGTAGCTGCGAATAGTCGGCACGGTCTCCTGACGCCGCATCGGAAGGATACTGGATATGGCCGGGGACAATGAGCACGAGCTTATCCACGCGCTCAGGCCGGTTCAGAGCGAGCCACAGGGGTGCGAAAGCGCCCGCCGATGCTCCTCCGATATTTGCCTTTTCTATTCCCATGGTATCCAATAAATCCAGTATCTGTTCGGAGAACAGAAGCATGGGGTCTGGCCCCGGGTCAGGCGCCGAGGAGTAGCCATGCCAGAGGGAATCGAAGGCGATGACATGAAAGTGCTGGGCGAGACGCAGGATATTACGGCTGTAATGCTCCGCATGGCCGCCGCCGCCGTGGGCCAAAATCAACGGTTCACCCTCACCGGCCTCGATGATGCGTGTGCGATACCGCTTCCCAACGAATCTGACTTCTGTCCCCATCAGATCTAGCCAAATGCTCTGCATGACACCCCCCAATGAGCAGCAATAAGCGTCTTACTCCGATGCCGCGAGCACCTCGCCCCAGTCCTTGGCCTCCATCATCCTGCCCCAGTGTTGATAGAACCCCCGTTGATTGTATTCGTTGACCATCTGGTCCCGATGGCGGGGCACCGCGCTGCTCGCCTCCACCCAGTGCTCATGGCCCTGGCCCATTGAATAGTTCAGGGGGTAACGACGGGCCACGGCGCTTGCACAGGCCATGGTGCTCAGGTTCCAATTCTCGCCGTCGTCCTGCTCGAACATGCCCGACGGCCCGAAGTGGTGCTGGGCCATCAGCCTGAAAGCCGACTTAACTTCCTCGGGAGCAACCTTGTCAACCAAGATGTAGAGCCAAACTTCGGTATTGAAGGGTCCGCGAGGATGCCAGACATGAAGCATCCCGGAACTGGAGGAGAGAGACAGGTTCGGGAACACCGAACAGTTGATGCGGGCAATTTGATCGGCACGGACGGCACCCAGGCGTTCCCTGGTCTCCGCGCTGGTGCTTTCGTAGTAGCTGCCCAAGGGCTCGGGGCGCCGAGATGGGCCAGTGCCCGGGGGTAAAATCCCTGCGTTGAACCCATGGCCGAATCTTCCAGTAAAGGACATCCCAGGCACGGAGCCAACGGACGGAGCCCCATTTCTCCGGGCCTCCGCGTTCCGCTGCATGGTCGCGTGACCCACCATCATGGCCGAGGCATGGGTGACAGCTCCATGGTAGTTGTCGCCGATGAAATTGTCGGCTGCAAACTTCCAGTTGCAGTCCAGCATCCATCGGATTACCCCACCCACTACCTCGGTGCCCCCTTCGCGTTGGTCAAGCAGCGTGTCGATTCCCCAGCGCGTCTCTGCACCAAGGTATTCGTGCAAATCAGGCGCCTCCGGGTCCCAGTTTGCGAAAATGAGCCCGTGGAAGCTCTCCAGCTGGCTCACCGCCACCAAACCCCAGTTCTCCAAGTCTAACTCCTCGTGGTAGAGCTCTTTGAAGCCGGGTACCGTGATGAGATTGCCCTCCAGATCGTAGGTCCAACCATGGTAGGTGCACATGAAGTTGTTACGGTTGCCCAGGTCACTCCGTTCGACGCTGTTGCCCCGGTGGCGGCAACTGTTCAGCATGGCGTTGACCTTGCCATCCTTGCCTCGTGTGACCAGAATGGGGTCTTCGCCCATGTAGGTGTTAAAGAAGTCGCCGGGGTTGGGAATCTGGCTTTCGTGGCCCAGGAAGAGCCAGCTGCGGGCGAAGACCTGCTCCAGCTCCTGCTTGTAGACCTTCTCATCGGAAAAAGCCCGGCGGCTCACGAGGCCGCGTTCATTTTCAACTAGCGTCCCTTTATCGGTGTCCAGCATCGCTATCTCCCTCCTTCGAACTTGCGAAACCCTATCCTGCTGTGGTTTTCACACTTACGGAGTAGGCGTCTTGAGAAAGTCCACCATAATCTTCGTCACAGCCTTCGGCTGGTCGTTCTGAGCCTGGTGGCCCGCAGCGGGCACGAAGTGGAACTTGATGTCAGGCAAGAGCGGCTCTAAGGCCCGCCCATAGGAAGCTGGCGCGAAGTTGTCCACCTCTCCCCAGATAAAGATGGTCGGTACCACCTTACTAAGCCGGGGCAGAGTATCGCGCATGTCAAAGTTGATGGAGAGGGCGGGATCACTGTTGAAACGGCTGGTGCCCGCCTGGAAAGCCTTCCGTGCTTCCGCTGCTCCCGGTCGGCTGGCCGAAACCTGCCGACCGTCGATAAGGTCGTCAGTGATCATGGAGTTGTCGACGATGAGGGCCTCCAGCAAACGCCGCATGCCTTCACGTGTACCGTCGTAGGAGAGGAGCACACGCATACCCTCGGTTGGCTCCGTTTTGACGGCCATGGCACTGGTGATGGTCTGACTCGCCACCAGGATTAGCTTGTCGATGCGGTCGGGGTGCAGAATGGCATAACGGGCTGCTGCCCAGGCGCCTTGGGAGTTGCCCATGACCGAAAACTTATCCAGACACAGCGCATCTGCGAAATTTTCCAGGTGGTCCACCCTGCTCTGAATCCCGTAGGGGACAGGGGCATACGCATCAGTGTCACCATAGCCACCCACCGAATCAAGGCCGATGACCCGGAAGTCCTTGCCCAGCTCTGGCATAATGCGGCCAAACCCCGCATCTCCCGAAGATCCCGCTCCGCCTCCGTGGAGCCCAACCACCACCGGTCCATCTCCACCCGCTTCGATATAGTGTGTACGGACGTTACCAGCCATGACGTAGCGAGACCGCAACTGCTCTTCACTCATGGGTTGCCTCCAGCGCGTTGATGTTATTCGGAATTGCCTGAGCCCGCTGCGCATTCTCGCAACGAGTTCCTATCTCTGGAGCGAAGCATAGAGTCGTCGGTGGGCCCAGTCAAACACCATTACACGGACAGACTTCCTCCAGCAACGGTTTGGAGGCATCCTACGAAATGGAAATCGCTGCGTCGAGGCTCTCGATTAGCTTTCGGGTAAGATTTGCTCAAAACCTGTGCTCAGGAGGTGTTTCATGCGAGTCGTCAGAATGTATACCGGAGAGGACGGCCGTTCCCATTTTGAGGATATCGAGCTTCACTTCGATTTATCTCAGGAGTCTCAGCGTACTGACATCCAGGGAGCCCAGGGCGTCCAATTCGTGTATCAGCCGCCAGGTTTTGTTATTGACATGCACCCGGCGCCCCGACGGCAATATGTCATTACCCTGCAAGGCCAAGCAGAGATCACCATGGGCGATGGGACCACACGACGGTTTGGAGCAGGTGATGTCGTTCTCGCCGAAGACCTAACCGGAGAAGGTCACATCACACGCGTAATTGGAGACGAGGCTCGCATCAGTTCCCAGATTTCCCTCTCATAAGCGGGGCTTGTCCATATTAATGCAAAACAGTGCCTGTGACGCAACTGGAAAGCCACACGGGACTCATCTTCGGCAACTGGGACCCGGCGCCTGATTTGCAGGAATGCCTTCGTGCGGAGACGCGCTGGAAAATCGACACGCTCCTTGAGCATGCACCAGGTGTAGCGCAACACACTGGTGGACGCCTCCTCCTCAGATGAAGTCAAGAACATCTACCGGGTTTCTTCTCAACACCACTTCTACCCAGCCGGAATGTTTGAACAACAGGATAGCGACAGAAGGAGCCGGAGCCCCATGATTTGCGCAACCACTGTGACCCAGCGCTATCCCGTCAACTACTCGATGGGGCTGAAACAGCAACAGTTCTTCGAAGTCAACGCCGCTGTACCCGTTGGGAATTAGACAGTGGGCAGACCACGTGAACGATCAGAACCAGCGGGCACTCTAGGGTCGGCGGACGGACAGGATGACCGGTAAAAGCTGGGCGGAGTTCCGGCCTCAATAACGCATCGACGCACCCGGCGAAATACGTTTGACTCGTCCCAACACGAATGGTACGGTGAAAAAGAATTGGACTGGGCCGAATGAGCCAACAATCAACCCGCAATTGGAGGAAACTATGGCACTAACAGAAGAAGGACTCATAGGTGTTCCTGGAGTGGCCAGTCGCTATGTTCGCTTGGCCACGGGAGCCCGGGCCCACTACATGACCGCGGGCGACTCCGGCCCCGCGGCTATCCTGCTCCACGGCGGGATCAACGGCTCTTCGGGTATCGCCGGATGGCGATTCATGCTGCCTGCGCTTGCCGCAGCCGGCTTCCGCGCCTACGCCCCCGACCGCCCCGGCTTCGGCATATCCGACAATCGCGAAGAGTACTGGCCTCACCAGGGCAATTTCAGCTGGTCTGACTTCGTCGACGACTTTGCCAACGCCCTGTGTTTGGATGAGTTCTCGATTACGGGCAACTCCCAGGGTGCGTCGGTTGCAGCCCAGTACGCTGTGGAGCACCCTGAGCGGATCAAAAACATTGCGCTCATCGCCTCCTTCAGCCTTATGGGCCCCTTGGGCCTGGACAACGACGGCAAGGTCCGGGAACGTTTTCCCAGCAAGTACGACACGATTCCCTGGGACGGCAAGGCCGAGACCATGCGCGCAAACATGAGCGCCATCATCTACGACAGCCGGGTAATCACCGATGACTTGGTAAACATGCGCACCTCGATGGCCAACACCCAGCTAGCCTCATATATGACAGCCGCGAAATTCAACGCCGCTATCCCCGGCAACCCAATCTATGCCCAGCGTGCAAACCTCCTGGGGCGTTTGGACAAGTTGACCATGCCCGCCATCTACATGTGGGGCAAGGATGACGTACTGGCTCCCGTGGAGGGTGGCTACGCTCAGGAAGAGATCCTCACCAACTTCAAGTTCCACTACCCTGACCAATGCGGACATCAAGGTCAGACGGATCGACCAGAGCTCTTCAACAAGGTGTTCGCCGAGTTCTTTGCAACTGGCAAGGTATCCCCAGAGCTTGCCAAAGAAGCTGGTGCGTCCACCCGATAGGTTACGGGCGTTGCCCGTTAGTTTTCCTGCTCAACCGAGAAGTAAGAAAGGGGCACCGGAAATCCGGTGCCCCTTTCTCATTGTCTCACGCTTTGGGAGTAAACAGCCCCTAGCGACTGACCTCTAGGACTTCGCTACGAGGTCTGAATTCTCAGGCCTCCGATCTGAAACGCCCGCCCAATCGGCGGTCTTCCGGCTCACCTTGCCGTCCCGGAAGAACTCCAGGAAGACTTGGTTGAACATATCCGGCTGGTCGGTCTGACCCTGGTGACCACACTCGTCCGGATAGAACACCTGCATGTTCGGCAATACCTCTTCCTGAGCGTAGCCGTTCTCCACCGGGCCCAGCACATCCTGCCGCCCGTAGAGGTAAATCCCAGGAATAGTGGTGGTGTCCAGCTTGCCCTTCAAGTTGAAGTAGTGGGCAAACCGCGGGTCATTAGCGGCTTCCCGGTTGAACTTGCCCGCAGCTGCGAAGGAGTCCTTCTGGCTGTTCGCGGCGTTAACGCGCATGTCCAGTAGATCCTCCGAGATAGCAGATTTTGCGTGGATTATCCCTTCCATCGCCGCCTTCATCGTCGCCTTGGTACCATCAAAGGCAGGCGCTTGGAACGTGGCGGGGACACGCCTGGAGGGGTCGATGCCTAGGGTGGCCATAAACCCACCCGTGGCTATGAGGGCGAAGCGGATAACCCGTTCTGGGTGGTTTACGACGTAGTACGACGCCGTCTGCGCACCCTGGGAGTTCCCAGAGAGAAAGAACTTGTCCAGACACAGTGCATCGGCAAAATCGTTTACGAACTCCACCCAGCTCATGAAGCCCTGCTTAGGCCAGTACTCCTCTTCGGTATCGGAAAGTCCAAAGCCAGGACGGTCAGGGCAAAAGACCCTGAAACCGTTAGCCCCCAGGAACGGGGCCATAAAACGCCAGCCAGCCGTCCCGGACGACCCGTTGATTCCACCGTGCAACAGGATCACTGCGGGACCAGTGTCGCCTGCGGTCATGTAGTGCGCGCGCGCACCATTTCCCAGGCGTACCCACCGGCTCGCTAGCCCAGGAACATTGATAAGCCCTTCTTCCGTTAGCGCCATACGTTTCCTCCTCGTACCGTGATGCTATTCACCCCTCTGCCCTGCATACTCATGCGACACAGAGCCAAATCGAATTGACATGGTACACACATCTGGATACATTGGCAATAACGCCTATTTACGAGAGACTACAGCGCTTAATGCGAGAAGTTGGGGCCGGTGCCGATGAGCCGTTTGGGTAATTCGAGACCCATCCCTGACCGCGGGGGACGAGGGGAGGCGATAAGATCGCAGAAGGTTCGCTCGACAAGCAATAATGAGTGCAAAAAGCGGCGCGGCATTTGCAGCGGCATTGCCTAGCGAGGAGAGACCGCAGAGGAGGAAAGCATGAGCGTTTCGCAGTTAGGCTACTTGGGATTCGGAGTTAGCGATTTGGACGCCTGGGAGACGTACGCTACCGAGGTGCTTGGTATGGAGGTCTCGGGCCGTGCCGACGACGGCACTCTGTACCTGCGCATGGATGAAAACCACCAGCGCATTTCGCTACACCCCAACGGCCACGATGACCTGGCCTATGTTGGCTGGCAAACACGGAACCGGAAGGAATTCGAGAAGACGAAAGCAAAACTTCTCGAAGGCGGCGTCGAATACGAGCATGCCTCGGATGAGGAGCTAGAAAATCGTCACGTGATGGACATGGTCAAATTCACCGGGAGTGGCATCCGGATGGAGGTGTTTTACGGCCCTCATGTCCTTTTAGAGGAACCCTTCCGCGCCGGAAGGGGTATTAGTGGATTCAAAACGGGTGACCTCGGCCTGGGACATCTCGGTCTCAATCCTGATGACGGTAATGAACTCCGGCGCATCCTCCTCGACTGCTTGGGATTCGAAGTGAGTGATTCGATTGGAGGGGAGCGATTCTTCCACTGCAACGCCAGGGAACACACTGCGGTAATCGCACGCACATTCACACCGGGTCGAACGCGCATCGACCATTTTATGGTTGAGCTGAACTCTATCAACGACGTGGGTCTA
>CAUZHS010000027.1:0-20045 GCA_963579845.1 Dehalococcoidia bacterium | reverse complement strand
GGCGTGGGAGTAGTTGGCGCTCAGTCCCTGCACCTCAATGCCGAACCGCTCGGCACGATGGAAGAGCGAGAGCACCTCGGCATTCCGGAGCAACGCCTTGCTGGGGATACACCCCCAGTTCAGGCACACGCCGCCCAGGGCTTCACGCTCGATTACAGCGACGCGCATGCCCAGTTGAGCCGCGCGAATTGCAGCGACGTAACCGCCAGGTCCGGCCCCGATAATCGCGAGGTCATAGCTTGACATAGATAAAACCTTGCATCAAACGATTCGGGCGATACGGCCCAGGGTCTGTTGGAAGCTTCGTTCCAGAATGGGGCACATCACGCCTCCCATTCTATTCAAGGCGATGAGCAGCGATTTGTAAAGGGGTTCACGCTAGATGTAAGCAAGGAATCCCAGAGGATAGAGCCTCTGTGCCATAGGTATATTCTATATGTTGTGAAGGGAGTCCCCACTCGGAGAGCGCCGCTATATAATGGCGCAGTTATGATGCATGAAATAGACCGTCGTTTCTTCAGAGCTCTCCGTCGTACCCGCGTGGTACGTCCTCCCCGTCAGGCCCTCTCCACCTTTGGGACCACGGCGATCCACTATTACCTCGTAACCGCTCCGGTCTATACAGACGTTCCAGGACTGAACCATCAGGACGAAACAGTGGTACGGGAAGGGACTGTACATGCCGAGCGTCCTCAGGTGGTGACCCCGTACTATTTGATGCGCCACGAGGGGTTTGGAGAGAATGCCTCTCGCTATCTCGAAGAAATCAT
The DNA here is from genome assembly GCA_963579845.1 of Dehalococcoidia bacterium. Classification (GTDB taxonomy): domain Bacteria; phylum Chloroflexota; class Dehalococcoidia; order Lucifugimonadales; family Australimonadaceae; genus CAUZHS01. The sequence continues at coordinate 19,275 of CAUZHS010000027.1, read as the reverse complement.
GAGCGAGTATGGCCCCGATGCTCCTGGCCTCTTGTACTCCTACCGAAACGACCCCGCCGAGACCTCCATTGTTTCGGGCAGGCCGCGCGATGTAGCCCGCCGGATCAGCGAGCGGTTGGAGCGTGAGCAGCGTGGGATGGAGGCAGTGATTCAGGGCGTGGACGAAATGTGGGATGTCTCCCTCATGAAGTTCATCTATGAGCTCACCGATGCCTCTGTTCTCTCCAATGCAGCGGAATTGGAAGGTAGGGGTCTTTTGGAGATGGAAGATGGAGTACCTCGAGATGCCCGGCGTGGTATCGAGGCGTTGTTGGAACGGGCCAGGCGCGGCAGTGCCGACCCCTCGGAGGTGCATCGGGAGCTGGAGCGCTGGGGGCTCTTCGACGAGTACCAAGACCATTTTTTGGGTCTTTTTAGAAGCCGTTAGCCGGTTAAACTACTACTTATGCGTATTCGTTTCCGGTGGTCGACCCCAAGCTGAAGAATAACCTTGGCCGCTACACCTATCAGGTGGGGTTGGCCGCTCTAGCCTTGGGTGTGATGCTTGGAGTCGAGGAGATGGTTAGCGGGGCAGCCATCACCAGCGGCATTCTGGTAGCGGTTATCGGTTTCACGGCGTTCACCCTCTTCATCATGCCTCACTCGAATACGGCGCTGTCACGCAATGTCGTAGGCGGCCACCCCATTGTGGTGCTGCTTGGTGTAGTTGCCGCCGCTATTTCCGGGACTGAGACTGGTCATCGCCTGCTTGACAAGTTCCAGCTTATCATCGTTATTGAAGCTGCCGTCGTTGTCGGGACGAGCATGTTCTTAATGGCGGCGACCAACACTGAACACCCGGCGGCGGCGGGGACGGCCCTGGCCGTGGTGACTAGAGAGTTCACCATGGCACTGGCTATCTTCTTCCTTGCTAGCGTTGTGGGGATGGTACTCCTCCACAGGTTGCTGCGTCGCCGCCTGCTCAACCTTTATTAGAAGGGGGTGGTCTAAACCGTTGAATAGGAAGCGTTGGGGGGTGGGGCTCACGTTGGAGTTTAAGCGTTAAGAGATGTGGGCAGCGCCGTTCACTTCCAGAAGCACGCCGGAGAGATAGTTGGCCTGGGCTGAAGCCAGAAACATGAGCGGCCCGACAGCCTCTTCGAGGCTTCCGACCCGGCCCAGGGGGATGGTGCTCAGATACCGCTCGCGGGCTTCTTCGGGTATGCCCAACACCGATTCACCGAGCTTCTCCTCCTGTGACTCCCGGGGCCGGGTGAGCCGCGTGTCGATGGGACCGAAGGCCACCGAGTTTGCCAATATGTTCGAACGTGCTCCCTCCAGCGCTATCGCGCGGGTGAGGCCAACTACGCCCGCCTTGGCGGCCGCGTAGTTGGCCTGGCCCAGGTTACCAAAGCTGGACATGGACGAAACGGTAATGATCTTGCGGGCTACGGGGTCGCGCTCCTGGTCCTGTTCGAACTGCGCGCGTTCCCGCATGACTCTGAACGATTCGCGGACTACGCGCATGGTCCCCGTCAAATGGACATCCAGCATGGCGGTCCACTGCTCGTCGGTCATCCGGTGGAACATCACGTCCCAGGTGTAACCAGCGCACGTCGTGACCACGTGCAGATCGCCGAACCGGCCCATGGCCTCTCCCACCAACCGCTCGGGCATCCCCTCGTCGAGGACCGACCCTGCCACTGCCAGAGCCAGGCCGCCTTCGGCCTCCACCAGAGCTACCGTCTCCGTCAGCGGGCCAGCATCCAGATCGTTCACGACGAGATTGACGCCCTCCGCAGCCAGGGCAACGGCCAGTCCCTGGCCAATGCCGCGTCCAGCGCCGGTAATGATGGCAACCTTACCTGTGAGTCCTTTCAATACTGTGCCTCCTGGAGAACAACTGGTGCGAATGGTGCGAAGAGTGGTCATTCTAGCAGGCAGGATGGAGCACTGGCGCGTCTCCATGTGGCTTACGCCTTTAGACCATGACGGCGACTCTGCGCTCTGGTAGACTCGACCTCGATTCATGGGTGGCACTGGAGCTGACTATGGCAACAGAATTTGAGGGAATCGACTCGGGGATGTTCGCCGACGCTTTGGATATTCTCGGTATCGACGGGGCCATGACGGGCATGATGCCTTTGGCGACGGGCATGCGTTTTCACGGCCCTGCCCTGACGGTGCGCATGCTGCGAGGTACGCCGGGCTCCTTTAGTGCCGACGAGATTGCTTTGGGCGAGATACTGGAACGAGCGCAACGGGACGACGTCATCGTGTTCGACGTGGGTGGCGCCCCCGTGACGGTGTGGGGTGAGCTCACCACGATCGCCGCTCAGGGGAAGGGCGTCGCGGGCCTTGTGGTTGACGGTGCCATTCGCGACGCGGATATAATACGAGCGGCGCGGTTTCCCGTGATGACGCGGCACATCGTGCCCACGGCGGGAAAGAGCAGACTTCGATTGGGGTCGGTAAATGAGGAGCCTGTGCTCTGCGGCGGGGTGAGCGTCCACCCGGGGGATTTCATCTTTGCCGACGAGACCGGGGTGGTGAGTTGTCCTCAGCGGCTCATCGACGATGTCCTCGCTGAGGTGCGGAAGATCCAGGCGCGCGAGAATGAGATGAAAGCAAACCTGGCCAAGGGCCTTTCCTACCTGGAGGCGGCCCGGCAGTTGGGACTTCGACAACTGTAGTGCTTCGGAGCCTGCGAGAGCAGGAAGTAATACATACAATGGGAGGTGTACCGAATGGGCGCGACACAGGAGCAGATTCACCAGATAGCCCACGAGTTGCTGGATGCGGAGGCCAATCACGCCCCCATTCCACCGATTACCGACGCCGTCCCCGGCTTCAGTGTGGAAGATGCCTATGCCGTTCAGAAGATCGTCATCGATCATCGACTTGGCGAAGGCCGCAAGATCATCGGCAAGAAAGTCGGTCTGACCAGCAAGGCAATGCAGCAGGCCCTGGGCGTCAGCGAGCCGGACTACGGCATGCTGCTTGACGGAGTGCTTATCGAAGACGGCGTCTCCTACGAGACCAGCCAGCTCTTGCAGCCCCGCATCGAGGGCGAGATTGCCTTTGTACTGAATAAGGACTTGGTGGGCCCCAACGTCACCGTTGAGCAGGTGCTGGAGGCTACTGAGTACGTCTCTCCGTCCCTGGAGGTCATTGACAGCCGAATCAAGGACTGGAAGATTAAGCTGCCAGACACTATCGCCGATAATGCGTCGTCCGCCCGAGTCGTGGTGGGGAAGAGCCAGGTGTCCGTGGCGGGTTTGGACCTGGCCAATGTGGAAATGGTCTTTAAGAAGAACGGCGAAGAGATCGGACGGGCCAAAGGCGACGCCGTGCTGGGCAACCCCGCCAACGCCGTCGCCTGGCTTGCCAATAAGCTCCACGAGCTGGGCGTTCCCGTGAACGCCGGAGACATCATCATGCCTGGTGCGCTCACGGCGATGACACCCGTTGCTCCAGGTGACACAATAGAGGCAGAGTTTTCACAAATCGGCTCCGTTTCGGTCCGGTTTGTCTAGATAGGGGGGGGGAGACCATGGCAGAAAGAATTACCTGCGCGATCATCGGGTCAGGCAACATTGGCACCGATTTGATGATGAAGCTCGAAAATCATTCGACCTTGGAACTTACCATGGTGGTGGGTATCGACCCAGACTCCCAGGGCCTGGCCCTGGCCCGTCAGATTGGGTACTTCACCACGCATGAGGGGACCGACGGTTTTGTGAAGAACCATGAGAAGGCAAAGATCGTCTTCGAGGCCACCAGCGCCAAGTCCCATATGCACAATGCACCCATCCTCAAAGAGTTGGGCAAGATTGCCATCGATTTGACTCCAGCCGCCGTTGGCCCCTACGTCGTCCCGTATGTGAACCTGCCTGACGTTCTCGACGAGGTGAACGTGAACCTTGTTACCTGTGGCGGACAGGCCACTATTCCCATCGTCTCGGCGGTGAGCAAAGTGACACGGGTTCCTTACGCCGAGATTGTCGCCACCATTGCTAGCAAGAGCGCGGGCCCCGGCACTCGGCAGAATATCGACGAGTTCACCGTCACCACTGCCAACGGCGTGGTGAGCATCGGCGGCGCCGAGCAGGGCAAGGCCATCATTATTCTTAACCCGGCCGACCCGCCCATCATGATGCGCAACACGGTGTATTGCCAGGTGGAGGAGATGGACCAAGAGGCCATCCTGGCCTCGATCCACGAGACCATCGAGCGCATCCAGACCTATGTGCCCGGTTACCGGCTCCGGATCGACCCTGTCTTCTACGATGACAGGGTTGTGGTGACGGTGGAGATTGAAGGAGCAGGTATGTTTTTGCCCAACTATGCTGGCAACCTAGATATCGAGACGGCGGCAGCGGTGGAGGTGGGCGACCAATTCGCCCGCCATCTTATGGGAATGCCCACCAAAGCGGTCGTTGGAGGAGTTGCATAATGGTAAATAAGGGTTTCATTCAAATCGTTGACACGAGCATGCGCGATGGCAGCCATGCGGTCGCGCATCAGTACACCGGGGAGCAGGTGGGAGCCATCGCCCAGGGCTTGGACGAGGCGGGTGTTGGCGTCGTCGAAATATCCCACGGCGATGGCCTGGGGGGCAGCTCCTTCAACTATGGCTTCTCTAAGGAGAACGAGGAGTCCCTGATCGAGGCAGCTAACAAGGTGATGAAGAAGGGCAGGATTGCCGTCCTGCTCTTGCCCGGCATCGGCACGCAGGAGCGCCTTGCAGATGCCTACGACCGGGGTGCTCGGGTCGCGCGCGTCGCCACCCATTGCACCGAGGCTGACATCTCGCAGCAGCACATCGGACTCTCCCGAGAGATGGGCATGACCACCGCGACCTTTCTCATGATGGCTCACATGGTTGAGCCAGACCATCTACTGGAACAGGCCAAGCTCATGGAGAGTTACGGCTCCCAAATCGTCTACGTGGTGGACTCCGCCGGCGCCATGAGGCCCGATGACGTTCGCCGCCGAGTCTCCGCTCTCCGCGCGGGCCTCTCGTCTGAGACCAAGGTGGGCATCCACTGCCACAATAACCTGGGCCTGGGCATCGGCAACACGCTCGCCGGTCTGGAGGAGGGCGCGGAGTGGGCCGACGGCTGCCTCCGTGGTCTCGGCGCAGGCGCGGGCAACGCTCAGACCGAGGTGCTGGTCGCCGTCCTGGAGTTGGAGGGCTACGAGACGGGCATCGATACCTACAAGATCATGGATGTGGCCGAGGATGTGGTCGCACCGATGATGTCCCGTCCGCAGATTGTCGACCGAGCCAGTCTTGTCCTGGGCTACGCTGGGGTCTACTCGAGTTTCTTGCTCCACACCTACCGCGCGGCTGCCAAGTTCGAAGTGGAGCCCCGGGATATCCTCATGGAACTGGGACGCCGCAAGACCGTGGGGGGCCAGGAGGACACCATCATCGACCTGGCTGCCGAACTTGCCGCCACCAAGGGCAAGTCCGCTAACTAAGCACGGCTTTTCGTACGGAATGTGTAACGGGTCGCGCCTCCTGGCGCGGCCCGTGTTGGTGTACCTAATGGTTAGAGAGACATGGACAGCATCTGGGGACTCCTTGCGATAGCTCTGGCCTACTTGGCTGGCTCGGTGCCCGTTGCCTATCTGGTGACGCGGGCTATTCGAGGCGTCGACATTCGGAAGGTGGGATCGGGCAACGTGGGAGCCACCAATGTCATCGTCCACGTGGGCCGGGTGCCTGGCACCATCGTCCTTGCCATCGATGTCACCAAGGGGGCGCTGGCGATGCTGTTGCCGCTCCTACTGGACGCCCCTGAGTGGATAGCCTACGGGGTGGTTATTGCTATCATCGTTGGGCACAACTGGCCCATCTTCCTGGGCTTTCGGGGTGGTAGGGGCGTCGCGGCGGCCTTCGGCTCATCGCTGGTGGTGCTTCCGGTGTTGACACTCTACGTTATCAGTGCGGTGGCCCTGGTGCTCTGGCGGACCCATAACATCGTCCCAGCGGTGCTAGTTGGGCTGGTGCTGCTCAACGTGTTGACCTGGTTAACAGGCCAATCGGTTGAACTGGTGGCTTTTTGCCTGATCGTGACACTTCTAGCCATGACCGCCCACCTGGAACGCGCTGCTCCACGATTGCTCGTCGCCCTCGGACAGCGCCGCTGGTGGGCCCTCTTCACCGCGGAGTAGGAGGGGGCAGGGGAACATCTTTTCCGGAAGAGGTTTCCCTGCCTTTTCAGGAAATCCTGCACTGCATATTCAAAGTTCTTTGGGCCCGCCGTGGTTGGCTTGCGGACGGTCTGATACCATGAAAGCATCATGGTTGTCTCGTTACCCGAAGAGCGGCGGATACTCCGGCTGGAGCTCACAGGCATGGGCCGGCTGGGCGAAGCCTTGGCCGAGGTCGATGGCAAACAGGTCTTCGTCTTCGGCGGCATCCCCGGCGAGACGGTGCAGGCCGAGGTGCTGCGGGAGCGGCGCGGCCACATCGAGGCCCAGGCTGTCGAGGTCATAGAGCCTTCGCCCCATCGGGTCGCTCCGCCGTGCCCCCATTTCGGCGAATGCACCGGCTGCCAGTGGCAGCACATCGACTACCAGCGGCAGCTGGAGATGAAGCGTGAGATTGTCGTAGACGCTCTCTTTCGCGTAGGGGGCTTGCAACACATCGAAGTCCAGCCGACCCTCCCGAGCCCTCAGCCTTTGGGCTACCGGAATCACGCCCGTTTCACGATCAGCCGGGAGGGCGGACGTCTGGGCTATGTGAACCGATCCACGAGGCGCTGGGTGGGAATTGACCGTTGCCTGCTCATGGAGCCCTGGATCAACGAGACGCTTGCCCAACTCCAGGGCCACGTGGGCGAAACCACGCAGCTCTCACTGCGCTACGGAGTCAACACTGGAAGCTGGTTGCTCCAGCCCTCCTTTCTCACGGGAGAAGTGCCCATGGAATCGGGTCAGAAGCACTACCAAGAAAAACTGCTGGGTCATTATTTTCAAGTCGGAAGCCCCTCCTTTTTTCAGGTGAATACGCCCCAGGCGGCGCAGATAGCCAGACTGGTTGAAGATTCGCTGGAGCTAACAGGCGACGAAACGGTGGTTGATGCCTACGCCGGCGTGGGCACCTTCGCCGTACTGCTGGCCGCTAAGGCGCGCAGGGTTATCGCGATTGAGGAGTCGGCGGCGGCAATAATGGACGCTCGCGTGAACATTGCTGCCACACCCAACGTGAATCTGGTGCGAGGCCGGACCGAGGAGGTACTGAGTGATATCGCTGGAGATGGCGTTGATGCCGTGGTGCTGGATCCATCGCGAACGGGCTGCCAACCAGGGGCACTCGAAGCGCTTATTGCGGCCAAGCCCCGGCGCATTGCTTACGTCTCCTGCGACCCGGAGACCCTAGCCCGAGACCTCAAGATCCTCGTTGCTGGCCCCTTCCGTATCGAGCGTGTCCAACCTGTGGACATGTTCGCGCAGACCCACCATGTGGAGTGTGTCGTGACGTTGGCCTTCGACGCGGACCGGGAGGCGCTGCTTGCAGCTCGCCATCATTTGATTCTTGCCTCTGGCTCTCCCCGGCGACGGGAGATCATCTCGCGCCTTGGCCTAGATTTCGACGTAGCTCCGGCGGAACTGGATGAGGCGTCCTTTTTCTTCGATGACCCGGTGGAGCTGGTCGAGGCACTGGCCTTGAATAAGGCCCAAGCGGTAGCAGTGGGTTTGGCGTCGGGCACCGTCATCGGCGCCGATACCGTGGTGTCGCTGGACGGTGCGGTCCTCGGCAAGCCCGGAGACGCTGTTGAGGCCACGGCCATGCTCAAAGCGCTGCGTGGGCGGGAGCACCGGGTGGTGACAGGTGTGGCCCTAGTGGATGCGGGCACCGGCGAGTCAGAGGTGCGCCATTGTAGCTCACGTGTGGTCATGCGTGATTACACCGATGCGGAGATAGAGGCCTACGTGCTATCGGGCGACCCCATGGACAAGGCGGGGGCTTACGCGGTGCAGAATGAGGTCTTTCATCCGGCAGCCGAGGTAAAGGGCTGCTTCCTGAATGTCATGGGCCTGCCGCTATGTACGTTCTTGAAGATGCTTTACCAGTTCCAAGCCGCCCCTGAAATATCGGTGCACGACGCGTGGGGTCAGGCGGACTTGTGCCCGGAGTGTGCCCAACAGCTTGAGCTTATGACGAGGGTGGGGGGGTAGCCGTGGACTTTTTTGGCATTGGGGGAGTGGAGCTTATCTTTGTCCTGGTGGTCGCAACTCTGGTCTTGGGTCCGGCCAAAATGGTGGAGCTTGCCACCAGCATTGGGCGTTTTTGGCGCGAGGCCCAGAAGGTGCTTCGGGAGACCGCCGACGCCGCCACGATTAAGCTGGACGCGCCCCTCGTGCCCGAGCAGGATGTGGAGAACCAGCTTCCCTTGGATGGGCCAGAGACCTCGGTGGCTTCAGACAATGGGAGCAATGATTCCGGGCCCGCATCCGTGAGTGTGGATGAACCCGAGGAGGCCCAAAGCCGTGGCTAGTACGCAGATGACTCTGCGGGAGCACCTGGAGGAGCTCCGTAAGCGCTTGGCCTACACCGTTGGCGCTGTGGCTGTCGGCGTGGCGGTGGCATTCATCTTGCGGGAGCAGATCATCGAGGTTCTCCTGGCCCCTGGCTTTGACCAGGTACCAGGTTCCAGGCCAATCTTCACCGAAGTGACGGAGATGATCGCCGTCACTATGAAAGTGTCGGTTATGGCCGGGGTGGTGCTGGTGCTTCCGGTGGTACTTTACCAACTGGTAATGTTCGTAGCGCCCGGCCTCACCCGTAAGGAGAAGGTGTATTTGTTCATCTTCCTGCCGGGGACGGTCGTCGCTTTTGGTGCGGGAGTTGCCTTCGGTTACTACGTCCTCTTCCCGCCCGCTTTCAAGTTCCTTTTCACCTTTGGCACCAGCAATGCGGATGCTACCATCCGCATTGGCAGCTACATGAACGTGGTGACCTCGTTGCTGTTCTGGATGGGGATCATCTTCCAGCTTCCCTTGGTGATGTTTTTCCTTTCCCGGCTTGGTGTGGTCCGCGTTCGCTGGCTGGTCCGGTTCCGGCGCTACTCTGTGATCCTGGCCTTCGTGGCCGGTGCCATCATCACGCCGACCTTCGACCCGGTGAACCAAACGTTGGTGGCGGTACCGGTGATTGTGCTGTATGAGATTGGCATCCTCTTGGCGAGGATCGGTGAGCGTCTCCGGGGCCGCGACCGCTAAGATATTCCAAGATGGACAGGGAGATAAACGAAAAAGCCACCCCGATGGGTGGCTTCTCTGTGTTTTACTCTGAGTTGTTTCCTAGCGGCTACTTCTGGGCTTCCGCTTTCGAGTCCTCCGTCTTTTCGGCTTTGGTCTCTTCCGGGGGCTTGGACTCGTCGCCAGTCACGGCGCGTCTAAACTCCCGTAGCCCTTTACCCAGGGAACCGCCGACCTCAGGAAGCCGACCCACTCCGAAGATGAGGAGTATAATTACCAAGATAACGCCGATTTCCACACCACCGAGTCCGAAGGGCATAAGCTTCTTTCCTTTCCACTCCACGCCACTTCCACTCTACCAACCCCAGTATTATTAGCATAGCACGGTTGCCTGACTCGTCAACGGCGCTGGCCCATCGTTCCTGTTCGCGTCAGTAATTCGACAAGCGCTACTTCCTCCGGCGCCTCGCCGGTCTTCATGGCCAGGTCCGCCTCCAGCAGCAGGTGGTAGAGCGCACGGACCTGCTCTGGGGTGAAGCGGCGTGATTGGTCAACGGTCTTGCGCAGGACAAACTCCTGGTGAATGCCCAGGCGTCCGCCCCACTGCGCCTGAGGTACTGACTCCTGAGCCAGGGCCTGGGCCAAGGCTACCAAGCGCGCCTGTCGACCAATCATTGAAAGGAGGTATGATCCGTTTGCCCCTGTTTGGAGCATCTGCTCCATAAGACTCATGGCCGTCTCGGGCCTGCGCTCCATGATGGCGTCCACCAAGGCAAAGACGTTGGTCTCCCGGGCCGAGGCCACAAGACTCTGCACGTCGGCTGGGTCGGCGGCCCGGTCCTGACAGTAGGTCGCCAATTTCTCCAGTTCCGTGTCCATGGCCCAGAGGTTCCCGCCCACCATCTCGACCATCTCAGCCACAGCCTGGTTGGTGATGGCGCCACCCTTCTGGGCCATGCGCCCGCGCACCCAGCGTGCCAGGGCATCACGCCGCAGCACCGGAAACTCCCGACTCTCCGCCAGATCTTTGAGCTCTTCCATGAGTGGGTTGTTTCGCGAAAGCCGACCATCCACGAAGGCCACGTCGGTGGTTGGCGGCAGATTTTGCAGCGCCTCGGCTAGGCCGCGGGTCGGGGAATCCATCGCCTTGGGACGAGGCGTGCGTCTGCCGCGGCGTGGTGCCTGCCGTTGTTCCACTGTTCCCAGTAGGCCGCGGATCACCACCAGGCGCCGCTCGGCGAGAAACGGCACCACCTGGGCCACCCCCAGGAAATGATCCAGCTTGAAGTCCCCACCTTCGATGTTCGACGTGTTGGAATCCCACAGGTCTCGGGGGCCGACTCCTTCGTAGAGGGAGTTGAGTGCCTGCTGCGCTGAGAAGGTGTCTTCGCCGTGGAAGAGGTAAATCATTCTGGTCTGCTCCGGCGCTCTCCTCCCCCTATAATGGGTGAAGGGAGGTCGCTATGCTCCGACTGCTGCCTTTTTTCTTATCGAGGATTGCCAAGGTAGTCTACCTGATGTGTCATCCGGCGGTGCCTGTGTGGCTCAAGGTACTGCCTGTTCTGGCTATGGCCTACGCCATCATGCCCCAGGACCTCTTGCGCGACCACATTCCCGTGGTCGGTTGGATAGACGATATTTGGGTGATGCTGGTTCTCCTGACCATCTTCACCTATTCGGGAGGCCGATATGCGGCTCGCGGACCCAGGCAGGACGGCAAGAGCATTCCGACCACCTACGAGGTCTTGGATGAGCTCGACGACGATGGAGACGGAGGTGGCAGCGATCAAGGCGACAGCCCTGAATAGTAGGTAACGGGAGTCCTGAGGGTGTAACCCGCTATAATGCCTTAGCCCATCACTCACGGAGGAAATCAACCATGACAACCAATCCCATGAAGAAGCACAGCGCGGAGATGACTGACGGCCCGTCGCGAGCGGCGGCCCGGGCCATGCTTAAGGGCATCGGCTACACCGATGATGACCTGGCCAAGCCCATCATCGGCGTGGCTACCAGCTGGATTGAGACCATGCCATGCAACTTTAACCAGCGGGAGCTGGCCTTGGCGGTCAAGGAGGGGATCCGCGCTGCCGGCGGCACACCGATGGAGTTCAACACCATCGCAGTTTCCGATGGCGTGGCCATGGGTAGCGAGGGTATGAAGGCGTCGCTTATCAGCCGCGAGGTCATTACCGACTCCATCGAGTTGGTGGCCCGTGGTCACTCTTTCGACGGCCTGGTGGTCATCGTGGGCTGTGATAAGACCATCCCGGCCGGCGCCATGGCCCTGGCCCGTCTGGATATTCCGGGACTGGTGCTCTACAACGGCTCCATTGCTCCCGGTAAGTTTCGGGGCAAGGACGTCACCATCCTGGAGGTGTTCGAGGCTATTGGTGCTCACGGTGCTGGCAAGATTACCGACACCGACCTTAAAGAGTTAGAGGATGCGGCCTGTCCCGGAGCGGGGGCTTGCGGTGGGCAGTTCACGGCCAACACGATGGCCATGGCTATGGAGTTTTTGGGCATCAGCCCATCGGGCGCCAACGCCGTACCTGCAGTGGGTAAGCCCAAGCTGGACGCGGCTCGTAAGGCAGGTGAACTGGCCATGCAGCTTTTGCGCGACGACATCACTCCGCGTCAGGTATTGACCCGCGATGCCTTCGAGAACGCTATTGCCGGTGTGGCTGCTACCGGCGGTTCCACCAATGCTGTGCTTCACCTCTTGGCCATCGCAAGGGAGGCTGGGGTGCAACTGAGTATCGACGACTTCGACTCCATCTCCGAGCGTACGCCCATCGTTGCCAGCCTGAAGCCCGGCGGCGACTACGTGGCGGAAGATCTCTACAACGCTGGCGGCTACGGCTTGGTGTCGCGAGAGTTGGTGGGTGCGGGGGTCGCCCACGGCGGCGCGCGGAACGTGGACGGCCACACTTTCGCGGAGATCGGTGCCGCAGCCACGGCGACACCCGGCCAGCAGGTGGTGGTCTCGGCGAGCAGCCCCATTAAAGCTACTGGCGGTCTGGCCATCCTCCGGGGCAACCTGGCCCAGGACGGCTGCGTTGTCAAGCTGGCCGGTCACGAGCGTGTGGGTCATCGCGGCCCCGCCCGCGTCTTTGATCGTGAAGGGGACTGCTTCCAGGCTGTTCAGTCGGGCAAGATTCAGCCCAACGACGTGGTGATTATCCGCTATGAGGGTCCGGTGGGCGGTCCCGGTATGCGCGAGGGGCTGGCGGTAACCGCCGCGTTGGTGGGCGCGGGTTTGGGCGAGAGCGTGGCGCTGATGACCGACGGGCGCTTTTCCGGCGCTACTCACGGGTTGATGATCGGGCACGTGGCGCCAGAGGCCGCGGTGGGCGGCAACCTCGCGTTGCTGTGCGATGGCGACACCATTGTTATCGACGTAGCCAACCGCCGTGTGGACGTGGAGCTTTCTGATGACGAGCTGACGCGGCGCCGCTCGTCCTGGCAGGCCCCTGCGCCGCGCTACACCAGCGGGGTCATGGCCAAGTACGCCCAGACTGTCTCCTCCGCATCCATAGGCGCGACGACGAGCCCAGGGTTGTTGGGGGGTAGTTGACTGCGAAGTAGAGGCAACGCGGGTCTAATTAGCTCGTGGTTCTCTCCACGTACTACATCCCGCTTCCGCCGCTCCGCGCGGCTACGGGAATGAGGCGGTGATGCTTCCACTGGAGGTTGAAGGCGGCAGCGAGATTGTCGTCGCGGGGCATGGCCGGTCTCTGCTTAGTTCATTGCCCGAATCTGTCCGCCGTCGAGCAGCACGCTGGTGCCCGTGATGAAGGAGGCACGCTCCGAGACGAGAAAACTGACCAGGTCCGCCATTTCCTCTGGACGGCCAAAGCGGCCCGCGGCAATGTGGGAGCGGCGTTCCTCCATGCCCTGGGCGGGGTCGCGTTGGTGGAAGCGGGCCTGCATTTCCGCTACTACCTGGAGGCGCTCTGTTTCGATGGAGCCGGGCAGGGCATTGTTCACCGTAATCCCGTCCCGGGCTACCTCTATTGCGAGTATCTTGGCGTAGGCCGCCACAGCCGTCCGCGCCACGGTGGAGATAGCCAGATTGTCCTCAGGTTCCTTGATGGACATGGAGAGGATGTTCACGATGCGTCCCCACTTGCGCTGACGCATCATGGGCACCACCAGGTGGCTGAGGCGGACCATGCTGTAGAAGCTCAGTTCCATGCCCGTGTGCCAGTTCTCGTCGGTCATCTCCGTAGCCAGTCCCGGCGGCGGGCCGCCCACGTTGTTTACGACGATATCTACCTGACTCCACTGGTGCACCGTGACATCGACCAGCCGTTGGATGTCCTCCAACTTTGAGAGGTCGGCCACTATCGCCAAAACTTGATCATTGCCTGTGGCTTCGATGATCTCCGCCGCAGCGCGTTTGAGTTCCTTGCCACCGCGGGCGCAGATGGCTACCTTGGCCCCCTCGCGGGCCAGGGCCAACGCCGTGGCCTTACCCATTCCCTTACTGGAACCGCCAACGATGGCCACACGTCCTTCGATGCCAAGGTCCACTACTAAACCTCCCGCGTTTCAGTGGTCGTCATCATAGGCAGCGTGTTGCCGGGCCGCAAGTGTGTGTTTCGCTATGCTGAACCTAGAGCAGATCAGCGAGGACGTTGAGCCGAAACTGTCGCTTCCTGATCCTTTGCTAAAAGAGAGGCTACGCAGCGATCGGCAGGCGGTGCAGGGCCCGGGGTTTTTTACGGCTCCCTTCAAAAAGGGAGTTGAGAGTGAAGTCTTAGGCGATAAAATACTGTCCGTCTCCGTTCTGGGGGGAGGGAGTGGGGGTTCGCCAATTAAGCAAAGCCTAGGAGGAGGTTCACGCGGTACTCCCCGTGAGCAACCTCTCGGTTGGCATGGTCAATATTCTCGTCTTCGGTGGCTTCGCCAACGTTCAGATCGAGTCGCACATGGGCTGAAGGGCAGTGAGCCTGATCCGGCGCGCCGAGGGCTTTCGCTATCGCTTCCCCATCACCCTGGAGGAAATTCTGGAAGCGGTGTCTCGGCACAATTAAAGAAGTGATCCTGCCAGGCGCAGCGCCTTGCCGTACTCCGCGTAGGTATTGATGTTAGTAAGCGCTATGGCCGAGCCCGCTTCCACCAGCAATCGTTCGCTTTCGTGGCGCGCTTCAACCTCCCGAAGGCCTTTGTGCTCCTCAGAGATGGCGAAAAGCTCGGGCAGGAGGTCAGATGAGAAGAGCCACGGATGCCCCTCTTCGCCTTGGTGGGCCAGCACCGCAAGCAATGGTCCCGACACCTCGAAGGCCTCCCTGAGCCGACGCAGCATGACGGCGGAACGGGGCGAGTCCACGTTCAGCACCGTTACCGCATCGATGCCTGGGGGCAGGCTTTTCAGGCCGTGAACCACTGACGTTGCCCGGCCCTGGAGATAGTCGGAGTGCTCTACGATGGTGACGCCGCTGAGCCCAGGGACCGCCGGGCGCACCCGTTCCGCTTCGTGACCTAAGACCACGACGATGGGAGCGAACCCCGCTTCGGCCAGCGCCCGGACTTGGAAACTGACGAGTGACATGTCCTCCAGCCAGGGCAGGAGTGGCTTGCTTCTCCCCATGCGCGTGGATTCTCCGGCGGCCAGCAGTAATGCGGCGACTGTGGCCATTGATGCTAGCGGCCCTCGGCCAGCACGGCGAACAGACCCGTGATGCCGCTGCCGAGGATGATGTAGTCGTAGTGCTCTGTCATGTTGTGCTCATGGGACATTTATGGCTGGAAGGCACAAAGTAGGAGTTTCCTGCATGGGTGGCAATATTAACGTCTTTATGCCCTGGTTGTCTGGCCTGGAGGCGAAAACTACAATATCCTAGGCCCGTAAGCCAGGGCATAGTCCTCGGCCTATAACTGGGGGGGTCGGTGCGCTTAGCCACGGATTTGTCTCCTCTGCGTTCGAGCCCCGCACAGGGGGTCAAAGGCACAGACCTTGTTGACACCCGCCTGGGCCGCCGTTACGCTTTTGCTCATGCACACCTCCCAGACAGTCCAGGCCAACCTCACGCCTCGTGCGGCTACGTGGGCCACATCTGGCCCCTTCGAGGCGTTCCCCGCAGGCGTGGCCAGAGGTAGCTGAGGCGCATTCCTTCGTAACCGAATGGCGGGCGCCTCGGGATTCCCCTTTTTATTGTTTGAGAATCAATACCATCAGCCGGGGGCCTTAAAGCCCCGGCCCCAGCGAGGCAGAAAAGCATGCCAGAGAAACATCTCACGCCCGAACAGACGGCCCTCGAAGACCGGCGCTTCCGCATCCGCCATTCGGCCTCTCACGTCCTGGCTGACGCCGTCTTGGAGCTCTTTCCCGAGGCCAAGTACGCTATCGGTCCGCCCATTGAGGAGGGCTTCTACTACGATTTCCAGATGCCGCGGCCATTTACTCCAGAGGACCTAGAGCGCTTAGAGGCTATCATAAGAGAGCGTATCGCCAAAGACTTGGCCTTCGAGCTCGACGAGGTAACCCGCGACGAGGCCCGAGACCTCTTCGCTGACCAGCCCTTCAAGCAGGACATCATCAACGACCTGCCCGAGGGCGAGCGCATCACCACCTGTCGCCACGGCGCATTTCTGGACCTGTGCCGGGGCCGCCACGTGGAGTCCACCGGCCAGATACCCGCCGTGAAGTTGATGAGCGTGGCCGGCGCCTACTGGCGTGGCGACGAGCGAAACGCCATGCTCCAGCGCATCTACGGCACCGCCTGGGAGTCGCAGTCTGAGCTCGGCGCCTATCTGGAGCGTATCCAGGAGGCGGGACGCCGCGACCATCGCCGTCTGGGCCGCGACCTTGACCTCTTCTCCGTCTCCGACCAGGTCGGCCCTGGCCTCATCCTCTGGCACCCCAAGGGCGGACGCATGCGCGCCATCATGGAGGACTACTCCCGGAACGAGCACCTAGCCCGGGGCTATGAACTTGTCTACTCCCCCCACATAGGCAAGTCCACCCTCTGGGAGACCAGCGGTCACCTAGACTTCTTCCGTGAGAACATGTACGACTCCATGGACGTGGACGGTCAGGAGTACTTTGCCAAACCCATGAACTGCCCCTTCCACATTCAGATATTTAACACCGCTAAACACTCTTACCGCGAGCTGCCGATGCGCCTGGCAGAGCTGGGCACCGTGTACCGCTACGAACGGGGCGGCGTGCTTCACGGGATGATGCGCGTTCGAGGCTTCACGCAGGATGACGCCCATATCTTCTGCACTCCCGAGCAGGTGGAGGATGAGGTGGTGGGCGTGCTGGACTTCGTGTTTGATCTCCTGCGCGACTTTGGCTTTACGGAGTACGAGGTCTATTTAAGCACCCGGCCGGAGAAGGCCGTGGGCGAGCAGGGGTTTTGGGACCATGCAACGGCGTCTCTGCGCAGCGCGCTGGACCGCAAGGGGCTCGACTATTTGGTGGACGAGGGTGGTGGTGCCTTCTACGGCCCCAAGGTGGATGTCAAGGTGCGCGATGCCATCGGACGTGAGTGGCAGTGCTCCACCATTCAGTTCGACTTCAACCTGCCCGAGCGCTTTGACATTGTGTACGTTGGCCAGGACGGCGCCGAGCACCGGCCCTATATGGTCCACCGTGCTCTCTTCGGCTCACTGGAGCGTTTCTTTGGGGTGCTGGTGGAGCACCACTCTGGCGCTTTTCCTCTGTGGCTTGCCCCCGTCCAGGCTGTGGTCATACCCATTGCCGACCGTCATCTCGAATACGCCCAGCAGCTTTGCGCCCAGATGAGGGCCGCCGGTGTGCGGGCCGAGGTGGACGTGCGCAACGAGCGGATGAACGCCAAAATACGCGACGCCCAGCTTCAGAAGACCCCCTACATGCTGGTGGTGGGTGACAAGGAGATCGAAGCAGGTGCCGCCGCCGTCCGGTTGCGCAGCGGCGAAGACCTGGGCCCCGTGCCCGTAGCCGACATCATCGAGCGCATCCACTCCGTCGTCGAAGCAAAGACCTAGCGATGGCAGGGCGTGTCCTGAGAGAGACCTTTCGACAGGCTCAGGTTAAAGGTAAATTTCTGCCCAGAGTTGACAGAGCGTTCCTGGCAGAGGGCTTCGCTGAGGTTTGCTTCCATCGGTGTTCGAGTCCCTGGCAAGCGGGTCAAGGGCTGTGCCCATGCTGGTAGAATACGCCGCATGGCTCGGAATGCAGCATCAACCGTCGCCGTCGTCGGGACCACCACCTGGGGCACGACGTTGGCCATCATCCTCGCTCGTCAGGGTGTTGACGTTCGGCTTTTCGCGCGGACCGAGAGCGAGGCCGAGCGCCTGCGCACTGCTGGCGAGCATACCCAGCGCTTGCCCGGGCACGCCTTTCCGCCGGCGCTCAGCGTCACTGCGTCATTATCCGAGGCCCTGAGCGATGTAGGTGTCGTCCTCTTCGCCGTACCTAGTCACACCCTGCGGGACAACGCGCGCGCGGCGGCGTCCCATCTGAGCGGCGCGGCTGTCATTATCTCCGCTTGCAAGGGGCTGGAACGAGACACCATGTTGCGCATGAGCCAGGTATTGATCGAAGAGCTTCCGTCTGCGTCTGCGGAGCGTGTTTGCTGCCTCTCCGGGCCGAATTTGGCTCGGGAAATCGTCGCGGGATTTCCCGCCTCTACTGTCATAGCTTCTGCCAACGCGGAGGCGGCAACCGTCGCGCAGAAACTGCTGAACTCCAACAGCTTCCGGGTCTACACCAACACCGACCTGGTGGGCGTGGAGATGGGAGGGGCGTTGAAGAACATCGTTGCGTTGGGGGCTGGCATGAGCGACGGGCTGCAGGCAGGCAACAACGCCAAGGCGGCCTTTGTTAGCCGGGGTATCGCTGAAATCACCCGGTTGGGCGTGGCCGAGGGCGCCGATCCCCTGACCTTCTCTGGCTTGGCCGGTTTGGGCGACCTCATCGCAACCTGCTACAGTCCTCTAAGTCGCAACCGGATGGTGGGTGAACAGCTTGCCCGGGGCAAGAGCGTGGTTGAGGCTATGGCTAGCCTGGGCGGCGAGGTGGCGGAGGGCGTGACCACCACACCCGCGGCGTTGGCGCTGGCCGAGCGGCGAGCGGTCGAAATGCCGATCGTACAGCTCACGCATCGGGTGCTCTTCGAGGGTCTTGACCTGCGCGAGGCCATTTCCGAGCTCATGGGGCGCGCACCCAGGCCCGAGTGAAGCAACAGGTTGCCCGCTGACAAGGCGCGAGTCTTTGACCTGCACCCATACCAGCCTATTCGCTGGACCCGAGTTTAATGCAACTGGTGGAGTCGACACCTTAGGGCTGGCGCTATTGAGCGCAGTGTCATGCTGAGGTTTTCGCCTGCGGTCAGGATAAGCATCCGCGATGCATCTTTCGATGGTTACACCTGTGAAAGATCCTCCGGCAAGCGCAGGGGGGCAGTGGATTCCCACTCTTCGATGACAGTGGGGTTTCGGCCGTGGGCCCACCGAAGGTCGGGCGAGATCGGCGTCTGAGTCCCGTAAGTGGGTCGAGGGCGTGCCCTGGGGGGCCTGTCACCGACAGGCGTTTACACTCCTCAGAGCCCGTCCAGACACTGCTGGTCCTCCTCGAAGCTAAGCACTACGGAGTTCCACCAGAGCTTGCGTTTCACGTCGATGAAAATCTGCGTTACGAACTGGGCCATGGTATGGGACACCAGGACATCGAGCCCGTTTACCTGCGTCACCTGATATCCCCGCGTCCTGCTGCCTCGGCTGATGGTGTCGACCGACACCTGGCTGTGACCGCCTCAGCCGAGGGGCGGGATGAAGTGGATGTTGATCACGCCACTCTTGGAGCGGACGTGCTCTGCTGCCCTATCGGAAACGGTTAACTGCATACCTGTACGCTCAAAAGTATTGGATGCTGGCGGGACTTCCAAGATGTGCCTTCCTGCTTGCCAGTAGTTTGGTACTCTTAGCAGTTGTTCACTGGCGGGAGTGTTCCAACTTGTCGGGGGGGGGGTGCGACACCCACCCTTTATATCATTGACAGGTGGGAGGGTGGGCTATTTAATCTTTTCCTCGCATTGAGCGAGAAGGGTTACCCAGTCGTCGTCCACAAACGTCTCGCGGACTGCC
>CAUZHS010000026.1:0-20227 GCA_963579845.1 Dehalococcoidia bacterium | reverse complement strand
CGCTCGGCGAAACCGTTGTAGATGGCGCCGCCGGAAACCATGTACGCTCCGATACCAGCCAGCAGCACCCCGATGGCCAGCCCGATCCATGGGAAGAAACCGACCAGGGGCCGTGCTCCCGCGTTGATGGCAATACCAACGATACCGAAGAGAACCACGAACCCAATAGTGACCACACAGCCCACCAGCATCGCCCGCCTGAGGCGAGTATCGAAGCGCGGTCGTTTTTGTGCGACGTCGTCATCGCCAAGGTACATGCCCAAATAGGCGGGTAGCATGGCGAAGCCACACGGGTTGACCGATGAGACCATCCCCGCGCCGAAGGCAAATCCAAAAGGGAGAAATGTGCTGAAGTCTGAAAGGAAGTTGCTAGAATTGGCAGATAACGATTCCACGCCACCGGTGACACTCCCGGTCTCCGTGCCGGTGAAGAGGGCCCCAATAATGGCAGTGGTAAGAGTCGCGGCGAATAACGTCAAAGGCCAAAACGCCGTGTGCAAAGCCCTTCGAATTCCCTTAGCCAGGCCGCGCAGCGTCGCTGTGTCGACCGTGAAACGTCCGTCGTTCAACGGTGTGCTCCTCATCCGCCTCCTCCAATCTACTATACGATATGCCCGTTCTATACACGGGGATGCATTTCGGAGAAGCAATCCGGGTGAAACTTTTTATACCATTGGATGAGATCATGAGGGCGGAGATGCAGGATGGACTACTCCTGGCCATAGATGGACGGCCGTGGCTGGAATGTCCACCGTCCACTCAACGGAAGCCGAAGCTCCACCCTCATGGTATCCGCGGCTTCCGGTAGCCTCGACGACCACGCGTGGCCCCTCGTGGTCGTCGACTCGTAGGCGCAATAGAAGCCGCTGCCGCGAACCCCTGTCTATGACCTGCTCCAGCCTGGCCGGTAGCCCGCCGCCCGGAGCGCGATCGGTAGCTCTATTATCTCCATTCACGATAGCGGCGCCAACTGGTTGGGCAACAATTTCCTCGGCGCGTATGCCCACCGCCACCCTCTCTCCCCGCCGCAGGCCGCTACTCAAGGTCCGTAACCGAACGCCGTCCACGTCAATCACCGTTTCATGCCCCTCGTTGGCGACGACCGTGCCTGTCATGATATTCTGGACTCCCAGGAGCCGAGCGGCTTGCGGGTTCGCCGGTTGGTGATACACCGATGCACGCTCACCCTGCTGTAAGACC
Source organism: Dehalococcoidia bacterium (assembly GCA_963579845.1). Classification (GTDB taxonomy): domain Bacteria; phylum Chloroflexota; class Dehalococcoidia; order Lucifugimonadales; family Australimonadaceae; genus CAUZHS01. The sequence goes on along the minus strand of CAUZHS010000026.1, from coordinate 19,027 downwards.
CGGCCCTGTTCCATTACGATGAGGTGGGACGAGAGGGAGTACGCCTCCGCCACATCGTGGGTGACCAAAAGCGCCGTGAACCCCATTTGCGCTTGCAACTCCCTGAACTGTTCGGTGAGTGAAGCCCGGATTGGCGTATCCAATGCTGAGAAGGGTTCGTCCAGCAGCAGTAGCTGAGGTGATGCGGCCAAGGCCCTGCCCAGGGCAACTCGCTGCTTTTGTCCTGCCGACAGCTCCGTGGGCCGCCGTTCTTCCAAACCCTGGAGACGGAGCAATCCCAGAAGTTGGCTAGCCCGTTCTTTGGCCTTCTGTTTAGGCCATGCCGCGAGGGGATAGACGAGGTTCTCCCAGACCCTAAGGTGGGGGAAAAGCGCATATTCTTGGAAGACATAACCAAGCCGCCGGTGGTTCGTGGCGACGGATAGGCTATGCTTAGCGTCGAAGAGGGTGCGCCCGCCGAGGGCGATGGTGCCGGAGACCGGCCGGGCGAGTCCGGCCACGGAGCGTAGGGTAAGGGTCTTGCCCGCGCCCGATGGACCCAGAATGGCCGCGGTGCCACCGGGGACATGGAAGGCTGCTTGTAGATGGAAGCTGCCAGCCGTCGCTTGGAAATCAGCGCTCAATGCCGCCATGACCACGTACTCCCCTTCGCCAGGGTGCCGATTCCCACTAAAAGTCCCAGAGTGACCAATGCGAGGGTGACCGCCATAATCTGGGCGTCACCCGTCCTGTCCGCCTGGACAGCGTCGTAGATCGCGGTGGACAAAGTCTGCGTTCGGCCCGGTACGTTGCCCACGAGCATGAGCGTCGCGCCAAACTCCCCGGCAGCCCTCGCCAGAGCCATGGCGGTTCCAGCAAGAATGGCCTTCCATGCCAGGGGTATGGTGATGGTCATGAATATGGCTAATTCCGACCTGCCCAAGGTACGCGCTGCCTCCGTATAAACGGGGTCTGCGGACTCGAACCCCGCCTGGGCGGTCCGGATCAGGAATGGTGCCGAGGTGACAAAGGCGGCTAGCACCGCACCACTCCAGTGAAAGACGAGGGAGAACCCCAGTACAGACTCCAGGAGTCCTCCCACCGCGCTTTCGCGGCCAACCATCTGAAGCAAAAAGTAGCCCAGTACCGTCGGAGGCAGGAGCATGGGTAACAGCACGAGAGCCGAAAGAAGGTCCCTCCCCGGAAATCGCGCCCGGGCAAGCCACCACGCAAAGGGCAAACCCACCGCCACCGCTAGGGCTGTGCTAGTAAGCGCCACTTGGAAGGTGAGCCGGAGCGCGGCTAATTCCATGCTAAGGTCGTCCTCCTTCCGCTGGTAGGGTATACCCGTGGCGAGTTATGGCCTCCAGCGCCGCCGGTCCCGTCATGAACTGGACAAACTGGAGTGCCGCTGCACTTCTGTCTGAGTGCTCTAGCACCGCCACGCTATTGACGATGGCTGGATGGAGGCTCTGGTCCAAAACGCTGAACACAACGGTGTTATGCGGCAGTAGCGATAACGCGACGATACCCATGTCAGCGTTGCCGGTCTGGACGAACTGGAATGCCTGGCGAACATTTTGGGCATAAACGATTTTGGGCTTCACCTCTTGCCAAAAACCCAGAGACTGTAGTGCTGTCTGTGCCGCGGCGCCGTAGGAAGCGATTTCAGGATTGGCTAGAGCAATGAAGCGGACCTCTTCTGAAAGAAGGTCCGCGGGTATAGGAGGCGTTGCTCTCCCACCAGAAGGCGTCACCAGTGCCAAACGTCCTAACGCAAATGTCCGCCTGCCACCGTCCAGAAGATGGCCATAGGCATCCAAACGGCTGGTGCGAGCGTCGTCGGAGGAGGCGAAGACGTCCAGCGGTGCTCCCTGTTCGATCTGGCGTACCAACGCGCCGGCGGATGCGTACGAGAAGACCAGGCCAATACCTGTTTCTTTTTTGAACACAGGTGCCAAGTCTTCCAGGAGGGGCCCAAGACTCGATGCCGCGCCCACGAGCAGTTCTTCTTTGGGAGACGGGCCACCGTTGCAGGCTATTAGCATGAGAGCCAGGGCGCTCACCCAGGCGATCTGGAGGGGAGGGTGCTTCATGCCGCTGATGGCTGTGTGCCCATGAGTGCGGTATCGTAGCCGCCCAGGGCTTCCACTTGCTGCTTGAAGTCGCGGTCCGCCAAGGCTGACAGCAGTAGCTGCACTGGTCGATAATCCAAGAAGTGGTCGGGAATAACCAAGTCGTAGCGTTCCTGGCCCAGGGGCACGAAATCGAGGCCCGAGGCCACCGCCGCCGCCTTCACGCCCACCCCTACGTCCGCGAGTCCCATCGCCACCACCTCGCCCACCAGCAGGTGACCGCGCACCTCAGTGGTGTATCCAGCCAGGAGCTCCGACGAAACGCCAGCCTCTCGCAGAGCCCGGTCCAAGAGCGCACGGCTCCCCGACCCGGCCTCTCTGTTCACCATGAACACTCCAGGGCGTGTTAGGTCCGCAACCCCCCGGATGCCCTTGGGGTTGCCCGGTGCCACAAGAAGGCCTTGCTCCCACACCGCAAAGGTCACCAGCGTTGTGGGGAAGGGAATCAGCCGCTCCACCCACGGTAGATTGAACTGCCCTGTCGGCTCGTCCAGTAGGTGGCAACCCGCTACGTGGGCCTGCCCCAGGGCAATCTGCTCCAGCGCCGCCCAGCTTCCGTCCTCAAACCGCGCCAACTCCACATTGAGGTGCTGCATGGTTGCGCTGACAAGGCCCATGGCCGGATCACAGCCCACTGCCACCAACGTTTGTAGACCGCTTGTTGATGCTCCTTGCCACCGCTCAACCAGTACACGTGAGGGGTCGGAGCCTCTGCGGCCTATCCCGTGGGCCAAGGGCAGCGTGTGTGAAACGCCGGTGCGTTTCGGACCACCCTCCAGTGCGCGCGCCACGTGGTGGTCGCCCACCTGATACAACCCCATGCGCACCGGCCCATCGCCTAAGGAACCACTCCCTTCACCTGCTAGGTCCGCCTCCACGGTCTCTCCAGCATCTGCGGGAATCCTGAACAGGTCCTCTACCGTGGTGCCAAGCGCCCTGGCAAGCCGGAGCGCCACCAGCGTCGAAGGGACCGCCTTGCCGCTCTCTACCGACGCGTACGCCTGCCGGCTGACGCCAGCCGCCTGGGCCAGAGTATGCTGGCTCAGACCAGCGGTGCTCCGGGCGAGACGCAGGGATGTCTGGAGCGAGTCCATACAGTAGAATATAAACCTAACTTAACTGTTAGGCAACTAGACTTGTCATGCATTTCACCAGGCATTCTTTAAATCGCACTGTTGGGCTGCGCTTGCAGGGCCTCGAGCACCGCCTGTACGTGTCCGTTGACTTTCACACTGCGGAAGATGGTGGCTATTCTGCCCCCCTCATCGATAATAAAGGTGGTCCGTTCAATGCCCATGTAGGTGTGTCCGTAGTTCTGTTTTTCCTTCCAGACACCGTAAGACTGTACCACGACCTTGTCCTCGTCGGAGACTAAGCCGAAGGGCAGGCCGTACTTCTCCTTGAAGCGTTGATGGGACTTCACAGGGTCCACGCTCACGCCCAGCACCACAGCATTCTTCATTTCAAAGGCGCCTAGGGTATCGCGGAACGCACACGCCTCTTTAGTGCAGTCCGACGTGTTGTCCTTGGCGTAGAAATAGAGCACCACCTGTTTGCCACGCAGGTCTTTGAGCGAGATTTGCGCTCCTTGATCGGTGGCCGCGGTAAAGTCAGGGGCAGGGTCGCCAACGTTGAGCATCGAACGTTCTTTTTTGTAAGTTTTGGATTCGTATAGCAGGCTATAGACTGGTTTGTCTTGGACAAAAGTACCAGTACGGTGAGCCGATGTGGCGTGACGAACGGCCGGTAATGCTACTCGTGACCCAGCGTCCGATGCCATATCGCCCCTGGGTACACATGATAGTGATTCTGTTTGGCTGGTGCTGTGTTAAGGCGATGAGTGCGGAGGTTGCAGACCCGCGGGTATTTCCCACGCGGGCCAGGGTATCCAGGCCCTGCGGCCTCCCGCGAAGGAACCTGGCACACTGTCCCGGTACTGAGGGTTGGCCGCAATCGCATATGGGACGTCAACAGTGCCGTTGCTCCTATTCTTTGCCTATTTCCCGTGCTAAATGACTTCAGCTATAAGGATTAGTGGCTAGACGAGAAATTGGAAGCCGGCAGCGGTCCAGGAGCTGCGTGCTAAAGCAACGAGGACCCAAGTCCACCGAGTAACCCCTACGTATCGAAGCGTTTTCAGCAATTAAACCAGGAGCATGGTACGTAGCACTCCCCACTCGATAGGGTTTCGGGCGGGAGGCAGTGTGTTTTTTGGAGGAAGGGTGACGTAACGTGCCTTCCGGAGGCCAAAGGCTGCAAGCGAGGCAGCTAAAATATGAGTTATTCTATCGATTTGCTGATAATATCAGCAAATCGATAGAATAACTCATTGACATGCTCTGCTTGGCGCCGTATATTGCTGCCAATAGCCCTAGTCTTTCAATGGCGGGGCCTTTAGGAGGGCCGAATGGCAAAGTTGGGAACTTACTCATACCCCGATATCCGGTTTGGGGATGCTGTCGAGATAGCAGGTCGGATTCTTTCTAAGTTCAAGGGTACGGTCAGCGTTAAGGGTCTCGCTTGGGAATTGGGGATGGCCGAGGGGAGCGGGACTCTCTTTGCCAAGGTCGCGGCGCTGCGTGACTTCGGGCTCGTGGAGGGAAGGGGAGAACTTCGTATTTCCGCGCTGGCTCAACGTATTCTTCACGCTACGACGCCTGAGGATGGACGCCAAGCTCGGGCGGAGGCCTTTAGTCAGGTGGAGTTGCTTCGGCAGCTGTACAACCGCTTTGAGGGCGAAGTACCCGATGACCTGGGCCTCCTTGTTGGCCTGGAGGAGATCACGCGATCGTCACGGGATGAAATCGTTCGGAGGTCGTCCCTTATCCAGAAGCACCTGGCTGACGGGGTCCGTGTGCTTGGCCGCGTCCAGAAAAAAGATGAAACACCAGAATATTCTGGGCAACCTCAGAATATTCCTTTAGGTTCGAGCACCGCACCCCTTGCTCCTCCTTATCAAACCGTGGAAGGCGCGTCAACAGCGGGTGAGGGAGGCCTTCTGCTCTCTGCCGGCCACCTTCGTCTAGCCGTTCCCCTGACGGCAGAGTATGTGGATATTGCCATAAAGGTGTTGGTGACCTTGCGGGCAGAGTTGCAGGCCGAAGAGGCCTCTGAAGCCCATGTCGCACCTACGACGGTTTCAACGCTTTCAACGCTTTCAAATGGTGACTTGTCGGGGACTGAGACACAGGACGATGAATCCCCAGGCCCTCAAGGCAATGTGCTTACTTTCGAGGTTACGGACGACAGTGGCACGCTTGCTGATTCTAGGGGCGGGGGAAGTTAGAAAAACACGAGCAGGGGAGTGGACTCTTGAGAGACACTGGCTATCTTGTTAAGCCACTCCGACTCGATTCTCACTAGCGGCTGTACCCCCCAATAGTAAGGGAGCCGTACGAATATCACTCACTCCCGTGGCGCGCGAAAGTAGGCAGACCAAAGCGGTCTGTCTACTTTCGTTTTTCCATGCTGTAGCGCTCGCCGTTAGTCAGGTGTAGGGGTTGTGTAGCGGTCGTCTAGGCAACGAATAGACTGCCGGCGCTCACCAGCACCTTGCCGGAGTAGACCTCCGCACCCGCGCGATTCGTTTAATCAGGGATTGGTTGAATTCAATGAGTTGATTAGGTATCCCGGCCCCCTAGGGTGTCCTTCACCCTTTGCGCTAGGGCCTTGGTTATCCCAGGTACGGCCGCGACCTCGTTGAGCGTCGCCTCCCGTATCTGCGCCACGCTCCCGAAGTGTCGTAGCAACTCCCGCCGCCGCTTGGGGCCCACGCCCTGCACGGTGTCAAGACTGGAGCGGACCGCTGCCTTACTCCGCCGTTGCCGGTGGTAGGTGATCGCGAAGCGGTGCGCCTCGTCTCGCACTCGCTGGACGAGATAAAGCCCCTGCGACGTCCGTGGCAGCAGGACCGGTTCGAGTTGGTGAGGTATAAAGAGTTCTTCCCGTTGCTTGGCGATGCTCGCCAGCGGGATGTTCGTGATTCCCAACTGCAGGAACACCTCCAGTGCCGCCGAGAGGTGTCCCTTCCCCCCGTCAATCAGCACGAGGTCAGGTATCAGCCCCCACGTCTCCTGCTTCGGCGTTGCGGCTGCCGCCTCTGGCTGTTCTGGGGCGATGGGACCCGCTTTGGCGTATCTACGTTTCCTGTGCCTTAGCTGGCGAGTGCCCAAATCGGGGACGGCGTGGTGCGCTCGCTCTTCGACGGCCAGAATATCAGCCCCAGGCTGCGCTCGGGCGGCGAGCACGTTGCCCATGTGCTTGAACCGCCGCCGCAGCATCTCCTGCATGGAGGAGTAGTCGTCCACGCCCTCGACACTTTTGATCTGGAAACGGCGGTACTGGGAGTTCTTGGGCCGACCTTCCTCGAACACCACCATGCTGCCGACGGTGTTGCTACCCTGGATGTTGGAGATATCGTAGCACTCGATGCGCCGCGGCAGTTCGGGCAGGCTTAGCGCCTCCTGCACCTCCGCCTGGGCCTGGAACACCTTGTCCGACTCCGTCAGCCACTTGAGGCGCTTCTGGGTCAACCCCTGGCGGGCGTTTTCCGCCACCATGGCCACCAGCTTGCGTTTCTCGCCCCGCTGAGGGACGCGGATGGACACGGTGCCGCCCCGTTTCTGGCTGAGCCAGCCTGACAAAAGCTTCTCGTCTTCCAGCGGGTGCTGGACGAGGAGCGACGGAGGAACGGTGGTGGCCGAATCGTAAAACTGCTGGACGAAGGTGGTCAGGAGCGCGGACTCGGTTTCATCCTCAGTTCCCTCCATGATGAAGTGATCGCGGCTCACCACCCGGCCGTGGCGGATGTTGAAGATCTCCACCCACACCTCGCCCTGGTCAACCGCCAGCGCCACCACATCTTCGTTTTCGTCCTTGCTGGAGGCGATCTTCTGCCTCTCGCTTACTGACTGGATGGCCCGGACCTGGTCACGCAGCGCCGCGGCCCGCTCGAACTGCGTCGCCTCGGAGGCCTCGTACATCTTGCGTTGCAAATCGTGCAGGATGGGGTTGGTGTTACCCTCAAGGAACAGGACGACCTGGCGCACGACCTCTTCGTACTCTCCCTTGCTGGCCGCGCCGGTGCAGGGCGCAATGCAGCGGTTGATGTAGTACTCCAGGCAGGGCCGGTCGTCCGTTCCGGTGATGACTTTGGTGCAGGAACGGTAGGGAAAAAGCTTTTTCAGCAGGTCCATGGTCTTGCGCACAGACCCGGCGCTGGCGTAGGGGCCGAAGTAGCGCGCGCCGTCGGCAATCACGCGTCGAGTGAAATAGAGCTGAGGGAACGGTTCGGTAAGATCGATCTTGATGTAGGGGTAGGTCTTGTCGTCCTTCAGCCGAGCGTTGTAGCGGGGTTTGTGCTGCTTGATGAGCAGGTTTTCGAGGATTAGTGCCTCCGAGACAGTCTCGGTAACAATGTACTCGAAATCGGCGATTCTGCTGATCATCTGCTGGATCTTGGGCTGCTTGCCCGTGGGCGTTTGGAAGTAGGAGCGGAGACGGTTGCGGAGGCTCGCCGCCTTTCCCACATAGATGATTCCCTCCGCCGCGTCCTTCATTAAATAAACGCCTGGCTGCGTGGGAGTCGCATTCAGCTGATGGGAAAAGTCTTTGATCTGCGTGCCCGTCTTCATGGCCCCTCTATTCTACCAGGCAGGGCGACCCGTCTACGTTGTAACCAGCAGGGCACGCCCTCGACCCATAACTGGCGGGAAAGAGACCGGCATCGCCATTCTCAACACGTCTAATGATGAACGTGGATGGAATGCCATGCTGACCCCGTTGTAACAAAGGGGGCGGTGAAGCATCTCGCGATGAATAGCGATGATGCGAGACCCTCTCACAAGCTCAGGGTGACAGAGTGAAACGCGCTATCCTTCCGTTCCGTGACTGGATTGCATCGGGACGAGGAATCCGATAGTAGTCCTGTATCTCAGGATCCGGGTAAGGCCACGTTCCTCAGGAAGTAGATGAACCGCCGCCATGTTGTCGAAGCCTCAGATAGCCTAGGGTATCTGGGTTCCCGTCAATCAGAATTCCTTGAAGGATGAGCCGGGGCCCTCTAAGCGATGGGGCCTAATCCCCGAGGTCGGTAGCCAGCTTGAGGACCGCGAGGGTGATGCCGACAATGCTCGTGACGATGCCGATGCGCAGCAGTTCTGAGCGCACACGGGGCCCCGCTTGGGCCACCATCGCCTGCTGTTGACGTCGTGCGCGGAGGGTTGGCGCCCGGGCGGGACCGCTCGGAGTCAGAGGAGCAGCTGCAGTAATGACGCCGCCGTTCTCTTCGTCCTCCGGGGCTGCCAGTGCCTTCTCGTTGGTCGGTGGCGATTCGACAGTGGTATCCGAGCCCGCAGTGGAGAGGTGCAACTGCGTTTCGCTTAAGGCAGGTGCGTGCCGTGACTTCTGCTTGGCCTTCCGTTGGAGCTGCGCCTGCCGCGAGGCGATATTCTTGCCCTTCTTGATGGGCATCAACAACCTCCGTACCCTTGGGAAATGGCCGCTATGCGGCGAGGATTCCGGCCGCTTGAACGATGATACCAAGGCTTTGCTCATCATCCAACCGGTCTGTGTTCAAAATAAGGTCGTAAGCGAGCCAATTTGTTGCCTTCTCGTGGAAGAGACGGCGGAAGTAGGCCTCTCGTCCGCGGTCGGTGTCAATCAGATATTTCCCCGCGGAGGCTTCGTCCAACTGTTCCCGCTCCATCAGTCGCTGAATCCGCATTTCCTTGGAACCTTCCAGCCCCACGTGGAGCACTCCTGGCCAGTCCTTGAGGATGAGGTTGGAGCCGCGTCCAATGATGACCACGTTGCCTGCGCTTGCCAGGTCGGTGATGACACTGCGTGTGACCTCCAAGAGATGAGCATCGCTGGCCGCGCTTGGGTCTCCTTCTTCTGCGATGTCCCGGTACTCCCGGACCAACAGTGCATCGGTCCCCGCGCCGTAATACGGGTCACCCGACGACCCGGCCATAGCTGAGCGTTCTAGAACGGTGCGGAAGAAGGAGCCCAGCCGGTCGCTCAACGTCGGAGACCGCTCGGTCCTATCGGCCATGGCTGCCACCGACGTGCCCATCACGCGCGCCGCCTCCGCCAGAATCAACCTGTCCACGTAGTCGTAGCCGGTCGCCCGCGCCACCTTGGCGCCCACTTCGGTTGCGCCACTCCCTGTCATCCCGGTGATTGTTATGACTGTCATGGCCTTTTCCTCTCTACGCCCCTAGTCCAACCCTGCCCCAACAGGCTCACCGAAGCAGATGTTCTAGACTTAGAACACCCCCGGCGTATGAGCGCGCTCGAAGGGTGATAAAGCCAACAATAGCGTATGCTGCCGAGGTGATCTTTAGCTTGCTGCCGATTGCTTTTCGCATGGCGTTGGTTGTGGTGGAGGCCTATGCCCGAGGGTGAGCTCGCTTGTAAACTTCCTGCACATGGGCGTCGGTGATGTGGGTATAAATCTGAGTTGTGGCAATAGTAGCATGGCCCAGCATCTCCTGCACATGCCGTAGTGAGGCGCCTCCGTGCAGCAGATGGGTAGCGAAGGTATGCCGTAGCGTGTGGGGCGAGAGGTGGTTGTGAATGCCAGCCGCGCGGGCGTGGCCCTGTAGCAACAGCCAAAACCCCTGACGGGTGAGCACACGGCCGCGGCTGTTCAGGAACAACGCGCTGGGCACATGCCCCTGGCGGTTGTGCGAGCGCAGCATGGGCCGGGCCTCGCGGAGGTAGCGTTTGACCTGCTCCACCACTCCCTGGTAGAGAGGAACGACCCGCTCCTTGGACCCCTTGCCTAGGCACCGGACCCAGCCCTCCTCCAAGTTCACGCTTAAGGTTCCCAGTCCTTGGGGCCCCACGACCTCCGAGACTCGAAGCCCCGCTGCATATGTGAGCTCCAGCATGGCCCGATCACGCAGACCCTCTGGGCCTGGCGCTGCATTGGCAGCCTCCAACAGCTCCACCATCTGGCGCTCGGACAGCACTTCGGGCAGCGATCGCTGGGGCCGCCGGGGCCGGAGGACGTCGGCAGGACTTACTGCGATTACGCCCTCTTCGGCGAGAAAGCGGAAGAACGAGCGCGCGGAGGCTGTTTTCCTTGCCGTGCTGGCGGGAGAGTATTCCCGCACCTCCAGTGCGAACGCGTAGCGCTCCAACGAATGGCGGTCAAAGCTTTCCCACGCAACGGCAGTCGGCGAGTCGGGAGAGAGGATTTCTACCAGTTGTTCCAAGTCGCTGCGATAGGCGGAAACGGTGTGGGGCGAAAGGCCGCGCTCGGCGCGGAGGTGGCTCAGGAAGGCATCCAGATGATTATCATGCGCGGTATTCCTGTGAAGGAACGTTTGTACCGTCATAGCCGCTGTTCTCCGGGCTGCTCAGGGGAGAATGAGACCTTGTAGGAATGCTGTTTAGCGGCGTCCTTCTGCGGCGTGAAGGAGGCCACGCGCCGGGAGCCGTCTGCAAAGACAAGGGTCCCTTCATCGAAAGCCAGGGGTGTCGCCGTGGTCAGCCGCACCTCCAGCCATTTTTGGTAGGCTAAAGAGTGTTCGCTGTTGCCCAGCTCCGTCTCGGCGATGCTGCCTGGCTCCACCATGGCATTGAGTGCTGCGCTCACTCTCGTGCCGTCGGGACCCGCAATCCGCACCGTTTCTTCGTAGTCGAGAATGTCCATGTGCGCTTCCGCAAGCCTGCGTGGACTGGCCGTGGCCACCAGCCTAGTCTATTGTAAGCACACCTTGCCCGTGGGCGACATCCATCAGAGTCGCATGAAAAAGGGATTTCCGAGGAGGTCGCAGGTGAATCAGCTTCTCATCCGTCCGGCGACGTTCGACGCAGACGCGGTGTACGAGCTTCTGGGCGCCCTTGCAACCAGCTACATGCTGGTGTGCTCCGTCTTCAAGGCCAACTATCCGAGGGTGCTGGACAATGACGACACAGATCCTTTGGTGGCGGAACCAGACGGCCATTGGGTGGGTTACCTTCTAGCATCGGATGCGGCAAATTGTTTCGCCACCGGAATGCTGACCGAAGTATTGGAGTTGTACCTAGTGGAAAGGAATTACCGTAGCGAGATTAGCCGAGGCCTCATGCAGGAAGCCTTGGCCCACGCCCAAAGTCGAGGCTCGGTGCAGGTGACCATTCCCACAGGACCAACTAGCTCCTTTTATGCAGGTATGGGATTCCACCGCAGCGCCAAGTTTTTCAAGCTGAAGTTGGAGCCAATTCCGATTCCTCCGAGTGATCTATGACCATCGGAACCAACCCCGTGGCCGCGAGCCTTGGGCCCCTCGAGTTGGAATGGGTGAGTCTCTTCATCGTGGCGGGGATAGCACTGGCCGGTGGGCTCAGCATCTGGCGGGCCCGGCCCTTGGGCCTATCGGTGGGGAACGGGTATGGGTTGGCACTGCGGGCTGTGATTTGGGGGTTGGTAGGGGGGCGGCTGTTCCACATCGTCGATAACTGGGACTTCTACAGTTCCGTGCCGTTGAAAGTTTTTGCTATCGGAACTGGCGGCATATCGCTGTGGGGCGCGATATTGGTGGGGAGCCTGGGCCTGGCCTTCTCCGCCCGCAAGCAGCGTCTGCCGTTGCGAAAACTGGCGGATGTTGCAGCGCTGCCAGCCCTGGCGGGCCAGGCTCTGGGTCGGGTGGGTGACGCGTTGGTGGGTGAACGGTTGGCCGATGTCTCCTCTTTGCCCTGGAGCGTTACCTACCTTCACCCTGACAGCGTCTCATACAGCGTCGAAGCGGCGAGCCGTCATCCAGTTGCGTTATACGAGCTGGTCTGGGATGTGGCGGTGTTGGGCGTGCTGTGGCGTTGGCGCGGGAGGTTGCACCACGACGGTGCGCTGTTCGTGGCCTACCTGGCAGCCTACGCTGCGGGCAGGTTTGTTATATCTTTCATGCGGCTAGACCCGGTCTGGTTTCTGGGTTTCCAGCAGGCCCAGGTGCTCAGCTTGGCGGTCTTATCGACTGCGCTGTGGGTTGCGTGGCGTTGGCGGGGTCAGGCCGCAGGTGCGTAGTCGAGGACGGTGAGGCGGAGCTTGGAGGTGCCGCCCCAGTGGTCGATGTCCAAGGTGTAAACCACGTCCACCCGCTTGGTCCCGGCGACGAAGCTCTGACGGAAGGCGACGGCCTCCCATACCGCGGCGTTTGAGCGCAAGCGCATGCGGAAGTGGGCCTTGTCAGCCCCCATGGTGCGGACGCTCTCTACTTCAAGCCCTCGGGTGAGAAATACCGGAGCCGGGTTGCCGACGCCGAACGGGGCAAGGGAGCGACAAGCGGTGAAAATGGGGCCCATTAAGTGCTGAAGCGGTAATGCAGCATCCACAAATCCATCGGTGGTGCGTGGTTGGCCATCTAGCTGCTCGGAGGCGATGGCGGCTAAGCGCTCTTGAAGCTCCGGCAGCACGGCGGCATCGCAGGTAAAACCAGCTGCTTGTGCGTGGCCGCCGTAGCGTGTTAACAGAGGTTCGCACGCCTCTAGAGCTTCGGCCCAGTGAAAGGAGGGAGCGCTCCGGCAACTTGCTCTGACCACGTTACGGTCAACGGAATAGACTGCTGTGGGCACCCCTAGCTCTTCGGTTAGCTTTCCGGCGACGAGGCCCACAACGCCGGGGTTGTAGTCGGGGCTGCCCACCATAATGAGAGGGCCGATGTCTTCGGCCTCAAGTACCTGGGCTCTGCAGCGTCGCAAGACCTCGTCGGTAAGCTCCCTGCGCTGATTGTTGTGGGTCTCCAGCTGCGCGGTCAGGGCCTTGGCGTGTGCCGAGTCAGTGGTCATTAATAGATCGTAGGCCGCCATGGCATGGTCCAGTCGTCCGGCTGCATTCAGGCGTGGCCCAATGCCGAAGCCGATGCCCTCCGCTTCCAGCAACAGCGGTTCCAACCGGGCAGCACGCATGAGTTCAAGGAGGCCGGGGGTGGTGGTGTGACGAAGCTGCTCCACTCCTCGCCGGACGATGTATCGGTTCTCGTGGAGCAGCGGCGCCATGTCTGTGACGGTGCCGATGGCCGCCAGCTCAAGCAGGCCTTCAGCCCAGGTGTCTGGGAGCCCCGGTTCGAGGAGCGCATGAGCCAGCTTCAGGGCCATACCCACGCCGGTGAGGTCGTAGAAAGGATAGGTGGAGTCGAGTGCCTTAGGGTTGATGATGGCCACCGCTCCGGGCAGCGGGCCGCCAATGGTGTGGTGGTCAGTGATGATGGTTTCCATGCCCAGTTCGCTGGCGAGGGCCACGGCTTCGACGTCATTGACGCCACAGTCTACGGTGACGATGAGGCTGACACCCTGGCTGTGCAGCAGATTAATGGCGGGCGCATTCAGGCCATGGCCTTCTTGAACCCGGTGGGGGATGTAGGGGACCGAAGCGATGCCGAACCGGCCAAGGGCCCGGACCATGAGGGCGGTACCGGTGACGCCGTCGGAGTCGAAGTCGCCGTAAACGGCCACCGTCTCGCCGCGGTCTCTGGCGCTTTGGAGGCGCTCAACGGCCGGGGCTATTCCGGGCAGCGTATTAGGGTCTTCTAGAAGCGAATCGCTGACTTCGAGGAAAGCGGTTGCCTCGCTAGCGGTGCGGACGCCCCGGCGGTGGAGGAGCTCGGCGATGAGGCTCGGTAACTCGCCTAGGGGTGAGAGCTGATCACCGGTTAGCGGAGCGGCGATATGCCAGCGTTTGCTGAGGCCTTGAAAGAGGTTGGCGGGGGTAGGGATGGAAGAGGCCATACGCTCTTAGGTAGGCTAGCGCCGTACCGTCTCAAGACGCAAGGGGCTGAGGTCCTATTTTTATGGACGTACGATGCGTTAGTGGAGCTTGCGTATGGTGGGGCTGAAGGCGACGATGAGGGCTCCGACCCCCATGAATACCGCGGCCATGATGCCGAGAGCCGCGGGGGCGCCGAAGAAGTCGCTGCCCATGGTCAGCGGTAGGACGGCTGCGGGCATGATGCCGAAACCTAGCATGTTGAAGCCCATAACCCTTCCCCGGTATTCGGGGTCGGTATATTCCATGACCATGCTTTGCTGGAGGGTCTGCCGTCCGGATTGGATGGTGCCGGAGAGGGCAAGGATGCATAGGGCGAAAAAGTAAACGGGGAGGAAGGCCGACATAAAGGAGAATCCCAAGAGTAGCGCTCCTGAGAGGATACCGGTGAGGGCGAGCACAAGACCCCGGCTGCTCATGTGTCCGACGGAGGCGATGAAGAGTGCTCCAGCGAGGCTGCCGAAACCCATGGCGCTGAACATGAGGCCGAGGCCTTCGGGACCGACCTCGAAAACATCCTTTGCAAAGATGGGCATGATGAAACGGATGGGCATCATCAGCATCAACTGGATGATGCCCATGAAGAAAAGTATCCGTATGGCTGAGTTGGAGCGCATATACCGGAAGCCTTGACCCATCTCCGAGAGAATTGAAGTCTTGAGTCTCGATTCGCTTTGGATGAGTTTGGGGAGGAATCCTATGAAAAATACGGACGCAGCGTTCATACCGGCCATGACATAGTAGGCGCCGTCGGCGCCAATGGCGGCGATGAGGCCACCGGCTATCGCAGGGGCAGCCATAGTGGTGACGCTCATGCCCAAAGCGTTGAGGGCCATCGCGTTCATAAGGCGATCTTGTCCCACTACCTGTGGGATCAGGGCCTGACGGGCGGGCATGACGAGGGACATGATGATGCCCTGGACCATGGACATCGCCAGGAAGTGGTACCAGGTGATGGTGTCGGTGGTGATGGATATAGCGATGAAAAGTCCAGCGGCGAGGGATACCAGTTGACCTGCTTGGATGATGCGTTTCTTATCCAGGCGGTCGGCCAGCGTGCCGCCGAAGAGGACTAGGGGCAGGGTGGGTATGGCGGCGCTGGCGGTGACGATGCCCAGGATGGTGGCGGAGCCGGTGAGATCGAAGACGTAGAACCCCTGAGTCATCATCTGGATCTGCATGGCCCCCATTTGGAAGACCATGCTGATCCAAAGAATGCGGTAGGAGGGCTGACTCAGAGAGCTGAAGGTCTGCTTGATACTGGGCTTGCCCATTATGCGCCGGGTAGGCGGAGGCAGGTTGGCGGGGGTCGCACGTATTCCTGTTAGCTCGCTCTCTAGGCGTGCTTCGTTGTTTTCCGGTCCCAATCCGTCTCTCCTATGGCCAATGAGGGCCAGTCGATTGAGTGTATGGCCAGAGCAGCCTTGTGACAATGGCCCTTAGCTAGTGACGCGCGTGAAGACGAGAGATGCGTTATGGCCGCCAAATCCAAAATTATTGGACATGGCTGCGCTCACCACGCCTCGATAGGGGGTATAGGGGGTATAGTCGAGGTCGCAGTCGGGGTCTGGGGTGCTGAGGTTGATGGTCGGCGGAGACTCGCCACGGTTGACGGCGAGAACGGTGCACGCCGCTTCGACGCCGCCGGCTGCGCCAAGGAGGTGGCCGGTCATAGATTTGGTGGCGCTAATTTTGACCTTCTGGGCTTCGTTTCCCATGACCCGTTTGATGGCCAGGGTTTCGTATTTGTCGTTGAGGAGGGTTCCTGTTCCGTGGGAGTTGATGTAGCTCAGGTCCTTGGGCGTGATATTTGCCTGATCCATGGCTTTTTTCATGGCCAGGGCTGCGCCTTCTCCAGTGGGCTTCGGCTGGGTGATGTGGTGAGCGTCGGAGGAGGCGCCGTAGCCGGCGAGATTCGCTAGAGGGCGGACGCCACGCCGTTCCATGCTGGCTCCGCTCTCCAGCACGAGGACTCCGGCACCTTCGGCGAGAACGAAGCCGTCCCGTTCGGCGTCGAAGGGACGGCTGGCCCCCTTGGGGTCGTGGTTGCGGGTGGAGAGGGCAAAGCAGGAGTTGAAACCAGCGATGCCGATGGGGCACACCGGCGCTTCGGCGCCACCCGCGATGGCGATGTCAACCTCGCCTCGGCGAATCATCTCGGCGGCGATGCCGATCGCGTCGGCCCCGCTGGAGCAGGCGGTGACGATGCAGTAGTTGGGGCCCCTAGCCCCGAAAAGGATGGAGACCTGCCCTGCGGCCATGTCGGGCAGCATCATGGGCATGAGGAATGGGCTGACCTTGGCTGGCCCTCGCTCTTCAAGTAGGCGCGATTGTGCGGAGGTGGTGATGATGCCGCCCATGCCGCTGCCGATTACGACTCCGACCCTAGTGGGGTCCACTGAACCATCGTCGATGACGAGGCTTGCGTTGTCGAGGGCCTGTCTTGTGGCGGCTACGGCGAATTGGGCGAAGCGGTCTAACCGAAGTGCGACCTTGCGTTCCATGAAGTCGGCGGGGTCGAAATCGGTGATTTCTCCGGCGAAGGTGGTCTTAAATCCATCGGTGTCGAAGGTCTTGATGTAGTCGATGCCTGAGGCACCCCTGAGGAGCGCCTGCCAGGTGGACTCGGTATCGAGGCCAACGGGAGTTACGAGGCCAAGGCCGGTAACAAAAACGGAAGTGGGCACGAGTTTCTTTCCTGAGGTGTATCAAATGACCGTTGGGTGTGGGATTGGTAGGCCGTGCTTATGATAGGGCAGGGTGCATTGCTTCGACAACCGTTCCGGACAACGATGGCCGAGCGGTCTGTACCCCTTTTCTCCACATGGCATCGGAATTACAGAACAGACCAGTGAATGGATTAGGTAAGGGGAGTAGCTTGAACCTGGATACGTTGAAATCGCAGGCGGCGCATCTTCGTAGCAGTGTGAAGCTGGCTACGTGTTGTCCTCTCATAAAACGAGAGGGTGACACGGGGCAGTAACCGCTCTTCGCTGGGGTCGTTTGATTGATGGGGGTCCGCTGAACACGCCCCTTCCAGACCCTTTTAACCTATGAGGTCCTCTTCGGGGTTTTCCAGCTGCTGGGCTTTGCTGAGGTTGCGGGCGGTGTGGATGAAACCGATGTGGCTGAAGGCTTGCGGGAAGTTTCCGAGCGCTTGCAGGGTTCGCGGGTCGATCATTTCGGAGAAGAGACCAAGGTGGTTCTTATGGGCGCTGACCTGCTCGAAGCGCTTGAGCGCTTCGTCACGTTCGCCGACGGCCAGCAGTCCGCCGATGAGCCAGAAGCTGAGCATGAAAAAGGCGCCTTCGTCGGAGCCGAGGCCATCGTCGGTTTCCTCCGGGATGTAGCGGCGGACGAAGGGGCCTTCGGAAAGTTCCTGTTCCACGCGCTTGATTGTGGAGTGGACGCGGGGGTCGTCAATGGGGAGGAACCCGAGGAAAGGAATGAGGAGCGCGCTGGCGTCGATGCTGTCGGAGCCGTAGCGCTGAGTAAAGCTCTGCTTTTCCGCACACCAGCCTTCGCGCAGGATTTCTTCTTTCAGCTGGTCTGCCTCTGAATGCCAGTGTTCGACATTCCCGTCGTATCCGTGGGTTTCCACTAGGTCAATGGCGCGGTCCATGGCCACCCAGCACATGATTTTTGAGTAAATGAAGTGTTGCTCTTCGCCCCTTACTTCCCAGATGCCGCGGTCGGGTGCGCGCCACATGGAGGCGGCGAGGTTGGCCATTCGCTGGACCAGGGACCATCCACCGTTGGGCAGGCGCCCGTAGTAGAGGTGGAAAGTCGAGAGGGTCAACACAACCTCTCCGAAAACATCCAACTGCCGGTGAAACGCGGCGTCGTTGCCGATGCGTACCGGTCCGGAGCCGCGGTATCCTTCGAGGTGGTCGAGGGTTTCTTCGCGTAGCTCGCTCTGTGGGCTGATGCCGTAGAGAATCTGCATCTGGTCCACCTCAAGCTGACTGTGCTTGATGACCCAGTCGGTAAACGCATCTGCTTCGTGGGGGTCTCCAAGTCGTGCGAGGATTCCGACCGTCCACGCGCCGTCCCGGAGCCAGCAGAAGCGGTAGTCCCAGTTGCGGGACCCGCCGATGGTTTCGGGCAACGAGGTGGTTGGGGCTGCGACGACAGCCCCGGTGGGCCGGTAGGTGAGCAGATGCAGGACGAGGAAGGAGCGGACAACGTCGTCGCGCCAGCAGCCCGTGTAGTTCACCTTGGCACCGATGGCCTCCCAGAACCGGATGGTGCGCTCCATTTCGCTAGTGGAGTCCATGGCTCCCGGCGATGGCGTCCGCTCGAGCCCATAGGCCAGAACGAATGGAAACTCGGCTCCAGTCTCCACGGTGAAGTGGGCTGATGCACGTTGCTTAGAAGATCCGAGGCTCAAGGGAACGCTGGTGACTAGGGCCATTATTTCTTCTCCCCATTGTGCAATCACGCCGTTGCGGCTGAGCGAAAGAGCGGTGGTGCCTCGGGCGTAGTTAAACCTGGGCGCGAAGGAAATGGCAAGCTGCACGCGGCCTTCGATGCCGCGCACAATACGGTGGATCTGGTGGGGAGGTGCTCCGGCGTCGGCTGCACGAGGCGGCGGCATGAAGTCGGTGATGGTGACGGTGCCAGAACTAGTCCGGAAGGTGGTTTCGAGGACGTTGGTGTTGTGGAGGTAGCGTTGGGTGGACTGATGCTCGCCTACGGGTGCGATGCTGAAGTGGCCGCCTTTGGAATCGTCCAAGATGGCAGCGAAGACGCTGGGTGAGTCGAAGCGGGGGAAGCATGCCCAGTCAATGGAGCCGTGCAATCCGATCAGGGCGCAGGAGTTCATATCGCCGATGATGCCGTAGTCGTGGATATCGTGATAGGCCAATGGTTGCCTCTGTGAAACGGATAGGGATCGCAACATAGGTGTTATGGCCTCCGTAGGCTACTACGCTGGGATAGCGGGCCTAGAGGAGGAGACTGTTTTGCTCGTAGGTCGCTTTACTGGAGTTCGACAGAGCGCAGGTGGGGACGGCCGTTGCGATTTTCCAGATATCCTGAGCGATCTTTGGTCCCGTGACTGAAGACCAGCAGCCAACCGTCGTGGGTCGCCTCGTTAAGGATTTTTCGTTTGCTGTCGAGGGTTACTTCGGGGGTGCGGTCGCTGGAGGAGATGCACCCCAGT
>CAUZHS010000025.1:0-20649 GCA_963579845.1 Dehalococcoidia bacterium | reverse complement strand
GTGTTTCCGGGTCCGAGATAGGAGTGGACCTCTCGAACGAAGTCCGAGGCTTTGAAACCGTTGGTCTCGCCTGATTTGGTCATCAGATTGCAGGCATACACGACGACGGCCTGGGATTCCCGGATGGCTTCAGGGACACCGCGGACCAGCAAGTTGGGCAGGACGCTGGTGTAGAGGTCCCCGGGGCCGATGACGATTATCTCGGCATCAATGATGGCCTGGCGAACACGGTCGTCGACCGTTGGTTCGGGGTCAAGGTAGATGCGCTGGATCAGTGCGCTGGAACTTCCCTTGCGTCTGTCAATGTGTGTCTCCCCTCGGATTACCGTGCTGTCCTGGAGTTCCGCGACCAGGCGGGTATCCTCGAGGGTGACCGGCAGCACTACACCTTGGATGTTTAATAAGGTGCTCGCCTGTTGGATGGCATCCACGGAATTCCCTGTGATCTCTGTCAGCGCTGTTAGCATCAGGTTTCCGAAGTTGTGGCCGTCCAGTCCGTTTCCGCGGCTGAACCGGAAATCCAACAGGTGCCGGAGTACCTGGCCGATTTCATCCGAGGGGCTGAGGGCCACCAAGCATTTGCGCAAATCGCCCGGGGGCAGATGGCCGAACTCATCTCGGAGTCGTCCCGAGCTGCCGCCGTCGTCAGCGACCGAGACCACTGCGGTGAGGTGGTCAGTGTAGTGTTTCAGCCCTTGGAGGACAGTGTAGCTACCTGTTCCTCCACCCATGACCACGATGCGAGGTGGCATGAAATTCCCCAGTTCGCCCCCGGGCCTTGATTTGTTTGTAGGGATGGGGGCCACTGCGTAACATACCATGCTGGTGCAGCGGGCGTAGGATCTTGATGTTCTTGATTATTATCCTGGGCCGGAAGTCTCTTCTTTGAGGAGATGCCCGGGGTTGTTCTGATACCAATGGGAAAGGGTGTTTATTCCTTCGAGTAGGTTGGGCTGTCCTGCGAAGCCGAGCAGCTGTGAGGCGCGCTCGGTCGAGGTGTAGCTGCGGAGCACTTCGCCGGGCCGGGCGGCGGGTGAGCGTTTCCGGGAGAGAGGTCTGCCAGAAGCTGCCTCCATTGCCTACGGTGGTGCTGGAGGTGGAGGGTCCGGGACGTTGCCGGGCTTCGGAGCGGATGCTTTCACATCATTACTCCAGCGGTCAGGTCTGGTCGATCCCGACCTTAGATGGCCGCAAGCGCCCCTTCCGGGCCGATGGCGAGCACATCGTTAATAAGGAGACGGGGAGGGTATGGAATATCACGGGCAAGGCCGTCAGTCGCGAATTCGTGGGTCAGCAGCTAGAACAGGTGAGGCCTGTCAACAACTTCTGGTTCGCCTGGGCGCTGTTCAAGTTTGACACCAAGATTTACCAAGGGGCGCAGAAGCACGAGCAGGCGGCCTGCGCGCGTTTGAATGCCACGGATGCGGCTACTCGCGCCTTTGACCGTTTTCCATCTCCGCTAAGACTCTCCCCGGCTTCATGGGCGTTTGGTAGAACCGGACACCCAGCGCATCGTGGAGAGCGTTGGCGATAGCCGCTACTGGAGGGATGATGGGCGTCTCACCGACGCCCCGGACGCCGTAGGGATGCGCTGGGTTGGGGACCTCCACGATGATGGTCTCAATCATAGGGACATCCAACGTCGTGGGTATTCGGTAGTCGAGGAAGGTGGAGTTCTCCATATTTCCGGACTCGCCCATGTAGTATTCCTCGTTCAGTGCCCAGCCGATACCCTGGGCCGCGCCGCCCTGCATCTGGCCTTCCACGTAGGCAGGGTGGATGGCTTTGCCCGCGTCCTGCACCGCCGTGTAGCGGAGGACGGCCACCTTGCCGGTCTCCGTGTCCACCTCGAGGTCAACGATGTGGGTCCCGAACCCGCCCGCTCCACCCGGCACCATGATTGCTCCCGTTGAGTTGACCGGGCCGCCCGTGATGCTGAATTTGTCGGCGACTTCCTTGAAGGTCATCTTGAGTTCCGGGTCCGATATGGCGCTGAAGGTGCCCTGGTCGTATTGGACCTGGTCAGGCTGAATGTCCCACACCTTGGCTGCCCGATCGGTCATCTTGACGATAGCCTCTTGGGCGGCGAGATAGGCCGCGTGGCCCGATGCGTTGGTGGTCCGGCTGCCGCCGGTAACGTCGTTATAGCCAACGCTTTCGGTGTCCGCCACCGTGGGGCGCACATCCTCGTAGGGTATGCCCAGGGCTTCTGCCGCCTGCATGGCGATGGACGCCCGGGTGCCGCCGATGTCCACGGAGCCTTCCACCAGCGAGACTGTGCCGTCACTGTTGACGCTGAGGTTCACAGATGAGCGGAATCCACCGTTGAACCAGAAACCGGTGGCAACTCCCCGGCCACGCTTCACGCCGTTCGCGCCTTCCCGCTGAAGGGAGCTATTCCAGTGGGACGACTCCTTGGCTGCCGTCTGGACTTCAATGTTTCCAACGCGGGGGAAGAGAGGTCCGTCTGCCCGACGGTCGCCTTCTTGCGTGGCGTTGAGGAGCCGGAATTCCAGGGGGTCCATGTTGAGCGCCTCACAGACCTCGTCAACGAGGGACTCCATGGCGAAGGCCCCTTGGGTGGCCCCGGGGGCTCGGTAAGCTGACGATTTCGGTTTATTGACTACGACGTCATAGCCGTCGATACGGAGGTTCTCGATCTTGTAGGGGGCAAAGATGCACATTGCGCCGGCCCCTACCGCTGAGCCCGGGTATGCCCCTGCCTCGTAGCGGAGGTCGGCGGTGGCCGCCAGGATTTTGCCGATATCGTCCACGCCGATCTTCACTTTCACTGTGGCTCCAGGCGTGGGACCTGTGGTCTCGAACACCGCTTTTCGATCCATAATGAGCTTGACGGGCCGGCCGCAGTGCTTGGACAGTAGCGCGGCGATAGGCTCCAGATACACGCTAATCTTGCCGCCGAAGCCGCCGCCTATCTCCATGGGAGTGACCTTGATTTTGGCCTCGGGAACGTGCAGCACTCCAGCGGTGGCCTGGCGGGCGCTGAAGTGACCTTGGGTGCTCGTCCAGATGTTGATCTGGCCGTCGTTTTTCCATTCGGCGGTGGCGTTCTGGGGTTCGATGTATCCCTGGTGGACGGTGGCCAGGCGGTATTCGCGCTCCAGGACGATGCTGGCCTTCGCAAACCCTGCTTCAGGGTCGCCAAATTCATGGCGCAGGTGGCTGGCCATATTAGTGTTGGGCATCTTTTCACCCAGGTCATCGCCCACTAGGGTGCGATGGATGATGGGCGCGCCGGGCGCCATAGCTTCGTCCACGGTGAGGATGGGTACAAGCACTTCGTAGTCCACGGTGATGAGCTTGGTGGCCTCTATGGCAGTATTGTGGTCCACTGCGGCTACAGCGGCTACGGGATGACCGGTGTACAGGACCTTCCCGCGGGCCATGAGCTTGTTGCTCTCGGAGATAATGTCCTCTACCTCCTCTCCCATATCCACCAGCGTGCTTTCGGCGACAGGCATATCCTTGCCGGTGATTACCGAGAGGACGCCGGGCAGGGCCAGAGCTTTGGAGGTGTCGATGCGCTTGATGATGGCGTGGGCATGGGGGCTGCGGAGCAACTCGCCCCAGACCAGGCCTGGCAGTTTGATATCTGCCCCGTAGAGCGCGCGGCCAGTGACCTTCTCAAGCCCGTCGGGCCTGAGGGGCCGCTGGCCGATGGTCTGGTACTTGGTGGAAGGCTTGTCGGTTGTGGTCATGGCAGCATCTCCCAGGCTTATTTCGAATCAGCGGCTTTCCGGACCGCCCGGACTATTTTGTCGTAACCGGTGCACCGGCACAGGTTGCCCGCCAGCCAAAGCCTGATTCGCTGCTCGCTGGGGTGAGGTTCCTTGTCTAAGAGGGCCTTGGCGGCGACCAGAAATCCAGGTGTGCAGATACCGCACTGGAGGGCTGCCTCTTCCAAGAAGGCCTGTTGGAGGGGGTGCAGTCCTTCGGCCGAGGCCATGCCTTCGATGGTCTCGACCGTCTTGCCACTGACCTCCGCGGCCAGGACTAGGCAGGAGTCTACAATTCGTCCGTCGAGACTGACGGTGCATGCGCCGCAGTTTCCGTCATTGCAGCCCTCCTTGGTCCCGGTCAGTCCAACTGTTTCACGAAGCGTTTCCAAGAGGCTTGCATAGGGCTCTACTAGGAACTCCACGACCTCGCCGTTGATGGTGGTGCGAACGTAGATTTTCTCAGTTGCATCGAGGACCATAAGGCCTAAGCTCCTTTTGCTCGTTGAATTGCCACTTGCAGCGTACGGCGGGCGAAGACCCCAATCAGCTGCCGGCGCTGGTGCTCGGTGCCCCGGATGTCGGTAATGGGGCTGGTGGCCTCCATGGCCAGGGTGGCAGCGTCGCTGATGGATTCGGCAGTCGCAGGCTTGCCTGCAAGTGAGTCACCCGCCTGCTTGGCTAGAATGGCTGTGGGCCCCACGGAGGCGAGGGCGATGCGTGCCGATTCTATTTGCTCCCCCGTGGTGTCCAGAGTGACGGCGCTGGCTACGCCGACCACGGCGATGTCCATCTCGTTTCGAGGGATGAACCGTTGGTAGGCGGCGCCGAAGTGCGCCGCCGGTTTCGGAAGCTGAAGGCCCAACAGGAACTCTCCCCGCTGGAGGACGGTCGCACCGGGTCCGGTGTTGAATTCCTCTACGGGGATCTTTCGTATGCCTTGGCTACCAGCTACCACGGCCACTGCGCCATAGACGATGAGAGGGCAGACACTGTCGGCGCTTGGGGAGGCGTTGCAGAGGTTTCCTCCAAGGGTGGCTCTGGACTGAATCTGGATGCCGCCGATAAGGCTTGCCGCATCGATGATGCCTGGATAGGCCGTGCTGATCTTTTCGTCCTCGTAGAGTTGGTAGCAGGGCACAGAGGCACCTATGTAGAGGCCGCTGCTGTCGAGTCGGACTTGGCTTGTCTCCGGCACGCCCTTTACGTCCACGAGAACGTCGAGCTCGTAGCGGCCCACTCTGGTCTGGGCCAGGAGATCGGTCCCGCCGGCCAAGCACCGTGCCTTGGGTCCGTGCTCGCTCAGGACTGAGACCACATCATCGATGGTGGTGGCATTTACATAGCGGAATGGTCGCACGGTTCTCCCCTTGAGTGGCTGGAATGTTTCGGTCAACGGGCATGCCATGCAGGATGGCCAGCCAATTATCACTAAGAAGGGCGGTCGAAGCAACAGGGTGCAGCCCTGGGGCACGCATTTTGCGTGAGGTACGCTCAGGCAAGGACGGTTGCACGCCATGACCGACCGCGCGCTGGTGACGGGGGTGGCCGGGTTCGGATTAAGAGGCCGCTCAGGATGTGTGTCTCTCGGTTGACGGCGCGGGCAAGCTTCGAAACGGTGAGATCGGGTTTTCCCTCGGTGAGTTGATTGATCCTGCAGCTGACAACCGCCTGCCGCAGGCTGAGGCCTGTTCGAGAGAGTGATTGCTTATCCAGCTTGTGGCCCATGTTGGTAGTCTTCCGCCCTCGGCGCCGAATGACTGGTGTTTTGTGCCCAGTGTCGTCCATAACGAAACGGGTAAGTCATAAAATGAATAAAATAGGCTACATTATTTATCTATAGTAGGGAACTTGAATCGATTCCTATACAGTTGCTGGCCGAGGCATATCGGTTCCGGCGTGTGCTCGGTTGGCGATAGCGTTAGTAGCTATCGCGTTTCACGGGCGAGGTTGGGCTTTGGTTGGGTGGTGGGGGAGGGAGGTGGAGCCTAGCGGTGATCGGCGAAGGTGGTCACCGGAGTGGACACAGAGGCACTCACCCAGTCTCCTGGGTTGGCCAGGTGTCCTGGGCCGCATCTTACCCGGAGCACTCTGCCTGAGGGCATCCGGAGCTGTAGCATCTGGTCGTGACCGTAAAAGTCCTTCTCAATCACCTGGTAGCGTTCCTGGTCGTCCACGACGTGTCCTAGGTTGACCTCCTCGGGCCGGACCAGCACGCTGACGTGACCGGAGGAGGGCTTGGTTGTGTTTAGGATGCCGAGCTCGGTTGTTACCCTTCCGTTCGTAGCTTCTCCAGGAAGGATGTTTGCATCCCCCAGGAAACTGGCCACTGCCAGAGATTCGGGGTGCGCATAGACATTGGAGGGGGCACCCACTTGGACGACGCAACCGTCCAGCATGATCCCCACCTCATCGGCCAAGCTCAAGGCTTCGTCTTGGTCGTGAGTCACGAATATGGCGGCGGTGCCGGCCGCCTTCAGGATGTGCCGCACGTCGGTGCGTACCTTGGCCCGCAGGCTCGCGTCGAGGTTTGAAAAAGGCTCGTCCATCAATACCACGGCTGGAGAAGGTGCCAGAGCCCTGGCTAAGGCCACACGCTGCTGCTCGCCCCCGGAGAGTTCGTGGGGCTGGCGGCCTCCAGCTCCGGAGAGCCCCACCAAGTCGAGGACTTCATCGACGCGGAACTGGTTCTTGGCGCCTCGGGGCAGTCCGAAGCCAATATTTTGACGTACCGAGAGGTGAGGGAAGAGGGCATAGTCTTGGAACACCATGCCCACCTTGCGGCGATCGGGGGAAAGGAAGGTGCTTGGCCCGTTGACGAGATTACCGCGAATGACCACGGTACCGGTATCAGGGGCCTCAAAGCCTGCGATGACCCTGAGGGTGGTGGTCTTGCCGCAGCCGCTGGGTCCGACTAGAGCCATCAGCGTGCCCTCTTCAGCGGCAAAGGAGATACCGGTTATGGCGGAAATGGCACCGTAAGACTTGGCGAGGGAGTCGCACTGGACTGCAGGCTGGTCTACCATGCTGGGCTTGCCGACGCCGTGGAGGGGTTAGGTATGCCTTTTCGAACATGCATTATAGATACGATACGTTGAAACGAACTAAAAAACAATGTATGGACGAATCCATGAAAGAGCACTAACGATTTTCGGTCACTCGAACTGGCAGGGATCCTCTTCCTGCTTGGTGAGCTGCTCCTCAATAGCAACACCTAGCTCAGACGAGCGCTGGAGGACATCGAGCCAGAGTAGCTGGTCCTTGAGCGCCTGACGGTGGGCCGCGTATCGCTTTTTTGAAGTGCTTCCGGTGCGGTGGGAGGCGTCCAGACTGACTATTTTATCTACCAGTCCCCTGCGTTCCATTTCGCCGCCTGGAGGACCGGAAGACCGGCGCCGGATGAGGGTAATCACAAGCACACCTCCGAGGCTGATGGTGAGAAAACCCGGTACCCCGAAGTCGGTGTACCAGTCGGAAGCATCGTTGCGGAACCGGTCAAGGAACGTCGGTTCGGGCAGGCCAACCAGTTGGAGTTCCAGCAGCTCGCCCTGCGTAAATCCGGCACCCTCCAAGAGTTGGAGTTTGCGCCCTTCCACGGTGGTGGTGCCCAGATCTGCGAGCTGTGATGATAGGGCAGTGGCTACCTCCGCTGCCACAACGACTCGCAGCGTGTCAGCACCAAACCTTAGTGTCCGTCCCAGGTCCAAGGTGCTGCCCTCATAAGGGGCGCGGTAGATGAACTCCATCTGGTGTCCATTGGTATCGGAAGGGGGTACGGGCGTCGTTACGGCGAAGCCCCTGTCCACCTCCAGCACCTCCCCGCCTACGAGGTCTGAGCGCACATCAAGGTTGTGGGAGTCTGGTGGCAGCGCGAACCGCAAGAAGTCGGGCATGCCGGGAGCACTCAGGTCGGGGACCAGCGTACGGTCGGTGAGGTTGACGAAGCTGATGCGTTCTAGGATTTCGGCGATGCCTAGGGTGGAGTCAGCGCCGGTGATGATGAGTGTGTGGCTGGTTACCGTGAGGACATTGAAGTCGGTGCTGGCTTCAAAAACGGTGAGTTCTGCGGGAGTAATCCCCTCCGAGCTGCCGAGGGTGTCTGAGTAGACGACACCTTGGTATTCGGCGGTGAGGAAGTAGATACGGCCAGCATTGAAGGGGACCTCCTCAAACTCGAAAAGGCCGTCGGCCCGCGGTATGGTGGTCCGCAGCTCCATTTCGACGACGCCTTCTAGTATCCGTAAGGTGATCGGCACTGTTGTCGGGTCGAAGCCTGCGTCCGCTGTTCCGTTCCGCAAGGTGCCGCCGATGCTTACCGTTTGCTGGGCAGCAGTGGGTGTGATGCCGGGAGCGGAGAGAAGCAGTAGCGCAAGCGCCAACGCAAGGAGCCGTTTCATACCGCCGTCCCGCCCTCGACGCCTCGAGAAGCCCTGCGGACCTCCTCCTCAATAGCCTGCTCCAGCTCCGCCACGGTCTGAAGTGCCTGCTCCTGCTGCCGCAGCAGGTGCGCGGCTTGTATACGGGCCGCCTGCACTTGGTTTCGGTACTCCTCCTCCGTGAGGTGGTGTAAGAAATACTCCTGCTGGAGTACGCAGACCTCCTCGTATACGCGGTCCCGGGCCCGGCGGAGTTGCTGCGCAACTTCTTCGCCGGCCTCCTTAGCGCTCGGAGCCTCAGCGCTGCGGTAGAAAACCGGGTAGAGCACCACTGCGAGACTTCCCAGCAACAGCACTGTAATGATGAGTATAGCCATGGTCTATAACTCGGCTCTGGCTCCGGCGCCGCGGGTGCTGGGTGTATAGACACCCGCTCGCTGCCGCGCAGGCCACAGGGCTACCAGCGTGCCTAGTATGAGCACTGGCCCCGAGTACCACATCCACCACACCAGCGGATTGACCAAAAGCCGGAAGGCAGCGCTCTGTCCATCGGGTTGCACCTCGCTGAAGAGCACGTAGAGGTCCTCCATAGGATTGGAGCGGATGGCGGCGCGGGTCGAAATCAACTGGAAGCTGGGGTAGACGCCCTGCCAGGCGGTGATGGTATCGATGAACTCGCCGTCACGGTAGATATGCATGGTGGCCGTGCGCTCGGTGCGGTTGGCGAAGGGAGTGGAGTCCGTTCGGGCAAATTCCACTTCGAAATCACCAATCTGCGCCCGCTCACCCAAGGAGAGGATGACATCCCGCTCCAGGTTGAAAAAGGAGGATCCCACGATGCCGAAGGCCAGCATCACGATGGCCAGGTGTACCACATAGCCGCCGTAGCGCGGACGGTTGGCCGCAATTAGCTGAAGGAAGGACACGGGATGGGCCCTGCCTGTTTGGCGGTGGCGGGAGTGGGTCCCTTTGACCCATTCCTGGAGCACAGAGACTGCTACCATCGCGCTGACGCCGAATCCAGCGAGCGCAGCGGCATTGTGGATCCCCATGACCACAAGGAACAGCACGACTCCCACAGAGGCGACCGCGGGGACTGCGACCATTTTTCTGACAATGGGCCAGGTGGCATGACGCCAGGGTAAGAGTGGTCCCACTCCCATGAGGCCGATGAGGGCCAGCATGAGAGGGCCGTTCACTTGGTTATAGAAAGGGGCGGCTACGGTAATCGTCCGCCCCCATATCAGTTCGGAAATGATGGGGAAAACTACGCCCCACAGGGTGACGAAGGCGATACCCAAAAGCAGAAGGTTGTTGACGAGAAAGGCTGCTTCTCTCGATAGCGTCGACTCCAGTCGCTGCGCACTTTTCAGGATATCCAACCGGTAAAAGAAAAGGCCGAAGGACAGCGCTACGGTAACGGCCAGGAACAGCAGGAATATCCACCCTAAGGTAGATGCGCCGAAGGAATGGACGGAGGGTACTGGGCCGCCCCGGTTGATGAAGATGCCGAAGTTTCCAAGGGCGAAGGTCACGTTGATGAGCACGATGTTCCACATGCGGAACATGCCGCGCCGTTTCTGGACCATGATGGAGTGAATGAAGGCAGTCAATCCCAGCCAGGGCATTAATGCTGCGTTTTCTACGGGGTCCCACCCCCAGTATCCACCCCAGCCCAGGATGGTGTAGGCCCACCAGGCGCCCAGAAGCAATCCAGCGCCCAGAAGCGCCCAGGCGATGAGCCCCCACACCCGGCCCCAGTCCACCCAGTCGTCGTCAATCTTGCGCGCGAGTAGCCCCGCCATGGCCAGGGCGAAGGGCACCGATGTTGCAATAAGTCCGAGCATGATTAGGGGAGGGTGGATGAACATGCCTGGGTGGGTGAGGAGAGGGTTTATGCCCTGACCGTCAGCAGGCGTCGACGCCAGCATTCTGAAGGGGTTGGCCATGAGCAGCATGACCGCTAGGTAGAAGGTTAGAATCATCATTAATACGCTGCCGGTGTAGGGGCGCAGCGCGCCCAATCGACGAGGGAGGAACCGTACGGTCACCGATGCCGTCAGCGCCAAGGCCGCTGACACGTAGAGCAGCGATCCTTCATTGCCTGCGTAGAAGGCGACCCAGGTGTAGATGCGGGGCATGGAGAGGTCACTGTGTTGGGCCACGTATGCAATGCTGAAATTATTGTCCAAGAAGGCAATCATTAGCACCGCCGTGGCCACAGTGAGTACTAGCCCACTGAAATAGGTGGCGCGGCGAGCGCTCAGGGCGAGGAGCGGCATGCGATATTGGGCGCCGGCATAGGAGCCCACCGCCGAGTAGGCGGCCAGGGCGAGCGCGATGGTGATGGATGCGGTCCCTAGGCTACCCATCTACGGGTCCTCGTTATCGGGGCTAGTTGGTTCGGGTTGGAGGGAATCCTGCATTTCCTTGTCCACGCGGTTCAAGTAGGGTGCCAGGTCTTCGGCAGCAGCTCTGTTCGATGTGGTAACGATGAAAGGGGCCTCTGCGGTTTGGAGGGTTGGGGTCCGAAGGGAACGGATGACGATAATTACGCCTGAAAATCCCAATAGTAATGCAATGGGGGGTACCACCCACACCAAGAGGGAGGAGCCGCTTCGAGGAGGGGAGGCCAGGACAGACTCACCGTACACCGAGACAAAATAGGCGGTGATATCCTCTTCCGATTGGCCTGCTGCCAGCCGGTCCCGGAGGATGGCGCGCATCTGTTGGGCCAATGTCGCTCGGGACTGATTCAGGGTTTCGCCGGGGCATACAGGGCAGATGAGCTGTTTGTCCAAGGCTAAGGCACGTTGTTCTTGGCTTTGGACATCCTGGGTAAGAGCCAAGGGTGGTTGAGCAACCAAGGTTAAGAGTGCTAGGGCGGCGAAGATCCCACTGTGCAGACTCCGTGCCATGATGGCACTGAATGAATGGCCTATTTGGTCTTTTGCTCGTGTACCGGTGCGCGTTCCCATCCCTTCATTCCTCCCCCTATAGCCCAGGCGCATCTGTATCGATGGGCCTATTTGTAACCGGGCGCCTTCGTCCGGCCCAATAGTTCTTCACGTTGCTCGCTGGGCATTGTGACTAGGTGAGCAAGGAGCCAACGCTCCTCCGGTTTCAGCAGATTCTTAAAGGGAGGCATTAAGCCAAACCCAGTGGTGACTGACCAAAATACCTCGCCCTCGTTCAGCGCAGTGATGCGGTCACTGGTGAAGGCTGGAGGCTGCGGGGCACCATAGTCGTTAAAGAGTAGGCCGACGGGTCCATCGCCGCCGGAGAGGTTGCCATGACAGGCCGAACAATTGATGTGGTACAGAACACCCGCATGCTCAAGCAGGGAAGCGTCAGCGTCGATAGCGGTAAGCGGACTGGTCAAGGCTGCGGCCTCGGCGCGGAAGTCCGGCAGAGGGAGCTCGGCTCCCGTAATGGGCACCGAGCCGACGGGTGGGGCCAAACGAGGCGGCTCTTGCGCTTTGTAGGACTGGTTGTAATGCATCTCTTGGAAGATATCAATGGGGTAGGAACCTGTGCTCCGCCAAGGGCCATCGCCCGGCTGGGAGCAGGCAACTGCTACGAATACGAGACCTACTAATGGGAGCAGGCTGATGAGTGATTTATGGTGAATACGGTGCAACACACAACCTCGGTGAGCTATTTAGTCTCAGTTTTCACGTCTTCGGCGCCGGATTCCAGCATTACCTGTTCTGCGTGACCGACCTGGTCTTCGGAGCAGTTGACGAGAATGCCGATATAACCCTCAGTAATCCGGATGTCATAGAGTCCCAGGTTGCGCTTGGGAAGACGAGACTCGAATAGCACTCCCAACACTGTGAAGATGATTGCGGCGAGGAGGGTTCCTTCATACATGATGATCGTCATGGGAGGAATGCTGAGAATCGGCTTCCCTCCGGTTACGAGGGGGTAGGATATTTGGGTGGCGGCGGTAAGGAGCAGCGCTATGCTGAAGCCAACGATGGCACCCACCAGCGGCCAGACGTATATCCGATGACTGGGTTCCTCCTCTCCGAAAGCTCCTTCTGGGTAGGGAGCCCCGGAATAAATATCAAGGTTTTCGGCGGGAAAGCCGTCATCTTGAAGCTTCGTCATCGCCTCAGCCACCTGTTCGGCTTCTCCGAACACTCCAAGCAAGCTCATATTTGTCATTACATACCTCTTCTTTGCACGCATATCCGCATCGTTGCGGATCGGTGTCACTCAGTTTCCGGACGGGCCGCCAGCGAAAAGCCGCGCCGCCAAGGTTCAACTACCCACGACGGGGGAGCGCAGGGCGGACCCTGGTCACTCCTCCTTGATGATGGCGGGAATCATTTTCTTTCCCACCTTAATCTCAGCTTTGAGCACCATGCCCTCCTTGGCCTCCCAGATAGGGATGAGGGGGAAGAATTTACCGAAGAGGAGCATGAGGAGCACCACGAGGGCGAATGTTCCAGCGACGATCGTAATCTCCACGGGACTGGGTCGGTACGATGCATAGTCGAACACAAACGGCTGTTTGCGCAGAAGGCCAGGTACGATGATGATGAGCCGCTCAAACCACATGCCGACGTTTACCAGCAGAGAGAGGATGAACATTAAGGCAAGGTTCCGTCTGACCCTCCTGAAGAACCATAACGGCACGGGTAACGCGAAAGAAAAGAAGTAGAAGGCCAGGAAAAACCAACTCCAGGGAGGCTCGAAGAGCCGGAGCCTCCAAACGACGAGTTCCTGCTCTTCTTGGAGCCAGAAGGCGAAGACCAAGTCTAACCAGAACAGGAAATGCCACCCGAGGGCGATGGGTATGAGGAGCCTGCCGATGGCATCGATATGCTCCTCCCAGATATAGTTTTCCCACTTGAAGGCGACGCGCATTAGGATCATCAGCGTCAGCACAGCCGATACTCCTGAAAGCACGGCGCCGACGACGAAGTAGGGGGCGAATACGGTGACGTGCCACGCGGGGACGAGGCTGACGCCGAAGTCCCAGGACACGATGCTGTGGACCGAAACGAAGACGGGGAGCAAGAGCGCCGACAGCAGGATGCCCGCGATGGCCTGGA
Organism: Dehalococcoidia bacterium; assembly: GCA_963579845.1. Classification (GTDB taxonomy): domain Bacteria; phylum Chloroflexota; class Dehalococcoidia; order Lucifugimonadales; family Australimonadaceae; genus CAUZHS01. The sequence continues at coordinate 7,473 of CAUZHS010000025.1, read as the reverse complement.
GTTTGAATTGACGTGGGCTTCCATGCCATCCCAGCGCGAGGATTCCGTACACGGTGTGTCGCCAGCCGGTGGTTCGGTCACGAATGATGGCGAAGTCGGGGATTAGTGCCGTGAAGACGAAAAGCGAGCTCCCCGTTAGGTAGGTGCTGATGGCAATGGGGTCCCAGAACAGCGGTGAGCGAACATCGGGCCAGATGCCCCGGGAGAAGTCGTAGGGGAGCAGCCAGTAGATGATCCGCCACGGACGCCCCGCGTGCATGAGGGGCATACTGAGAGCGGTTAGCAGCGAGAAGACGGTCATCGTTTCGGCGGCTCGGGTCATGGGTCTACGCCATTCGGCCTGACTCAGGCGGAGAATGGCCGAGATCATGACTCCGGCGTGGCTGATGCCGATCCAGAACACGAAGTTGGTGATGAAGAAACCCCAGAAGACTGGGCGGCTAAGGCCGGTAACCCCCATGCCTTGGTTCATCATCCACCCGAAGGCGCTGCCCGCGCCGGCAACCACAAGTGCCAACATCGCTACCAGTATGATCCACCAGAGCGGTGTGCTCAGCACACTGCCCAGCAGCTCCTGGTTAATTTGCCGGTGGGTGAGGGTTGGCCGGTAATACATCTTGGTTACGTTCTCCTGGCGGTACCTGACACCTGGAACTAGTAGGACTTCGCAATCACTCGGACAGTCCGGTTCAGGAACTGGCGGACCTTACTGAGAGGCAGACCTTCGCCCACTTCCCAGATGGAAATGACAGGTATGATTTTACTGACGAGAAGGAACAGAAGCGCAGACCCTGAGATGGCGCCAATGATGATTAACACGTCCGCCACTCCCGGGGCCTGGACTCCTGGAGGGTCGGTAAGCAGATGGGTTGTTACCTGGCTGTCGGAGATGGAAAAAGCCGACACGTACATCCGGATCTGGTTGAAGAAGGCGCCGATAAGGATGGAGACAGATACCAGAGTGGGGCCCCAGATGCTCTTGCGGACAGGGTTCCAGATGAGCGCCGACACGGGGAGAAGGAAGCTTAGGAAAAAGGTCATTAGGAATGGTATGCGGTAGGCATCAAACATGAGGAACTGGATGAGGTTGACCTCGGAGGGTTGACGGCCGTACCAGAAGGTAAGGAAGGTTGCCCACCAGAAGTAGAACCAAAGAAGAGAGAAGGCCAAAAGGGGCTTGCTCAGCGCCCAGAACTGGTCTTCTCCGAGATAGCGTTTGTATCCGCCGGCGGTACGGAGAATAAACATAGTCACAAGGACAACAGCCACTCCGCCCTGGAGCGCCTGAAGGGCTTGGAAAGCGGGGAAGATGGCGTCCTTGTAGCCGGGAAGCAGCCCCGCTGAAAGGTCGGAGCTGATTAGGGTCATCATGAGGGGGAGGCTCATCAGATAGAACCCGCCGAGAATCAAGATGCCCCAGCGGTGCACCCGCCACTGGCGAAGGTTGCCTTTCCAACCCAGGGCCAGCCGCTTAATGAAGCGTTGGCGTCCCGAAGGTTCCAGGTGGTCTCTTGCCGCGGCCAGGTCGGGCAGGGCAAGTACCCATAGGTAAACCAGTCCAGCCAGGACGAGGGTTGCCATGGAGACGGTGTCCCATCCGAAGGGCGCGAAGACGGGCCATTCGAACCAAATAGAGTTGCGGCCCTCCAGGGGCGGCAATGCGGCCAGCACGGGGAGTAGAAGCAATAATCCCAGGATTCCGGTCACTCCGTAGATTTCTGCGATGCGGGTCATGGGCCTGCGCCAGTGGTTTTTGGTGAACCGCAGTCCGGCGGCGACGGCGGGCGCGGCCGCGAAGACGGTGGTGAGATAGGCCACGGTGGCGGCCACATAGCCCCAGTCAGACCGGTCGTCGAACCCATCAGTCAAGCGGATAATCATGCTGGCCACACCCAGGCCCGTGAGGATGGACAGCACCACCACCCAGCCCCAGTACCGAGAGGTAATCGACCGGAAGATCCCGAGCACCTCTCTCGATACCTCGGAGTGGCTTACGCCCTCCAGGCGCCCATCGCCACTGAGAGATTGGCTATGCATGGGCCTCCACCTTTGAGTCAACGGCTTTGAGGTAGATGACGCTAGGGTTGGTGCCCAGGTTCTGCAGCACCTGATAGTTTCGCTCGTCCATGGCCATTTGCGAGACTTTGCTGTCCGGGTTGAGGGTGTTGCCAAAGGTCAAAGCGGTGGTGGGGCAGGCTTGGACGCAAGCAGGATCGAAGGCTAGGTCTGCGACCGCTTGCTTTCCTCTGGTTGCGCGCCGGATGCGCTGGATGCAGAAGGTGCACTTTTCCATCACGCCCCTAGAGCGTACGGTGACATCGGGGTTGAGTTGGTTGCGTAGTTCCACAGGCCAGACGGGCTCCCAGAAGTTGAAATGCCGTGCGTGGTAAGGGCAGTTGTTGGCACAGTAGCGGGTGCCCACGCAACGGTTGTAGACCTGCACGTTGAGCCCTTCGTTGTTGTGGTAGGTGGCGTAGACTGGACAGACCGGCTCGCAAGGTGCGTTGTCGCATTGCTGGCACATCACCGGGATGAAGCGTGCCTTCACATTGGGGAACGTCCCTTCCCAGTACCGTTCGATACGAATCCACTCAATGGCCCGATCCTGGTTGAAATGGGCCTCTTCGTTGATAGGAATATTGTTTTCCGATTGGCAGGCCACCACGCAGGCTTGGCAACCAGTGCAGCGGTCGATGTCAACCACCATTCCCCAGCGGTGAGCTGGGGGACGTTCGTCGGATACCACTTGTTGCGGGGTCGCCATGAGTTTCAACCTTTCTTTCTACCGGCCCGGTGGTCCGGTAAGGATCAGCGGGTCTTCGTGACTACCTGAATGATCTTGTCATCGGGCAACTGTATCGCGGGAACAATACCCTCGTAGGCGGCGATTCGCTGCTTTCGTGTGGTCTTCACCACGCGGACCATCGTGGCGGCCCAGGCAAGCCCTCCGGCCTCTTCGTCTTCCACCGGGTCCAGTATTTCAAAGGGGTTGGTCCCTCTGCCTGAGGCATAGCTTCCGAAGTGTTGGTGGCCTTGGCCCAAGGGTATTGCTATCACGTTGGGGGGCGCCGCTGGGTTGACGTAGACTGGCGCTTCGATGGTCTTGCCCGTGGAAGATTCCACGATGACAACACTCTCCATCTGCACGTCTAGTTTTTTGGCTGTTTCAGGGTTCAGCTCCACCCATGTGCCCCAGGTGACGGTGGTCACAGGGTCGGGAAGAGCCTGCAACCACGGCAGATGGGCCGCCTGCCCCGCTCCAATAGAGTTGTGCTCGAAGGGTACAAGGTAGTAGGGATAGGAACTGACCTTCCCGTTGAATTTGGGCATCACCGCATTTCGGGGGAGCACCGGCGCTATGGGAATCGTGGAGCTTGGCTTGTCGGTGGTATCCCACCAACCGCCCCGCTGCAAAGTGCGAATCCAAAACTCCTCAAAGGTTGGACGCCGCACGGAGCCGCGGTTCGTTGCCTTCAGCGGTTCCATGGACCTCCGTAAAGCATCACGCATATTGTCGGCGTTGATGCCGTCATTGGCCTCCAGCTGGCGGACGACCTGAAGCAACACGTCGCCAGTGGCCCGGGTGTTGGCGAAGGGCACCACCACCGGCTGTTGAAGCGCCACCGTGGCATAGCCGGGACCAGGGTCAGGGGTATCGCTGCCCCACTCTTCCAAGGCAGTGTGTCCGGGCAGAAGGAGGCTAGCCTTAGCTGAGGTATCGTCCAGGAAGCTTGAGAGGCTGACAATGATCTCGACGTTGGCGAGCGCGCCAGCTGCATCAAGGCTACCGGGAAGACCATGGAGCAAGTCGGCGTCTTTGACAATGAGGACCTTGATGTCCCCACGGCGCATGGATTCTAGCGCGACTTTCCATTCCTTTATCGAAGCCCCCGCTATCTGGGAGAGCAGGGTGCCGGAATTGAAGATGAGCCCTCCGGGCCGGTTCACACTCCCTACAAGGAAGTTGAGAGAGTAAATGGCCTGGAGGTTGAAGGAGCCGTTGGTGTGGGCGGCGGCGGAACCGCCTCCGATAGCAAGGCTGGGACCGCGGGAGGTGTCGGCGAAGGCCCGGGCCAGTGCCTCGATGCGCTCCGCTGTAATCCCGGTGGCCTCGGCCACCTGGCTGGGGCGGAAGTTGTTCAGGGCCTCGGCGCCCTGATTGCCCGTCAACTGACCGGCGGCGTCGTCGTCTCCTAGGCCTTCGTCGATGATGACGTAGGCCATGGCCATGGCGAGCAGGCCTTCCATGCCTGGATTGACGAAAACCCACTCATCGGCGTTAGCTGCGGTCATGGACATATGAGAGTCGACTTGGACAAAGTGCCCACGATCGCGGCCCGCGCCCTGGCGGAACTCGCCGTATCCTCGCATGAAATGGGTGGAATCAAGCCAGGTGCTCAGGAAGTCAGCGCCAAAGCCCAGCAGATAGTGGGTATTGGCCAAATCGAAATCGGGGAGAGGCTCCTGACCGAACAGCCGTTTCATGGTGGAGCGTAGCACCGTCTTGTCGAGCGGGTCGAACCCCAGGAGCTGGGCGCCTGTAGCTTTGGCGAATCCCTTGACGACGTCGGCCATAAGGCCACGGACAGGGCCAGTTGCAATTAGCACCGATCCGGGATCTGCGTCTCGGAGGGAATTGGTAAGCTGGGAGATGCCCTGGTCCCAGGAGATGGGACTAAATCGGCCCGGGATACCCGCGGTGGTCACAGGACCTTTGATCCGGTCGGGGTGGTACACGGCCTGGAGGAGTGCCTCACTGCGAGCCCCGTGCTTGCCAGTGTTCAATGGATAGTCGGGGTTGCCCTCCACCTTCTTGGCGCGTCCCTCCATGACCCGAACCCGAAGGCCTTCGCTTCCGGAGCTGGACTGGAAGACCGTGGCGTAGAAATTATCGCGGCCCGTCACTAGGTCCTCGGGGAGTTCCAGTGGGCTCTGCACCAAAATCTCGTCGTCGGGCACATTACAGCCGTTGAAAACCACGGCCCCGATGCCCGTGGCTCCCGCCCATTTAAGAAAGTTCCGTCGTGTGAGTGCCATGCCTTAGCGCCTTGTGGCCATTCTCCTAGTAGTGGCAGGTCGTGCAGTCTGTCGGTGCATTGTTTACACGGTGACAGTCCACGCAATCCCGCATTTTTAAGTTCCGCACTTGTTTGACTGTTTCCATGGCAGCCACATCCCCGTGGCAGGTTGAACAGGTAAGGCCTGCCTGGATGTGTGGTGAGTGGACGAATTGCACGTGGTCAGGCAACCGGTGGACTCTGACCCAGTTGATGGGCTGAGGCTCCTGGCCGGGATCGGGGTTGCCGTAGGAGAGCAGTAGTGCTATCTGCTCCTCGGCTGTGGGACTTTCCGACTGTGATCCATCGATACGGCTGAAATCGTGGCAGAACAGGCATTGCTGCACCGCGGGGATGCCCGCAGCCTCATCAGTACTCACCGTCCGGTGACAGAACTGACAGTCAAGACCGGCTTTTTGAACGTGCACCGTATGCGGGAAGTCGATTGGCTGTTCCGGTCCATCGGAGAAGCCCAGAATGTCGGGAGGCGTGCTCCACCAGCTTTGCAAAAGCACGTAGCCGACGAAAAGGACCAAAATACCGAAGATAAGGCCTACGATAGGTACAGCTATCTTGAGGGCGAGACTGGTGTTGCGCATTAAGCGCTCACGAAGAGCCTGGTGGGGGATGTCCTATTCCCCACAAACCCATTGAGCATCGATATTGGCCTGCCGGACAGTGTTTTCAAGGAGCTACAATCCCTAGATGAATCGGAACTTGAGGATGCTGTTGAGGTCGCCGACCCGTAGAAAGATTACGACGACCGCTGTGACGGCAACTACGAAGAAGAGAGCACTGCTCACGAAGAGGGGCGGGCGCAAGCGGACGAGCCGCGGATCTGGCAGGTCCCCGGACGCTGCCAAGGAGGGAATCACGCCAAAGGAAATGAGCATGCTTCCAGCGAATCCGAGAACTGAGCCCAGGAGAACCCACAGGGGAAAGAGGAGACCGCGTGTATTGGCCCAGTCGGCGCTTGTGATGTAGTTGGGAACCTCTCCCATGAGTGTCCTCAGTATCGGATGATGCGGGGCAAGAAACTTGGAAGCCTGAAGGCGTTGCTGCGCCTCTAGTGCACGGTTCCGTCTGCGGCGGTGTGACGGTTGTCCGAGCCGGAAAGTTACTCCACCGGGGTTGGGGTGTCAACACCTTTGGGGGGTATTAACTCCATTGCCAGCACTTCTCCCAAAATAGGAGCCACGGAGGGGATTGCTTTCAAATTGGATAGCGTCAGGATAGAATAGCCTTGTTCTATTAGCAAATGTAACGTATGGAGTCGCATTTATGCTCAACACCCTCCAGATAGCGCAGACGGGCAATCGGCGCACATTCCTTAAACGAGTAGCCATCGGCCTGGCGGCAGTGGGCGCTTACACTCTTCTCACTAAGCGGCCATTCGGAGGCACCAAGCAGGAGGGCCGGTCGATACCGGCAAATCTGCCGGGCGCAGGATCAATTTTCCAGCCGCGGGGCGATCGTAGGGGGGAAAGGTAGGCGCAACCCTCGTCTGCGCCCCGGCCCCCAAGCATGGCCACCCCCGGGATAGACATCGGGATAGCCCCAGACGTCTCGCAAGAGAGGCGTGAAGTCGAGCACCCTAGCATGTGGGTAGAGAATCACAAACTACCTGGGAGGGAGTGTTGCCACGGACGAATTAGACCGAAAGATTATTGAGATTCTCCAGGAAGATGGTCGGGCATCGCATGCGAAGATGGCCCGCGACCTTAGAGTGAGCGAAGGCACCATTCGGCGCCGCCTGTCCAACCTGCTCACGGAGCGGGCGATTCGTGTTGTCGCCTTTGTAGACCCTGAGCAGTTGGGGTATCACACTTCCGCGTTCATCGGACTGCAAGTGGACCCGGCGCAGGTCGAAGCGGTCGCCGACCGGCTCGCCCATCTGACCGAAACAGAGCATGTTGCGATAACGACCGGAAGTTTCGACATATTTCTTTGGGTCAATTTGCCCAGTTCCGAGGCGCTCGCGGACTTTCTCCACACTAAAGTCGGTGTCGTCGAAGGCGTTCGGCAAACAGAGACCTTTATAAGCCTGCAGACCAAAAAGCGCATCGCAGGTTCCGGCATCCACGGCCCAGCGCCGACTTAGCGTTCCTTGTCCGAGCCAACGCGCAAAGCAAAAGGTACGCAGGCTTGAATAAAGCATGGTCTGAGCGCCATTTGCTGCAAGGTTCTATGCCTGAAGTCATAAATTCCACACTTCGACCCCGCGAAATCGTAGGGCAGGCAGAATGGAATCGGTAAGGACGACAATGCGCGGTGGTTTTTCGGATATATTTCCTTGACACAGCCTGGGCGTGGCTATACTATTTTGTGTGCTATTGAGCGTAAACTAACCCTATAGGAATACGCTCGACGTCGGATGGGCTGTGAATTTGAGGAGGACGGAATTGAAACGCTTGGT
>CAUZHS010000024.1:0-20955 GCA_963579845.1 Dehalococcoidia bacterium | reverse complement strand
CACCCACGCGGCAAGTAAACAGGAGGGCTCATTGACCCAAGCGCGCCACCTCACCCAACCAGATATGAACACCTTGGTCTCGCTGAGCAAGCGCCGGGGCTTCGTCTACCCCGCCAGCGAGATATACGGCGGCATCGGCTCCACCTGGGACTACGGGCCGCTGGGCGTGCAGCTCCAGCGTAACATCAAGGACATCTGGTGGAAGGCCATGGTGCGCGACCGCGATGACATCGTGGGGCTCGACAGCGCTATCATCCAGAACCCGGAGGTCTGGCAGGCCAGCGGCCACGCGGCAGGTTTCGTTGACCCCATGGTGGAGTGCAGCGTCTGCAACAGGCGCTACCGGCCTGACCAACTGGACGACCCCACCAAGTGCCCCGATGACGGAGGGCAACTCTCGGAACCCCGCATGTTCAACCTCATGTTCAAGACCTACGTCGGCCCGCTGGAAGAAACCACGGACCAGGTCTGGCTCCGGCCCGAGACCGCCCAAGGTATCTTCATCAACTTCGACAATGTCCTCACCACGACGCGCATGAAGCTGCCCTTCGGCATTGCTCAGATCGGCAAGTCGTTCCGTAACGAGATCACCCCCGGCAACTTCATCTTCCGCACCCGCGAGTTCGAACAGATGGAGATGGAGTTCTTTGTGAAGCCCGACGAGGGCGATATGTGGCTCGACTACTGGATTAAGGAGCGCTTCCAATGGATCGTGGATTTGGGCGTGCGGCCCGAGAATTTGCGCATCCGCCCCCACGCGAAGGACGAGCTCTCCCATTACGCCAAGGCGACCTCCGATATCGAGTACAAGTTCCCCTGGGGCTGGGGTGAGCTTGAGGGCATCGCCAACCGCACCGACTTCGACCTTCGCCAGCACACAGAGTCCAGCGGCCGCGCCCTCAGCTACTTCGACCAAGAGACCAACACCCGCTACTTTCCCCACGCCATCGAGCCCGCGCTAGGCGTGGCGCGCGCGACCTTGGCGCTGATGCTCGATGCCTACGACGAGGAACCGGATAAAACCGAAACACGGGCGGTGTTTCACTTTCACCCCGACGTGGCACCCGTGCAGGTGGCCGTGCTCCCCCTGAGCCGCAACGAGAAGCTGGGCCCCAAGTCCCGCGAGATCTACGACATGCTCCGAAAGACTTTCGCAACGCAGTTCGACGATGCCCAGTCCATCGGGCGGCGCTACCGCCGTCAGGATGAGATCGGCACTCCCCTGTGCGTCACCGTAGACTTCCAGACCGTCGAAAAGGACAACGCCGTGACCATCCGCGACCGCGACAGCATGGAGCAGGTGCGCATTGCCGTTTCGGACCTGACCGCGAGTCTGCGGGACCAGCTCCGCGCCAAAGGCACCACTCGGGTGTAATGGCTCCCGCTCGCCCTTCGACGTCCTCAGTATCCGCCTCAGCCTCCCGACCCCGACTTGTCGGGGTACACGCTGAAATACATATGAACAGGACGATGGATAGTCTGGGAGGGGTTGCTTGGCTGAGGCCGATTGGTCCCATCCCACCCGCCCTCGAAATCTTAGAGAAGAGGGGGGGCTCTCTCCGAGGGACAAGGTGGCAACAGCAACGGACAGGCACCTCGGGCTTGCACGCTCCCAGCCATGGGCCTAACCTATGCCCATGCGCATCGTCCACCTCTCCGACGTCCACATAGGTGTGGAAAACTACGGTCGCCCCGCGACCCAGAACGACCTAGATACCCTCCCCCAGACCTTTGCCCCAGGCGTCGACCGTGGCCAGTATCTAGGGACGTCCATGCGACTGCTGGATTTTTTGAGCACCCTGGACGAGGTAGTTGCGTATGCGATTGAGGTGGATGCTGGCCTCGTCCTCTTCGCCGGAGACGCCTACAAGAGCCGCGACCCCAGCCAGACCCATCAGCGGGAGTTCGCCCGCCGCATGGTTCGTCTGGCCCAAGCAGGTATTCCCGTATTCATGACCGTGGGCAACCACGACCTGCCCCACGTGGCTAACCGCGCAACAGCGTTGGAGATATTCCCAACACTGGATGTGAGCAACGTCACCGTAGGCGAAACCCTCAAGACCTATCGCGTCGCCACTCGCGCAGGAGATGTCCAGCTGGTTTCGTTGCCCTGGGTCCGCATCGGCTCCTTCCTGGCCCGGGAGGAGACACGGGAGCTCACCCTGGAGCAGATCACCCACGAAGTGGAACGGCGGCTGACCGACCTGCTGGAAGCCGAGGCCGCCGCGCTGGACCCGGCGCTGCCCGCCATCCTCTGCGGGCACGTCACCACTTCCGGCGCGACCCTGGCTTCCGAACGTAGCATGATGCTGGGCCGGGACCATACCCTCACCCTGAGCACTCTAGCCAACCCCGCCTTCGATTACGTAGCCCTAGGGCACATCCATAAAGAGCAGGTGCTCTCGGAGCACCCGCCGGTGGTCTATCCCGGAAGCCTCCAGCGCATCGACTTTTCGGAAGAAGAGCACACCAAAGGTTTCTACGTCTTCGACCTGGACCAGAAGCAATCTCGGGGCGGCAGGGTCAGTGGCATGCGATTCGTTCCCGTGGACGCGAGAAGGATGTTCACGGTGAATGTCCGAGTGCAAGGAAATGAGGACCCCACCGAGGCCACGGTGCGCGCTATTCAGCGACACGGCGAAGCGGTCAAGGGGGCCATCGTCCGGGTGCGGGTGGAGCTTGCGGCGGAGGCGCTCCCCGCCTTCCGGGAGTCTTCTATCCGGACAGCCCTGGGCGCTGCGCACCACATCGCTGGCATCGAGCGTCAGGTGCAATACGACCGGCGTACTCGATTGGGCGCCGAGACCGCCGAGTTGCTATCGCCGGCCCAGGCGCTGCGTCACTACTTCGCCTCTCGCAATATGCCGGAGGAACGGGAGCGCGCGCTCATGGGCTACGCAGAGCGTATCATCCGCGAGGAGGTCGAGGGGACGAGCGAGTAGGAGGTATGGCCGAGGCCTGCACTGCCAGGAGAGCACCACTATGGCGTGGAACCGGCGGGGCCTGTGACTGCGGCGATTACATCAGCCGTGGTAGAAATCATACGGCTCTCGAGGGTAGCACAATCAGCCCACCCCCAATGAACATTCCAACCTCTACGAGACTCACCGCGCTTTTCGGGGCTAGGTAGAGGCACCATCCCTCTCAACAAAGGAGGAAGGCAAGGATCATGCTGGCATACTCAAAGGTCACGCCCATCAAGATGCTATCATGGTCCTAGTCGGCACAGTGCATGGCTGGCACATTCAATGGCAGGGGTGTCTGAATTCGGGGAATAGCGGGTATTGGCTTTCATGGTTTTGTGAGCCTCAGAGCCGCACTGCGGTCAACCAATACTTTGTGCCCCGTCTCTCCTTCACTCAACACTATCCTTCTACGGCATTTTTGCATTTCGTCAATGCGACCCCAAGAATAAATCCGCCATCGGACTATCTTTTGATGGTCCAACTTTGCCAGCACACGAGCAATCCAGTCCTCACGGGTGACTTCGGGATGTTTGTGTTTGGCAAAATCTCAGAAATACCGCGTGTACTTCATTGGCCTCGTTGGGGGTACTAATCCTCCCTGCTCTTCTGCTGGAGCTCGTAAAGCTTCTTCAGAGCCTCCAAAGGCGTCATGCTGTCTATGTCCATCTCCATGAGTGCCTCCACGGCTTCCGGCGGTGGCGGCTGGCTGAAGAGCGATAGCTGCTCCACGGAGGTCTGCGCGCCGTATCCCCACCGCTGCCGGGGCCCGGCGTCGCTGACAGCCCTCTCTAACTCGGCCAAGAGCTCCCACGCGCGGTGCACCACGGAGCGGGGCAATCCGGCCAACTGAGCGACGTACACACCATAGCTGCGGTCGGCGCCCCCCGGCACGATACGGTGCAAAAACACCACATCGCCGTCCTCTTCGGCCACGGCCACCTTGTAATTGCATACCCGGGGCAACCGTGTGGCTATCTCGGTCAGTTCGTGATAGTGGGTGGCAAAGAGAGCGCGACATCCGAGGTTTGGCGCGTTGTGCAGGTGTTCTACTACGGCTTGGGCGATAGACATCCCATCGTAGGTGGAGGTGCCCCGGCCTATCTCGTCCAGCACTACCAGCGATCGGGATGTGGCATGGTGAAGGATATTCGCCGTCTCCATCATCTCCACCATGAAGGTGGACTGCCCCGCCGCCAAATCGTCCTGCAGGCCTACGCGGGTGAAGATGCGGTCCACCAACCCGATGCGGGCTGAGGCGGCGGGCACGAAGCTGCCGACTTGGGCCAAAAGCACCAAGAGCGCAGTCTGCCGCAGGAATGTGGATTTGCCCGCCATGTTAGGTCCGGTAATGACCATGATCTGTTCTTGATCGCGATCCAGAAGGATGTCGTTGGGCACAAACGCACCCGGCGGCAGCACGCGCTCGACCACAGGATGACGTCCGTCTTTGACTTCGATAACGCCAGTCTCGTCAAGCTGAGGCCGGACATACTGATACCGGACCGCCGCCTCGGCCAGGGCGGTAAACACATCCAGCATGGCCAAACCTTTGGCCGTGAGGGAGATGAGCGCCGCCATCTCACTCACCTGGCGGCACACCTGACGGTAGAGGGCGCCTTCCATCTCCTCCATTCGTTCTCGGGCGTTGAGCACCAGGTTCTCGTGCTCCTTCAGTTCCGGCGTAAAGTAGCGTTCAGCGTTGGCCAGGGTCTGACGGCGCACATAGTCCTCCGGCACCTTCTCCGTATGGGTGTTGGACACCTCCAGGTAGTACCCGAAGACCCTGTTGTAGCCCACCTTGAGGCCCGGAATCCCCGTACGCTCTCGCTCCCGCTTCTCCAGACTGGCGATGTAGGATCGGGCATCCTGGGAGGCCGAACGCAGTTCATCAAGCTCCTTGGAAAAGCCCTGACGGACCACCCCGCCGTTCCCGACGTCGCCCTGGGGGTCGTCCATAATGGCGTTCCTGATAATCTCCACCGCGTCAGTGCAGGGCAGCAGCTCCGCATCCAGCCAACCGAGGCCCGACTCAGCATCGGCCAGGAGTTGCTTAAGCGCGGGCACCTGCTCCAGGGAACTACGTAGGGCGACGACCTCCCGGGGCAGCGCGACGCCCGCGCCCATACGCTGAAGGATACGTTCGGGGTCACCAACGTGGGAGAGGATTCTCCCGAACCGCTCGCGCCGGACACCGCTGGAATGCAGCCAGGCTACCGCGTCCAACCGGCGGTCCAGGTCCGCCAGGTCGAGGAGCGGCTGGCCCAGCCACTTACGCAAGAGCCTGGCACCCGGCGGGGTTTTAGTGAAGTCTAGAACGGCCAGCAGGGAATGCTCCTTGCCACCCCAGCGTCCACCCTCGAAGAGCTCCAAGTTGCGGCGAGTCTGAGCGTCCATGGCCATGAAGGCCTCGGTGGTGTATGTGGAGAGGCCATGAAGCTGGCCTAGAACCGCCTTGTGGGTCTGGTCCAGGTACGCGATGACAGCACCGGCGGCGGCGGTGGCCAGCGGGAGATCTTCGCAACCGTAGGCCTCCAAGCTGGCCGCGCCGAAAAACTCCAGAAGCCACCGGCGACCGGCTGCCGGAGTGCATTCGGTCGAGTCCAAGGCCGAGATTCGGTAGGCGCCATCGAGTGCGCTGGATAGAGGACTGTCCTTAGCCATCACAACCTCGGTGGGAGCCAGGCGCCCCAACTCCTGGGCGAGCTGGGGCAGGGGAATCTGCGTCACCGAAAACTCGCCCGTCGTCACATCGACGAATGCCACGCCCACCACATCACCACCGCCCGGCGTGCTGGCCACCGCGGCAAGGTAGTTGTTCACGCCCTGCTCCAGCAAGGCGGGTTCCAGTACCGTGCCGGGGGTGACCACCCTTACCACGTCTCGCTCCACCAGGCCGTGACCCGGCTCGGTAAGCTGCTCACAAATGGCCACACGGTGCCCCTTGCGGATGAGACGCGCCAAGTAGGTGTCGAGGGCGTGATAGGGGACCCCCGCCATGGGGACAATCTCGCCCTTTCCCATATTCCGCTGCGTGAGCACCACCTCCATGTCGCGGGCGGCGGCCACGGCGTCATCGCCAAAGGTCTCGTAGAAATCGCCCATGCGGAACAGGAGGATGGCGTCCGGGTAACGGCGCTTCACATCGAGGTACTGCCGGCGCATGGGAGTGATCATAAGTTACCGTTATTTTACTCAAGGATGGGCCGCGGCGAAATGCTTTAACGGTGAGTCCGCGGCTGTATAGGCTACCCAGACTGCCACTGGCACTCTAGGAGTCACCATCGCCAGTGGTGGGCTGCATGGCCAAATCGCGCTCTGCACCGGCCTTGGGCAACAGCCTGGGCAGGAAGGCTGAGCCGACCATTCCCAGGGCGAAGACCACTGTGACCAGGACCAGCGCAACGCGGACGGCCGATACCAAACCGGGATCGGCGACCCCTTCCACTGGCTCCTGTCCCGTATCCAACAACGCCGCGACGAGGGCTTGGCCCGAGGTGCTGCCGAAAGTCATCAACACCAAGCTGGTGGAGGGTGCCAGATGCAGTAGATGTCGAGGGAAAGAGGTGAAGAGCTGGCGCTGATTAGCAACCTGCATGAAGGCCTGGCCCATGCCCATGAGCACCAGCCCAAAGACCACAAGTTGCAGTGGTGGACTCGCATTCATAGATGCGGCAATGACCTGGCCCGTCACGCCTATGACCGCCGCACCTGCGATGATGCGGGCGCTCCCGTACTTGTCGGAGAGCCAACCGGAGAGGAAGCCTGCCACCGGCTGGAGAATGTTCAAGAAAAAGAGAACCGCCGCCGCGTGAGCGACACTCCAACCGTAGCCCAGGACAAAGAGTATGGGGATCATGAGCTGGGTGGAGCCAGAGGCCCACCCCATCAGCCCTGCTTGGGTGGCGCCCGTGTAGACTCCCCGTAGCTTGAAGAGGGAAAACTGGACCACGGGTGTCGCGGTCTTGCGCTCGACCCAAATGAAGGCGCCCAGCGCCAGAAGGCCCGTGCCGCCGGTACTGATTACCGCGAAGGGTTCAAACCCGCGCACCAACGCCTGAAGGGCAGTTAGGCTGCCAATCACGGCCACCATCATCAGCAGGCTCCCGGGAACATCAAACTGGGCGAAGCTTACCTTCGGTGAGTCGCTGGAACGTGGCTGGGGCGGGATGCAAAACCAGGCGGCTACGGATAGCGCACCAAAGAGTACTCCGGAGCCCATGAAGAGCCAGCGCCAGCCCCATTGCGCAGACACGAACCCAGTGACAGGCACTGAAAGCAGGATGCCCAAACCCATCATGAAACCCACCGCACCCAGCACTTTTCCCCTCTGCTCAGTAGGGAAACCGCCGATGCCCATGACTTGCAGAATAAGCCACGGGTAGATACGGAACAGCGCCGAGAGAAAGCGCGCACCGATGAAAAGATAGATGTTGTGGGTCCAAAAGCTAAAGATCATCAAAGCCGTGTCGGCAAGGAGCGCGATGACGATGAGATTGCGCTTGTCCAGCAGCGTGGTGGTCTGCCCCAGAGCGAACGTCCCGCCCACCAGCGCAAGGAAGTAGGCCAGTTGCAACCAGGTCGCCACGGTCAGCGTGGTATCGAACTCGTCCACAATCTCGGGGAGAACTAGGTTGAGGCCGGTCACCGTCCCAACGCCCATGACAAGCCGGAAGGCCATGAAAAGGAGGAGGGCTCTCACATGCAGGGGCAGTCGGCTCATCAGCGGTTCGCTCACCCCTGGGGCAGTTTAGGGTCGTAGCCTAACAGGGCGCTTGCAGAAAATCCGCTCGACTATACCCCTGTCCCCTTTCCTGGCCAGAAAGGCGGACAAATTATCTCCGAGGGACACTCTCGGACTCCCGGAAAAGGGGATTCGCCCCTCTGCACACCACACACCACCACTTTATCATTCAGCTAACGGCATGAGCTTCTGAGATAACTATCTCCCGCCGTGGGAGAGCAGGCTACTCAATCCAGGGGCAGGTTGTTGTGTGGACAACTCCTGGAATGACACGGACTTGGTCCGGAACGACTCTAGCTATATGCTCTGTCGATACGCCCTCCATCTCCACCACCACGTCGTAGGGCCCCAGTACCTCGCGGACCAGCGAGCGTGCCGGGAATGCGCCGGAGGCTTTGGACGATATTCTTGGTCTCGGCGGGATTGGTCTCCATCAAGACGTAGGCGTGGGCTAGCTTGGTATTGATGGATTCACTCATGTTCGTGCTCCTTCGGATGCGTCCCTCATCCTGTCTCCGTCTGCGCAGGTACGACCCTCGGCCTCGGCCTCGGTGGCGGTCCCAGCTTCGACTGGCCCCTGCTTGCGGGCCAAGAGTCTCGGCAGCAGCTGTGCAGCGGTGAGTCCGACAACGAAGACTGCCGACATGATATAGATGGAGGTGGAGGCCGCCGAGACAAGGGCTAGGTTTCCGTCGCCACCGGAAGCGGCAATCGCAGTGCTCGCCCCCAAGGCCGCGCCGACGAATGCCTGTCCGGTGGCGCTGCCGGAGGTGGTCAGCACCAGGCTAGTGGAAGGCGCGGCGTGGAGCTGCTCTTTGGGTATGGAGGTGAAGATTTGCCGTTGATTGGCCGTCTGCATAAAGGCCTGGCCGGTGCCCATGAGCATCAGCGCCACGATGACGATGACCAACTCCGGCTCGACGTTAAAGCTGGCCAAGATCAATTGGCCGGTCAGGGCAACCACGGCGGCAGCGACTATGACCTTAGAACTACCAATACGGTCGGAGAGCCATCCGGAAAGGAAGCCCGATACGGGCCGCACAATGTTCATGAACAGCATGATGCCAGCGGTATAAGTGATGGACCATCCGTAACCAACGATGAAAAGGAAGGGCAACAGTAGCTGTAATGACCCGTTGCCCCAACCAAAGGAGATGGCCTGCAACGCTCCCATGGTCACGCCCCGCATCTTGAAGAGCGCAAAGTCCACCACGGGCGTCTTGGTCCGCAGCTCCACCCAGATAAACGCACCAACGCTCACGACCGCCGCGACCGCCAGGACCGGTCCGATGGTTGAGGAGTAACCCCGAACAAATATCTGCACCGAGGCCAGGATGGAGACCATGCCCATCATCATGAATACGCTGCCGGGAATATCGAACTGGGAGAGCCGTATTTTAGGGGCGTCGGCCGAACGCGGCTGTGCGGGTATCAGGACCCACACCACCGGAGCCAGCATCAGGTAGAAAACAGAAGTCCCCATGAAGAGCCAGCGCCAGCCGAATACTTCCGTGACGAATCCCGCCAGGGGAATAGAAACGAGCATCCCCACACCCTGAGTTATGGCGACAATGCCTAGGACCTTGCCTCGCTGGTGGGCCGGGAAGCCGCCGATGCCCATGACTTGCAAAATAAGCCACGGATATATCCGAACGAAAGCCGAGAGGAACCGGGCACCGATGAATACGTAAATATTGTGCGTGTTAAAGATGATAGCCATCAGCACAACGTCGGCCAGAAGGCCAAAAATGACGAGCTTCCGCTTATCCAGAAGCGTGGAACTGAGACCCAATGAAAAGGTGCCACCGGCCAGGGCGAGTGAGTAGCCTAGTTGAATCCACACCGTGGTCGCTATGGTAGTGTTGAACTCTTCTGTGATGGTGGGAAAAGCCACGGTGAGCCCCATGACCGTGCCCAGAATCATGGCGGTCTGATGGGTCATAAAGAGGGCCAACGCCCTGACGTGGACAGGAACGTGAGGCATAATGGCTCCCGAGACGAGATGGTCTGGAGTCGATTATACGACCATAGCCGCGGTGCTGTTGGACCGGAAGTGAAGAAAAGGGCCGCCCTAGAATCAGGGCTGCCTTTTTCTAACCTATTTAGGGATCGGATTCACGGCGGGCTGAGGGACAGACCTTTTGAGCATTCCACCCTCCCTCGAGATGTTCTAGTCGAAGAGGGTGCCTCCCCCCTTCGACCCCGGGCAGAGGGTAGAGCCCGCTGCCCTCCCCAATCGCAGCAGCCTTCGGGAGAACTCTATTCGTCTTCCTCTTTCCAGAAGCGCTCTTCCTGAACGTTCCAGCCCTTGGGCACCAAGCGTGTCTTCACGTCCTCAATCATGCCTGGGTGGCCACAGACATAGACCATCGTGTCTTCCTTTTTCAGCCCCCACTTGTCGATATACTCTTCAACCAAAGTATTAACACGGCCTTTAGGGCCTTCCCAACTGAGGTTGCGCTCCCCCAAGGGGCGGCTCACGGTGAACATTGTCTTAATGAAGTCGGGGTGCTTGTCGGCGAGGGCTTGCAACTCCTCATCGTAGACGAACTCGTCAAGATGGCTGGCACCCTCCATGAAGAAGAACCGATGGCCGGTTGTGCCGTCGTGGAGATACTGCCGAATGATACTTAGGTAGGGCACAATGCCCGTCACGGTGCCCACCATGACGTGGTCCTTGAACTGGGGCTGGAAGGTGAAAATGCCTTTGGGTTTGGGGCGCATGGAGACGATGTCTCCGACGTTCTGGGCCCAGAGCATGGGGGTGAGCTTCCCGCCGTTCTCCGGCAGAACATACTCGATGAAGAGCTCCAATCTCGGCTCATAGGGGGCCGATACGATGGAATAGGGACGCTCCAGGTCGCCTGCGCCGATGGTAACGTACTGTCCTGGCTTGAAGATGAAGGGAGCATCGGGCTCCAACCAGATGACGAAGAGGTCTTCGCTGAAGTTCTTGCGCTCCACAATCCTTGCCTTCGGCAAGTCATTCAGCTTATTGTTAGGGGAATGGGGCTGCTGCGATGTCAACGTGTCACTCCTTGGTGCTGGTTAAATCGTGGATGCCTCAATGGGCGGAAACCTTCTTGTTATACATGCTCAATCCGTACTGGCACAACCTCCAGACGAGGCACGTGGTTCATGGGATCTGGGTGCTCCGAGCCGTCTACCTGCACCGCCAGCTCCCCAAACAGCGTGGTGAGGTTGGCCACGCCAATATGCGCATTCTCCCACAGCCGGACGGTTCCTAGCCACGCCTTTCGGCCCGCCTTGTCCACCATGCGTGCCGCTTGCCCCTCCTCCAACCCGTGACGCTGGGCGTCGCCAGGGCTAATCAAAAAGCATTCCTCGCGCTCAATCCGATTCAGCCTGCCTCCCTTGGCCACTTCCAAGGAATGAGTAGGTTGGGCCAGGACGCGTCCGTGGGCCAGGAGGAAGGGAAATTCAGCGTCTTCGTCCCGCTCCAGCCCCATCCATTCCAGGGGAGGGCGAACTGTATTAGCGGCATTGGCCAGCCTCTCTCCATAGAGCGTGGGCATCCCTGGAGCGTCCGAAGCCGGACACGGCCACTGGAGGCCCATGCTCACCTGCTCTGAGTACATGACCTGGGTCGGCATGGGATTGTCCGTGGAGGGCCGGGGAGTCGAGACTGCTTCGTCCAGCAAGCGTTGGTAGGAAATGCCTGCATAGGCAGGAATGAGCCCGGCCGCTTCGGCCAATACGGCCTCAGGCGCATGGTTATCAAAACCGGCTGCGCCCATATGGGAGGCGATCCGGGCGATGGTGTGGTAGTCGGGGCTGGCCGTGGTGCTGCCTGCTTGAAACACTTGCTTCAGGGGTTGCACCCTCCGTTCCAGGCTGGTGTACGTCCCCCGCTTTTCCAGCCAAGTACTAGCGGGCAAGACCACATCCGCATGCTCGGAAAGGGGCGAGAGAAACACATCGCTCACTACCAGGAAGTCCAGCGACTCCAGGGCATCGCTGAGGTCGCCCAGCGTCCCGTCGTGGTAGGCGGCGTGGTCGCCGACGACAAAGAGCGCCTTAAGCGCTCCGGCACGCGCGGCCTCCAGCATCGCCTTGGCATTCAGCCCCGGCAGGACGGGCAGTTCGGAGCCCCATGCCTCCTCGAATCGGCGTCGGGCGTCGAGGTCGTCCACGGGATGATAGCCGGGGAGGTAGCGGGGTTCCATGCCCATGTCCCATGCACCTTGGTCGTTGGCTCCAGGCCGCAGGGGGTAGACTCCTGCGCCGGGCTTGCCCAGGTTGCCGGTGGCCACGGCGAGATAGGCGATGGCCCGGCTGGCAACGGTTTGGGCTTCGGTGGAAACATTATCCAAGGCGTAGACGATGCTGGCGGGACCCGCCGTGGCGAAGCGACGGGCGGCGTCGACAATCTGGTCGCGGTGCACCCCGGTCTCGGCGGAGACGGTATCGAGCGTGAAGGACACCAAGGACGCAGCCAGGGCGGTGGTATCTCCCAGGTACTGGCCCAGCGCGGCCTCGTCTAGGAGACCCTCGTCCCAGATGACCTTGAGCATCCCGCCAAGCAGCGCCAGGTCTGTGCCGGGATACGGACGAAGCCACAAGGTGGCAAATCGGGTGAGCTCGACCTCCCGTGAGTCAATGACGATAAGTTGCTGGGTACCGGCACGCACCGCCTGCTTGATGGGGAGTGCCAGCACGTTCTGCTCTTCGGTGACGTTGGCGCTCACCACCAGCACACACGCTGCCTCCTTCAGGTCCCATACACTACCGGTAGCAGCGGGATAGCCCAGCACCTGATGGAGGCCATCGAGAACACCGGGCCGGGTGTTGGAGGGGGAGTCGATATTGTTGGAGTTCATCACGGTGCGCGCGAACTTCTGGGCCAGGTACATCTCCTCATTGGTCGCCCGGGGCGAGACCAACATGCCGAATTGGGCACCCTTGTAGGAGGCGAAACGCTCGGCCACGATGGCGATGGCATCGTCCCATGAGGCGTCTTCCAGCACCTGCTCCCTGCGAACGAGAGGCGTTTTGGTCCGCTGCGTGTCGTTGTTAACCTGCTTGAAACCAAACTTACCCTTGAAACATGCCTGGCCTCGATTGGCGGGGGCGTTTAGCTCCGGAATAGCGCGGATGACGCGGCCTCGTTTGTCCACCTCGTAGGTCATCTCGCAGCCCACGGGGCATTCTTGGCAAACCGACTTCTCGACCCGGACGGGAGTCTCCCACTTGAAGTCGCTCTCCACCAGCGCTCCGACAGGACAAACATCGATGCATGCGCCGCAGAACTCGCAGCCCGCCTCCAACAGCGACTCGCCCATGGAGGTACCCACCAATACTTGACCGGCGCGCTCGGTTAAGGTCAGCGCCACGTCGCCCCGGAGCTCGTCACAGGCCCGGACGCACCGGGCGCAGACGATGCAGAGGTTGTAGTCCCTATCGTAGAAGGGGTCTTTGGTCTCCACCTGGAGCTCTCGATACTGGTAATTGAGTGGCGAGTTCAATCCCTGGGTGTGGAAGCGGGTAGTGTCCTTTAGCTCACACCGCTCGTTCTTGGGGCAGGTGACGCAGCGGTCAGTCACGTCCACGTGACGCAGGCAAATGTCCTGAGGGCCGCAAAGGTCAACACGGTGGCAGGTAAGGCAGCCGTGGGGGTGCTCTGAGAGCAGGAGGTCGAGAATGGTACCCCGGACCTCGGTGGCGGGATTGGCATTGGTGTGCACAACCATACCGTCGCGGATGGGCAGCGTACATGACGCGGGCGTACCTGGGACGCCCTCCACCTCCACCACACACATCCGGCAGGCGCCGTAGGGCTTCATGCCTGGGTGGTAGCAAAGATAGGGGATGTAAATCCCAGCGTCGGAGGCGGCCTGGACAAGTACCTTGTCGGAGGTGGTACGCACCTTCTGCCCGTCGATGGTAATGTTAATTTCATCTGTCATTTTGATCCCTATGGCCTTGCCACCGGTTGGATATGCGCTACGAAGTCACCTTTGACCTGGGAGGTTGGGGTCTCCTCCTCCAGCTGAGCCCCGCGCCGGCTGGAGCGGGGGCCAACAAATGGGGTGATGCGGATGGGCCCGTGACCCTTCATCTGCGCGCGAAACTCGTCGCCGAAAGCTTTGAGCGCCGAAGCAACAGGATTGAAACCCAGTTGACCGTGGCCGCACAGTGACCCCGCGCGCATGTCCTTCCCCACATGCTCCATGAGCTCCAAATCACCGGGACGGCCCTCACCGGTACAGATACGCTCCATTACCTCCAGCAGGTGGCCCATACCCAGCCGGCAGGGGAAGCATTTGCCACAGGACTCCATCTGGTCGAAGGCGATAAGGTTGCGAGTCAGGTCCACGACGGAGGTTGTCTCATCAGCCACGATAAGGCCACCGGAGCCGAACATCGCGCCCGCCTTAGCCATCTCGTCGAAATCCAGCACGATGTCCAGCGCGTCCGACGGGAGCATTCCACCCAAGGGA
Source organism: Dehalococcoidia bacterium (assembly GCA_963579845.1). Classification (GTDB taxonomy): domain Bacteria; phylum Chloroflexota; class Dehalococcoidia; order Lucifugimonadales; family Australimonadaceae; genus CAUZHS01. Next base: position 6,787 of record CAUZHS010000024.1, on the reverse strand, counting down.
CCGCCCGTCTGAACCAGCTTGATGGCCTTCCCATCGGGAGTGCCACCGCCCATCTCCTCAACGATTTGGCGCATGGTCACGCCAAAGGGCACCTCCACCAACCCGGCGTAGGTGATGTGACCGGAGAGGCAGGCAATGGCCGTGCCCGCACTCTTTTCGGTGCCAATGCCAGTGAACCACTCAGCGCCCTGGCGAATGATTTCGGGAACATAGGCCAAGGTCTTGATGTTGTTGATGTTGCTAGGCTTGCCCCAAACGCCTACGGCTGCGGGAAAGGGCGGACGGAACCGAGGCATGGAGCGCTTGCCTTCAATGGCCTCCATCAGCGCAGTCTCCTCTCCGGCGACGTAGGACTCTCCAACGAGAGATACCTCCATGTCGAAGGAGAAATCGGTGCCCAGAATGTTAGCGCCTAGCAAGCCCGCGGCATAGGCGGCTCTAATGGCCGAACGAACGCGTTGGATGGGTGCATCGTGACCGTGACGGACGAAGACGACGCCATTGCTAGCGCCGGTGGCATACCCGGCGATAGTGCACCCCTCGATGAGGCTGAAGGGGTCTGATTCGAGCACCGTCTTATCGTTGAAGGCCCCGGGGTCGCCCTCCTCGCAGTTGCAGAGCATGTATTTTTGGGGGGCGGGGTTGCCCGCCAGAAAGCCCCACTTGGTCCCGGTGGAGAAAGCGGCCCCTCCCCTTCCCCGCAGGCCTGCATCCTTGACCTCTTGGAGGACATCCTGCCCCGTCATGTCGGAGAGGGCCTTATCTAGCCCCTCGTAGCCTCCACGAGCGACGTATTGGAGCAGCTCCACGGGGTCAATGTGGCCCGCGTTGCGGAGGGCGATACGCACCTGATATCGCATCATGGGCAGATTTTCCACCCTGGGCAGACCGGGCACATCGCTCTCCACGGAGGCCAGGGCCCATTCCACCTTGGGTTGGCCGGTAGTGACGTGGGTGGCAACCAGCTCAGAAACGCGGTCGGAGCCGACGTTGGCATAGAGCACCCGTGGCCCGCCCGGTGTGACGATATCGACCAGCGGTTCGGCATAGCATAGGCCCCACGTCCCCACCTCAGAAACCGTAGCGCTCAAGCCGGCGTGGCGTACGTCGTACCGCATGGCGGCCACCGTCTCGCGCGCACCAGCCGCATCCCCCATGAGACCTGTTCCGATGCGGACCCAGGTCTGGGCGTGCAAATCCTGCCACCGCTGCGTGGCCTCACGCTGAAGGTGCTGGAAGGCATAGGTCATGGGGATGGATCCCATCGGTGGGACGCGTCGTTGAGTTTGGGTTGCGCTGCACCGACCTGGAGCTCCTCTAGGTGGGCTTTCAGCTGGTCAATGGTCATGTGGCCAGCCAACTGGTGCTCAAGGCTCACCACCGGGCCATGGGGGCATGACCCCAAACAGGTGTTAAGCTTGAGGGTGAACTCACCATCAGCGGTATCTCCCTCTCCCTCAAGCCCAAGGTGGCCCATGAGACCTTGAAAGAGCTGCTGCGCGCCAAGGATGTGGCAGGTTGGCCCCCAGCAGACCTCCACCGAGTGGCGCGCCGGAGGAACAAAGCGAAAGTTTGGATAGAAGGAGGCCACGCCCCAAACGTCGTTGACGGAGGTCCCCGACCGCGTGGCTACCTCCTCCAACGCCACTTTGGGAATGTAGCCCAGGGCATCTTGCACCGAAAGCAACGAGGAAAGCACCGTGACCGTGGCCGAAGGCTGCTCTGCAATGGCCTGCTGGACAAGCTGCCGAAGGGTATCTGAGTTGGCGGACATCGCCACCGTTTCTTGCATCCAGTGAACGAGGTTTCAGAGAAATCCATTCGTGAATTTCATAACGAACGATCACTCGAATGGTATCACAGGGCTGAAGGGCTCACAAGACGAGCGAGCTTGAGTTTGGGTGCGCCACAGGGGCTCGCAATCGCATGCCCACGGGAGGACTAGAGACGGGACTCGACCAACCGCGCCAACTCCAGTAGGCCATCGATATCGGTGAGGGGGGGGTCGCTCCCCTCGAACACGTCACTAAAAATCTGGATGTGCTTATCGCCCTTCACGAAGATGACAATGGCCGCCGTCGCGGGTTCGCCCATCACAGCGGTGGCAGAGGAATCACCTACAGGGTACTCCATGGCCTCCGCGCTGAGCCCCAAACGAAACCCGTGCAGGCTCGCGTTGGCGGTGAAGGCACGGTCAAAATCGATGACGCTGAGAGAGACCGACCGGTTCTCGCTCCTATCCGAATAGCTCACCGAAAACCAAGCGTCAACGCCCTTGAACCGCTCTGGCGTCTCCTCTGCGAGAAGCGCCTTCATATCTCGGACCTGTTTGAAGCTCACGTCCTCACTAGTCACCTGTCCGATCTCGGCGGAACTCAGTAGGTCAAGCACCCCCAGCTCCGACACTGTGGTGGGCGTGGGAGCGGCCCGTGCTGTGGAGGTGGCCTCCAGGTCAGGGCTGCTGCACCCGGCAAAAACGACGAGGGCGAGTACAAGTCCTGCTATGGCCAGCAGACGGGCCGTTAATGATTTCAGGACGCTACTCACAGCCGGCCAGCCACGACCCGGGCCATATCCAGCAACCCTTTCCGGTCAACCAAGGGATTCTGCTGTCCGTCTTCGATGCGGGTCATCATCTGCACAAGCCTGTCACCCTTTACGAAGAGGAGAACGGTGCCCAGGCCGAGGTTGTTAATCTCGTCGACGATGGAGTCCGCTCCGATGGGGTTGGGCATAGTGGTTGTCCGCATGCCCAGGGCCAGTCGGTTAAATTCTTCCAGGGCGAAATCAGCGCTGAGGTAGTCGGTTACCTGGAAGAATACGAAAGTGCTCCCGTCGGCCGTTTGAAAGCCCGCGTCGAAGGAGCTATCGACACGAAACCTCAATGGTAAGCCGTCTGAATCGGTGAGCCGCTCGCGCAATGCTGTTCGCTCCGCGGAAACGGCGGCAATCCCCTGGATGTCCACTTCGGTCAGGAGCAGAAGCATCGCCTCTTCAGTCAGGAGTGGAGCGATGGAAATCTCCGGTTGCTGGAGGGGTGTTTCGGCAGGCGTGGAGACGGGAACAATCGGTGATGATGGCGGCGCCGTTGGAGGGGGCGTGTCCCCGCCTCCACATGCCGAGAGCGCCAGACTCACAAGCACAACAACGATTGCAGCCAAGGGAATCGCTCTCAATCGTTTCATAGGCATTTTTCCCGTTCTTCTCTCACCGCTAAGTGACCCCCAATCAGGAGCGACCGAGACTATCCTTACAGACAGCCCAAGTCTACCAGGGACTACGATTTCGCAGCGGCAATATGTACCAACTGGGCAACGGCTCGGCCAAGCCGGATGCTGTAGTTGGTGCCCCGGTCTTCCGGATATATCTGGGTTGTATTTGCTAAGTAGAGCCCTGGAATAGGCGTCTGGTGCGGAGGAATGTGCTGTGAATAGTCCCGAGTTACCACCGGCTGGGCAGCATCTTCCCGATGGTAGTGGTACTCGCGCACCCATGAGGGGTCGAAGGCCGGGTTGAGCCGTTTGAGGTGGGGAAGGTACTCTTGGAATAGCTCCTCCGCACTGAGGCTGTAGAGCCGTTCGCCCTTCTCTAGGTAATTGGCTAAATAAACAATGTGGTTGCCCCCGTAGTGCTCGGCGGAGATAAGGTTCGTATGCTCGATGACGCCCAAGAAAGGCAGCGATCGGTCGCCCACGTACATCCAGTAGGCAGAGGTTAGCGGACGGTCCAGAACCAGCACCACGAGTACGGCGGCAAGGTAGACAGCGCGGTTGAGTTTGTCTAGGTACGCCGAAGGCAACGGCGGTACCAGGCGGGGCAGGACGAAGGATGGCACCGTGGCGATGACCATATCCATCTCTCGACGCTCGGAGCCGCCCTGCGGGGTCTTAAGCACTAACCCGGCGACGCGGCCGTCCTCCACGGCCACCTGCTCCACCGCAACTCCGGCATGCACCTCTCCGCCGTGCTGGCGCACGTGTTGGGCCATGGCATCGAAGACTTGGTCGAAACTGCCCATGGGGTAGCCGAGCTGCTCCCGCTGTCGAAGACCCTTGCGCGACGTGGTGCGTAGCGCAAACTTGTTCCAGAGCCATGCCATGCTGACCTGGTCGTAATAGGAGCCAAACTTGCCGCGGAGCATCGGTTCAAAAATGGTGCGGTAGATGTGCTCGCCCGCATGACGGCGCGTCCATTCGGCGGCGGTCTCCTGCTCCAGGCTGTGCCAATCCTTGAGTCGCTGAAGCCGCAGCGTGAGCAGACCGAGCCGGAGTCGGTCGTACACGGGCAGCGGCCCGAAGCGCAGCAGGTCAGGAGGCGTGGTGAATCTCCAAATCCGCTCTCCGTGGAAGTAGGCCACGTTGGAGTCTATCCATTGGAGTCGGTCCTCCAAGCCCAGCTCCTTCATCACTCCCGTGATGGCTGTATCGCTGCGAAAGAGGTGATGGTAGGCGCGCTCCAAGGGCGCACCACCCACCTGGAAAGTGGATGCCTGCCCACCCAAAAAGGGGGCCTGTTCAAAAACGAAGGGCTGGTGACCGAGCAACGCTAGCTCGTAGGCCGCTCCCATTCCCGCGGCCCCGCCTCCGATGATGCCCACCCTCATAGGATCTTCTCGGCGGAGGGCTCCGACGTCTGGCCGGACTGGGTGAGCTGGCTTAACGAAATGCTGCTGAAGGCGAGGTGGAATAGTCCAGCGGCGATGACAGGCAGGAGCAGGGCGGCGTGCAGGACCAATGCGTAGGCCGATGCAACTCCCGTCCCTATATCTGTGCTCAGGAAGAGCAGTGTCTGGACGGCAAAGAATTCAAAGGGGCCCACGGAGCCCTGAGAAGAAGGCAAGGAGGTGGCCAGGTTGGAAACAGCGGTGACTAAAAGCATAGCCACCATCATGGTGGTGATTGAATCGAAATATTCGTCCAGGCCAAACCCCAAGGCGATAATGTAGTACATGACGGCTTCCGTCAGCCATATGGGCAGTGACTGGAGAAAGAGGAGCGTCAGTTTGCCAGGCCGGTGCAGGCCCTGAAACCCTTGCAAGAACCGGTGCATGAACAAGTCGACCTTCATAGAGAGGCCCCCAGGAAGAAGGCGGGTAAACAAGGCCGCGATGCGCAGGGACCGCTCAGGATAGAGGGCTATTCCAACCATCAACCCCAACGCGGCGGCAAAAGGGACCACCAGGACGACCATCACCGCTTCTGGAGCCAGCCGAACGTTACCGCTCACGTTCTCGGTCAATTCGTCTAAGGGGAAGAAAAGGGCTGCGACAATCAGAAAGGAGAGGAGGGTAAGGCCGTCAAACACACGCTCGATGAAGATAGTTGCGAGGGCGGTGGAGGCGCCCACCGGTTCACGGCGCGCCAGGTAGTAACTCCGGACCACCTCTCCCAACCGTACCGGAAGCAGGTTGTTGGCCATGTATCCCACAAGCACCACCGCATAAAGGCGCATCACTCGCACGCTGCGAAACGGGAGCAGCAGGAATCGCCACCGGTAAGCCCGAAAGTAAAGCGACCCAAAGTAGGTGGCGATTCCCGGAATGACATACCCGTAGTTGGCCTCGGAAAGGGCTGTGGCTAGTTCATCTGCGTCGACCTGCAAGACTAGGGCGATGAGAAAGACGCTGGTGACGGCCAGGCCAAGCCAAAGACGGCGATTGCCCATCAACGGTTCTCCTCTGGGATCCTGCACCCGCTGTCCATCCCACTACAGAAGCTACGCCGGAAACCACGCGCTGACTTTTTCATGCCACCCTTCAACTGGTCGCTGGGCGCGAACGACCCTTGCCGAAGACACCGGCGCTTTGGCTCCGGAGCAACAAACCTGATTTTCAAGTACAGAGATGTTATTCCTGAGGGTCCTCTAGCTTGATATCCAGGTCCTCGAGGAAGCGTTCGACCTCAGGAGAGAGGGGCGAGTCGGGCTCGACAGTGGGTGCTTCAGGGGCATCCGCGTCGTACAGAGTCTCTAGCTTTTCCACCAAGTCCGCTCCAGGGCCGGAGCCTTCCAATTGTTCGTCGACTCTGCGGTATTGACGGCGGCCCCACTCCGCTTCCGGAAAGTCCTCCGGCAGGTGGTACAACTCAGCCAAGGCCTCCAGCATACGGGCGACGCCGCTGTAGTCGTCTTCCATTTGTAAGTATTGGGGCAGTCGGGCCATGAGGGTCATGGGCTCAATCCCCTCACGCTCCAACTGTTCATTGAACAGGCCGAAGATGGTCGTGGGCCCTCGATAACCCCTCCTGGGGTTGGTGGCAGCAACCGCGCCCTTGAGGGTCAAGGGTTGGCCATTCAGGCTGCCGCTCAGGCGAAGCGGACGGGTGTGAGGGACTGCATCATACATAGCCCCAATCCGGCAGTAACGCTTCGCGTTGAACAGCTTCATCACCTCCATGAGGGAGGAAAGGTAACGTTCCGCCGAGGCATGAGGCTCGAGAACGCGGCATAGCAGAAGATCTGGAGTCTCGCCATTACCCTTGGCATAGGAGATGACGGTGTTGGGCACATCCACGACACGGCGGCCTTCGACCTGGTGCGTCCGCGGACGGTAGCGGGTGAAGTCGAAGAAATCTCCAGGAGTGACCAGACGCCCCAACTCCTGGGTGCCCAACATTTTCTCCAACCGGTCCAGCGCCAATGTCCCAACGTTACCCGCGTCCACCCAGGGCCTCAGAATCGCAATGGCATGCGGCTCGTGAAGTTCAGGTAACGGCTCCGTAAACTCAAATTCGCCTACTCGCATGGGTGCATGGTCACACATGCCCAAGGGTTTTTCAAGCATGCAGGT
>CAUZHS010000023.1:0-21584 GCA_963579845.1 Dehalococcoidia bacterium | reverse complement strand
GTAGCCCTTGTCGTTGAGTGCGTTTGCGCTCGCCAGGAAACCAAGGTTCTCCTCGGTAGCCAGTCGCGTCATCTCCCGGATCACCTCAGCCTTCGCTTCGTCGATCTCCCACCGCTCAACGACAGCCTTCCCGTCCTCGATCTTCTTGATGGGGCTGAAGCCAAACGGCGCACGCCCACTGTGGGTTCCCTTGCTGACGATCCTAGCCATGTTTGCCTTCACCCTCTCTGAGGTGCGACGGGACTCGGCACCAGCCATGCCCGCGCGGATCAGCAGGAGCAGTTCCTCCTGCACGTCTTCGTCGGTAACCTCCACGGTGACCCCGAACTCTTGTAGCTGCCAGATGCGTCTGAGGATTTCCTTGGGGTTCCGACCGAAGCGGTCGAGGTATTGGACGACGATGACGTCCGCAGCACCCGCCTTCACAAACTCGACCATGCGTTGGTATTGCGGTCGATCGTCACGCCGTCCGGAAAGCACGTCAACGAAGGTCTGGACGTGAAAGTATTCAGCCTGCGCTAGGTGCGCCTGGATGTGCGCTTCTTGCGTTTCGAGCGAAGCGTGGTGATTCCCCGCCTGTTGTTCAGTGGAGACTCGGGCGTATCCGACGGCGCGTTTCTGCTCGGTCGTGAGTGTCATAGTGGACCTCTTTGAGTATAGTACCACTATATCTAGCATGGGAGCAGGAGGCCCCCGGTTCGAATCCGGGCACCCCGACCATCTAGCATCCAAGCCCAGCCGATTTTCGGCTGGGCTTTCGCTATCAGGTGGGTAGGCAAACCCGTATTGCGCATCCCGGAAATCCTCTAATTTGAGGGCGTAATTCAAGCTCGGATTCTACCCCGGCTGCATGTAGTTTTCAGATGGAGGAAATTGCCTAATGGCTGACTCCGATTCAACCAGCAACTCAAAGCCACGGATGACTGCGGTGTGGAAAAAATCCAAGCGGAATCGCGTTCAGTGGTTGAACCTGCTTTCACATACAAATTCATCCCATGCTAGCATAGGAGCAGGAGGTCCCGAGTTCGAATCTCGGCACCCCGACCACACGGCAAAAGATTCTATTCGTACGCGGTTCCCCATCCTGGGTCTCCAACACGCGAGGGCCGAATGTACGCTCGTCCCGGAGCAGTTGACGGCAGCGAGGTAATCACTTATGTTCCGCCGGTTGGAACGAACGCTGGGACCATTTGGAGGTCTCGGCTCACGCAAGCTCCCTCGGGGCTCTGCCCAGGAGATGCCCCTCGGAGGGTGCTTCCCGGATTCTCGCTTTGTCGAGCAATGGGTAATGCAATGGCCTGTCTCATGCTCCTGCCAGAAGGCGTGACGTGCAGAAGAGGCAAGTAGTGGCGGAGGTGTTTTGCATGAAGGGAGTCATTTTGGCGGCGGGTGACGGTGGACGGCTCTATGAGCTCACGCGGACGTGCCCGAAGGTGCTGCTGCCCATGGAAGGGAGGGCCCTTATTAGCTACTCGCTGGAATCGATGACTGCTGCCGGGATCACCGAAATTGCGGTGGTGGTGGGACACAACGGGGCGATGGTGGAGCAGGAGGTACGGCGGATAGCCCAGGACGTAGAGCGACTTGAGTTCATTACCAATGTGGACTTTCTCGGCGGGAATGCCCTTTCGGTGCATGCCGCCCAAGCGTTTACCCAAAACGAAGACTTCGTCCTGTGTATGGGGGACCACATCATCGATCGCGACTTGGTCGGCAGGCTGCTGCAGGACGGGCCGTCAGTCCCGGTTCTCTGCGTCGATTCCGAGCCTTCGCTGGAGAGTCAGATAAATGATGCTACGCGGGTGCTCCGCGGTCCAACCGGGTGCATTGAGGAGATTGGGAAGGACTTGGAACGGTGGAACGCAGTCGATACCGGCGTGTTTTTGCTGGGCGGCGTAATCTTTTCGGCGATCGAGGGCCTGATACCCGAACACGGCATACACGTCGAGCTGAGTCAGGCGGTCCGCCGGGTTATCGCTGACGGTGTGTCCTTTGCCACCTGCGATATTAGCGGACTGTTCTGGACCGACGTGGATACCCTGGAAGACTACGAGGGTGCAGCGCGGTATATGGCCTCGCTAGGGGGGCATGACAATGACCACAGTGTATGATGGCCTCGTCTCCAGGCATCTGAACCGCCATTTCTCCCGTCCCATTGCCCGAGCGTTGAGCCATACTCCGGCCACGCCCAACCAGGTCTCCGTGTGCAGCCTGTTGCTCGCCGTCGGGTCGTTGGCTGCCTTCGCGGCGGGGCAGCCCATTCTTGGCGGAGTCCTGGCCCAGACCAGCTCCATCGTCGATGGCGTGGACGGAGATTTGGCGCGTCTCACAGGGCAGAGTTCAGCCTTCGGCGGTTTCTTTGATGCCATCCTCGACCGCTATTCTGATGGACTAATCCTCCTTGGGCTGACCATTTGGGCTGCCCAGGGGGCGAACAAAGACCTGGCGTGGGCCGTTGGGTTCGTCGCGTTGGCGGGTAGCTACACGGTCACCTACACCCGCGCGCGCATCGATGAAGGCCACCGAAGGATGTTTGACCGAGGGCTCTCTTCCATGGCCTCTCGGGACCTGCGGCTGCTGCTGGTACTTATCGGAGGCGTCAGTGGTCAGGGGCTGGCCACGCTGGTGGTGCTAGCGGCGTTGACGAACACCATTGTCTTGGTGCGGGTGATCTCGGCACGGGTGACCCTAGGAGGGGCTTCTACCCGGACTGTTGAGCGCGCCGTTCCACCTGCCAGCTCATATAATCCGAGCGAGCCCGAGAATGATGAACCTCGCCACTGAAGCGCTCAATCCACGCAGTTAGCGGCCGCAGATCATCCAGGGATGCGGGATTGAAACCGTCCCAGTTGCGAGCGTGCTCTTCCGACCGGAAGAGGTTCATCTGCGCTCACCTGAAGGACCATTCGTCGTGGGGACCTCTGAACCCCCTTGCAGCGTAGCCCACGATACCCGCGGGATTAGCGTTGAGCACTTGACCGTCGAGCATCTCGATGACCATATTTTCACCGCAATCGATGCACGGTGCCTCAATACGCACCGTCTTGCCGGGGAACAGCCAGCCCACGGCCAGCGATTCCAGTCCTCATTGGCCGTACCACTTCTGTTGGCCTTCCACGGAGATGCGGTAATGAGTGGGCTGGCTGTTGAATGGTGCAAAGGAGGAAATGAGGTCGGTGCCGGGCTCGGTCCACGCAGGTAGCTCTTCCACGAGGTCGTGGACAATTTGTCGTCCCTCCTCCATGCCTACGCTGAGAGACCGGGCCACCTCGGTGTAATGGGGAGCCCTACCCGTGTCGACGAAGTGGCGGATCACGAGTGCATATGCTTGGTCCAGCTTCGGAAGGTCGGTCATGTCTGAGCCCTTTCATGTTGAATGGTCTGCTGCAGGAAAAAACTAACCAGTGCGGGTCATTGTCTCCGAAGCGGGCTGCCAGGTATCATTGAAGATGCCGTCGCCCCGTTGCCACTCGCGCAGTTCGATGCAAATGCCGTCGGGGTCTTTGATTTCGGCCCTTAGTCCCTCGAAGACGCCCGTCTCGCGGGGTGTTCGGGAGATTTCCACGCCCTTGCTTTCCATCTCGGCGATGGTCTTAGCCATATCATCCACCTTCAAGGCGAACATCCGCATCCCCACCCGGGTCTGCTCTGCCGGCAATTCCATCGACTCGGGCCGCGCTTGGAGGATCTCCACCATCATGTCCCCCAACGTCACGCAAGCCAGGTGCCAGGTGACTCCGTTCTCACGCTGCCCCACCGTCTCCCTCCACAGCTTGAAGCCGAGAACGTTCACGTAGAAATCGCGGGTCTCGTCTATGTTCCTGGCCAGGACTTCGACATGGTCGATACGCTCAATCATGGATATACCCTCCCTATCGTGGCTGTTCGCGAGGTATTATACGGCTGGATGCAAGCCTGACGGAAACGGGGCCAACGGGCCTATCGGTGTTGACGCAGCGACAGAAAGGCTAAGGGCACCGAGGCGACGAGGATCAGCAGGAGTGATGCTGCAGCGGCCCTGGCAAAGAATGCCTCGGATGCCGCCGACCAGATGGAGGTAGCCAGGGTGGTAAACCCTATGGGACTCAGGATGAGCGTGGCGGGTAGTTCCTTCATGGTAAGGAGGAAGACCAGGGCTGCGCCGGCCAAGGTGCCACGCCACATTAGGGGAAGCGTGACCAGTAGGAAGACTCGGCGTGGCGATTTCCCTAAGCCTCGGGCAGCCTCCTCCATCTGGGGGCTAATCTGGAGGAGGGCGGACCTACCTGTACCGACCGCCGCGGGCAGGAACAGTACCACGTAGGCGAAGACCAGCAGGGTGGTAGTCTGATATAGGTCGCCGCCGTAGTGCGCTCCGAAGAAGACGATGCCTAATGCCACCGCCACGCCCGGTAGGGCGAAGCCGACGTAGGTACTCCGTTCCAACAGACCGCTTAACTTGCCTGGATAGCGCACGGCCAGGATAGCCACGGGAAACGACGCCACGGTGGCTGCCAGCGCCGCCAGGCCCGAAACGTAGAGGGAGTTGCGGGTGGCCATCCAGAACACGGTGAGGGGCTCACCCGCCGAAAGACCCCGGACCAGCCAGTAGGTTAGAATTCCCATGGGCAGAAGCAGCGCCAAGGACACCACGGCTCCGGAAAAAACTACAGCCAGCCAACGCCATCTGCCCAGGCGCACCGTGGTGGCGGGCCGTGTGGCGCCGGGGGTGATCCGGTAGTAGGTGGACCTGCTCCGGGTGTAGGCCTCGATACCGAGAATGGAAAAAGCCACCACTGCCAGCACCAGAGAGAGTCCGGCCGCAAGGCTGCGGTCAATAGCCGAGCCATACTGAACGAAAATTGCCGAAGTGAAGGTCTCGTAGCGCATCAGCGAGACCGCGCCGAAATCACTGAGGGTGTAGAGGGCCACTAGCAGCGCTCCCGCGAGAATACCGGGTACGAGCAATGGCACGTTTACTCGGAAGAAGGTTACCCACGAACCATGGCCTAGTCCCCGAGACGCCTCTTCCAGCGCGGGGTCGATTCGGGACATCATGGCTCGGACTGGCAACATCACATAGGGATAGCTCAGAAGCACGAGGGTGAATGTGGCTCCTGGGAGTCCGAAGAAATCCGGGAGCCGGTCCACACCAAGAGGCTCCAACCATCCCTGGAGCATGCCCTTGGGTCCCAACGCCACGGCGAATAGGAACCCAGCCACGTAGCTGGGAATGACCAGGGGTAGGGCGGTGGCCACCGCGAACAGCTCCCGAACAGGCATATCGGTACGGCTGGTGAGCCACGCCAGCGGCACTCCCACCGCGATGCTGAGGGTGGTTACGGTGAACACCAGGAGCACCGAGCGACCTAAGATGGCCGCTGTACGGTTACGAAGGAGTAGGTCCCAGGTTTCGGAGCCGCCGTCCAACGTCCGTATCACCAGATAGGCCAGAGGTAAAAGGACCGCCGCCGCCACCAGGATGGCAGTAACCCAAAGCATGACGGGAGTCCTCTGTCCCTGAGAGGCAAGCCCCGGCTGCAGTGACGGGGCCGTCGGAGTGAGTGCGTCGATTTCTCCTGTGGTCACGGTCTAGGGTAAAACTCCCGTCTCTCGCAGCAATCGCTGGGTGCCGGCCAGGTCCGTCACCTCGGCCAAGGCTATGGACGGTTGGTTGATCTTCTCCAAGGGTGTCAGAAGGTGGTGCACATCCACCCCTTCCACCAGGGGATACTCAAAGGTCTGGCTGGCGAAGTACTGCTGGGCAACGGAGGAGAGGAGGAACTCGAGGAACCGCTCGGCGTTTGCCCTGCTCTCGGAGGTTGCAAGGATGCCGGCGCCGGCCACCATGACCAGTGCGCCTGGCCCTCCCGCGCTCACATGGTAGTTGCGCGCCTTGAAGCCCTCACCCTCCTCGGCCAGGAACCGATAGAGATAGTAGTGGTTGACCAGCCCAATGGCGATTTCCCCCGATGCAGCAGCGGCCACCTGGGGAGTGTTCTTCGGGTACTCCGTGGGTTTGTTCTGCTTCATGCCCTTAAGCCACTTCTGGGTCTTGTCCTCGCCCCACATGACGCGCATGGCGGTCACCATGGTCTGAAAGGAGCCGTTGGTGGGCGCCCAACCGAGGCGTCCCTTCCACTTGGGGTCGGTCAGGTCCCAGATATCGGTGGGCAAATCGTCCACCCTCAACTCTTCCGTGTTGTAGACCAGAGTTCTAGCCCTGCCTGAGATGCCCACCCAAAGGCCGACAGGCGACCTTGCCCATTGGGGACTCCGGCTGATGACCGCTTCAGGTAACGGAGACAACATCTCCTCAATGGCGCTCAGTCCACTAGGATCCTGGGCGAAAAAGACATCGGCGGGAGAGTGATCGCCCTCTTCTAGCAGCGTCGCGGCCAGCTCTGCCGTACCGCCGTACTTGACGTTGACATCTATCCCGGTGGTGTCCGCGAACTGCTTGATGATGGGGTCCACCAGGGTCTCGCTGCGGCCTGAGTAGATGACCAGCGAGCCGGGGTCTGGGGCTGAAACGCTTTCGTCGGTGCTGGCACAGGCAGCCGCCAGCAAACCGACGGGGACGATGAGGCTCACGATCATGAACCGGATGGGAGGGATGCAATCGAAAAAAAGAGCCAGAGAGGGGACCATGGAGGCTCCGCCAGTGAGAAAGTGTGTGGACGAAACAAGGAGTTCGTATGTACGAACCCAGGGCGATGGTAGTATTAACTACAACCGTTGTCAACACTTCGGCCGCAGCCTCATCAGGCTAAATTCCGACGCAGATGTGATTAATCTTTTGCGATTGGAACAGCGCGGCGCCGCGTGGGTGGTGACGGATTCGCCGGTCCGCGACATGGCGGCCCTTCGTACCTACAGGAGTGGCGTGTTCGCGGTGTGGGAAACGAGTATGACCATGCCTATGTATATGCAGCCCTACGAAGGTGAACGGGGCAGTCTCGTGCGGCAGTGTACCGGTCATACCGGGGGATTTCTCATTACCGCTGACGATGGTGGCGCGGTTGTGGTCCCCCGGCAGTTGGCCTAGGAGGTGGCGGCCAAAGCAGGGAACGCAAAGCGTTTGAGGTGGGGATTGTGCGCCCGCTTGAGCCGGAGGATGTCTCGCCGGGCAAGTAATACCCCTACAACGACGCGGCCAGGGACTTGCTGCGATAGGGAGATGCTGTTATTCCACCCTGCCAAGGTGTGCTCGATGGCAGATATTTGTTGTGGGGCCTGCCTTACCGCTAATCCAGCGCGGACTACGCCGCTATACTGGTTGGCCGTTACAACGGCCACTAACCCTCAGAGGACCAGGGGGCATCACGCCTTTAGTGAGTGCCTCCAGCGCGAGTAGCGCTAATTCGGTGTCGCCATGACCATGCCAAAGAGGCTGTCATCTTGGACGTACCAATGCTCCATCCGCAGACCCGCATCCTTCAGGAACGCAGCAACCGAAGTTTCAGTAAACTTGTAGGAGCTTTCCGTCCAGATGGTCTCTCCCTTCTGGATTTCCATGCTGAGCCCAAGCTCATTCAGGTGAACGGTTTGGGTTTCCTGGGCGGCGAGGTGCATTTCGATACGGGAGGCTTCGCTGTTATAGAAGGCCAGGTGCAGGAACTGATCTGGCGAAAAATCTGCCTGGAGACCCTCGTTTACCGCACGCAGAATGTTCCGGTTGAACTCCGCCGTTACCCCGGCGGCATCGTTGTAGGCCGCGTTGAGGGTGTCGGAATCCTTGACTAGGTCGAGACCGATGAGTAGCGAACCACCGCCGCTTAGTAGTGAGCGCACGTTCCTGAGAAAACTGCGGCGTTGGTCGGGGTTCATATTGCCGATGGTCCCTCCCAGAAAGACGACCAGTCGACGGCCCAATGGCTGCGGAATACGGTCTAGATGGTGCTCGAAGTCGCCGATGATGCCGTGTATATCTAGCTTGGGGAAGTCCTCCAGAAGAGAGGCGGCCGTGCTGCGAACGATGCTTTCGCTCACGTCGAAAGGGATATACCGCTGGAGGTATTCCGCGGCGCTGGGTGCACCTAAGAGCAGTTTGGTCTTCGATGAGGAGCCGGAGCCCAACTCGACCAGATCGGTGGGCTGGGTCGAGGCCATGACCTCATCGGCCACCGAAACAAGCAACGCTCGCTCCGCGCGAGTGGGGTAGTACTCCGGTAGCTCGGTAATCTGCTCGAAGAGTTGAGAGCCCCGGTCATCATAGAAATACTTGGCCAGCAGGTACTTGGGACTGGAGGTAAGCCCGCGCCGGACGTCGTCTGCCATGGTCTCCAGGTGGCCTTGGCTGTTGAGGTGGACATCAATCGTGAGGCCGCCGGAGGTGTGGGGTTGTTCCTGGATCGACATGGGGGGGCTCCTTTCAACCTGCAGCGGCGCCGGACGGTTCGCTATAGGCTATCGATACCTTTGTATGATGTTCAAAGTGCCTGCTCAAGAGGTTGAGGGCCGATTATCCCCCTTGCCATGCCCCGTATGTGAACTGCCGAGAGAGAAAAAGCATAAGAGGCCCGCGCAAGTGGGCCTCTTATGGCCGGTGGTCGATGTAAGCGAGCCCGAATTGACTTTGCTAGCTTGGGTCCTTCACTTTGCGGAGATAGGGCGTGACAGTCTCCCAACCAGCGGGGAAAAGCTCTTTGGCCGCGTCGTTGTTGACCGACGGAAGGATGATGACGTCCTCGCCCTTCTTCCAGTTGCCCGGCGTTGCCACCTTGTATTTGGCCGTCAGTTGACAGGAATCGAGAACACGGAGGAGTTCGTCAAAGTTCCGCCCAGTGCTCATGGGGTAGGTGAGGCTCATCTTGATCTTCTTGTCGGGACCGATGAGGAACACGGACCGTACCGTTTGGTTCTCAGCGGCCGTCCTGCCCTCTGAGGAGTCCCCATCAGTAGCGGGCAGCATGTCGTAGAGCTTGGCCACCGCGAGGTGATCGTCGGCGATGAGCGGGAAGTTGAGCGGCATGCCAGCGAGGCTCGCAATGTCGTTCGCCCACTTCTGGTGGTCCTCGACATGATCGATGCTCAGGCCCACCACCTTGCAATTACGTTTCGCAAACTCACCCTTCAGCTGGGCTACATAGCTGAGCTCGGTGGCGCAGACTGGAGTGAAATCTTTGGGGTGCGAAAAGAGGACAGCCCAGCCGTCTCCCATCCATTCGTGGAAATTGATATCTCCTTCGCTGGTGGCTGCAGTGAAATCTGGTGCTGTGTCGTTAATGCGTATCGCCATGTGCCTCAACTCCCTCTTACCCCAATATTGCCTTGCTCGGCCCGACCGTGCCATGCATCGGTCTACGAAGCATGGCTATAAATGGCACAGGTAAAGCGAAATGTCGCATCAACCCTAATGCTTTAATGCGGTGCGGTCAAGAATGCTGCGGCCTTCCTGGAGGAATGAGATTCGGAATGGATTCCTCAATGGGATAGGTCGTGTTGCACTGCTTGCAGAGCAGTTGGCCTAAGACTATTTCTTCTGTTTCTTCCCGCTCGACTGCCAGATCCAACTCACCGTTACAGACTGGACAGGCCAGTACTGCCATTAGTTCTCGCCGCATGAATGGTTCATTTCTGAGTCCCGAGTCGTCCCTCTGGCGACCATTTTATTGAATCTACCATCTATTCCCTTACGTCTCCAGGCTCCGCTGCACCAAGAAACGCAGGATGTCAGAGATCACGAAAACAGCAATCCCCAATGCTACCGTCATGTTGATGTGGCCCAGAGTGTGGGCCAAACGCCGCAATAACGTTGCCCTACCCTGGGACTGCGCACGCTGTCCCCGCCGGGTTTGGACTATGAAGAACATCCATCCGGCCAGTGCCATCTTGGTTGTCAGAACGGAGAAATAGGCTACGGTTCCTGACTCCAGGGAGAGCGCATCGAGGGCCAGGACTCCGCCGGTGAGAACCAACGTCCACATGGAGAGGTTAACGAGCTGGCCGAATTCGGCACCCGCAAAGCGAGCCGTGAAGGGGGATGGTTCCCCGGATCGCAGGGTAGGGCGTACCACCACAAGATAGAAGATGGCCCCCCCGACCCATGCAACGGCGGCGATTGTGTGGAGCCAGCGGATGATAAGTAAAAAGGCTTCAGCCATGTGCACTCAGGCGATGCTAGAATATTATTCTCGGGAAATCAACGCTTCGCCGTCCCTTGACACCATGCGGATCAGAACGCCTACAATCGAATCATACAGAGTCCTGTCCCCCAGCTGCCCAGAGCCAAGAGAAATCAGGAGGACGCACCCCCATGACCGCACCGGTAACTCTCTATTGGTGGCCCAAGTGAACGACCTGCCGCAAGGCGAGAGAGTTGCTCTCGCAAAGAGGAATCGAGTTCCAAACCAGGGATTTTTTCAAAGAACGTCTTTCGGCTGATGAGGTGCGAGAGTTGACCAGCGGGAAGAAGGTCGCTTCCTTTTTCAATTTCTCCAGCCCGACATTCAAGGCCAGCGGCTTGGATAAAGATGCCCTCTCCGATGCCCATCTCATCGAATTGCTTGTCGCGGAGCCCCGCTACATCCGACGGCCCATCGTAGTTATCGACGGAAAGGCAACCCCGGCCGCTGCCCCAAAGGTCTTGGAAGACCTGTTGGTGAAAGAAGTCCAGGGCTAGTGTTTTTAGCTAAGGATAGTATTGATTTGCTAGGCACTGGCCATGTTTGTGTTTCTCGTCTTGATCAGGGAAATACGGACCGATCATCTCTGCGATGGACTACTATCAGCATGGATATAACGATGTGCTTAGGCTGCAGCCAGGCTTCGACCCACCTGCCGACCATGGGCACGAATCCATAATGACCATTCGCATCCTCCCTTCGATTGTCGCGGCGGGCATCGCTGCAGGTGAGGTAGTGGAACGGCCCGCTTCGGTGGTTAAGGAGCTGGTTGAAAACGCGTTGGACGCCGGTGCCAGCCGGGTGACCATCGAGCTGCTCCAGGGCGGTATGGAGCGCATTTCGGTGACCGACAATGGCTGTGGTATTCCTTACGGGGAGGTGGAGACGGCCTTCGCCCGCCACGCGACCAGCAAACTCGCCTCCTTGGACGACCTGGACCGCATTACCACGATGGGCTTCCGAGGAGAAGCTCTGCCTAGCATCGCCGCTGCCGCTCATGTAAGCCTCGTTACTCGTGTGACCCCCGGTGATGCCGCCACGAGCATTGAGATTACGAAGGGCGTAGCTGGGCCGGTCGCGACGGCCAGCGGAGCTCCAGGAACCACGATCGTTGTGGATGACCTTTTCGCTAACATTCCGGCGCGCCGCAAGTTTCTTCGCAGCGTCGGTGCTGAAACAGGTCGTGTGCGCCAAGTCGTCGAACGTTTGGCGCTGGGTTTTCCCGAGGTCCAGTGCACTCTCACCTCCGGTGATAAGCAGCTGTTCCAATCCCAGGGAAACGGGTCGCTTAGAGACGTCTGGTCAGCACTCCACGGGTCAGAGAGCGCAGTCCAAATGCTGGAAGCGCACCCAGCCCAAGTGGCGGTCTATTCGGTCCGCGGCCTCATCAGTCCCGCCTCTTTTAGCAAGGCCAATCGCTCAGGCATTGACCTGTACGTGAACCGGAGGTGGGTACAGCATCGCGCTCTGACGGTCGCCATTGAGGAGGCGTATCGAGGTTTCCTGGTGGAGGGGCGCTTTCCGCTCGCGGCGCTCTTTCTTGAGGTGTCCCCCGATGCGCTTGACGTGAATGTGCACCCAACCAAAAGGGAGGTGCGGTTTGTCTATGAGGGCGACGCTTTCTCTTCTGTGCAACGTGCCGTTCGCGAGGCACTGCTCGCCGCATCGCCGTTGATTGAGGCGGCCTCGTTGGGCCCCAGCTATGCTGGCGGGTCCCTGGCGGCGGTGGCGCCTAGTTTCCAGTTCTCCGCCGCCGCCGATACGCTCCCGGTGCTGCCTGGGCCGGATTCGACGTCAGAGGAAGCCGGACCGTCAGCATCGGAGACGACCGTGGCGGGACTGCGGGTGCTGGGGCAATTGGCCAACACATACATCGTGGCTGAGGGACCCGGCGGCATGTACCTAATCGACCAGCACGCCGCTCATGAGCAGGTGCTCTTCGACCGATTGCTCCTTCAGTGGGAGAAGCAACTTCCTGAAATCCAAGCGTTGTTGGACCCCATACCGGTGGAAATCTCCCCCAGTCAGGAGGAGTATATCGTCGAAGTGCTGCCCACCTTAGAGCAGTTGGGTTGGCAGTTGGAGTCCTTCGGTGCGCGAACGCTGTTGGTGCGGGCAATACCCTCGATCAGCGCTCAGGTCTCAATCCCTGACCTGCTTGAAGAACTGCTCGCACCACGGCGAGACCCCACCTTGGCAGAGACGGCTACTCATTATGCCATGGCGGCGTCAATCGCCTGTCACGGCTCCGTCCGCGCGGGACAGATGTTGGGACTCTCCCAGATGAAGGCGCTGGTGGAATCGCTCGAGCGGGCACGTAACTCCCACCATTGTCCCCACGGCAGGCCCACCACCATCCGGGTCAGCACTCGCATGCTCGAACGTGAGTTTAGGCGGACGTAGATATAGATGCATGGTCGACCATCTATGAAACGCTCGGTGCTCATCGGCACCCGGAACCCTGCCAAAGCCCAGCGCCTTCGTCATGCCATGTCTGGGCTCCCCGTCCGGATTCGTGAGCCTGAAGCAGGCCAGGAGCCTGCGAACTACGAAGAGGATGGCTCATCACACTTGGCCATTGCCTGTGGGAAGGCCGCTGCCTGGTCCCGCACCACTGGCGATATCGTCGTGGCCAGCGACGGCGGAGTTGAGATTCCCCTTTTGGGAGCAAGCTGGCGGAGCATCACCACGCGCAGGGCCACCGGACGGGAGGCCACGGACGAGGAGCGTGCTGAGCGTCTCATGGGACTCTTGAAGGATCATCCGCCTGAGGAACGTCAGGCCTGGTGGATAGAGGCGCTGGCGGTCGCTTACGAAGGGCTGGTAGTGGCCGCATGGGAGGCCCGGGGGCTCCAGGGCGAATTGACCGATGCCTACCTCCCCGCGCCAGCTAAATACCGTGGCTTCTGGGTCTATGGGATGTGGTACTTCCCTCAGTTCGCCAAGCACTACTGGGAGCTTTCCGAGGAAGAACTACGGCAGGCGCGTGAGCCCTGGTACGAGGTTCAGCCGTGGCTACGGGGTCTTGTAGAGCGTCTGGTATCTGGCTAGGGGAGGGCAGCCCCACCGGACTCCAAGTGCACAAGCCCGTCCTGCTGGAGTTGCTCCAGCATTGTCCGTAACCAGTTCCCGTGGGCCGCGGGGTCGTAGTTCTTCAGGAGTCGCCGGCCCAGGTCATCGAGGCTCAGGTTCTCTCCTGAGGGCAGACTTGCCAACGCGGCCACAGCCCTACCGCGGTAGTAGCGGCTGGAGCCCTTGAACGGCGATTGTTTGGGCGAGTAGGGGACCGAGGACTCCGCCAACTCTCGCGATGGCGCATCCCGCAGGCTGGAGGCGGCTTTGCAGTGTTGCTGCAACGGACATTCGGCACAGCGAGGTCTGCTCACCGTGCAGACAGTGGCCCCTACATCCATGAGCGCCTGGTGCCAATCGGATGCGTGCTGCGCTGGCAGCCATGAAGCCGCGAGCCCTTCGATTTCCCGCTTGGCGGGTGGGATAGTGCCGTAGGCCACCCTGCTCAGGACACGGTAAATATTGGTGTCCAATACGGGAGTCGCAACACCGAAAGCAAAACAGGCCACGGCAGCCGCGGTGTAGGGCCCGAGCCCGGGTAGCGCCCTCAGTCCCTCCACCGAAGTCGGCACCTGTTCCTGGTGGTCTTGGACGAGACGCTGAGCAAGGCGATGGAGCCGCACCGCGCGGGTGTTATATCCCAACGACGCCCAGGCCTTGATCACCTCACCTAAGGTCGCTCTTGCCAGCGCATCGATAGATGGAAACGCCCTTATGAACTGCTGGTACTTGGGGACGACCCGCTCCACCTGGGTCTGTTGCAGCATGATCTCTGCCACCAGGATGGCGTAGGGGTCGCTGGTCTTCCGCCAGGGCAAATCGCGGGCGTTAAGCGCGTACCACGAAAGCAGCTCCGCGTGGAGACGCTTCAAGCCGTTGGGCGGGACGGTCATGGACTGGAGAGGATGCCATCGATGATGGCGTGGATGTCCTCGGAGGTCATCGGGCCGATGTACTTCGCGACAATCTTGCCTCTGCGGTCAAAGAAGTACTTTTCCGGGATGCCACGGACCCCGAAACCAACCGCCATGAGCCCACGTTCGTCCAAAGCGTTGGGGTAGGTAACGCCGAAACGGTCGAGATGGCGAAGGACGTCGACCGTGGAGTCCCAGATAGCCACGCCGACGAATTCCACAGGCAGATCAGCGTAATCCATGTACACCTTAGCCAGGGCCGGCGCCTCCGTCCGGCAGGGCACGCACCACGACGACCAGAAGTCGAGCATGACCACCTTGCCCTGCAACGAATTATTGTCGAGGAGCGGACCGCCGTCCAAGGGCTGAACGCTGAAGGGGGGAGTCTCTGTCAGGACCACGGTGACCTTGCCGGACTCCGAGTTGGTTAGCAGGCCTCCCGGATTTCCGTCCGAACGGACTATGCCCCACGCCAGGAGCCCCACCAAGGCAGCGAGGGGCATCATGGTGGCGAGGTACAGCAGCCATCGACGTTTGGTCGAGGCCGCTTGGGATTGCGGAAGGGGAGGGGCATCACCGGAATTAATCATCGCGGCTATTCTAACGTATACGACTCCTTGGGTTGGTGAAGTTGAGACTGTGTGAAGGTTATACAACAGCGGAGGGGGCAGCCCATTACGGGCTGCCCCCTCTTGATAGATGCGTCTATCTCCGGAAGGAGAACGGTGGGGCTTACTTGCCCTCTAGGGCTGCCTCGACCTTCTCCCAGTTCTTGGCGGGCATCCAGGTCTTCACCAAATCCGTGTTGGTTTTCAGGTAGTGGAGTGCGCCCTCAACCATGAGGTCTTCCACTTCATTTTCGGCAGCCCATGCAAGGGTGTTACTGATGAGTTGAAGACCCATGTGCATGTTGCCAATGAGGGCAACCACCTCGGGGGCTTCATCCTCCAGGCCTCCCCAGGCGAGCTTGTCGAGAGGAAGGGTCTCGTATGCACACGCGGCGTCGACGGGCCGCAGGGTCGGGTCCTGAGCTGCGGCGGTAACGATCGCCCAGCATGCTGCAGTATATGCCGGCTCCTCAAGCACGTGCCAATCGTATTGGCCCATCACATCGGTGGGGGCCCAGTAGTAGCCGAACACCGGCTCACCCTTGATCTGTTGGCCCACCAAGGAAGCTTTAAGGGCTGCCCCAGATCCTGGGGAGATGTTGTTGAAAGTATCGGCCAGGCCGTAGGCCTGCAGTTTGACGGTGTTGATCTCCGCACATTGCCAACCAATGATGCAGTTGTAGAACGCGCCCTTGGACGAGTCCTCCGGATCCTGGAACAGTTCCCAGTTCGCCAGTATGTCTTCTACGGTGTTGATGCCGTACTGTTCGTGTACCCAAGTTGGAATGACGAAGAACTGAGGACCACCTTCGTATGACTCACCTAGGTTGACGATTCTTCCAGCCGCCAACTCCGTCTGATACCATTCGGGCATGTTCTGCTGCCAGCCCTCCATCATGATATGGACGTCACCCGTGGCCAACGTGGCCTGGAAAACCGGTGTGGTCATTGAGATGTTTTCCGTGGGGTAGTCGTACCCGTTTTCCAGAATAAATCTCGCCGTACCGTTAGCAAGGTGCAGTGCGCCGCCAGCCTGGTTATCGGCGAACTTGATGACTTGCTTTGGCTCGTTGCTACAGGAGGCAATCAACAAAAGGGGCACGAGCAGCAGTCCCAATAGTAGGGCCCCATACCGAGCCCGTTTCAATCGTTCCATTAGCATTGTAGGTTCCTCCGTTTGAATGATCTGCAGTTTCTAAAACACAAGGGACGTGACTCCGCCTTTATCCACCGACGGAAAGAGGTTCCTCCTTTCCTTTTTCGGTGGTCCTTTCCATTGTAGCTGTTTCGGACCTTGCCGTAGGTTCGGGCTTGCGTCTCGCTCTGCGCGGCCTAGCGAGACCTTGGGTTGTCCGGTCCATGATGATGGCGAGTAGGACAATACCAAGTCCTCCCATGAGCCCACGGCCAACGTCTAAGCGGGCTATCCCGTTAAACACCTCAACTCCCAGCCCTTTAGCGCCAATCATGGATGCGATCACCACCATGGCTAATGCCATCATGATGGTCTGGTTAACTCCAGCCATAATGGACGGCAACGCCATGGGCAATTGCACATTGAGCAGGATCTGTTTGGCCGAAGCGCCAAAGGACCTGGCGGCTTCAACCACGTTGGGGTCGACCTGCCTGATGCCCAAGCTGGTCAGCCGGATCAACGGTGGGATAGCGTAAATGACCGTTGCCGCGACGGCCGGGACTCGACCCAGGCCCAGAAGCATCAGCGCTGGTATGAGATATACAAAGCTGGGCATGGTCTGCATGGCATCGAGGAGTGGGCGAAGCAGGCCCTCAAATCTGTCGTACTTGGCCGACAGAATACCTAGGGGGAGTCCGAGGCTGACGGAGATAACGGTCGATGTGAGGACCATGGCTAGGGTCATCATGGCTAGGTCGTGTAGTCCGAGGAGGGCCATAACCAGCATTGCGGCGGTGGAAAAGATGCCCACGCGTACGCTGGTAAGCCTCCATGCGAGGAGTCCGGTGGCTATAACTATGGCCCACCATGGCACCCACAGCAAGAAGAATTCCATTCTCTTGAGCAGGAAAAGGATGGGGACTTTGAAGGCGTCGAAGAAACTATCCAAGTTGATGATCAGCCACTCGGTGCCACTGTTAATCCACTTGGAGATCTCAGGGCCGATAACCCAGCTATCCGGGAACTCAAGCATTTGGTCCACCTCCTGGGCCATAGCTGGCCCAACTTGGGGGCATCACTATGGACTCTCGGAGCCCGCTAATGCCATTTCAATCGCCTCATGGGCAACCTGGTCCAGTGCGGGAGGTATTTCCACCGAAGTCCCGGTATTTTCTGATGGGCTGTGGCCTTTTTGGGCCTCGCCAACGTCCCGGGTCGCGCCGATACGGACGGCCAGGGTAGAGCGCCGAACCTCGCCTACCAAGAGACCGTTTTCGTCGATTACCGGAACCACGTGGGTTGCAGCGAGACCCATTTGGATAAGTTCGTCCAACGGAGTCCCAGGTGCGGCGCAGGGCGCAGTCGTGTCCAGGTAGTCGGCGATGTGTGTGTGTCCAGCCTTGGTGGCAGCCACGGCGTGCTCCAGGTTGAGCATGCCCTGATATTTACGCTGTGCGTTGACGACCAAGACGGCGGGGCTATCGTTGCTGCGCATGATGTGCAGCGCTACCCGAGGACCCTGATGGTCCATGATTACTGCGAGAGCCTGATCCATGACGCTGCTGGTATTGAGGATCGATTCCAGCCGCACGTCTTGAGTGAATTCGCCTACGTATTCGTCCTCGGGGGTTAGAACAATCTCTTCGGGTGAGCCAATCTGAACCACAACGCCGTCACGCATGATGGCGATCTTGTCTCCCAGCTTGAGTGCTTCGGTGAGGTCGTGGGTGATAAAGATGATGGTTTTGTGCAACTCCTGCTGGAGGCGCACGAGCTCGTCCTGAAGGTTACGGCGAATGAGGGGGTCCAACCCGCTGAAAGGTTCATCCATGAGCAGGATGTCGGGATCCACCGCCAGCGCTCTGGCCAGCCCAACCCGTTGCTGCATTCCGCCGCTGAGTTCGTGGGGATACGAACTTTCCCAGTCTTGGAGACCGACCATGGCCAATACCGCACGGGTCTTGGCGTAGCGGGTGGCTCGGTCAACTCCTTCGACCTCCAGCCCCCAGGCGGCGTTGTCGAGAACGTCCCGGTGAGGGAGGAGCCCGAAGTGCTGAAAGACCATGGCTATTTTGCCCCTGCGGAATTGACGAAGTTCAGTTTCGCTGAGCTGGAGCACATTCGCGCCGTCGATCAGAATCTCGCCAGCGGTCGATTCTACTAGGCGGATTAAACATCGGACTAGGGTCGATTTCCCGCTGCCCGACAGGCCCATGACGACGAAGGTCTCACCCTTGTTAACGTTGAAGCTCACATCTTTAAGGGCCAGCACCAGGCCAAGTTCGCTTAGAAGTTCATGCTTGGGCTTTTCGAGATTCTCTGGCATCATTGCCCGTTCGGGCTTCTCGCCAAAGACCTTCCATAGGGAGTGAATCGAGATGAGAGGTTCTGGGGGGACCGGCGGAGATAGCCCATCCAACGCTTGGGGAGACGTTTCCGTTGCCATTGAGGTGCCCTCCATACCGTGACTTCATTGACGATGGTACTCACGGGTATACCAGCGCGGTCTTCTACGCGTTGCGGTTCGGTCCGTGATTGGATTTCAATTACAACCTTTAAAATTATTGTCGCTCTTTGATGATGAGGTCAACTTGACAGTCTTTGTATTTGCATCGCTAGAAATTGCTGAAAGGTTACTTAAAGGTGTGTATTGCGCAACAAAGTCCAAAATAGAGGCGAATGACGGGTCTTTTTTGTTGGTTGATAAGGTTACGGTTGCGACTGAGCCACACCGTACGGCCCTGGTAACAATCTGGCCCGCGCATGGGCCAAGATTCCAATGTCAGAAATACACCTATTTGTTAACGAATAGGTGAACACGGTAAGGAGTCGTCCTTGGCAGGGCTGCCCCACCGTGTACTGCTGGCAAATCCCTGGTTTTTCCCGGTTAAATCTGCCTGTCTATGTGCCAGAGTAGATGGGGCTGGGAGTATTCTGATTCGTTATGCAACCAGAACGATACTTTGGAATCCCCATGCCTTTACCCCTCGAGGAAGTACCGTGATCCGGGTTAGGCCGATTGGCGCCACTGCAAAACCACTAACCTTATGGCCCGCTAGGTGCAAATACACGCCCAACATATATTCGTCAGGCGGTGATAAAGAGAGGATCCGCGGCTTCACCACAGCGAATCTCCCTTCTTAGGCCAACCCTTGGGGCTCCGTTCACGAGAACTAATCCGGGAAGTACATCGTCTCCTAGGACTCCCGCGGGTTCGATTGCGAGCACCTCAACGCCTTGGAGGCAAAGGCCGTCCAGTCGATTGGACTCCGCTTCATATCAACAAATTTCTTGCTTTCGATAACCATGCTCCACTCTCCTTCCGCGCCGCGTGTTCTGAATTGTCTGCGGTAACTTGTGTAGGCAACGCTACACAGGCTGCGTGAAGAGCATGTGAATAGATGGGCTCTCCGGGTGGAGAACCGTTGAACTGAGATTCAGCATGGGAACGAAAAAAGAGGAAAAGGAACATAGCTCGCGGGGAAGTTACTCGCTCGCTAGGACCAGGGCATCAATAGCAGGGAGAAAGACCGACTTATAATAGAGGTCTTGGTTGTAGGGGGTAGTGGTGAGCAGGATAAACACAGTCGTACCTTTCTGATGGGTTATGGCTAAGTCGAGAGGTTGGACCTGCGTGATGGCCCGGTAGATATCCCAGTTCAGTCCATTCGCCTGGATGTTGGAAACCAGATCCGGAACCGATTCGAGACCTAGCTGACTTGCCAATAGCTCAAGCACCTGGTCTGGTCCTAGGCCTTGTACAGCCTGTTGGATAAGGCCAACCACGCTGAGTTCAGTCCTGGAGTAGGATCCCGGTGCGATCAACATCCAGTCTACAGGCCGGATGCCGCTTATGGCTGGGGCCTGGGCTGTCTCGAAGGGAACAAGGGCAACATCAGTGCTTCGCGGGAGGAACCGTGGGCCGTGGAAATCAGCGAGACATCTTGACTCTGGTGCCCTTGTGGGGTGACTGAGGAAGTCGCGAACGATGCTCAAGGTGCAATCTCCCTCCAGTGCGACGCCGTGTCCGAGCCCGGGAAACTCGAAAAAGAAGCTGTTCTCCATCGCCGCCGCCACCTGCCGTCCCCAAGCCGGGGGTGTGATCGGGTCGTGCTCGCCGGCCAGGACAAGGGTTGGAATGCTGCTTTGGACAGGAGCATTCTCTTCCGGCCCTCCCGGTTTGCCGGAGCCCCACCCCTGGCACAGGGCAAGTATGTTCTTGCCACCAGTGGGCGAGTTATCAAAGATCTCTTTGAGCAGGGGGAAGGGGTCGGCTGCCCTGGCAGCGGCCCCCTTCGGAGTGAAGGCAGCCTCGCCATTGCACTGGACGGAGAGGTGCATTCCCAAGCTCTGGAGGTCTTCATTCACGAGGAAGTTCCCCATGAGAATCGCTGCTAAATCCAGGTTGCCATCCTCTGCGTCGAAGATGATTTCGGGAATGAGCGGGATAACAGAGGAGATGTAGAGCGTCTGGATGAGGAAGTGCACGAAAATGTCACCCGTGACGAGGATATCGAACTGGTGGCTGTCTAGTGGATTTCTGATAGTGGTGAGCAGGGGGGTTTCGTTGAGCTGCTCAACGACCCTGGAAAGGGTGGCCTCAAGCCCGTTGTAGGGACTACCACACACTGGGTCTGTCGCACATGCACTGAAGAGGAGATTGAACGCCCGGTTGATGTTGGGGGGAGTTTCGCTGTACAGGTCCGCCTCCAGGGGGTAGGCGGAGTCGAGGATGACGCTTCGCAACCCTTCCGGCGTGTCCCGCATCGCGGTTAAGGCGAGTCGGGTGCCGTAGGAGACTCCGTAGAGGTTCCATTCCTCGTAGCCCAGCGCCTGCCGAAGGTCGGTGAGGTCAGCTGCGCTCTCCGTGCTGTTGAAAGCGGCAAGATTGATTCCCTGGTGTTCCAGCCGGTCGTGGCAGGCCTGAATCGATTCCGTTCCGATACGAAGTCCCTCTTCGGGGCTGATGCCTCGGGGCAAGGCGTCCCGTCTTGCTTCGGTGGCCTCGGGGCAGTTCAGGGCAGGCAGCGAGAAGCCGGTTCCCCGTTGGTCGATAACGATGAGCCGATGCGTCTGCAGCCACGGAGAGATTTGCCTTCGGAATGTGGTGACCCTGGCAAGGATGGAGTTTTCGCCTGGTCCGCCGCCCAGATAGACTACCGGGTCGAGGGCTGGTTCTATTAAAAGGCTGGTGAAGGTGGCGACGTGCAACTGAATGGTCGGGCCATCGGGGTTGCTGCGTTCTTCGGGTACCGTTAAGTACCCACACTCAACCGCGACACCAGAGGGTCGGGCGAAGCGGCATCCTGCGGGTTCGAAGTTTGCCGCAGCCGGGTTAGGAGTGGATGTTGAGCCGGGGGTGGGCGTCGGATCTTGAGCGACGGTGGGCTCGGGGGAGGTCGCTGTCGCTGTGGGGGTGGGGTCATTGCCACCTGAGCACCCCATCGTCAGGGCCGCGAGGGCGAGTCCCCAGATCACAAGCTTACCCCTCATGGGCTCCCTGGTAGACAGGGCCCAAGCAGCCCATATCCATGCGGCGTTGCTGGCCAGCCGACCTGAAACCGTGCCCGGCACAGAGCACCGGCCGTTGGTTCCCAACCGTGCACCCCAGCGAGGTCATAGGATTTTCACAACGGATGCTGAAGGATTTTGCATAGAGGTCCTCATGCGCGGTTCAGTGTACAAGAGCCTTGAGGAGCTTGCGACATGATGAGCGTATTGGTTTAACAGGAGCGAATGGTCGATGGCG
>CAUZHS010000022.1:0-22543 GCA_963579845.1 Dehalococcoidia bacterium | reverse complement strand
CGGTTAGCCGAAAGATCGACGGCCAGCCGAGCGTTAGATTTATAGTCGTCACACTCGGCTCTATACAGCGTATTTCCACGCATGGACCCACTAATTGCGCATGCCTGTATTACCCGCCATGGCAGTCGCCGTGCGATAATCAGCGGGAAGGCTTACGTTCCAATCGAGGCAATCATGGTCCTGAGCGGCTACACCCAGTTCGGTGGTATCCACCCGGAAACCGCCGCGCTGCGCAATATCCTGACCTTCTATGGCGTTAGGGCACCCCATACGGGAGTGGCCTACACCGAAGCGATGCTCCTAGGTCTGGGCGGCGGTCTCGGCGGTGGGTACTGGGCCTTCGAATACCGAGACGCGGCAGTGCCAGCGATCAGCCTGTGGGCACGACGGGGCTGGATGTGGGTGAACGGCCCCTTTCTCCACGACATGGCCCGTCGTGCCGGTGCTGCAACCGAGACCCATGAGACCCAGAGCGTTGGGGCCGCCGAAAAACACCTCCGTACCGCGTTGAAGGACGGAACCCCGCCAGTAACATCCATCACCTCGGGAACGATGCCCTATCCCTTCTTTCCTGACGAGCAGGAACAGCCGCTGAACCACGTCGTCGTGCTCTGCGGCATGGACGAACGCACGGAAGTAGCCTACGTGGACGACCGCACAAGCGCTCCGCTCAACGTCGGACTAGACCTCCTCGCCGCTTCCCGCGCCCACGTGAAGTCCCAGAAAAACCGGCTGGTAGTCGTCAGCCCCCCGGCGGGCTCCGCGGACCTAGCGGAATCCATCCGAGCCGGTCTACGCGACTGCGTCTACAGCCTCGGCTCAGGCGTACCTAACGGCCAGAACTGGCCACCCCATAACTTTGGGCTTGCCGCCTTCGCCAACCTGGCGGGCCAGTTGACCGATACCACGACTCCCAACGGGTGGCTGCGCCGTTTCGACTCGCCTGCCAGGCTCTTCTCGGCGTTGAAGGCGCTGTTCATGGGGATTGAAATGCAGACAGGCGGCGGTGCGTTCAGACTACTGTACGCCCGATTCCTCACGGAAGCTGCTCCGGTACTAAAGACACCAGGGCTTGCAGACCTGGCCGAGGACTACCTGGAGTTGGGCTCCGAATGGTCGGTGCTAGCCGATGCCGCTCTCACCGACTCGGTGGAGCCGCTGGGCCGCGTGAAGGCGCTGCTTCGGGACGCCGACGCGCTATTTCGGATCCAGGGTGCATCGGGGCTTGAAGAGGTGCGTGCGTCCAATCGAGAACGCCTCAGCCTGGAAAGGGAGATAACCACTTGGTTTATGTCGGACCAACAGCAATTGACGGCACACCTCACGCATCTGGGTGAGCGTCTCAGCGTCATTCACACGAAGGAAACGGCTGCGCTGGAAAAACTCACGGCACTGGTCGCGATTATGGAACCGGAGAAATCGGAGGAGCAAGTAGCTCCAGAAGAATCGGCCGAATTGTTCAAAGAAACAGATCGCCCTTGGCTAGCTCTCGGGCAGCATTGGCCAACTCCTTTCCGACCTTCGCCAGGCGCTTTTCCTCAATGATTCACGCGGTGCTCTTCGACATGGACGGCGTACTGGTGGATAGCTTCGAGGCGTGGGCACGTCTGATGAACGCCACTGCTCAGCACTTCAGCTGCCCCCCGGTGGATCGCGAGCGCTTCCGGTCTGTGTACGGCCAGCCCACCACTGAAGACATACGCGCTTTCTTTCCGGGTCAGACGGTGGAGTCCGTGGAAAACTTCTACAACCAGCATTTCTCCGATTATGTCGACCATGTTCAGGCCGCCCCGGGAGCCTCGGACGTGGTGCGGACGCTCCAGGGGAAGGGGATCGTTACCGCCACCGTCACCAATACCATCAACCCCCTGGCGACCCACATCCTCCAGCGCCTGGGCATTGAGACCGGCCTGGTCATTGGCGCGAACGACGTCCCCGCGCCCAAACCCGATCCCTCTATGCTGCTCCTCGCCTGCCAACGCCTTGGGGTGGCGCCCAGCGAGTCGCTGATGGTGGGCGACTCACGGTACGACCAGGCGGCGGCGGCGGCGGCTGGTGTTCGGTTTGCGGGCATTGGCATCGGCGGCGACACCCGGCTGAAGCGACTAGCCGATGTGCTCATGCTGCTTGAGGAGACGGAACCATAGACTTGCGAACCGGTGACTTTCCTTGGGGCTTTGTGCTTCTTTTTAGTCTATGAACGCCCCGAAATCGGGACGAATACCCCGCCTGCATCGGATGCTATGAAGGATTGGACATTTTCTCCCCTTGCCAATTGCCTCGGAGGCCGATACTATTCATACGTCAGGATGCTTCCATTAGCTGCTGTCCCGTGAGAATACGAGATAGATAGATAGGGAGCGCCATGGCCCAATATCTAGGCGGCCCCAAAGGGCAGCACGCAAAGCATGGAGGACTGAGACTGTGATGGAAGAAAGTAACAACAGACTGTTTGTAGGCAATATGCCGTTTCGTATGGGCCGGGATGAGTTGGAAGACCTGTTCGCCCAGGCTGGGACAGTGATTTCCGTACATATCCCGACGGATCGCGAAACCGGTCGTCCCCGAGGCTTCGGCTTCGTTGAGATGGAGGATCCGGAGGAAATGGAGAAGGCCGTCCAAATGTTTAACGGCTACTCTGTTGAAGGCCGGGGGCTCGTCGTCAACCAGGCCCGTCCACGCGAGCAACGCTAATCGCTTCACACGGTCTGCCGTGACCCATAGACCCAGATGCAAGGAATCCGTCGCTCCTGAGCGGGCAGTTCAAAACGCTCCTCAGCAGCGACGGATTCCTTTATTTTCGACACTCAACAAAACGTCAATGCAGAGTGCTGGGACTCCAACCTTTATCCTCAGTCGCGATTAACCCAGCGCCAGAACCGCACGAGCGGATTCGGCCCGACCGCGACTTCATCGTCGATGGGACGGCCTCGCCAACGGCGCTCGGTTGGACGCCGCCGTGGAGAGATGAAGAAGAGGACGTAGGAAGCAATCAAGAGACCCACCCCCGTCCAGATGAGCGGCCCCCACAAACTGGGAATCACCGCCCTGAGGATTAGGGCGGCAACGATCAGGATGATTCCGGTGAAGAAGAAATGTCCCGCAGAAACCTTGAGCGGAAGCCACGATGAGCCTGGCCTGGACCGTTCCGCGCGATGCTCCGACGGGATAGAATAGCGATTTCTGCCCCGTTCCTGCACAGCATCTTTTCCCTTCGGAACGTCGTCGTTAACCTGGCCCAGGATTTCTTCGATTTCTTTTTGGTACTTCTCCGTCATGACAACCGCCGTATCACCCTGCCCCGAATCACGACGCACCCAACAAAAAGGTCAGCAGGCTCGTCTTTTTTGTTTCCACCACTCCCCGTCAGATGCAGCTCCGACTGAAAGGATGGGGCTTCTTAAGAGTACCGAGAGCGGAATCGAATAACCACCCCGCGCCCGCCTCATCAAAAATAGCATATACCGTAACGTTTCCCATACAAGGGGTACAAGCAACCCTACAGCTAGCTGCGAGGCGACATCCGCTAAAAATTCCTGTTTGACGGTGCTTATAAAGGCTGAAAAGCTAACGCGCACGCGACCGCACACGAAAACAGCTTGCAAGGCTACGGCCTCCGGTACGGAGGGCGCTATCGCTTTCCACCACCGACTCATCGGGCACGTGCGTTTCCACGCACTTCGCGTCCTCGCCCTCCATCTAAAGCCTCCTGTGACTCACATCGAAACGCTCGGCCAGCATGAGGCGCAGGTCATCCAGGAGAAGGCGGCCTTGCGATTGGATGCAATGGGGAATGAGCACCACTTGGGCGCTTATGAACTCGTAACCGGGGGCACTCCAGCCGTGGATTCATGGACTTGCTTCACCGACGGGGAGACCCTCAATAGCCTGTTTAATCTCCATGCCCCCCCACGTACTTCGTCGCCGCTTCCATGAACACGCTAAGCGCCTCCACAATTTCCACCCGGCTGGAGTAGGCCAGGGCCGGGAAGGTATCTGACTATGCGCCCGTAGGAATCATCGGCAAGGAACGACCGCCAACGCTCCGTGACCCACTCGGTATCGGTGGCTACCAAACGATGCCGTCGTCGTTCCGCTCCCTGCTGCCCCTGGCTCTTGTGCGCTAAAGACCGACGAGCTTAACCGTACTACGCGCCTTGTAGCGCCGGTTGATGTTTAGGATGAGGGCAGTCAGCTCCTCGAGGTAACGCGAATTATCGAGATCGCCTCCGTCCACAGCCCGCAGCGACGTGACCTGCTCCGCCAGCGCCATCACCTGCCCCTTGGCGGTCTCGTCACCTCCACAGACGATAACGTCGCCTTCGAGCTCCTTTTCCGGTTCCATAAGCTCGCGCGCGCTAAGGTGATGGAAGGCGGACACCACCTGGCTCCCCGGTACCAGTTTCGCCACAAGCTCGCCAGCGGAACCCTCGGCCACGCTCACGGCCCGGGGTCGGCCCTCCTCAAACGTGAGCGGCGCCACCACCGAGATGACCAGTTTGCCGGTGAGCGACGGCGCCAGGGCTTGCACCGTGACAGCGAGGCCGTCGTACGGCACCGAGAGCACTACCCACTCGGCGTCGCGGGCGGCGTCGGCATTGGTCGCGCCGGTGATTGCGAGGCCGGGACGCAGCACTTGCAGGCTCTCCGCCGCTTCAAGCGCCCGTGCGGCGTCACGCGAACCGATGACGACCTGGTGGCCAGCCAAAGCGAACCGAAGCCCCAGGCCCTTACCCTCGGGTCCTGTGCCGCCGATGATGGCAATAGTGGGCATACTGTCCTCCTTACTTGGTATCTCTATCGGAGTCCCGTTAACTCTGCCAGGGCCTCCAAATGCTCCATGTGATCAAAGACCGGCTGGAGCAGCAAGTGCTGCGCACCGGCGTCGATTAACTCCTCCACACGCTCCGCCACCTGACCCGGCGTACCCCATACGCCCACCCGCGATCCCATATCAGGGTTGCCATAAAAGGCACCGAACCACTCTCTCAGGCGCCTCTCCGCTCTGGCCGCATCATCGTCAATGGCCAGGTAGACGCGCTTGGAAATGCCGAAGCTCGCGGAGTCTCGGCCTTCATCGGCCAGGTATCGCCGCACCAGCGCTGCGTTGGTCACGAACTCATCCCTGCTGGAGGCGCCCGCGCCCATCCAACCGTCGCCCAAACGCACCGCGCGGCGCAGCGCGTCCGGCTGGCCCGCACCAAACCAAACCGGCGGGTGCGGTTCCTGGACTGGCTTTGGGTCCATCTCCAGGTCCTTGAGCTGCCACATCTGCCCCTGGTAGTTGGCGTGCTCCTGAGTCCACAACGCCTTCATCACCCCTAAACCCTCGGTGAGCCGCCGCACCGCCTTATCGCCTGGCAGGCCCAGCCCCGGTGCTTGATACGGGCCGCCCACTCCGATGCCCACGTCCAAGCGTCCACTGCTCATGTAGTCCAGGGTGGCAAGCCGCCGGGCCAACTGCACCGGATTGTGGCGCGCCATCACGATGACGCTCACCCCCAGCCTGGCCCTACTGGTCAGCGCCGCCACGTAGCTCAAGAGATGCAACGGCTCGAAGCCCGGGCCCGCGCCCAGGAAGGCCTCCTGGGTCCACAGGCTCTCGAATCCCAAAGCTTCGGCCCTGGCCACGAAACGGCATATCTCACCCATGTCCACCGGCCCCGGCACGAAGGCCTGGGGGAGAGCGATGCCGACCTTTATCCTGTCTGCGATGGTCACGGTTGCCTCCTAAGTATGGCGCCCCATTCTACACGGCGCGTTCGGTGCCTATCGTCCCCCGGTAGTTCAGCTACCCGCCCAGATTCCAGACCATCCAGGAAACGCTGAAGGAAGTGAAGCGCTACACCCAGGAGGGCATCGTCATCAACACCTTCCTGCTGGAGACGAGCCAATATTTGTTGGACTTCGAAGGCCATCTCATCCGGATTAACAAGGGCCGAACCCTGTACACGACGACTGTCCAGTTAGGCGAGTACGTGCTGGTAGACTACATGCCCCACCTGCGAAAACGGGTCAAGAGTTAGGGTTGAGACCTTGCTTCCCTGCCCAAACCCTGGGATAATAACTTCCACAATCACATAGTGTTACCCGAACCTTTAACTCAGTCCCGTGAGGCTGGCAAGGAACGGCGTTAGCGTCACGAACCCGCACTTCGAGGTGCCTCGTGTACACCCCAACGCACCTCTTGTCGGCCTCGGCAAGAGGTCTTTTGATGCCAGCAGCCACCATTCTCCTCACCGCCGATGACATGCGCCGCGCCATCACCCGTATGGCCCACGAAGTCGTCGAGCGCAACCACGGCGCCACCAACGTCGTGCTGGCCGGCCTCCAGACCCGGGGCGTTCCCCTGGCGCGCCGACTGGCCGCCGAGGTGGACCGTATCGAGGGCGTCGGGCTGCCCGTGGGCTCCTTGGACATCAACCTCTACCGCGACGACCTCACCCGCCGGCCGCAGCCCTTAGTGCGCCCCACCAGTATGCCCGCCGATATCGATGGCAAGACAGTGGTACTCGTGGACGACGTGCTCTACACCGGACGCAGCATCCGCGCCGCCATGGACGCCATCACCGACCTGGGCCGACCTCAGGCGATGCAGCTGGCCATCCTAGTCGACCGGGGTCACCGAGAGCTGCCCATCCGCGCCGACTACATCGGCAAGAACGTGCCCACGGCCATGGCCGAAGAGGTCCGCGTCCGCATGACCGAGATGGACGGTGAGGACCAGGTGGTGCTGCTCAACCGCGAAGGGAGTCACGTCGCATGAGCCTTCGAACGCCAGAACAGACCACGGCCCAAGCCCAGACGGGCCTGGGCACGCGCCGTCACGTGCTGGACCTGGACGACTTTACGAACGTCGAAATCGACACCGTGCTCGACGTGGCCGAGGGCATGCGCGAAGTCCTGGGCCGCAGCATCAAAAAGGTGCCATCACTGCGAGGCAAAGTGGTATTCACGCTGTTCTACGAGGCCAGCACCCGCACCCGCGTCTCCTTTGAGCAAGCGGGCAAGCTCCTCAGCGCCGACGTCATCAACATCTCGGCCTCCGGCTCCAGCGCCGAAAAGGGCGAGTCGCTGCTGAACACCGCGCTGACTCTCCAAGCCATGCACGCCGACCTGCTCATCATCCGCCATCCCCACGCCGGCGCACCCTACTTCCTGGCCCGCCACCTGGAACACACCAGCGTGGTGAACGCCGGAGACGGACGCCACGCCCACCCGACCCAGGCATTGCTTGACCTGATGACCATTCGCCGCCACCTGGGATCGCTAAAGGACGCCAAGGTCGTCATCGTGGGCGACGTGCTGCACAGCCGGGTGGCCCGCTCCAACATCTGGGGCCTGGCCGCCGCCGGTGCCCGGGTGGTACTGAGCGGTCCGCCCACCCTGATGCCGCGTGAACTGCTCCAGGGTGAGCATCTCACGGGCATGCCTCCCGTGGAGGTTGAGACCGACCTAGACAAGGCCATCGAAGACACCGACGTCATCATGGCGCTACGGCTTCAAACAGAACGTCAGACGAGAGGCATGCTCCCGAGCATCCGCGAGTACACCCGGCGGTGGCTCATCACCCCCGAGCGGTACCGACGCGCCAAGCCCAACGCGCTGCTCATGCACCCCGGCCCGTTGAACGAGGGCATCGAGATTAGCAGCGCTCTAGCCCACGGCGTGGGCTCAGGCATCGAAGAGCAGGTGTCCAACGGCGTGGCTGTGCGTATGGCCCTCCTCTACCTGCTGCTCACCGGCGGAGCGACCGAGGAGATAATCCAATGACCACCTTTCTTATTCGCGGTGCTCGCGTCATCGACCCTGCCCAGGGCACCGATGACGTGGCCGACATCCTGGTTCGCGACGGCCTTATCGAAACTGTAGGAGTCTCGATTACCGCTAGCCCCGATCAGGTCATCGACGCTCAAGGTCTCGTGGCCGCGCCCGGATTCATCGACCTCCACACCCACCTGCGTGAGCCCGGCAGTGAGGACAAGGAGACCGTGGCCACGGGCACGCTGGCTGCGGCCCAGGGCGGCTTTACGACTCTGTGCTGCATGCCCAATACCACCCCGGCCATCGACAACACCAGCGTGGTGAAATTCATCCTGGAACAGGCCAGGGCCGCTGGCCCCATCCGCGTCCTGCCCATCGGCGCCGTCACCCGCGGCCGCGAGGGCAAAGAGTTGGCCGAGATGGAGGAGCTGGCCAGGGCGGGAGTGGTAGCTTTCAGCGATGATGGCAGCGTGGTGGCGGACGGCCACCTCATGCAGATGGCGCTCATCTATGCTAACGACCTAGGCCTGCCGGTCATCGACCACTGCGAGGACCCGACCATGCACCACGGCATCGGAATCAACGAGGGCTGGGTCGCTTCGCGGCTCGGTCTGTCCGGCTATCCCGCCGCTGCAGAGGAATCCATAATTGCCCGCGACATCGCACTGTCCGAACTCACCGGCGGCCACTTCCACGCCGCACACCTGAGCACCACCGGCGGAGTCGAGTTGGTCCGCCAGGCCAAGGCCCGCGGCCTGCGTGTCACCGCTGAGGTCACGCCCCACCACCTGACGATGAGCGAGGAGTGGGTCACAGGCGTCCATACTTCTGCCCACGCCCAGGTGCCCCTAACCACTGGCTCCTACGATACCCGCGCCAAAGTCAGCCCTCCCCTACGATCCATAAGCGACAGGGAAACGCTGGTGGCCGCTTTACGCGATGGAATCATCGACGCCATCGCCACCGACCATGCGCCACACACTTTCTCCGATAAAATGGTGCCTTTCGAGGAGGCCACCGTGGGTCTGTCGGTGCTAGAAACAGCCTTCGGCTCCCTCATGGGCCTGGTGCATGCTGGCGACCTCGACCTGCCCACGCTGATCCACCGGCTGAGCATGGCCCCCGCCCTAGTCCTGGGCAAGCGCTTCGCCGAGCTAGCCACGCTGAAACCCGGCACTCCCGCTGACTTGGTGCTCATTGACCCCGATATCCAGTGGATCGTGGACACCAAAACCTTCGCCTCCAAGGGACTCAACACCCCGCTGGACGGCGAGACCCTCAAGGGGCGGGTAGTCCTCACCATGGCCCAGGGCCAAGTCGCTTACGACGCCTTGGACACCAGCGCTCCGGCCAAGGGAGCCCGCGCATGACCACCGCCTATTTGGTATTGGCTGACGGCTCTGTCTTCCAGGGCCAAGCCATGGGCGCAACGGCCGATGAGAAGACTCCCAAGGCCGACGGCGAACTCGTGTTCAACACCAGCATGACGGGCTATCAGGAGATGCTGACCGACCCCTCTTACGCAGGGCAGATCGTGATGCCCACCTACCCTATGATCGGCAACTATGGCATCAACCACCGTGACATGGAGTCCGCTCGTATCCAGGTGGCCGGCTTCGTGGTACGCGAGGAGTGCGAAACTCCCAGCCACTACGCCTCCACGGCCACACTCCACGACTTCCTATCCCGCAATGGCATTCTCGGCATCAGCGGAGTGGACACCCGCGCCGTCACCCGGCACATCCGTTCCAGCGGCGTAATGATGGGCACCATCACCACCACCGAGACGCCAGAGCACGCCGTGGCCCGTCTGCGTTCCCTCACCGGTTACGATGCCGTGAACTTCGTCCGGCAGGTGACCACGCCAGAGCCCTTCAGTTGGCCTGATAGCGCCGTCCAAGGAGTGCGTATCGCCGTGGTAGACTGTGGCGTCAAGTACAACATACTGCGCGAGTTTGCCCAGCGCGGTTGCCAGACCATTGTCCTGCCGGCCACCGCCTCAGCCGACGAGGTACTGACGCTGCGGCCCGACGGGGTGGTCTTCTCTCCCGGCCCCGGTGACCCTATCCACAACACCGTCCCCGTGGAGACGGCAAAGGCGCTCATCGGCCGTGTGCCTATGCTTGGCATCTGTCTGGGACACCAGGTGGTCGCCCAGGCTATGGGCGCGCGCACCTACAAACTCAAGTTTGGCCACCGCGGTGGCAACCATCCCGTCCAGGACCTGGAAACGGGCCGGGTCTCCATCACCGCCCAAAACCACGGATACGCCGTGGACGAAGGCTCTCTGCCGCAGCAGCTTAAGGTAACCCACCGGAATTTAAACGACGACACCGTCGAGGGTCTGCGACACCTATCAGCGCCGGTCTTCACCATCCAGTACCACTCCGAAGCCTCGCCTGGCCCGTTGGACAACGAGTACATCTTCGACCAGTTCTTGGCGTTGGTGGGAGAGCGAGTGTCCCAGTGACCAACCGCCCAAGGCCCCAAAAGGTCATGGTCATCGGTTCCGGACCCATCATCATCGGTCAGGCCGCCGAATTCGACTATGCCGGCACCCAAGCCTGCAAGGCCCTCCGCGAGGAGGGCATCGCCACCGTGCTGGTCAACTCCAACCCCGCCACCATCATGACCGACCGCGAGATCGCCGACGCCGTCTACATTGAGCCCCTCACTCTCGAGGTGCTGAAGCGCATCATCGCCACTGAGCGGCCCGACGGGCTGCTGCCCACGTTGGGCGGCCAGACGGGCCTGAACCTCGCCGTAGAGCTGGCCGATGCCGGCATCCTCGACAAGTACGGGGTACGAATGCTCGGCACGCCCCTGGAGACCATCAAGAAGGCCGAGGACCGTAAGCTCTTCCGTGATCTCCTCCAGGAACTCGGCGAACCCGTCCCCCCCAGCGAGATTGTGGACACCCTTGAAGAGGCGCTGAGCGCGGGACTGCACCTGGGCCTGCCCCTGGCCATCCGCCCGGCGTACACCCTGGGCGGTACCGGCGGCGGTTTCGCGACCACCATGGACGAGCTGGAAGAGATATCCCGGGCCGGTCTGGCCGCCAGTCCCATCCACCAGATCATGCTGGAAAGGTCGCTCCTGGGATGGAAGGAGATCGAATACGAGGTGATGCGCGACGGCGCCGACAGCTGTATCACCATCTGCAATATGGAAAACCTCGACCCGATGGGAGTCCACACCGGCGATAGCATTGTCATCGCGCCAAGCCAGACCCTCTCCGACAAGGAATACCAGATGCTCCGTTCCGCCAGCCTGCGCATCATCCGCGCACTGGGCATTGAGGGCGGCTGCAACGTCCAATACGCCTTGGCCCCACATCCCATGGTGGGCGAGACTCTCCCCGGCGGTGCGCCCGAACCCATGCAGTACTACGTCATCGAGGTCAACCCGCGGGTCAGCCGTTCCTCGGCCCTCGCCTCTAAGGCCACCGGCTACCCCATCGCTCGCGTAGCTGCCAAGATCGCCGTGGGCAAACGCCTCCACGAAATCCCAAACGCCGTCACCGAAGTAACCATGGCCGCCTTCGAACCAGCCCTGGACTATTGCGTCATCAAGATTCCCCGCTGGCCTTTCGACAAGTTCGAGGGAGGCGACCGTCGGATAAGCACGCAGATGAAGGCCACCGGCGAGGTTATGGCCATCGACCGTGGCTTCGAGCCTGCTCTCCAGAAAGCCATGCGCTCACTAGAACTGAGCGGCCGCTCCCTCCTGTGGGAGGATCCCGCCTGGCGCGCCGAATCGTCCCAGGGCATCACCCCACCTCTGCACCCCACCGACCTGCGGCTGTGGGCGATAATGACCGCGGTACGCAGAGGGATGGATCTGAAAGACCTAGTACGGCTTACGCACATCGACCCCTGGTTCATCGCCGGCATACAGCGCATCGGCCAAATGGAGAAGCGCATCCTCTCCGAAGATCTCACCCCCTCGCTACTCCGGCAAGCCAAACGTTTGGGCTTCGCTGACTCCGACGTGGCCACTCTGGCCGGCCGCCTGCCCGACCAGGTCCGCCAGCTTCGCCACGAGTGGGAGATTCGGCCTGTTTACAAAATGGTGGACACCTGCGCCGCCGAGTTTGAAGCCGTCACTCCCTATTTCTACAGCACCTACGACCAGGAGAACGAAGCCCCCCCCCTTCCCGGACCCAAGGCGTTGGTCATCGGCAGCGGGCCCATCCGCATCGGCCAGGGCATCGAGTTCGATTACTGCTCTGTGCATGCTGCATGGGCGCTGCGCGATGCTGGATACCACAGCATCATGGTCAATTCCAACCCGGAGACCGTCTCCACCGACTTCGATACCAGCAGTCGTCTCTACTTCGAGCCTCTCGACGACGAGAGCGTGCTGGACATCTTGGAGAACGAGGCCATCGTGGACCAGAACGAAGCGCTGATCTATCCGCCTTCGGTGGTCCAATTCGGAGGCCAGACCGCCATCAACCTCAGCCAGACCTTAGCTCGTAAGGGGATGCCGTTGCTCGGTTCTCCCGCGTCGGCCATCGACACCGCCTCCAACCGCAAACAATTCAACGAGCGCATGGAGCAACTCGGTATCCCGCAGCCGCCGGGGGCCACCGCCACCAGTCTGGAGGAGGGGCTCAGCGTGAGCCGAATGCTGGGATTCCCTCTCCTGGTGAGGCCCAGCTACGTCCTCGGCGGCCGCGCCATGGAGATTGTGGACAACCCCACGGCCCTGGTGGCCTATCTGACAAAGGCCGTAGATATCAGCGAGGGAAAGCCCATCCTCATCGATAAGTACATCGAGGGTATCGAAGTAGAGGTGGACGCCGTCTGCGATGGCGAAGATGTCCTCATCCCCGGCATCATGGAACACGTGGAGCGGGCAGGCGTCCACTCAGGAGATTCCATGGCCATTTACCCCTCCGTGACCCTCAGCAGCACCGAAATGGACACCCTCGTGGACTACACCGCCCGCATCGGCAAGGGGCTGGGCATCAAAGGGCTCATGAACATCCAGTTCGTTATTCTGGACTCCGGACCCCACCGTGACCTCGCCATCTTCGACCCCAAGGCCACCACCAACTCCAGCGTCTACATCATCGAGGTCAACCCCCGTTCCAGCCGGACCATCCCCTTTATCTCCAAGGTAACCGGCGTCCCGATGGTCGCTCTCGCCACCGGAGTGATGCTGGGACAGAGCCTGCGGGACCAGGGTCAAGTACCGGGACTTCAACCACGCAGAAATCTGGTGGGAGTCAAGGCGCCTGTCTTCTCAATGTCGAAACTCGCTGGCGTGGACACCTACCTGGGCCCTGAAATGAAGTCCACCGGCGAAGTCATGGGCATCGACTCCGAGTTCCGTCCGGCCTTGGCCAAGGCCCTCATAGCGGCCAACCTCATGCTCCCCGCCACAGGCGGCCTTCTTATCACCATCGCCGACCGGGATAAGTCCGAGGCCGTCCCTTGGCTCAAACTCCTCCACCGCCTGGGCTACAAGCTCTGGGCCACTTCCGGCACCGCCAGCCTCATCCAAGAACTTGGCATTCCCGTGACCATGGTAAACAAGGCGGGCGAAGAGACACCCAACGCCATCACCGTGGTCACTGACGGCACCGTAGACGGAGTGGTCAATACCGTAGCAGAGACCGCTATCGCCATCCGCGACGGTTTTGACATTCGCCGTGCGGCCACTGAGCGTCGACTTCCCTGCTACACCTCCATGGACACCGTCCGGGCAGTTGTGGAGACATTGGCCTACGGCGGC
Source organism: Dehalococcoidia bacterium (assembly GCA_963579845.1). GTDB lineage: Bacteria > Chloroflexota > Dehalococcoidia > Lucifugimonadales > Australimonadaceae > CAUZHS01. Next base: position 9,037 of record CAUZHS010000022.1, on the reverse strand, counting down.
AACGAATACAGCATCCGCACCACCGATGCCTATCTCAACATGGCGCCAAGTCATACGGCGCATCCAGCGCCAGCGGTTAACGATGCCACCGCATGCCCGTAATCCATCCAATGCCACACCCCCCAGAATCAAAGGAAGCGGCTGAGCACAGCGGCAGCGCCGCCAAAAAGAGTAGTACAATAGGCCGCAGCATCCTTCGTTCAGCACCCGTGGGAAGGGCCAAGGAGCCAGCACCACAAAACTCGTAAGAAGAAGGCAATTATTGACCACCGACCACACCCCTGACGGGCCACCCCCCCACGAGAGCGCCACCACACCGCCCCGAGCGAGGCCAATTCGGCGACGGCGCTCCACCCCTCCGGCGGCAACTACCGTCGAAACCCCGACGCCAGCCCCGTCAGAACCATCAGGTCCCGAAACTCCTGCTCCCGCCCGGCGACGACGGCGGCGCTCCAGCACAGCGTCGCAAGCCACTCGCAGCAGTTCCCTTCAGGACGCAGCAATCGCATCCCAGCCCCAGGAGGAACCATCTGCAACCGAAGCCCCTGCTCCCCCACGCCGACGGCGGCGGCCGACAACCCAGGCTGGCTCCGTCGAAGCACCAGCCTCCAACACTCCCGTTCAGCATTCCGTAGTTGGGCATGCACCCGCCGAGGCTAAGACCCAAGTGGAGGAGCCCACTACCGAAGCGCCTGCTCCTCCACGCCGACGGCGGCGGCGTTCGAACACCCCTGCTGGCTCCGTCGAAGCGCCTGCCTCAGACACTCCCCTTCAGTATTCCGTAGCTGAGCCTGTGCCCCTCGAAGCCGGCCAGAATGCGCCTGTCGAGCCGACAGACCCCTCGGAAAAGCCTGGAGAGGAATCACCGACTCCGGCCCGACGGCGACGGCGAGCCCGAGGTGGGCAGGGCCGATCCAAGAATAGCATCTCAGCAGAGGCTGCTCCCGTCACCACCGAGGCTCCGCCCGTTGTCGTCGAAACGCCTGTTGGCGTCAGCATGGGCCAGGAATTCTTGGCCGACGAGGAAGAAGAAGAGGAGACTGCTGACGGGGAGAGCCCTCGGCGGTCGACGAAACGGGAACGCATCACCCATGGCCCAGATGACACCTCCGACATCTCCTTCATGCATCCCAGCGAACGCGACGTGGCAAAAATCCTGGACTTCTACCGCATGAAATACCTTTACGAACCACGCTCCTTCCCTTTGCGCTGGTCGGGAGACAGAGTGGTAGAGATGTTCACTCCGGACTTCTATTTACCAGAGCCTGACCAATACCTTGAGCTCACCACCATGAAGCAGAGCCTGGTCACCCTGAAGAACCGGAAACTCCGACGTCTCCGCGAACTCTATCCCGAAATCAACATCCTGCTCCTGTACCGGCGCGATATCATGCGCCTTCTAGCAAAATACGGCTATGGCCCCCTAGGCGAGGCCGTGGTCCAAGACATCGACAAGGTCCTCTTTAGCGCCGCGGAGATTCAACGCAGAGTCCAGGAACTAGGCGCGCAGATTACTTGCGACTTCCAGGGTAAAGACGTAGTCCTCATCGGCGTACTGAGGGGTGTGGTCTGTTTCATGGCCGACCTCATGCGCCACATCAACCTGCCCATTCAGATCGACTTTATGGAGCTCTCCCACTACGGCGTCGATGGCAGCGACGAGGTCTCGGTCACCAAGGATGCTCCCGTGGCCGTGGAGGGTAAACATGTCATTCTGGTGGAAGACATCGTTGACACCGGCATGACCATCCAATTTCTCCTCCGCCACCTATGGGCCAAGCAACCGGCCAGTGTCACCATCTGCACACTCTTGGACAAAAGGGTCCGGCGCATGAACGAGTTCCGCCTCGAATACACCGGATTCAAGATCCCTGACGAGTTCGTGGTGGGCTATGGCCTCGACTATCAAGGGCTCTACCGAAACCGGCCCGATATCACCATCCTCAAGCCCGTCGAGCCGAAAATCGAGGCCCAGCGTTAGGCATTTCTTCGTGACTGCCGCGCGGCTCATCCACAGCACCAGACACGGATGCCCTCAACCCTGTGGGACATAAATCCAACAGGCAGCACCCTCGGCAACGGGGTTCCCGCTTCAGGCATGTCTCCTTGGCATGGGCGTCGAGTAGCGCGTGGTACTCGTTGAACAATGCCGCCTCCGCAGGCAAATTAGCCTCGAACAGATCCTGGTAGCCCTCGTAAGTCGCACGCTCCGGCTCCAAGCCCAGCCTGTTCACGATGCGCCTCGTGTAGGTATCGATGACGAAGGAGGGCAGATGCGCCACGTAGAGCACAATATCGTCCGCCGTCTCCGGTCCCACGCCATGCACGGCCAGCAACTCCGAGCGCAGCTCCTTGGAATCGCGCGTCCGCCAGTGCGCAACCTCGTCCTCGTAACCAGCCATGTACGCAGCCATGGCCTTCAGCTTCTTCGCCTTGGCGTTGAAGTAGCCGCTGGAGCGGACGAGCTGTGCCAGCTCCGGCTCTGGGGTTTTCCGCAACGCTGGGAACGACCAGACCCGAGCCTCTTTCATGACGGCCAAGGCTTTTTCCACATTGCTCCACGATGTGTTCTGGGTGAGGATGGCCCCCACAATGGTTTCGAACGCCCCTTCGCCGGGCCACCAGCCCTGGGGGCCGTAGCGCTCGTAGAACCTATGGTAGACATCCAGCAAAAGGGGTGGGGGCTCAGTCACGGCTGCACACCCGCACCGGTATCCGCTTTTGGGGCGTGATGGCAACCTCGGTCACGCTGCATGCGATGGCGTAGGCCCCCACGCCCTGGGCCACTACACGGTCAAGGGTCTTACCGAACTCAGGGTCAGCCTCGCGATAGGGGGCCAAGGCAGTCGCATCGTCACGTTGCACCACGAAGACCACCGCGGCTCCGTGACCTACCTCAAGGGCCCGTTCCAACTCCATCAGGTGGCGTACCCCACGAACGGTGGGTGCATACGGAAAGAGGGCCAGACCGTCTTCTACCAGATTCACCGACTTCACCTCGACGTAGCAGACCCCCTGTTCACCCCTGAAGCACAGGTCCAGCCGACTCTTACCGAAGCGCACCTCCCCGCGCACCTCTTGGTACCCGCCCAGTTCGCCCAAGAGCCCGGACCGCCAGGCCTCGACGACCAGCGCTGGAGGCATTCGCGAATCCACACACACCCATCGAGCCTGATATCGCACCAGCACTAGGTCGTAAGCCGTCTTCCGCAGGGCCCCTGCCGGGGCCGGCTTCAAGCGCACCGGCGCACCGGGTGTAAGAAGCTCCGCCATCCGGCCAGAGTTGGGAACGTGGGCAACGGCGAGAACGCCATCCACCAGCACGGCGGCAGCGAACCGGTTGCGCCGATGAAGGAAATTCCCCTCCACCAGGCCCTGGGGCAATTGCATGCTCTGATTGTGTCCTTCCGCTTGTCGGTTTGCTCCCCACACCGATACACTAGCAGAAGCAGGCAAAGGAGAAGAAATAGTCACATTTCTGAAGAAGCTGGATGCCGCGGTGGCACGCAACCAAAGCCTCCTCTGCGTGGGGCTTGACCCGTCGCAATCGCAGATGGCCATACCCAATATTGCTGAGTTCAACGCTGCCATCATTGAAGCGACGAAAGACCTGGTTTGCGCCTACAAACCCCAGATGGCCTTCTACGAGGCCCAGGGCATTCCTGGACTAAAGGCGTTGGAAAAGACGCTGGCCGCCATCCCTAGCAACATTCCGGTTATCCTGGACGGCAAGAGAGGCGACATCGGCAACACAGCCCGGGCCTACGCCAAAGCCATGTTCGAGAACTGGGGGGCCGATGCCACCACGGTGCACCCATACATGGGGGGGGACTCCCTAGAGCCCTTCTTGGACTACGCGGACAAAGGGGTAATTATATTGACGCGGACCTCCAACCCCGGTGGCGCGGACCTCCAAGGACTCGAAGTGGAAAGCACGGCTGGTCGGGGGCCTCTCTACCATCAGGTGGCTCACATGGCCCAGCAGCTGAACACCCACGGGAACGTTGGCCTGGTAGTGGGCGCCACCTACCCGGCAGAACTCGGCGAAGTGCGGGCCATATGCCCCGAGATGCCCATTCTCGTTCCGGGGGTGGGTGCCCAGGGTGGTGACTTGGAGGCCTCGATCCGCAACGGGGTGGACGCGCAAGGCCGCCGGGCCATCATCAACGTGTCCAGGGGCATCATCTACGCTTCAAAGGGCGCTAACTTCGCCGAGGCGGCCCGGCGCGAAGCGGAGTCGATGCGCGCGCGCATCACCGCCACTCTGCAGGAGATGGATCGGCCATGGTAATTCCCTTCGCCCTGGGTGACACGCTCACTCTTCGCAAGACGCACCCCTGCGGTGGGTTTACCTGGCGAGTGGAGCGCCTGGGAGCCGACATCGGCATCCGCTGCCTCAACTGCAATCACTACCTCCTCACCTCGCGGCGAAAGCTGGAGCGAAGCCTGAAGGAACGCGAAACCACCAGCACGCATACCGCCGCCCCCCCAACCTGAGGGGGGGGGGCTACCCACCGTAGTTGAGCTTGTGGTGCCACATAAGGATGACCCGCGGCTACAACGGCAACGTGCGTCACCTCACCGCCCTACGTGTACATTGCCGTTCCTTTTGACTCCCCTACTGCGAAGCAGCCAAGCGCTGTCATTGTCAGGCTGCTTGGCTATGCGATGGCCCATGATCTTATGTACGGGGCGGAGCAGACTAACCCGGCATTGAAGTTGACCTATCGCTAATCAAGCCCTGCGCTACGCAATGTAGGTGTGCAGCACTTTTTGCCCTTGGCAGGACCGCTCGGTGAATAACCAGGGAAAAGCAAAGCCCCCGTTTTTAGACGGGGGCTTTGCTTTTCCCTGGCGACCCGGACGGGATTCGAACCCGTGATCTCCTCCTTGACAGGGAGGTGTGTTAAGCCAAGCTACACCACCGGGCCGCGATGGGGACTCTCTCGATTAGCGGGCCAACGGCCCGCCAGGTTAGTAACTTCAACCAATACCATGGTAACCGACGATGACCATTTCACCCTCCACCATAACGGGGGTGATGCGCTCGCCACCGGTCAGCTTTAGAAGCTCCGGCTCCCGCTCAGGATGCAGCGCAAGGTCAATCTTCTCATACACCACTCCATCGTCTTCAAGCTCCGCGAGAAGAGCGTCGGAGTAGGAGCAGTCGGGACGTGTGAAAACGACGAGGCCGGATGGAGTAACCATAAAAATTAATGATACCAGCGCCGTGCAGGTGCCGTAAAGACCGGGGGCGGCGCTACTTAGAGGAAGGGATTCGCTTGGAGCCGGTGGAATTCGGCTGGTCCAGTTCGGGGTAGTACTCCGGTTCGATGCCAAACCACGCCTCCAGGGCCTCCGCCACCACGAACAGCGAGCCGGTAACTAAGATGAGATCATCGTCCGCGGCCTGGCTCCGCGCCGAGGCCAGAGCAGAAGCAACATCGGCTGCCATTTCCGTCTCCATACCCGCTTGCCGGAACGCCTGTTGAAGACCATCCGGAGAAACGGCCCGGGGGTGCCGCGACGCGCAGGCGATGGCCATACTTACCACCGGTGCAATCTCGCTAAGCATGCCGTCCAAGTCCTTATCGCCAGAGCAGCCGAAGACAAGGATAGTGCGTCGTGGACTGAGATAGCTCTGAACCGTCTCGCGCAGACGTTGCATGGAGAAGGGGTTGTGGGCCCCGTCCACCACAACTGTCGGAGCCATGGACAACACTTGGAACCGCCCAGGCCAGCGCACATCCCGGATGCCATGGACCACCGCCTCTGGAGCGACACCTAGGTCAGCGACCTCAATTGCGGCAACAGCTGCGGCGGCGTTCTCCTGCTGATGCGCGCCCAACAATGGCAACAGCAACTCATAGGTGTGCCGGGGCGTGTGCACTGTGAGTTCCTGACCCGTGAGGTCGGCGCGCCCAGGCTTCCATGTCACGTCGTCGCCCAACTTCCACAGTTCTGCTCCCTGGCGGCGGCAAGCCTCGGCTACCACGGCTGCGGCCTCCGGCGACTGCGGGGCCATGACCACGCGAGCACCCTGCTTGATAATTCCAGCCTTCTCCGTAGCCACGTGCTGCAAAGTCGGGCCCAGAACGGCGGTGTGGTCGAGACTGAGAGAGGTGATGACGGCAACAGCACCCTTGGCGACGTTAGTTGAGTCGAGTCGTCCCCCCAGTCCCACTTCCAACACCTGGACATCGACACCCTCGGCCCTAAAGAGGTCGAAGGCCATGGCGTTAAGCACTTCGAAGGTGGAAGGGCCGCCGTGGGGACTTTCGCGTTCCATAGCCTGTACGTGGGGCCAGATACGGCTCAGCGCCGAGGAAAAGGTCTCCTCGGTGACGGGCGCGCCGTCAAGCTGGATACGTTCACGAAAAGTGTGGAGGTGTGGCGAGGTAAAGAGGCCGACGTGGAGACCAGAGGCTTTGAGAATGCTGGCTGCCATGGCGGCCACGCTCCCCTTCCCCTTAGTGCCCGCGATATGGACCACGGCCGCGCAGTGCTGCGGATCGCCCAACCGTCTGACCAGCTCCTCCATGCGTCCTAGGTCATACTTCTCCACGGGCGGAGTAGCACCCGCCATGCGCTCCACATCCACCAGGTTCAGCAGATGATGCATTGCGGAGGCATAGTCCATCGGCGAATCGAACTGTTCAGAGGGTTTTACCATAAGCGAAGAAAGCGTAGCAGAGCCTCGTTCGAGGTACAACCAGACGGGGGCCATCATCACAGCCCTCGCTATGTGTGGGCCTCAGCGCATAGCGGTGCAGGGCACACCCTGCATGATATCTTTAAAGATGGAGTACCAGAATCGGTCCGATTTCTCCCGAGGAGCTTCTGCTTGGACTACCAACAACTTCGCCGGCTCATACCCGCAACCAACGACATGGTGTACCTCAACACAGGCTGGGCCGGGCCCTCACCTCAGCCGGTGCTGGAACGAATACACCAGGTCATGGAGGATGCGGCACGTTTGGGACCCGCGAGTCCCGATTGGCTTGTGAAAACGAAGGAAATCGAGCACGAGGCCCGCGCGGAAGTCGCTGCGCTCATCAAAGCGCCTCCGGAGCAGGTGCTACTCACCCACGGGACCACCGAGGGTATGAACATCGTCCTCCACGGTCTGGCCTGGCAACCTGGCGATGAGTTAGTAACCTGTGATTTGGAGCATCCGGCCATCCAGGTACCCTTGGAATTGCTACAAGAACAGCGTGGTGTTGTCGGCAAGGTAGTCCATATCCCGGCCGACGCATCGGCCAACGAGATAGTCAGTCGAATCCGCTCAGCCCTGGGTCCCCGTACCAAGGTCGTAGCCCTCAGTCACATCCAGTATTCCTGTGGACTTCGCATGCCGATAGCAGAGATTGGGGAAGCTGTCCATGAGGCGGGAGCGCTCCTGCTGGTGGACGGCGCGCAGACCGCCGGACACATCGCGCTGGACATGGGTGCGTTGGGCGCCGACTTCTACAGCATATCCGGCCAGAAGTGGCTGCTGGGGCCGGAGGGCACCGGCGCCTTTTACATCGCAACCGGGGCCGCGACTCACCTCCGCCCACTCTTGGAACTCCCAGAACCCGCCAGCGAAGGAAGTGCGGCGCTCCAGCCCTACTCGCTGACCTCGCAGAACACCGCATTGCTCGCCGGATTGACGCAGGCTGTCCAAATTGCACGTGCGTTAGACGCCATTCAAACGGAACAACGTGCCCTGGACTTGGCTCAACGATTCCAGCAAGCGATAGCCAGGATTCCCGGCTGCGCGCTCACGGGGCCACGCGACCTCGATGTCTCGAGTGGTCTCACCAGCGTTGCCATGGAGGGCTTCGAACCGCAAGCACTCGTGGACACGCTCTGGAAACGTCACCGGATCGCAGCCCGGGCGGTGGGTTATCAGGCAGCGGTCCGTTTCAGTACGGCGGTGTTCAACACAGAGGAAGAGGTCGACAGCACCGCCCGAGCCATCGCTCAAATCGTGGGCGAATACCCTTCATAGCCCAATCACTAGCATATGCGGGGTTTTGCCCACTGAATAGGCTGCAATATTGTGGCTTTTCCCTTGGAGGAACGGGGTTGCCCCAGTATAATATGCCAACTGCTCCCTTCCCCCAAAAAACACCCTCACTTCCTGTCTGCGTCACCCCTCCGGAGGACCATTTGTTCACCCACCTCCACGTCCACAGTGAGTACAGCATGCTGGACGGGTTCAGCAACATCGGAGCCTTGGTCCAGCGCGCCAAAGACCAGGGCATGACGGCCCTTGGCCTCACGGACCACGGCGGGATGTACGGCGCCGTGGACTTCTACACGGCATGCCAAGAAGCCGGAATCAAACCCATAATCGGGTGCGAGCTTTACGTGGCCCCCGAAAGCCGCCATCAGCGCCGCCCGGCTGAGAAGTCCCCCCACCACCTCACGGTGCTGGCCCGGAATAACCAGGGCTATCGGAACCTGATGCAACTGGTGACCAAGGCCAACCTGGAAGGCTTCTACTACAAGCCTCGGGTCGACAAAGAGCTGCTGGAACAACACAACGAGGGGCTGATAGTACTGTCCGGCTGCCCCAGCGCCGAGCTTTCGCAATTGCTGACCAACGGCAATATGGCCCAGGCAGAGGAGCTGGCACGCTGGTACAAAGGGACATTCGAGCACTTCTATATGGAGTTGCAACGCCACAGTAATCTGCCCTTTTTAGACGGGCTGAACTCGGGGCTCCTTGGGCTCGCGGAAAAGCTAGACATACCCCTAGTGGCCACCAACGACCTGCACTACGTGGCCCAAGAGGATGCTCCCTATCAGGACGTGATGATCTGCATTCAGACCAACACCAACCTCGACGACGAAAAACGATTGAAAATGTCCGATGATTCCTACTACCTCAAGGCTCCAGAGGAGATGACAGCGCTCTTCCACGACCTACCAGAGGCGGTGGCGAATACGGAAGAGATTGCCAACCTCTGCGACATGACCATGAATTTCGACACGCTCCATCTGCCGGAGTTTCCAACGCCTGATGGAGAGGACGCCGATTCCTACCTGC
>CAUZHS010000021.1:0-22559 GCA_963579845.1 Dehalococcoidia bacterium | reverse complement strand
TTGTGATGGGCGACCTGCCGCGTTAAGAGCTAGAGGCCTCCCCTCCCTCCCCCCCCCCCTTGCTCGCTAACTCAGCCTGCGGAAGGCCGGGATGGTGGCAAAATAGGTAATGAACAGGCTGAGGGCTACTACGCCGAAGAGCAGATATGTCCCCTGAACACCCAGGGGAATCATCACCACCCCCCATATGATCACGCCCACGGAACCCAGGTTTTGGGCCATGGCCAGCAGGCTGGCCACTCTTCCCCGCAAATGCTCAGGGGTCGCCTTCATCACTGTGGTCTGGGTGGTGGGCTGGTACTGGGAACTGAAGGCCGCGAACACCGCAACCCCCAGCATGGCCGTCCACACCATGCTGGTCTGGCTCAGGATGACCGCCGCCGTCGCCGGAGAGGAGACCGCCAAGAACAGCATGAGCCCCTTGCGTCGATAATCCCCTGCGCTTGCGGCAATCAAGCCCCCGATAAGGGTCAGGAATCCCGGAATCGCGATGATCAATCCCAGGGTGCCGGCATCGGCCTGGAGCACCTCCTCCACATAGACGGGCAGCAGTTGCAAGAAGGGCATGGCAATGGTTACCACGGTAATACCCACCAGGAGCACGACCCGCACCGACGGCTCGTGGATGGCGAACTGGAAGCCCTCCTTGAAACTCTTGAAAAAGGACAGATGGGGCTGGTCGCGTTGCAACCGCACCGGCCGCATGAAAAAGTAAAGGACGACCGGGAAGATCACAAAGGCAGCGGTCATGAGGTAAGCGCCTTCAAGCCCCATGTACACGACCATGAACCCAGTCATAGCCGGGCCGATGATACGGCTGCTGCCCATGAGCGTAGAGCTCAGGGCAATCCCATTCATAATCCCCTCGCGAGGCACGAGGCTGGGAATCATGGCCTGACGGGATGTCAGGTCCATGGTCTGGGCCGCGCCGGCCACGGTGGCGCTGATCACCACGTGCCACAATGCGACCTGGTCGGTGATGATGAGCAACGCCACGAGGAGGAAGAAACCGCCGTTGACCAGATTTGCAGTGATGAGCAGATAGCGCCGGTCGACGCGGTCGGCCAACACGCCCATGACGGGTGTTAAGGCCAGGCCCCCAATGAACCGGGTGGCATGGACAAGCCCAATGAAAAGCGCAGCGTTGCCCATTCCCCCACCCTCTTCTCGGGTAATCTCGATCACTAGCAAGCTGCGGGTGAGCATCTCCGACTGTTGGGTCAGGGCGGCACCGATCTGGGCGAACCAGAGCAACCGGTAATCGCGGTATTTAAGGGCGGCAAAGGTTTGCAGCCTGAAGCGGGAACGCTTGCGCGTCTCTTGCTGTTGGGTGGGCTCCGTCACAATTACCCCTTACGTTACGTCAGCCGTCGGAAGGCCGGCATTAAGATGAAGTAGCTGGTCTGCAAGCCTACCAAGGTGACTCCGGCAATCAAGTACGCACCCTGAATCCCGAACTGGGAGGCCAGAAGGCCGTAGATAAGCACTCCCACCGAGCCCGCCTGGGAGCTGAGCGAAAGCGCGCTGGCCACCCGTCCCCGGAGATGATCCGGCGTGGCTTTCATCGCGCCTGTCTGGCTCGTTGGCTGATACTGGGAACGCCCAATACCGAAGATACTGGTGGCGATGATGGCCAACCAGAGCACGTTCACCTGGCTGAGGATGATGGCCGCCGTAGCCGGGGAGAGCACGGCCAAATAGAGCATGAGCCCCTTTCTTTTGTAGTCGCCCAACGAGGCCGCTATCAGGCCTCCAAAGATGGACAGGATGCCCGGAATCGCAAGCCATGCCAGTGCCCGAGCATCTTGCCCCAGCACCTCTTTAAAATAAACGGGAAGCAGCAGGAAATGCGGAGCGCCGAACATAACGACGGTGAAACCCACCAAGAGAATGGCCCTGACCGCCGGCGTCCGGAAGGCAAAAACGTAACCATCCTTCAGACTTGTGAAGAAAGACACGCCCGTTACAGGGGCGCGCACCTTCAGTGGCTGAATGAATAACAAAAATGCCGTGGACACCACGAGAAAGATGCTCATAGCGAAGTACGACCCCTCAGTCCCCACAAAGGCAATCATAAACCCGGCAATGGCAGGCCCGACGGTATTGCCCACTCCCATCAGCACCGCGCTCAGGGAGATGGCATTCATAATGCCTTCCCGCGGTACGATGGAGGAGATGGCGGCCTGTCGCGAAGTCTCGTCCACCGATTGGGCGGCACCAGCGACGATGGCACTCACCACCACATGCCACATCGTCACGATATCAAAGAGGATGAGCACGGCCAACACGGTGAAAAACGAGGCGTTGATGAGATTGGCGACGATGAGAATATACCGACGGTCCATCCGATCGGACAGCACACCACCGACGAGCATGGCAGCCGCACCAATGAAACGGGTCAGGTGAACCAGTCCGATGAACAGGGCGGAACTGGCCGGGGTGTCGGTTAGTTGGATCACCAGCCACGCCCGAGTGTAGGTCTCGGTCTGCTGGGTAAGGGTGGAGCCGACCTGCGAGGCCCAGAGGAATCGGAAATCCCGATACTGCAGCGCATCGAAGGTCGTGAACTTGAAAATGCGCCGGGCAGGCTGGACCGCTTTTGATGTCTTTGCCAAGAATGACGTCCTGCACCAAAATGGCGTGGCCGACCTGTCTGACGAAAACCGTCGCCGGGCGGGGGTACGAAAACTGATGTTACGTTACCGCGCTAGAAAAGCAAGGGACATGATACTGAGCGCCACTCCACACTTAGAAAACCCTTAACCATCCGCGACCTACCGCGCGACCTACCGTTTGTTATAAACACGGCGGAAAATGCATGGGAAGCAGCCGCCAACATGCATCCTGTGCCGGTGCCGCTTGGGTGATGGGCGTTGTATCATGGCCGTGCTATGAGCATCGCCACAGGCTATCCTGTTCGGGTCTATCCCATGGACCACCAGAAGCTCAGCGAAGAGCAGATTGCGGTCATCTTCGCCATGACCTCCCGGCGTCCCGAGCCCTTCGACGAAATTCAAGAGATGGTAACCCAAGAGAAGGCGGCCGCTTTCCACGAGCGCTGGGTACTCAACTACGGCCACGCCTCGGTGGCCGAACATGCCGTGATTCACATGGCGGTTGAAAACATCTCTCGGCTGGCCTGCGACACCCTGGAGGACAACCGGCTAGGCTCATATACCGAAAAATCAAGCCGCTATCAGGTGCTCCCGAGCGGCTATTACCATGTCCCGGAGGAGGTCAAGGACGGCGGGGCACTGGAAAAGTACTATACGGCCACGTGCCAACGGCTATTCGAAAGGTACGAGCAAGCGACTCAAGCGTTGCAAACGTATCTGCGTACCGTGAGGCCACAACAGGAGGGCGAGCGCGACTCCACCTACGGGTTGCGACTGCGCAGAGAGGCGACCGATTCAACCCGTTTCATTCTCCCGGCGGCGACACTCAGCAACGTGGGGGTGACCATGAACGCCCGGAGTTTGGAGCATGCCATCCGGAAGCTGCTCTCCGCCGAACTTGCCGAGGAGCAGACGCTGGGCGAGCACCTCAAGGAGCAGGGCCGCCGAGTGACGCCAACCCTTATCAAATACACTGATCGTAACGACTATCTCGTGGAAACGCGCGAAGCTCAGCTTCAGGCCACCGGTGGGCTTCAGGTGCCCATGGCTTCCACATCCGACGCTTCGCTGGTCCACTTCGACCCGGAGGCCGAGGAAAAAGTGGCCACCGCTTTCCTGTACCACCAGGCCCATCTCCCCTACTCCGAGGTACGCCGCCGCATACGGGATATGAGCACTGAAGAGCGCGGCCAACTCATTGACGAAGCCTTGGAACGAATGGGTCCCCATGACGCACCCATCCGCGAGATGGAAATGCCCTACTACACCTTCGAATTCGTGCTCGACTACGGCGCGTACCGGGAGTTCAAGCGTCACCGCATGCAGACCTACATCGCTCAGCCCGCGACCACGGCACTCGGCTATATCGCCCCACCCTTATTCCAGGAGGCGGGGCTGGAAAGCCTGTTTCAAAAATCCATGCTCATTTCGGCTAAAGGCTTCAGCGCGGTGGCCCAGGCATCCGCACCGGCAGCCCAATACCTCATCACCCACGCCCACCAGCGGCGGATGGTCGCGACCATGAACCTCAGGGAGTGCTATCACCTGTTCAAGCTGCGGACCCAACCTTCCGCTCATTTCTCCTTAGTAGCGGTTATGGAACGTGCTCTGGAACAGGCCCGTGCCGTGCACCCCACCCTCTTCAAACACCTGCACCGCCGGTCTTAGGGACAAGCAGCACTACCCACCGTGAGGGTTGCCTTGACATAATGAACGGCAATTCGCTATGCTTCGCCCGGGAGACAAATGCCTCCGGCTTACAAATTGGACAGACACAACACCGGTCCCGCTTAGAAATCGGGATATAAATGTCGAGGTCTAGCTTTAGCTAGGCCCTTTTCGCGTCCTTGCCCAACCCGCCCCCTTTTGGAGGAGACCTATTATGACATCATTGGCGTCGCGCGCCCCAGCCCCCCTTACCAAAAAGTCCTATGCGCACACTGAGCGGCTGCTGGAACCCTCCAGCCTGGTCCAGATCCAGGTCGGCTCCTTCGAATGGCTCCTTACCGAAGGGATCCGCGAATTGCTGGAAGAGGTGAACCCCATTGCGGATGTGACGGGGAACCGGTTTGAATTGCAATTCATCGAGCACAAGTTCCGCCCCGCCCCGTTCACTGCAGAACAAAGCAGGGAAAGAGAAAGCACCTACGAAGCCCCTCTCTATGTGACTGTACGCCTGGTGGTGAAAGAGACCGGAGAGGTTAAAGAGCAAACCCTGTTCTTTGGCGATATTCCCATGATGACCAGCACCGGCACCTTTGTCATTAATGGCGCGGAGCGGGTGGTGGTAAGTCAGTTGGTCCGCTCACCCGGCGCCTACTTCACCAGGGTCCAGGACATGGGCACGGGGCGTCAACTCTGTTACTCCAAGTTGATCCCCTATCGGGGCGCTTGGCTGGAATTCGAGACCAGCGCCAAAGACGTCATCTCCATCAAGGTGGACCGCAAGCGGAAGGTCCCGGTGAGCACCTTCCTGAGGGCGCTGGGCGTTGGCTCCGACGAGGAGCTACTGGCGTTGTTCGCCGAAGTGGATACAGACCCTGCCCACCCTTACATGCAGACGAGTATTGACCGCGACTCAGGTATACGCGACCAGGAGCAGGCGCTGCTGGAAATGTACCGGCGTCTGCGGCCCGGTGAGCCGGCCAGCGCGGAGAGTGCGCGAACACTTCTCGATAACTTCTTCTTCAACCCGCGGCGGTACGACCTAGGCAGGGTGGGACGCTACAAGATGAACCGGCGCATGGGACTGGACCTGCCCAAAGACGTACGGACTTTGACCCGGGAAGACCTCATTTCCATGGTCCGAATGATTATCCGGATTAATAACAACCAAACCCATGCCGACGACATCGACCACTTGGGCAATCGCCGGGTGCGTGCCGTGGGCGAGTTGATCCAGAACCAACTTAGGGTGGGTCTGCTGCGCATGGAACGAGTGGTCCGCGAACGTATGACTATTCTTGACCAAGAGCAAGCGACGCCCAGCGCGCTGGTGAACATCCGCCCGATTGTGGCGGCGGTGCGCGCCTTTTTTGGCGGGTCGCAGCTCTCACAATTCATGGATCAGACCAACCCTCTCGCGGAGCTCACGCACAAGCGTCGGCTCTCCGCGCTGGGCCCCGGTGGACTGTCCAGGGAACGGGCGGGGTTCGACGTTCGGGACGTGCACTACACCCACTACGGGCGCATATGTCCCATTGAGACCCCTGAAGGGCCCAATATTGGCCTGCTCGGCTCTCTGGCCACGTACGCACGAATCAACCCGTACGGCTTCATCGAGACCCCATACCGCCGCGTCCACAAGGAGATCTCCAGCACGGACCCTGACCTCGAAGGCCGGACCGTCTTGCAGGAGGTGCTTGACGACGAGGGCACGCGCATCTCCCGATCGGGCCAGGTAATCAGCTCCCCCTTGGCGAAGCGGATTGCTGCCTTGAAGGAACAGACGCTGATGGTGCAACCCTACGTTTCCAATAACTTGGATGACATCATCTATCTACCCGCCGATGAGGAAGATAGCTACGTGGTAGCCCAGGCCAACACGGACTCGGGCAGAAAATCCCAGCTCATTGGCGATCGAATCGAGTGCCGGGTCGCTGCGGAATACTCCATGGAACCCCCTCTCCGGGTGGATTTCATGGACGTGTCCCCCATGCAGACCGTCAGCGTGTCCACTGCGCTCATTCCCTTCTTGGAGCATGACGACGCAAACCGTGCCTTGATGGGTTCCAACATGCAGCGACAGGCAGTTCCACTCGTACGTCCAGAGTCCCCGCTGGTGGGCACGGGCATGGAGGGACGGGTGGCCAGAGACAGCGGCCAGATGGTGCTCTCCAGCGTGGCGGGCGTGGTCTCTTCGGTAACGAGCAGGTCGATTGTTGTAACCGATGACAAGGGCACCAATCACGCACACAGCCTCATCAAGTTCACACGTTCCAATCAGGGCACCTGTCTCACGCAGCACCCCATCGTTTACAAGGGCGACGTGATAAGCGCGGGCACTCCCCTGGCGGACAGCTCCTCCACCGACCAGGGCGACCTTGCCCTGGGCCAAAATGTCTTGGTAGCGTTCATGGCCATGGAGGGCTACAACTTTGAAGACGCCATCATCGTCTCGGAACGGCTGATAGAAGACGCGAAGTTCACCTCAATCCACATCGAGAAGTATGAAGTAGAGTCCCGCGATACCAAGTTGGGACCCAACGAGATTACCCGGGACATCCCAAATGTCGGCGAGGACGCCCTCCGCGACCTCGATGAGGAGGGCATCATCCGCATCGGTGCGGAGGTTGGCCCCGGCGATATTCTGGTGGGGAAAATTACGCCCAAGGGTGAAACGGAACTGACCGCAGAAGAGAAGCTTCTGCGGGCAATATTCGGCGAGAAGGCGCGGGATGTGAAGGACACCTCCTTACGCGTGCCCCACGGTGAGCGGGGCAAGGTGACTGAGGTAAAGGTTCTAACCCGCGAGAACAGCGCCGGTCTCCCGCCCGGCGTCAACAAGATGGTCCGCGTGTGGGTTGCCCAGACCAGGACTCTATCGGTGGGCGATAAGATGGCCGGGCGTCACGGCAACAAGGGTGTTATCTCCCGTATTATGCCGGTGGAAGACATGCCTTACCTGCCCGACGGCACTCCTGTGGACATCATCTTAAACCCCATTGGCGTACCCTCCCGCATGAATCTGGGCCAGGTGCTGGAAACACACCTAGGCCTCGCCGCTCACAAGCTGCACTTCCGCGCCCAGACTCCGGTATTCGATGGGGCCGACGACACGTCCATTCGCGATGCCCTCAGCCGGGCCTGGCTTGCAGAAAAAGCAGGAGCGCTATCAACAGCGGAAGAAGTGAACGGCAACGGCTCCCCGCCGGATTGGGCCAAGGCCCGCAAGTGGCTTACCGCGCAGGGGTATGACGCCACCAAGGCATTCAGCGACCGGGATACCGGCTATGCATCGGAGGTCTGCCTACGGCTCTGGCTCCAGGAGATGGCGGCAGCGAACCAGGCTGTGAACGGCCAGCAGCCGCCTGCGGCTTCAGACGGAGTGGACGAACTCTTCCAGCAAGCTCTCGCCGTCTCGAAAGTCACCGGCATCGCATCCCCCTTAGTGGGAAAAACGCTGATGTACGATGGCCGCACCGGAGAGACATTCGACAGCCCGGTGACAGTTGGCTACATTTACATGCTGAAGCTCATCCACATGGTTGAGGATAAGATTCACGCCCGTTCCACGGGCCCCTATTCACTCATCACCCAGCAACCTCTGGGTGGTAAGGCCCAGTTCGGAGGCCAGCGCTTCGGCGAAATGGAGGTATGGGCTCTTGAGGCTTATAGCGCTGCCTTCAACTTGCAGGAGATGCTGACGGTGAAATCGGACGATGTTGTCGGCAGGGTGAAGACCTACGAAGCCATCGTGAAGGGCGAAGAAGTCGTCCAGCCCGGCGTTCCGGAATCGTTCCACGTCCTCGTCAAAGAACTCCAGAGCCTTGGGTTGGCAGTGGAATTACGGTACGAAGAGGACCACGCATCTCCTCCCCCGTCCATGTTTACTTATGCCATCGAGGATGAGGAGTTAGGGCAAGAAGCCCTGGTAGTAGCCGACCCCGGAGGAACGTGGGAAACGAGCTTTGAGGGGATGGAGGAGCATGAAGCCGAAGTATCCGGCGATGCCCGCGTCGATTTGGGGCAGTTCCGTCCATCCACCAGTGAAATCGCTGAAGATTCACAAAACGGAGAGTAGGCGCCACACAACGGCTTCTGCTCTCCGCAAGTCCCGTCTATGCAGCTACAGGGTAAGCCTTGTAAGGAGATTCACCTCATGCCGACGGCAACCGAATTCAATGCCATCCGAATTTCTCTGGCCTCTCCAGAACAGATCAAACAGTGGTCTTACGGGGAGGTGACGAAACCAGAAACCATCAACTACCGGACTCTCCGCCCGGAGAAGGATGGCCTGTTTTGCGAACGAATTTTTGGCCCCACCAAGGACTGGGAATGCTATTGCGGTAAGTACAAAAAGATCCGCTATAAGGGGGTCATCTGCGATCGCTGTGGCGTGGAAGTCGCCAGGGCGAAGGTTCGCCGCGAGCGCATGGGCCACATCAAGTTGGCCGCTCCCGTAGCCCACATATGGTTCGCCAAGGGAATTCCCAGCCGCCTGGGCCTGTTAATGGACCTCTCGCCGCGGAACTTAGAGCGGGTTCTCTACTTCGCTCAGTCCATCATCATCTCAGTGGACCCGCTGATGCGGACCCGCGCCGTAGAAACGTTGCAAGGGCAACTAGAGGAAAATACCCTCGCGCTGGATGAGCAGTTGGAGCGAGACATCGCTGAACTCCGCAACACGTTCGAAGCGGAAGGCAGCGGCAACGGACAGAAAGAGATTGAAGAGTCCATCACGAAGCTGCAAGCCCAAGGCGATGCAGGCAAGGCGAAGCTGGAAGAGGATACGCAGACGCAAGTAGACGACGTGGAGAGCCTGCGGCCACTGCAGCTTCTGACCGAGTCCCGCTACCGCGATATCAACGAGCGATACGGCGAGGTGTTCAAGGCTGGCATGGGCGCTGAGGCCATCCTTGATATCCTCCGTACCGTGAACCTCGACGACCTCGTCGCCGACCTTGGAAACGACGTCCGGACGACCTCTGGGCACCGGCGGAAACAGGCCGTGAAGCGCATCCGTGTGGTCGATTCCTTCCGCCGTAGCGGCAACAAACCCGAATGGATGATTCAGACTATGCTTCCCGTGCTGCCGCCTGATTTGCGCCCCATGGTGCAGTTGGACGGCGGACGATTCGCGACCAGCGACCTCAACGACCTTTACCGCCGGACCATCAACCGCAACAACCGGTTGCGCCGGCTGCTGGACCTAGGCGCGCCGGAGATCATCATCCGCAACGAGAAGCGGATGCTCCAAGAGGCGGTGGACGACCTCATCGACAACGGTCGCCGGGGCCGGGCCATCGTGGGCAGCCACAACCACAAACTGAAGAGCCTGTCGGACCTGCTGCGGGGCAAACAGGGACGGTTCCGCCAGAACCTGCTGGGCAAGCGGGTGGACTACGGTGGACGTTCGGTCATCGTGGTCGGGCCTAAACTGAAGCTCCACCAGTGCGGACTGCCCAAGAAAATGGCACTGGAACTGTTCAAGCCATTCGTTATGAACCGGCTGGTCGTTCAGGGCATGGCCCACAACATCAAAAGCGCCAAGCGCCTGGTGGAACGGGCGCGTCCCGAGGTTTGGGACATCTTAGAAGAGGTCATCAAAGGCCGCCCGGTGCTCCTCAACCGTGCACCAACGCTCCACCGGTTGGGCATTCAGGCATTCATGCCGGTGCTCGTTGAGGGCAGCGCAATTCAGCTGCACCCACTAGTGTGTACCGCGTTCAACGCTGACTTCGACGGGGACCAAATGGCTGTGCACGTTCCCCTATCCAGAGAAGCGGTGCGCGAGGCCCGTTACGCCATGCTAAGCGTCCACAACATGCTCTCACCCGCGTCTGGAGAGCCGCTGGTCGCGCCCACCTACGAAATCGTCTTGGGGTGCTACTACCTGACCAGCGTCAAACAAGATGCGAAGGGCACGGGCGGGTACTACCGGGACATGGACGATGTCATGGTAGCCTACGATGCACGGCAACTGCCGCTCCAATCTCTGGTCGAGGTTCGCAAAACCGGCAACGGAACCGGCTCAATGCAGGTCACGCCCGGCCGGATTATTTTCAATGCGGTCCTTCCTGAAGATATCCGCAGGTACGACCAGGTCATCGACAAGAAGGCCCTTAAAGAGATCGTCACCCAACTGTACCGGACCGTTGGTAATGAACAGACAGCCGAG
This sequence comes from Dehalococcoidia bacterium, assembly GCA_963579845.1. Classification (GTDB taxonomy): domain Bacteria; phylum Chloroflexota; class Dehalococcoidia; order Lucifugimonadales; family Australimonadaceae; genus CAUZHS01. Next base: position 12,104 of record CAUZHS010000021.1, on the reverse strand, counting down.
GTGCTGGACAAGATTAAGGAACTCGGTTTCCACTACGCCACGGTCTCTGGCACCACCATTGGAATCACCGATATCCAGGTGCCCCCGGAGAAGGAGGCGATGCTTGCAGCGGCCGACAAGCAGGTCGATGCCTTGGAAGAGCAATTTGAGCAGGGCCTGATTACGGAGTTAGAACAGCACAACCGCACCATCGGCGTCTGGCAGGGCGTCAGCAACGAGATGGATAAGGTCATCGCAAAGCACCTGCCGGAGTTCGGCGGTATCTACGTAATGGCCCACTCGGGCGCCCGGGGTAACGAGGCCCAGATTAAGCAGATGGCGGGCATGCGTGGTCTGATGAGCAACCCCCGTGGTGACATTATCGATTTGCCCATAAAATCGAGCTTCCGCGAAGGATTGTCGGTGCTGGAGTACTTCATCTCCACCCACGGTGCCCGCAAAGGACTCGCCGATACGGCCCTGCGTACGGCCGACTCGGGTTATCTAACCCGCAGGCTCATCGACGTGGCCCAGGAAATGCTTGTCATCGAACACGACTGCGGCACTGATAGGGGTACGTGGCTCTACGCCGAGCCTTCCGAGGAAGACGTGATGCTGGGCCGCTTCTCAGACCGGATAGCTGGCCGCACGGCCGCCTCCCCCATCGCGCACCCCGACACGGGAGAGGTGCTGGTAGATATGGGGCAGGAGATGGACGACTCGGCTGCCCTTCGCGTAGAAGAGGCAGGTATCAAAGAGGTACATCTACGGAGTCCTCTAAACTGCGAGTTAGTCCGCGGAATGTGCCAGGTGTGCTACGGGCGGAGCCCGGCGACCGGCAGCGCGCCGTTGTTGGGCGAGGCGGTGGGAATCATCGCCGCCCAGTCCATTGGAGAGCCGGGCACACAGCTCACCATGCGTACCTTTCACACTGGTGGAGTGGCCGGGAAGGACATAACCTCCGGTCTCCCCAGGGTAGAGGAGCTCTTCGAAGCTCGCGTCCCCAAAGGCAGGGCAAAACTTTCTGAGATTGATGGCGACGTGCTGGTATTCGAAGCTGGGCGGCTGGTGGGCGATTACCCAGAAAAAGGGGACCACCCCGCCATCACCACGCCTCCGTCGGCCATGGGTTTCGTTATCCGCGTGGTCAACCTCGTGCCCTTCACCGACCAATATTCCATTCCGGAGGGCTATAAGCCGACGGTGAAGACGGGTCAGCAGGTCGAAGCTGGAGCGAGCCTGGCAAGAGCGGCCAAGACCCGCGCGAAGAAACCCGTCAAAGGGGAAGCCGCCCTAGCGGAATTGCCCGACGTGCTGGCCAGGACCGCGGGAAAGGTACAACTGCAGGACGGACATGTGGCAATTGAACTGGTCGAGGTGGAGGCTCGTGACCACCTCGTGGACGCGACTGACCGCCGTCTGGTACGCACTGGCGACCATGTGGACGCGGGACAGAAGCTGACAACAGGTGTAAAAGACCCTCACGATACGCTGCGCATCGAGGGGATGGAATCGACACAACGATACCTGATTGAGCAGGTACAGACGGTGTACCGCAACCAGGGCGTGACCATCAACGACAAACACATCGAGGTCATTGCACGTCAAATCCTCCGTTGGGTACGCGTGGAAAACACCGGCGATACGGATCTTTTACCCAATCAGCTTCTTGACCGCCTGCACTTCCAGGCCGCCAACTCCCGGGTGATAGCAGAGGGCGGAGAACCGGCCACGAGCAGGCCTGAGATTCTTGGAGTGACCAGAGCTTCGTTAAATACAGACAGCTTCCTTGCCAAAGCCTCTTTCCAAGAGACCGCCCGCGTGCTCACCGAGGCGGCCATCATGGGCGAAGTGGACTACCTACAGGGGCTGAAGGAAAACGTGATTATTGGTCGTCTTATCCCAGCGCGGCTGGATATATCGGAAGCAGGCAGGGATATTTTGGGTATACCCCATCCCCCAGTGCTGACCGCGAAGGGCAACGGAGCGGAGATTGCCGACCTCCTTCTCGACTCTCCCCCGGATGACAGCAGCACTATGGCGGATGTCACCGTTGAAAGCATCGCGGGCATCGAGGGAGACCAGACCCCGGCCGACAATGAAGAACATGAAGAAGATGAAGAAGATTTACTAGCCGACGATCCAGAGGAAGAGGAAGAGTTGCTGGTTCCCGATGAAGAAAATGCGGATGATTCAACGGTCGATAGTGCCCCGGCGTCCGAGACTCCTGAGGAGTTCTCGAACGATATGACCTCGCTGGATGAAGCGCTCGCCGAAGAAGAGAGTAAAGCAGGTGATGCAGATGACGAAGGTGAAGAGACACCCTAGTCAAACGGACACATCTTTCTCACGGAAGAAAAACTCTGCCTTATCGGGCGCCCCCGCTGGGGGCGCCCTTTTTTGACTCGAGTCCTTGGGCGATAACGAATTTCCGGACGCGGTCCTTCGCCGCAGCTAGCCGACCTTCGCGCACAAGGGCCTATATCACCTGGCCAACAATTTCGGTATTCTTCACGAGGTTCAGGTTGTATTGGAGAACCAGCGCCTCCCAGCTTCCGAACCAGTCATGGGAACAAGACTAATGTAGAGACAACAGGGGAAGGCCGCTGCATTTTCGCTTACGCCCCGAATAACGATGGTACATAGCCTATCAAGAATGCCGTCCACCTGGTCTGTCTCCGCGAGGTTGGATGGAGGAGGGACCTCCGACTTGCCAATCCTCCAGGAGTTGCAAGGCGAGTTTCTACGTGCGTGGGTATTCAGATAAAGACCGCCCTTGGCAATGCCAACCCGTTTGGCGACATCGTCTATGGTCAGCCACTGACAATCACTCTCCATGAGCAAGGTACCTGCTGCTTGGCGAATAGACTCCTCACACCACTGGCGGACTCAGTACTTACACCGTCCGGAGCCTTCCCGTTGACGGGGATTCCTGTTGTGGCAGCATCCGAGGCTTTGATTCGAACAATCCCTCCCCTCAGTCCATTATCCACAATGCTGCCCATGGAGAAACGCTCGGATCGGCGCTGTGTGCAACCTAGTCACCGAGTAGATACTCTCCCATTTTCTGCCTGCTCATACGCGCAGAAGTGTATGAGCGAAGGATAGGGAGTACGGGACTAATACCAGGGGAGCAACGGCTCCACGGCCAGCACGGCGAAAATTACGTAAAGCCACAGGATGGAGAACTTGTAGCTGCTGAGAGCGGTCTCTCTCGATTCATTACGCAACATTGCCATAGAGCGGCGAAGCCACTCGATGGTGAGGAGCGCGGCGGTAATACCGTAAAAGAGGCCTGCATAGCCTCCGGCGACCGGCACCCAGACCATGACTCCAAGCAAAATGATGTACAGCACAATCTGGGTACTGGTCGCGCGTCGGCTGGCAACAACTGACAGCATGGGAACCCTGGCCGCCGCATAGTCGTCTTTAATCATTAGTGACAGTGCCCAGAAGTGCGGCGGGGTCCAAAAGAAAACGAGACCAAACATGTACAGGCCTGTAGCGTCGATGACCCCCGTCACAGCAGCCGCACCAATGAGGGGAGGCAACGCGCCGGCAGCCCCTCCAATGACGATATTATTCCAAGACCGTCGCTTCATAAGGATGGTGTAGATAAACACATAGATAGCCGCTGCGCTCAACGTCAGGAGGGCGCTCAGCCAATTCGCTAGCAGTCCCATGAAAACCACCGCAGCCCCAACAGCAATGGCCCCGCCCAGCAAGACTGCGTTCCTACCGACTTGACGGCTGGGGACAGGTCGGCCCTTGGTTCTGGTCATCATCGCGTCAAGATCCGAATCGAGGCCTTGGTTGATGGCGTTGGACCCGGCAGCCGCCAAGGCCCCACCCAGGAGAACCGCGATGACCACGGGCCACGACGGCAGACCTTCCGCCGCCTTGACCATACCGGCCCCGGCCACAAGAACCAGTAGCGAGAGGATTCGCAATTTCGAGAGCGCGACAATAGTACGGACCATTGCAAGCATCCTACGTCCTCCTCCCAATGAAGGCGAGCGTCCACGACGCTGTAATCGCCCACCAGAGCCCTGTGGCAAGCCCCAGGTGCAACACCCTCAGTCCCGTAGGCAAAATTTGCAACACGCTGACGAGGCCCACCACGATCTGCGCGGCCATCAAGAGCAATACGCCGTGGTACAGCGCTTTCAGCATCCTAGTGCCACGGTTTCGGCGAAGCTGCACGGCCACCATCACCAGCAGCACCATGAGAAAGCCGGTGGCCAACCGGTGGGCGCCGTGGAGGAGCGAAGGTCTCCAGCTGACTGTGCGCTCGTCGCACAGGGGTACCCCGGGACAAGCAGCACTCAACCCGGTGCCGACCAGGCTACCGCCCAAGACGATGACCACCGCGGCCAACACAACTGAGGCGCTGGTAAGACCGATACCTAGGCCCACTCCCCCCGGTGGGCAAAGGGCCCAAATCGCCGCAGCCGTGAGCAGGGCCAGGGTGATCATGGCCAGGATGAGGTGGGCAACGACGGCCATGCCGTGCAGCTCTGTAAGCACGGTCACTCCGCCCAATCCCGCTTGCACAAGAATCAATGCCAACGAACCCACCAGCAACCGGTAGACCGCCGGGGCCATGCTCCGGGCCCTAAACGCAAGCAGGGCTGCCAACGCGACGGTCAGCATAGTAACGCCTGCGAACATGCGATGGCCAAACTCGATAGCGGTCGCCCCTTGAAACTCTGGCAACACATCGCCTTGGCACAGCGGCCAATCGGGACAGCCCAAGCCCGACCCTGAAGCCCGCACCCACCCCCCGTAGGTCATAAGGCCCACGGTCAGGAGCGCCGCAACCACCGCAGCCCATCCAGCCCACCGCACCCGATTCTGCGTTGGCAAAAAACTCGTTGCCCTCACCCTCTCCCCTTCCACTCCACCCTTTTCCAGCTACCCCCGCTCCTCGTAGAACCCCACCAGGCCTGCACTCGCCTCGACCTGAGTGGTAACGCTGGATTCAGCTTCTTCCCTGAGCGATTGGAAGGACAGCACCGCCACGAAGATGAGAATCAAAACCGGCAAAAGTACCCACACGACCTCGATGCGAGGGTCTCCAACCAGTCCTCGGGAGGGGTCGTATTGGACACGAGTCCTGAGAGCCGTGATGATGATAATCAGCTCCACAAGGGCCATTGCGCCAATTATTGCCCAGAACACCAGCATCACCGTGCCCACGGTATCCAGTCTCCGCTTCCCATGCTACAAACCATCAGGCCTTCACCCCACCGCTCCCATAAACTCTTATTTTGTTAGCAGCAATACATGGTACATGAACGCAGCTATGGGCGTCATCCATAGCATCACGGATATCCCCCCCCCCCCTGGCCCTTCATTGACAGTCATGCGAGAATGCCGCTCATCCACCATAGAGGAGGAGGTTCGAAATGGAGACTGTTTCGGAAACCGTAGACCTACAAACCCCGGAAGGGACCATGGCCACTGTGGTCCACAAACCAGCAGGCGGCGGCCCGCACCCTGCCATCATCGTTATCCAGGAGGTCTTTGGCGTCAACGCCAACATCGACTCCATCGCCCGCCGTTTCGCGTCCGAAGGCTATGTGGCGGCAGCTCCGGACATGTTTTACCGGACAGGCAAGGGCCAGATCATTAAGTATGGAGACATGGAGTCGGTGGGCAAGGCACGAGAGGGAATAACCGACGATGGGCTCGTGAACGACGTGGAGGCCGTGCGAGCCTACCTGACCAGCAGCCCCGGAGTCGCCAACAGCCCCATCGGCATCACCGGCTACTGTTTTGGAGGGCGTGTCTCGTTCCTGGCGGCGTGCCGGGTACGTGGACTCAGCGCTGCCGCGGTGTACTACGGCGGCGGTATTGTGCCCAACCCCAACCGGCCCCAACCGGGTCCGGCGCCGATTGAATCTGCCGACCAGATTTCATGCCCTGTGATTGGGTTCTTCGGAGACCAGGACCAGGGAATACCCAAGGAACATGTGGACCAAATCCGGGACACCCTGAACGGGCTTGGCAAGCAATCAGAGATTATCTATTACCCCGGCGCTGGGCACGGGTTCTTCTGCGATGACCGCGAAAGCTTCCACCAGACATCTGCCGATGATTCGTGGGGCCGGGTCCTCGCCTTCTTTGAGCAAAATCTGAAGGGTGCCGTAACCGCCGGCTAGGTTCGTATTATGCCACTCTGGATAAGCCATTCAGAAGAGCCTCATCCCTTTTGGGATGAGGCTCTTACCGCCACCCGCCCAGTCCAGCATAAGATGCCGCTGTGGAACTAGAAGAACTTGAGAGTTTCATTGCGGTTGCAAGGTTGGGCAGCTTCACCAAAGCTGCGAAAGAGCGTCACCTGGCACAGCCTGGGATAAGTCGCCACATCCAGCGATTAGAGCAGGAATTGGGGGTCATCCTCCTCGAACGCCGCCGCGGCAGCTCCCTAACGGGCCCCGGTTATCAGCTTTTGGCTTACGCGAAAGACGCTCTCGAGAGGCATCGCCGGTTCTTCAAGCGAATCAACTCCGCTGTCCCTCAAGTAACCGGCAGTCTGCGCATTGCCGCCAGCAGCACTCCAGGGGAATTCCTACTGCCTGACTGGCTCACCACGTTCAGCGCATTGAACGCTGACGTCCAGCCTGAAGTTTTCATCGCAGACCCCCTTGAGGTCGTCAAAGAGATCCAGGAACAACGCTCGGATATCGGCTTCGTGGGCATCCCTGTATCAGTCCGTGACCTCAACTGCGAGGAGGTAGCGTTCGACCAGGTCGTCCTAATCGCCCCTGCCGGTCACGCCTTCGCCCGCAGGCGTAACGTGGATATCGAAGAGCTTCAGGGACAGATCTTCGTTGAACGCGAAGGGAAGCCGGGAACCCTAACGACCTTCCTCAATCACATCACCCAGTTCGGAATACCCATGCCTGAGTATCGTTCGGTCATGACCGTGAGCTCAACCCAGGCTCTCCTCTCAGCCGTGCAGCAGGGACACGGCATAGCTTTCGTCTCAGCGATGGCCCTCGACGCGCAGGATTTCAACGGAATCGTCCCAATAACCATCGCAGGCTTACCGTTGCGCCGCTCCTTGTACATGCTTATGGACCGGAACCGGTCTCTCCCCGCTGCCCCCTCAGCCTTTGCCGAATGGGTGCGCGAAGAACGCTCCAGCACGAACCACTTCCTTACATCCCGTACGATACTAGGAACCGCAACCAGACCTCTGTAAAGGTGGGGAAGGTTGGAACGGCATGCCACAGAGTATCTCAGAACACCTGAAGCCATCCGGCCCGAAACGCTTTTACCACCGGCGGTCTCGCACCGATGATAATGCCATCGTACTCGTCCGCCATGTATTCTCCGCCAAGCTAGTAGTCCGTTGGCTCGTGACTTGCTATCCCTACCACAACCGGGTTAAATGCAACCCACTGATATCAAGGCGCAGAGAAGCACTCCGCTTTCACACATCTGCTGTTTGACGCTATCCCACGGCTTGCTTAGAATTGGAGGGGAACAGACCGAATGGTCGGTCTGTTCCCCTCCAATCGGATCCGTGGTGAACGAGCATGCCGAACATTCCAGTAACCGAAACAGCCTCTCCGCGAACCAAGACACCCCGAAGCACCCGGGATCGGATCCTGGAAGCCGCTGTCAGCGTGCTTGCCAGCCGGGGCTACCACGACACCAAGATTGGCGAAATCGTCAGTAGGTCCGGCACCTCCAAGGGCGGGTTCTATTTCCATTTCCCCAGCAAAGAACGCATGGTCTTCGCGCTGGTGGACCAGCTTGCGGAGAAGCTCGTCCACAGCGTCGAACGGTCCATGGGAACGGAAACCCGGCCCGAGTACCGGCTGGCCATCTCCGTAGAATCATTGATGCTGACCTTTACCAAACGACGAAAGCTGGCCCAGGTCATTCTTATCAATGCAGTCGGCCACGGCAGAAGCCACGATAAAAAGTTCCTCCCCATCCGGAACCGGTTCTCCACGCTTATTCAACAGGAGCTGGACCTAGCAGTACGGGACGAGCTGGTGGAGCCGCTGGACACCGGACTTGCCTCCCATCTCTGGCTGGGTGCGTTCCACCAGGTGCTGCTTGCATGGCTCATGGCCGACTCACCCGCCTCCTCGGAGGTGTTCATCCCTAACCTGCAGCGTATGTTGCTCCTGAGCATCGGGCTTCCCCGTGAGCGCCTACCCGAGCCGTTGAGGAAGTAATGATGTCCAAACGACGGGAAGGAAGCAGCCGTGAGTTGCACCGTGTCCTCGCAGATGCTCAACGAAAGGCTATCGAGAAAGGCGGCCCCGTGCTGGGCAGCAACGTCCGTCCTTGGGCTGAAATCCTCAACCCCGCTTTCCTCTTCCAGGCGGGGGCAGCAACGAGCCAGACACGAATGCTCTGGGCTTGGCCTGCCCAAGGAACGTGGTCGGTGGGCATTGGGACGGCCGCTGATTTTTATGGGACCGGCCCGGGACGCATCAGAGAGGTAAAACAAGAGCTGGTGCAGCTCCTCCAAGATGCGCTTACCGAGGGTCCCCAAGGGCAGGGAATGGGGCCAGTAGCCTTCGGCGGCTTCCGCTTTCAGGAGCATGGCTCCCGGGATGAACGGTGGCAATACTTCGATGATGCTCAGTTAACTATCCCTGCGTTGCTATTCACCCACACTCCCTCGGCAAACTGGCTCACCACCAACGTCTTGGTGAAACCCGATACCGACCTGCCAGCGATTGAGTCCGCCCTCCATGCCACTCTCGATGGCCTTCCCACCAACAATGAGTCGGAGCCTTTTTCGGAGACAGAGGTCCGTTCCCGCGAGGAGACCTCCCCAGAGGTCTGGCGCGCAGAGGTGGAACAGGCCATGGGGCTCATTGCTCGAAGACGGTTGGACAAAGTGGTTTTGGCACGGCGGCTCACCCTGGAGATGGAAAAAGAACCCCGCGTTGCCACGATGCTATCTCGCCTCATGGAAGCAAACCCAAGCTGTATGGTCTTCGCCATGGGTATCGGCCCCGACACCTTTGTGGGCGCCACACCGGAACGGCTGGTGTCCCTGAAAGAGGGCCGGATGATGGTGGACTGCCTCGCAGGCTCTGCGCCCCGGGGCGCCACACCGGAGCAGGACGAGGAGGTGGGCCAGAGGCTGCTCCACTCTGCCAAAGACCTTCGAGAACACGCTTTTGTCGTCGAATCCGTCCGCGATGCGCTGCTCCCCAGCTGCTCCAACCTCCGATGGGATCAGACCCCTACGCTGTCGCAGCTGAAGCACATCCAGCACCTCACCACCACCTTCACCGGCACCATCGAGTCTGACCAGCATGTGCTTGACCTCGTGGAACGGTTGCACCCCTCGCCCGCAGTGGGGGGCACTCCGACCACCACGGCCATGGAGGTCATTAGACGACTGGAAGGTTTCGACCGCGGTTGGTACGGGGGACCCATCGGCTGGGTTGGCCCCAACGGCGACGGCGAATTTTGCGTCGCCATACGCTCTGCGCTGCTGCACGGCAATCAGGCGCACCTTTTCGCCGGGGCTGGCATCGTCGCAGGTTCGGACCCCTCGTCCGAATTCAGAGAAACGTACCTGAAATTTCAGCCGATGATTTCAGCCTTGGCGGGGGCCGAGGAATGAGCTTCGAGAACCGCAATTTTACCTGGGCGACTGCCCTGGTCGACGAGCTCGCGCGCTCAGGCTTACGCCATGTCTGCATATGTCCGGGATCACGCTCAGGCCCCCTGGCCCTTGCCCTGGCGAGACACGACGGCATCAGAAAGTGGTTCCATCTAGACGAGCGCTCCGCTTCCTTCTTCGCGCTGGGGATGGCCCAGGCATTGGACGAGCCAGTGGCGGTTCTCTGCAGTTCCGGCACGGCGGCAGCAAACTTCTACCCCGCCGTAATCGAAGCGAGTTATTCCGCGACTCCCTTGCTGCTGCTCACCGCCGACCGTCCGCCGGAACTATGGGAATGGGGCGCTCCTCAGACCATGGATCAGACCCGTCTGTTTGGACAGCACGCCAAATGGGCAGTCTCGCTCCCCTCTCCGGAGGTAAGCCCAGAGCGCCTTCGTTCCGTGAGGTTCCTAGCCAACCGCGCCTATGCGACGGCATCGGAACCACCAGCCGGCCCTGTCCACATCAACGTGCCTCTCGCCGAGCCTCTCGCCCCCCGGCCTGTACCGGAAGACCTGCAGATGATGGAAATGCTCGACTCCCCGGAAGCGTGGCGGGGCCGGGACGGCCCTCAGCCCTTCGCCCGGGTGGGCCTGGGCCGACGTAGCGGGGATGCGGCCACGATCAGTGCGCTTGCCCAGGAACTCGCAGCGGCAGAACGTGGGCTTATCGTCTGCGGCTGGCAACGGTCCCCCGAGTTTCCTAGCCTGGTCACGGAATTGGCCCACCGGCTGGGCTATCCGGTGTTGGCTGACCCCCTCTCACAAGTGCGGACAGGAGGCCATGACCTGTCCCAAGTTATCGATAACTACGACCGATTCCTAGCCGATCTGCAACAGCCGGAAACCCTCGATCCGGAGGTCATAATCCGGTTCGGAGCGGTACCCACCTCGAAGAATCTCACGGAGTTTTTAGAGCGCTCCCGCAGCGCACGGCACATCCTGGTGGGCGACGCCGCGTGGAGTGACCCCAGTCATCTAAGCACGGACGTGCTTCGTGTCAACGCCGATGGCCTCTGCCGGTCGCTGATCGAAAAGGTCTCCGCGCTGCCCCGGTCTGGAGCGTGGCTTGAGCGATGGCTCATTGCGAGAGAAATTACCGAGAAATCGACAATAGGGGCCCTAAAGCAAATGGAGGAGCTCTTCGAGGGGAAGGTGTTCTCGGAGCTGACGGAGCTGCTGCCCGACGGCTCGACTTTGTTCGCCGGTAATAGCATGCCGATCCGGGACATGGACGCCTTCCTGCCGAGAACAAACAAGGCCCTGCTCTGCACGGCAAATCGGGGCATGAACGGTATCGACGGGGTCGTCTCCACGGCGCTGGGTTACGCTGCGGCTCAACCGGAAACCCGTGTGGTGTTGGTGATTGGCGACGTGTCGCTGTACCACGACATGAACGGGCTGCTGGCAGCGCGCCGCCACGACTTGAACGCCACGGTAGTGGTGCTCAACAACGATGGCGGCGGGATCTTCTCCTTTTTGCCCCAGGCGGACTACCCCGAACATTTCGAAGATCTGTTCGGCACGCCCCACGGGCTAGGGTTCGAAGCCACGGCGACGCTCTACAGGCTTGCATACGCCAAAGTAGACTCCTGGAAGGCCTTCCAGTCAGCAGTCTCGACCAGCCTGGACACCCCAGGGACTACCATCATTGAAGTGCCAGGGGACAGGGCGAGAAATGTGGTTCTGCACCAGCAGGTACGAGCCACAGTGACGGGACAGGACGGCGCCTAATGATGGCAGACCTGTTAGTCAACGGCGTCAAGCTGCACGTGGAGGTGACTGGCACCGGGCCACCAGTGGTCGCCATCCACGGCTTCACCGGAAGCACCACGACCTGGGACCGGCTCGCCGAGGCTCTGGATGGCGAATTCACAACAGTCCGGGTGGATGTCCTGGGCCACGGGCTCTCTGCTCACCCCGTTGATCCAGGGCGCTATTCAATGGAACACACTGTTGCCGACCTGCTGGCAGTGGCGGATGCTCTGGAATTGGAGAACCCCACCTGGCTAGGATACTCCATGGGTGGGCGTATCCTGCTCAGCCTAGCCACCACAGCGCCAGAGCGCTGCCGGATGGTGGTGCTGGAAAGCGCGTCGCCCGGCCTCCGAGACCCGGTGGAGCGCCAGCGGCGGATCACAAGCGATACCAAGCTTGCTGCGCGCATCGAAGAAGACGGCATCGAAGCCTTCGTGGGCTATTGGGAAGGGCTGCCGCTTTTCGCCACCCAAAGCAGGCTTCCCCTGGCCGTGCGCGAGCAGCTCCGCGCCCAACGGCTTCGGAACCATCCGGCGGGGCTCGCCAACAGCCTGCGGGGCATCGGCACCGGGGCGATGCCCCCCCTCCACGACCATCTCAAACTGCTCGCCATGCCGGTCTGCTTTATCGCTGGCCAGGAGGATGCGCGCTATTGGGCCATTGCCACCGAAATGGCAGCTGCGGCGGCGCAAGGCGAGCGAGCTATCGTGTCTGGGGCC
>CAUZHS010000020.1:0-22805 GCA_963579845.1 Dehalococcoidia bacterium | reverse complement strand
TCTTCCAGATTGTGCTCTACGGTAGCGCTATGGGTCTCGTCGGGCTGATGGTGAGTCCGCTGGGGGTTCCCAAGTTTTCGGGAGTGGCGTTTTACGCCATTAATAGCGTCGCTTTCGTCATTGCGGGGTTGCACGCGGTGCGGTTGCTGGTGTGATAGCCGCGGCTAATACGCTGCTGGGGCCCGGGTAGTGGAGCTGTGGAGAGGCGTTGGCCAGAAGCGCATGCTCTCAGCGGCCGCCAGGTCCTGCTCGGTATCGATTTCGGTCCATACCCTGGCGCCAGTGGGCAAGATGTGAAGCTGGATCGTCCCTTTCGCGACGGCATCAGAAATGGCCATCTCGTAGAACATGTTGGTCATGCCCTGCGCGACGTAGCTGCTGAGGGTTGGCATCAGCTCGCCGCTAAGGACGTGGTGGGAGAATTTGTAGATGTTCACCGTCTTGAGGGCGGACTGATAGTCGAATCCCTGCTCCTGGTCCGCCTTGAGCACCATCGCACTCGCCCGCTCGCCCTGCGCAAAAATGACCGTCCCGTCCATTAACGAATGGAATCGGTCTACAACTGCGGCATTCTTGTGGGGCGATTTGATGACGTCGAGCAGCAGTCCGGTCTCGAAGACCAGGTCGCCTTCCAAAAGCAGTAGGTCCTCGGTTATCTCCTGGCGGGCCAGCCAGAGGGAGTAGATGTTGTTCGTGCGGTCGAAGATTTCGTTCTCCACGTAGGTGATGGAGAGGTTGCGGAAGTGAGAGCCGAAATAGCTACGTATTTGCGCCGCCCGGTAGCCCACGACAATCACGCACCTCCGCACGCCTGCGTCGCTGAGCGCTTCCAACTGGTATTGGAGGATGGGCTTTCCCTGGACGCTCAAGAGGCACTTTGGGCAGTTATCTGTGAGTGGGCGCAACCTTGTTCCCTGGCCGGCTGCGAGAATGACTGCTTGCATGGGTATTCGCTTATCTCCTTGAACTTTCTGAAGCCGCCGACTCTCTCGCGATGGCCAGCAGGATGCGTATCAGTTCCGCGTTGTCCTCGGTTGTCCGTGAGGCGATTCTGAAAAATCTGCTATCGAGGCCGCGTTTCCCGCTGCAATCGTTGACCAGGACTCCGAAATCCTCGAACAGCCGAGCGGTGAGCTCAGATCCGGTGAGCCCAGAGGCCGTCCTGCACAAGACGTAATTTCCGTGGGTCGGATAGGGCTCAAGAAAGGGTACACTCTTGAGTCCCTGATAGAGGGCCTGTGTGGCTGCTCGCACTTGCGCGCAGGAGTCGGCGAATTGAGAAGTGTACCGGCCTATGTTCTCTAGGAAGAACTGGGCGAGGGAATTGATGTTCCAGATGGGCAGCTCTGCTCGCAATCGCGCGACGAACTGCTTGTCGCCGGAGAGGGCATAACCCAGCCGCAGGCCCGGAACTCCGTACGCCTTGGACATGCTGTTGACGATGACCAGGTTGGGAAACTCGTGAATCAGGCCCGCCACGCTGAGGTCGAGGTAGTCGGGCCCGGCAAAATAGAGGAACGATTCGTCGACCAATACAAGGTCGAGCCCACCAAAAGCCTGGAGCATCCGGATGACCTTTTCCTTCGAGACGAGGGTTCCGCTGGGGTTGTTGGGCCGCACGATTACCACCGAGTTTGCCCCGGTTTCTTGCACGTGAGCGATGAAGGCGTCTACATCCAGCGTGAAGTCGGCGCTCATGGCGAAGGGACTCACGCGCTTGCCTTGGGTCTCGACCCGGTTGCGGTACTCATCGAAGGTCGGCGTGGGGGTCGCCAGGTGCTGGACGAGCATGGTGGTGATGGCGCTCATGATCTCGCTGGCGCCGTTCCCAATGACCAGCTCTTCGTCCGTCATGCCCAGGGTTTCCGCGGCCAAGGACGAGAGGTGGCGGTTGGTGGAGGGGTAGGAGGTCGCGAGAGTATGGAGATTGGAGGAGAGGGACTCGAAAAAGGCATCCGGCGGGAAATAGCGGTTCGTCATATAGCAGAAGTCCTGAACTCCAAAGTTCCAGAACCCGCCGTACAGTGACGAGACTGTTTGCACATCTGATGCCATGCATTTCCTCCGGTCTATACGGGAACCAATCCGCCGAGGAGGCGAAGTCGCAGATGGCGGCCTAGGTAGATGTGCCCTTGGCGAAACAAAGGGCAGAAGGGGGCCGCGAGAGAAGGCGCAACCATTACGGTGCAGTGCGCTGAGTGGAGTCTACACGGGGAAGGAGGGTTGTCAACGTCGACGAAGTGGCCTCGTTGGTAATTTGGCCCGCCCGGAGGGATTCGAACCCACGACCCTCGGTTCCGAAGACCGATGCTCTATCCACTGAGCTACGGGCGGCGCATGGGGCCATTATCCGATACATCGCTTGCGGAGGGAAGATGTTCGGCGCACAGGTGTCGAGGCGATGCCCTGGTGTGACTGTCGCCGAGCCCGATTCGGCTATACAATCCCTCAGTGTTCATCCTGGGTCTGATTCTCAGCATAGCGGGAGCCTTGGCGGTCCTCGGCGTGTGCTACGACGCGGGCCTCAAGCTGCCCACCAAGCGGAAGCCGCTCCTTGCTCTGGCGGGGAGCGGCTTTGTCGGGTACGTGGGTTTGGTGCTCATCGCCTTCGATACGGAGAATGTGCTGTGGCTCTTTGGGGGCACAATAGTGGTGGTTTTCGTACTCTTGGTCCCTTCCCATCAGGGATCGGGGCGACCTTCCTGAGCAGGAGGATTTAAGTACAGCAGAGCAGAGGGATGAGAGAATAGCTACGGGGTAATGGGGTGGGCGGAGGGATTTGAACCCTCGACCTCCAGGGCCACAACCTGGCGCCCTAACCGCTAGGCCACGCCCACCACGAACTCTTAAATTGTACGTGGCGGGGCTATGGAGCGTCAACGGCGCGGGTTAGACGTCCTTGGCTGCGGCCATGTCCTGCACAAGGCGGACTAACGTGCGCATGGGGACGCCCGTTGCTCCCTTGACGATGTGCCCACTCTCCTTGGAGGACAGGGCAGTGCCCGCGATATCCATGTGCGCCCACTCGATGCCCTCGGTGAATTCGGAGATGAAGAGCGCGGCCGTGATGCTTCCGGCGGGCGCCCCCCCGGTGTTTTTCACATCGGCCCAGTCGCTCTTGTTCTGCGACTTGTATTCATCGAAGAGCGGCATCTGCCACATCTTCTCGCCCGTGGCATAACTCGCCTCGAGTAGAGCGTCCACCAGCGTTTGGGAGCGGCCCATGACTCCTGTGGTGACGTTGCCCAAGGCGGTTACCATCGCGCCGGTGAGTGTGGCGATGTCCACCACTCGCTTGGCTTTGATCTCTTGGATGGCGTAGGAGATGGCGTCGGCCAGAACCAGCCGGCCCTCGGCGTCGGTATTGTCCACCTCGATGGTCTTGCCGTTCATCGCGCGCACGATGTCGCCGGGCCGTTGAGCGCGGCCACCGGGCATGTTCTCCACGGCGGGGACGATGCCGATGACGTTGATATTGGGCTTCAGCATGCCGATGGCCCGCATGGCGCCAATGACCGAGGCGCCGCCGCCCATGTCGCTCTTCATGTTGCCCATGTTGGCCGCTGGCTTGAGTGAGATGCCTCCGGTGTCGAAGGTGATGCCCTTGCCCGCAAAGGCAATGTTGTCTTCGGGGTGTTCGGGGTCGCCGTTGTGTTGCAGGATGATGAGTTTGGGTTCGCGGGCGCTCCCCGCCGTGACACCCAGAAGGGCTCCCATGCCCAGCAACTGCATATCCTCAATGCCCAGCACCTTGCAGTCTAACCCCGTCTCCTTGGCCACCTCGACGGCAATCTCCGCCATCCGCTCCGGGAACATGACGTTGGGCGGTTCGTTGACCATGTCTCTGACCAGTTGGGCGGACTGGGCTAGGACCGTTCCGGATGTAATCCCCTCGTTCAGCGCGTCCAATTTCGCGCCATCCTGCTCAATGATGGTCAGCTCTTCCAACTCCTTATCGTCGTCGCCACCGTTCTTGGAGAGGTAGCGGTCGAAGCGATAGAGCCCCAGGAGTGTCCCCTCAGCCGTGGCCTGGGCCGACTCTCGAGGACTGAGATTGCCGATGCTCGCACCGTGCGCCAGAGAGGTGGCCTTCTTCACCTTTAGCTTGCGTAAGTAGCGCGCAACCGATGCCGAGACATCTCGGACAACGTGGGAGTCGAACTTGTCCTGCTTGCCCAGGCCCAGCACCACCACGCGCTTGGTCGGGATCCGGCCGAAGGTATGGATGAGGGTTGTTTCGCCCTTCTTTCCGCTTATTTCCCCGTCTTCGATGAGGCTGGAGATGGCGCCATCCAACGCCTTATCGACGGCGCTCGTCCCACCTTCGGGTGCCGTCACGCCTTCGAAAAGGTTGACGACCATGGCGTCTGCTGCGGTAGTGGCAATGTCGCCGGGGACTGCGTTGATGTGAACCACGGGAATCTCCTTGGCAAGTTTTTCAGATGGAGTGTTTGATCCTAGCCTAGGTTCGCCCAAAGTCAGTGTCAACCGTCCGCGGTCTCCACTACCTGCTCGTCTAGGGGCTGGAAGGCCAGTCCAACCAGTCCAGGTCCCGTGTGGGTGCCGACGACGGGGGTGAATTCGGTGATGAAAATCTCGGTAGGGTCGATGCGCTGCTGGACGCGCTCGGCCAGATCCTGGGCGTGTTCCAGGGCATCTGCGTGCATGATGGCAATGCGGGCTTTGCTGCTGCCATGAAGCCTTTGGAGCATGAGGGCCAGCAACCGGTCCATGGCCTTTCGGCTGGTCCGTGGACGTTCCAGCATATTGATTTGGCCCGCGGTGAACTGCAGAAGCGGCTTTACCCTGAGCAGACGGCTGAGCCACAGGGCGGCGCGGGGGACCCTGCCGCCGCGCCATACGTAGTAGAGAGTCTCCATGTAAGCGATGAGGAAGACGCTATCCCGCCGGCGGTTGAGCAGCTCGAGGACATCGCCGACGGGCGCGCCAGCACTGGCAGAGCGGGCGGCCTCTAGGGCGAGTAAGCCCTCAGCGGGCCCAGCGGTCCGCGAGTCCACCACGTGGATACCGACGCGAGGAAGCTCCTTCTCGGCTTCTCTCTTGGCGATTAATGCTGCCGCATGGGCGGCGCTGAGGTCGCTGGAGAGGGTGAGGCAGATGATGTCGGAGCTTTGCTTTGAGGCGCGGTGAAAGGCTTCGAGAAAGGCGCCTGGCGGGGGTGCTGAGGTGGTGGGGAGGGTGTTTGAGCGTCGCAAGAGTCGATAGAAGTCTTGGGTGCTCAGGTCTTGGCCATCCCGGTACACCTGCCCTTCGTGGTGCACCTCGAAGGGTGCGATGAAGAGTGGCAGTCCCCGGATCAGGGATTCGGGTAGGGAGATGGAACTGTCGGTGACGATGGTAGGCGGGGTCTCGCTCATTGGCCTCTACTACGAAGACGATTCAATCGGCGAACTTGGGTAAACGAGACTCGAAATGACAGAGCAGTCCAGTAAGCGCAGTGGATGAGCGCAACATAGAAGTTCCCTGGGTATAGCCCCAAGATGCGGAGCGAGTCGCACGGTCCCCTATCGTGCCTCTAATGGCCACTACAGGGGTGAGTGCTAAGCGCTTGCGAGAGCCGATCGGATTACCAGTAAGATGATAATGGCCACCATGGGAGTGAAGTCGAACATACCCATGGTGGGAATGATTCGTCGGATGGGACGCATGAGGGGCGCAGTGACGGTGCTGAGGGCTAAGTCGAGCCGAAAGAGGAACGCGTTGCGCATGCCGGCAATCACGAGCCAGGAGATGATGACCCGTCCGAAGATGGCGAGCAGCATAAGCGAAATAAGCTGTAAGATTATGGCCCGAAGGACGTCGATCATTGCGCTCCTCCCAGCTCTTGAGCCCTGCGGTAAGCGGCCTGCACCGCCGCTCGAATGGCGACGTCAAATCCATGAGTATCCAAGGCCCGTAGCCCCTCGGCTGTGGTGCCTCCCGGAGAGGTGACCCGTTCCCGGAGCAGTGCCGGGTCAGTTAAGGTCTCCTTCACCAGGGCGGCGCTCCCCAAGACAGTTTCTAGCACCATGGTGTGCGTCATTTCCTGAGGGAGCCCCAATGCAACGGCGGCGTCGGTGAGGGCCTCTATGAATTTGAAGACGTAGGCTGGCCCGCTGCCTGAGACTGCAGTAGCCATATCAAGTAGCGTCTCGTCCTCCACGTACATCTCGGTACCCAAGCAGCGGAGGAGTGCCGCAGTGGTCTCCCGTGCTTCGCTGGTCACGCCTGGTGAAGCGGTCCACACGGAGACGCCCATACCCACCTGGGCGGGGGTGTTGGGCATCACGCGGACGATGCGCTGGTGCTGCAGGCCCGCCGAGAGGTTGCGGAGGCCGGTGCCAGCGACGATGGAGACGATGGTCTGGCCATCGCTGAGATGGCCGCCAATATCGTCGAACACCGACGGGAGCTGTTGTGGTTTAACTGCGAGGATAACGGTGGAGACCTCGTGCAGAGGGGGTATGTTCTGGGCTGATGTGCCTACGTTGTAGTGCTGTTCCAGGTATGAGCGCCGGTCGCTCACCGGCTCAGCAACACATACCTCAGTGGCGTCGAGCACACCCTGGGCGATGGCACGGCTCAGCATGGCTTCGGCCATGATTCCACCGCCGATGAATGCGGTCTTCATGATAACTCCGGAGTGAACGCACCCGTGGGATTTTTCGTGAGGAGTATAGCACGCTACAGGTCAGTGAGGCGGTGGGCAAGGGCGAGATGCGTCGCAACGCGGATGGCGGCGGCCATACTGGTGGCATCGGCTATACCCTGGCCCGCGATGTCAAAGGCGGTGCCGTGGTCCACGGAGGTTCGGATGAAGGGAAGGCCCAGATTGATGCTGATGCTCTCCTCCCATCCGTGGACCTTGATGGGGATATGGCCCTGGTCGTGGTACATGGCAAGGACGACGTCGAAATGGCCGCCGATGGCCTGATGAAAAATGGTGTCAGCAGGTATGGGCCCCAGGGCGTTGATTCCCTCGGCGTTAGCCTCCTGTACCGCGGGTGCAATGGCCTCTATCTCCTCGTTGCCGAGGATCCCTTCCTCGCCTCCGTGGGGGTTCAGCGCGGAGACGCCGATGCGAGGACAGGGTACGCCATGTTGTGCAAAAAAGTGGTGGGTGAGTCGAAGTTTGGCTAGGATATTGTTCCGAGTGACGGCATCGCAGGCGAGTCGCAGGGAACGGTGGGTGGTGAGATGGACGACTCGAAGCCCCGGTGTCATAAGCATCGTGGCGACCTCAGGCGACTTGCTCTGGCGCTGGAATATCTCCATGTGGCCGATGTCTTCGAAGCCAGCGAGGTTTGCGGCGGCCTTGTTGATGGGTGCCGTAGCAATGGCATCGACCTTGAACTCCATCGCCAGACGGGCGGCCTCCATGGCCCATTCCACGCTGGCCTTGCCTGCGTGGGCGGAGAGGGCTCCTAATTCCAAGCCCGTCAGAGATTCGTTGGGAACGGGTTCTACCACACCGACGGTACCTGGGGGGACGGTCTCCGTAGGATCGGAGATGCCGCGGGCTCGCAGGTCGGCTCCAACCAAAGTGAAGGCACGGTCGAGGATGGCGGCGTTGCCGATAACGACGGGGGAACAGAGGCTGGCGATGGCGGAGGTTGCCAGGGCTTTCGCCACGACCTCCGGACCGATGCCAACGGGGTCGCCGAGGGTGATGGCGATGCGGGGGCTCTGGGCCATTGAGATACCTCGTTGCCCAGTATACCAGCCAGGGCATGCCCTGCAAAAAAAGGTGGGCCCCGCTTATAAAGCGGGGCCCGTGGCCCACTCCCGTGGCGCGTCGAGGTGGGCCGAGGAGGGAAGATGAGAACGTTCTTTCAGGAACGCTCTCCGGAACCCCGGAGGTACCGGGGTGTTTTATTGTGTTTGCGCGGCTTCTGCTGGTTCCTGCAGACGTACTTCTTTCCACGGCTCCAGGTCATGTTCGGTGCCATCGTCGAGGAGGTGAGAAAGGCACCTATCTACTTTCACTACGAAGCGCATTCCGGCCAGGGATTCCATCATGCCGAATTGATGGAGCCGAAACGCAAGGTTGCCGAGGTTCCGTTCAACCGCAGAGGCGTCTGTGGGCAGGTGGTCGAAAACCACGACTCCAGCGTGTTCCAGCGGGAATGCCCACGGGCCGCGAAAGTCCTGGTTATCAGTGACTAAAACCCTGTCCAGAGAGGTCGCCTCGCGGAGAGCGACCGGGCCGGGAGTCCTCGGTAGTGCATTGGCATGAACAGCGTCCAATGCCTTTGAGGAGACCGCGGGAATTCTGGAGTCCAACAGCCATCGAAGCTGGGGCTGAATCATGGTGCCTCCCTTGATGTTGTGGGCTGCCGACGTGGCGTGGAAACTCTTTGAAGGGCTCCCCGATATGCCCAGATGTGTCAGGTCTAACGGGGTTTTTGATGGGTTGGCTGAATAGGTTAGGAACTTAGGTTGTTCGCCCCGCTAGAAGCGGGACTGAAAAGGAAGGATGAGCCCCGTAGAATGATTTCTGAGGAAAAGTTGTGGGTTAAGGACGGTGACAGGCTTATCGTTGAGCTTGTGCCGAGTCGCCATGCGGCGTCACGCTTGAGGTGTCAGAGCCGACCAAGGGTTCCGCCGCTAGCGGTATTCGGGGCTGACTAACCCCCGGTTTTCGCCCCCTTCTTACCCGTGGTTTCTGGGGGGCACTAACCTCATTGGGGATCAGCAGGAGTTGACTTGACGTTGGCTCAGGCTGGACGTTTTCTTCCGCCTGCTGGACCGCATGAATCTCGGACTGGAACTCGTCTAAGCCCTTGAAGTCACGATAGACGCTGGCGAAGCGGATGTAAGCGACCCTGTCAAGGTTGCGAAGTCTGCTCATGGCGATTTCCCCGATGACATGGGCAGAAACTTCGGCCCGTCCCATCTGCTGCAGGGCGTTCTCGATGTCGTCAATTATCTTGTCCAAAGACCCCGTGGGAAGCGGACGTTTGGTGCAGGCGAGACGGATACTGCGGAGGAGCTTGTCCCGGTTGTATTCTTCCCGGCGGTCATCGCGTTTGACGACCATCAGCGATGCACCTTGGATACGTTCGTAGGTGGTAAAGCGGACACCGCACTGGGCACACTCGCGGCGCCGACGGATGCCCTCTCCCGTATCCCGTGAGTCGGTGACCTTGGAATCGGGACTGCCGCAATACGGACAGTGCATACGAAGCCCCTCCCCCCCTAATAACTAAGCAATGAATTCGACAGGGCCATGGCCAATACTCCCTTTGCTTATCCGGCTGGATCCACCGGATGACGGAGCACCATTGTGGTGGTCTGTCAATGACAAGTCAACCAAGATGAACTATATCTTGTATGTTAAAGAGCGCCAGGCACTAGATATCGCGCTGGGATAGAGCCTGGTTGAGACATGCGTATTCTTCGAAAGTCGGCGCGGCCTGTCAAGAGGCAAATCGATGGATTCTAGCTAAATATTGAGAATCGGATGACCATTGCCACTATATATTGGGGAATGCTTGCTGACTGAGAAAGCGTTTGAGATGTGGAGCAGGTGAGTGTGGAGGGTGGGCAAGCGTTCTAGACACAAAGCTGAAGGTGGTATTCAGTACAGGAGGGGCCCCTGCGTCTGGGGGTGTGTTGAGGTTGAGAACTGAAAATAAGAGGGGCCCCACCAGGGAAAATGGTGGGGCCCCATATGTCGCCCACTCCCGTGACGCGTTGGGGTGGGCAGAGGAGGAGACTAGTGGAATTGCGTCTTTTAGACGCGATTCCGGGAAACTCCGGTTAAGTAGGGCGTGTTGTTCTTGTATCCTCCCGTCAGGCTCCGCGAATGGGGGAGGATGCCCATCGCGGAGCCTTAGGAAGGATGAAGGACTGGTTTAGCTCATGTCTAAGACGCGCCTGGTGCCCGTACGCAGGAACGGCGGTACGTCGAGGCCCGCTTGGGTCTCTTCGCCTAGGGTCTGACGGAGGAAGTCGGAGATGCCGTCGTCGTCCGGGTTGGCGAGGTCGGTGACGGGAAGGCCAGTAGCGATGATGGTCACCCGGACTTCATCTTCCATCTTGGTGTCGGTAACCATGCCGAAAATGATGTTGGCCTCGGGGTCCACGGCGTTGCTGATGGCATCAGCGGCTTGCTGGACCTCCTGAAGGGTGAGGTCGGAGCCGCCAGTGATATTGAAGAGGACGCCCCGGGCGCCATCTATGTTGACATCAAGCATGGGGCTGTTGACTGCGGCCTTGGCTGCGTCCATCGCACGGTTCGCGCCTCGTCCGTGTCCGATGGCCATCCACGCGGGGCCAGCCCCGCTCATAATGGACTTGATGTCGGCAAAGTCAAGGTTTATCTCGCCGGGGACGGTCACCAGTTCCGCGATGGATTGAACGCCCTGGCGGAGGACGTCATCAGCTATCTTGAAGGCATCCTCGGCGGTGACGGTGGCGTCGCACATCGCGAGCAGGCGGTCGTTGGGGATCACGATGAGCGTATCCACCTGCTCGCGGAGCCGGTGGACGCCGTCATCGGCGTTCTTGCTTCGGGTGCGTCCCTCGAAGCCGAACGGCTTCGTGACCACGGCGATGGTCAGCGCACCGGTTTCTTTCGCAATCTCGGCTACCACGGGGGCTACGCCGGTGCCGGTGCCGCCGCCCATTCCAGCGGCGATGAAGACCATGTCGGCTCCGCGGACGACCTCATAGAGCTCTTCTCTAGACTCTTCAGCGGCTGCGCGGCCGATCTCTGGATTGCCGCCCACGCCGAGGCCACGGGTGAGTTTGTCGCCCACCCTGAGCTTGACGGGGAGGTCGCAGCGGATCAGATGCTGGGCGTCGGTGTTCACCGCGATGTATTCCACACCGGGGACACGCTCGCGGTACATTCGGGATACGGCATTGCAACCGCCGCCGCCCGCACCAATGACCTTGACCTGGGCTAGGCCGGTGTTGAGGGGCTGCGGTTCGTTTGCCCGGAATTCACGCTCGAAGTTTGGCATCTCCATCATCTTCTTTTCCCCCTTTGGGTATGTTTTCGGACTTACCTAAGATCTGCTGATTCGTGGGACTGTTTTTACGGCATCCGGAGGAGGCCCGAGCAGTGACAGCTTTCGCAGTCCTGGCCCCCTTCGTGTCAGCCACGGGTGTTGTCGTGCCGTCCGTTCTGGCGAGAGTGCCATGGCTATACCAGTTCCGCTACGCGAAGGCGGGCGCTCCGGCTGCGAGGGTTGCGGCGTATTTCTTCCTGATCGGGCTTGATGACGCGCTTGACGATGGGCCGGAGCCTGGCAGCCGCGGCGATGAATGTCTTGATGAGCCGGTCCTCTAACGAGTGATATGCGATGGTTACCAGCCGGCCGTTCTGCTCAAGGAGTGCTAGGGACGCACCGAGGGCGACTTCCAGATTCTCCATCTCACGGTTAACGCCCATGCGCAGCGCTTGAAAGGTACGGGTGGCTGGGTGGGTTCGGCTGCGTCGGTAACCGGCGGCACGCCGGACGACCTCGGCCAACTGCAGGGCGGTGTCTATGGGCCGGTTGGCAACGATGCCCCGGGCTATACGGCGCGAGCGGTGCTCCTCACCCAGGCGGTAGATGAGATTGGCCAGTGCCTGCTCGTCCATATGGTTGACCAACTCGGCTGCGGGTGTCCCTTCGGATGGGTCGAACCGCATGTCTAAAGGATCAGGACGGCGGAAGCTGAAGCCGCGTTCTTCCGCGTCGAGTTGGCGCGAAGAGAGGCCAAGGTCGAAAAAGATGCCCTGGACGGGTGCGAACCCATTGGCGATGGCAACCGGCTCTAGGTCGGCAAAGTTGGTTTGGGCCACTACGGCGCGCCCCCCGTAGGGGGCCAAGCGGCTCCGGCAAGCGGCCACAGCTTCGGGGTCGGCATCCAGGCCCAGGAGACGCCCATCGGGTGCACTGGCGTCTAGCATGGCAAGGGTATGGCCCCCGTCCCCCAAGGTGCAGTCGATGTAGGAGCCGCCAGGACGGATGCCAAGCTGTTCTAGCGCTTGTGTGAGAAGGACTGACTGATGGTAGATTTGTGCGTCGTGGTTCATCGGCTGGCTCCCTCGGTACTGTCATCCATTCGGGCAGCAGCCTCTTCCACGAATGGCAGCTCTTCCTCCCACTTATGGCGGTCCCATATCTCTAGGTAGTTGCCGGTGCCTACGAAGACAACTTCCTCGTTGAGATCTGCGAATCGCCGCAGCGGCTGGGGAAGCAGGACTCGTCCTTGGCGGTCTAGTTCCAAATCAAAGGCGCTGCCAAAAGTGGCCCGGCGAAGGACGCGCGCCTGGCGCCGACTCGGCGACATGGCGGCGATGGATGCCGACCATTCCCCCCACGACTCGGGAGAAAAGGCCCAAACGCAGGGGTCAAGACCCTTGGTCAAGAAAATGCCTCCGCGGAACACATAGCGGAACCGTGCCGGGATAGCAATGCGCCCCTGGGGGTCGATCCTGTGCTGGTATTCGCCGTGGAACTGCATCGCAGATGTTCCAATATTCCCCTAAATCCACCTATTTATACCAAACTAAACCAGACATTAGTACCCACCTGTTCAAAATGCAAGCCCCTTTCCCGGTGGGTTTTCAGCGGGTTTCGGGTTTTTATTTGCATTCTGGAACAAGGCCGTGGCCTTATTTCGGGGCCTAGGTGTGATGCCATACAACACTAATTGCGCAAGGAGGCTGCTCAATTTCAAAGACGAACCCTGGATGCTGTAGAAATGTGAAGAGTACAGGCCATGCTGCAGAGATATGTCGTATCCATCGTAGGGCGAACGGTCTGTTCCGCGCTGGTGGAGACTTTTCATTGGCAGATTCACTATGAAACTGGCGCGAGTGTCGCCATTGGCTAGGAAACGGGCATTGGATGCCATACAATGCCTCGAAATCTTTTGCTGCCCAAGTGCTCAGGGAGTATCTAGTGGAGCGTTTCCGTCAAGAATTCCAGCCACCGCCGCGGCTCCTCATGGGTGCCGGGCCTTGCAATGTTCATCCCCGAGTCCTTCGCGCGATGACCGCCTCCATGCTTGGTCACTTGGACCCCGATTTCCTGTTGGTCATGGACGACGTGAAGGAGATGTTGCGTTTGGTTTTCCAGACACGTAATTCCGTGACCCTGCCCATCTCCGGTACCGGTACCGCCGGGATGGAAGCGGCGATGGTGAATGTCATCGAACGAGGTGACACGGTAGTGGTCGGCTCCAACGGCTACTTTGCCCAGCGTATGGCCGAGGTGGCTCGCCGCTGTGGAGCGACGGTATATGAGGTAGCCTTTCCGTACGGAAGCCCGGTGGACCCCGCCGCGATGAAAGAAGAGGTTTCCCTGCACGACAAGGTTAAGGTCATTGCCGTGGTGCATGCAGAGACCTCCACGGGGGTCATCACTCCGCTGGCGGAGTTGGGGGAGATTGCCTTAGATGCCGGTGCATTGCTGATGGTGGACGCGGTCACGTCACTGGGAGGGATGCAACTCAGAACAGACGAATGGAACATTGACGTTTGCTATGGAGGAACCCAAAAGTGCCTGGCTTGTCCCCCTGGTCTGGCGCCGCTGACCATGAGCGACCGCGCTGTTGCAATGATGGAATCAAGGAAAACACAGGTCCAGAGTTTTTACCTGGATCTCTCCCAACTGCGCCGGTACTGGCACGAGCGGGCGTATCACCATACGGCTCCAGTCACCATGGTCTACGCGTTGCGGGAGGGCTTGCGGTTGCTGCTGGAAGAGGGGCTGGAGGAGAGTTTCCGCCGCCACGAGTTGAACGCCGGCGCGCTTCAGGCTGGTCTTACCGCGATGGGGTTGGAGATGGCTGCGCAAGAGGGCTACCGTCTGGCGGCCCTCACGTCGATCCGAGTGCCTGAGGGAGTCGACGAGGCTGCGGTCCGTAAGTACCTGATGGCGAAGCACAACACAGAGATCGGCGCGGGCTTGGGCGAGTTCGCCGGCCAGGTGTGGCGTATCGGACTTATGGGGTATAACTCCACCGCTAGCAACGTCTTTCACGTGCTCTCGATACTGGAAGAGGCGCTGAGTGCGCAGGGCTTTGAAGTGCCCATCGGAGCCAGCCTCGCCTCGGCCCAGGCCTTCATGACCGAGGGCCACGCCACGTAGGCCCAGGGCAAGGGCGGATGTCTTTTTTCTTGGGCTGAAGGGTTTTGTAGGAGCGCGTCGCTGTCTCTCGGTGTGCGGTTACGGCTTTTCTGCCCGTAATACCGCGGCGTCCCACGACCATTTGATAACACCGTCGTCACCGATGGTGATTTGAAAGGCATCCCGGTGGGCGGGAGTTGTCGCGAGGAAGTCAGCGCGAATCCGAAGTCGTTCGTCGTCGGGGACCTGAGCGCGGGAGGTCCAGTCCTCCATTTCATGCCACGTGGAGCAGACCTGGGCGTCAGTGACGTTGAATCCATGCGTCTCCAGCGCCTGCTGCCACTGGGATGGAGATCGGTTCAGGATGTGGCTGGTATCGCGGCGGACCTCAATGTCGTTCATCCAATCGGCCAGCTCCGGGTCCTCGGGTGCCGACGTATCGCAGACCACCAGCACGCCCCCGGGCTCCAGCACCCGATTGGCCTCGGACAAAAACGCATCGAACTCCAGGAAATGGTGGGCCGCGATCCGGCAGATGACGAGGTCTGCGGATTGATCAGGGAATTGGAGGGACTCGGCGGCCATTAGGCTGAAGGTGATATTGGCAATCTGCCGCTCGGCGGCGATGGACCTAGCCTGATCCAGCATCTGAGGTGTTATGTCGGTGGCCGTCACCCGTTCGGCGTAAGGCGCGATGGTGAAGGCCGCAAAGCCGGTGCCCGTGGCGATGTCTACAGCGTGATGGAATCTCCGTCCGTTCTTCGCAACCATCTGCTCCAGCACCTCGATGGTCTCCCCGGTGCGGTGGGACCAGCTACGGGAGTAGGCTTCGGCGGTGCGTCCGAATTGTTCCTTGGAGCTGAGCTGTGGTCTTTCCATTGGGATGTCCTTTCATCGTGGCAGCGTCCCGTAATGGTAGCAGAATTGAACTTGCCCTGACACTTTCTGAGTCTTGGCGTTTCCTATCCTGAGAGGGAAAGACATGGTTATCTACGGCCAGAGATGGACAACAAGCCGCCCATGGGAGATAGCTACCCGAGACGGTAAAATGGCTCCACGCAGTGTCCTGCTCAATCCGCTCAAGGAGAACCGTTCAGTGGTGATCTCTGGTTCTGAAGGGACCCAACGCGAGGCCGATACCCTTGCCGCGCTGTACGAGAAATACTATGCCCGGGTCGCCCGATACTGTTACACGCGCGTCGGCGACCGCGACTTGGCCGAGGATATGGCCAGCGATGTCTTTCTACGCGCCGTCGAGTCGCTTGGGAGAATCGAGCAACGGGACGGCCCGCCCCAGGCCTGGCTGTTCCGAGTCGCCCACAACCTGGTCATCGATCATTACCGCAAGAGCGCCCGTCGGCAGAGTGTTCCCATCGACGGGGTTATGGTCTTGCCTGCATCGTCGAACACAGCCGCGGAGGTGGAGCAATCTTTGACCATGGAAACGGTGTATGCCGCCATGGAGAGCCTCCACCCTGCTCAGCAGGAGGTGGTCTCACTGCGATTCATGGGAGGCCTATCCTCGGAGGAGACGGGCGGAATCATGGGACGTACCAATGGGGCCGTCCGAGAGCTTCAGCGGACTGCTATCAAGGCGCTCCGGGGGCTTTTGGATGGCGGGATAGTGGGCGAGGAGGCCGGGCTCAGTGCCGGGGTGGACTTGAGATGCTGAGGTCATTTAGCGATATATTGGATGAATGCCTTGACCGGGTGCTGCTTCGCGGCGAGCTGGTTGAGGCTTGTATTGGTGATTATCCGGAGCATGCCGCCGAGCTTCAGGAGGCGCTGAGCACGGCGGTCCGCTTCAATACGGTGGCTGACTTTTCTCCGGACCCAGAACGGAATCGTCAGGCACGCCTGCGTTTTTTCGACGCGTTGGATAGGAAGCGTGCTGCCATGCCTTGGTGGCGGCCCCGTTGGCTGGGTACTACCTCTGGTAGGCTGCTTCGGTTCGGCATCAGCACCCGGCTTGCCGTGACCACCGTTGCCGTAATGCTGGTGGTACTTGGCGGAAGTGGCGGCAGTGCCCTGGCCGCTCAGAACAGCGTGCCGGGGGATGTGCTCTATCCAGTGAAGCAGGTTGGTGAGCGCGCCCAGATCATGTTTGCCATCTCCGACAGCCGCAAGGCGAATTTTCACGCCGAGCTCTTGGAACGGCGCGTTGAAGAGTTGGATACGGTCACAAAAAAGGGCCGCGTACGCTTTGTGCCGCGACTCGCGAAGGAGATTCAGCGGCATTCAGAACGGGCACGCGTGCTGACGGAGGCGCCGGTCAAACGGGTGGTGACGGTGGTTGACGTGGCGCCGTCTTCCATTTCCCGGCCCGACGGCGCTGCGGCGGAGCAAACTCCGGGCCAGGTGGCTACGGTGACGGTGCGGCTGGACCGCCTCCTGGAGCTTCATGAAAGACTCATCCTGGCCGAGGAGCAGATCAAGAAGTTCTCGGGCAATGTCGACAACATAGAGACCAAAAGGGAGCTGGACCTCCTGTTTCACAGCGTACAGTACCAGCGCGAGAAGATGCAGACAGCGCTGGAACTGTTTGACACTGTTCGACACGCCCACAATACGGCCATCTCTGCTCCGACATCCGCTCCGCGCCAAGATGTGGCGACGGGGACTCCCGAGGCGCTAGCTCCCATCGGGACTCCCTCTCGTGATCAGCCCCTCAGGCCGACCGCCACGTCACCGTCCGAACTAATAGAGGTGAGGGTTGTGGTTATTAGTGTCAATATTACACGGCTGGTCATCGACCGCACGCCTCGCATGCGGTTGGACCTCCTACTGGAATTACCCAACGGCGAGCGTCACAAGGTGCAAGTTATCGAAGGCAAAGCCCGCTTGATAGGGAAACTAAGCGACCTTCACCCAGGTGCCAAAGTAGGGATGGCCTTTGAACGGGGTATGAACACGGTACGGGTGGTTAAAGTGTTCCAGCCGGAACCTAGCGGCGACAGTTACGAAGATGAGGGCGATGGCGTCCGGTCGAGTGTTCCCAGCCGCCAGGCGCCGTAGGAGCGCCTCTATGGTGAGACGGCCAAACGCTAGCGGTTTCCGTTTAATTCAAGCCAATTCAATAGGAGAGAATAGCCAGGATCGCGACCACGCCGGTAACGGCCAGAGCGGCGGTGGAAAAGCCTGTACTCTCCAGCGTAACCCCTCCCAGGTAGAGGAGCGGGAGGGCGCCGATAAGGCCTACCAGTACGATACGTCGAAGGTGTTGTCTTAACGCTGGTGGGAGCAATACTTCTCTTCTCCTAAACAGAGTGGTTTCCGAGCTTCAGCGGGCCCAATTCGTGACGAACTTGGTGATGATGATGGTTTCGAGTCCGACCAGCAGCACCAGGCCCAGGACGTAAAGGATGGCCAACCGGAGGATCTCGCTTTCGCGTCCGGCCAGGCCTGTTAGAGCGGCTGCGACCAGTACTTTGGCAGGGGCGACTGAACTGCCGATGGAGCCTCCAACGGTCTGAGCGCCGGCAATGGTTACCTGACCGATGTCCAACGCTTTGGCGGCTTCCACCTGCAGCAGCCCGAACATGGCGTTGGAGTTGGTGTTGCTCCCTGTCATGAAGGCGCCCAGCACGCCCACATAGGGCGAGAGAACAGGGAAGACCGAGCCCGACGCCTGGGCGATGCCCTGCGCCAGCAAGGTGGTCATTCCCATATCGGCCATGATCACGGCCATCATAACCATGGTCGCCACGCCAACTGTAGTGGCTATGGACTGCTGATAGGTTGCTTGCAGCGCCTCCCAGCCGACGCCCTTGCGCCAACGGTGCCTTAGGGCGTAAACGGCTGCGGCCATGATGACCGAGGCGACGATGAGCGGCGCGGGGTGGTCCAGCAATCCTATGCTGGCGTAGTCCTGGACGGCTTGGACACGAAATCCGTCGGCGGTGGAAAAGCCCGGATAGTCGAGTCCCCACGTGAGGTGTCGACTCAGGCTCTGAATGGGGCTTGCCAAGGAAAGGATGCTGAGGCCAATCAGAAAGTAGTAGGGGAGGAACCCCATGTGGAAGCCCATGGGTCTGTCCGTCGCGCTCTCATCCGAGGACGGCGGGGGGGGGGTGATGGAGGCTTCGGCGGCGGGCTCGTTTCGGATGAGGGGTGTGCGTGAGAGCCCGGCGATGCCCGCCACAGCCACCAGCCCCGCTGCGGCGGAGGCGATTTGCGGAGCGCCAGCCACTGCCAGGGACCACATGGTCAGCGTCATCAACCCTCCCACCGCTAGCACCAGCGGCATGCTGCGGATAAGGCCTCGCATACCGGATTGGATATGGGCGACCGCCAGCCCGGTGACAGTAAGAGGCAGGCCGAAGAGGAGCGCCACGTGGGGGGCGAGCACGTCCTCCGGGAGTCCGGTAACCAGGGCCAGGGTGTAGTAGGAGGAGCCTAGCGACCCGAAAGTAACCGCCCAACCGTGGCCGACCAGGACGATGGCGGCGGCCCGTATCACGGGAAAGCCCATCATTACCAGCAACGGAGTGGCGACAGCCACGGGTACTCCGAAGCCGGTGATGCCTTGAATGAACCCGGAAAACCCCCAGCCGATGAGGAGCGCTTGGACTAGGCGGTCGTTGGCTAGACGTGACATGCTCCGGCCGATGGCCTCGATACCGCGGAGTCGAAGGGCGATGTTGAAGAGATAGATGGAAGTCCAGACGATGCTGAGGACGAAGAGGCTGAGGCTTAGGCCCTTGGCACTGGCCAGGGCCAGGGTGGTGGCGCTACCGCCGAAGCTCAGCAAGGCAAGGCTAAGGGCAATCAACCAGGCAATGGCCCCGGCCCTGGGTGCGCTCCAGCCCCGCCAGAGGATGGCGGCCACAAGCAGAACGATGGGTATGGCGGCGAGGAGCCAGTTGAAGAGCGAGAGAGATGGTCCGTCGTTCATAGACGCTCTGGCAGGGCGTGGCCTGCACCCACACATGGGGGCCCGGATGCCTGAGGCAAGCAGTCCTACTCCTGGGTTCCTCAGATATTGGTTCGGGGGTACCCTGATCCTGGTATGGGCCTAGGGCTCACCCTGGTAGGGGTGCAGGGCATCCTATGCCTGGTAGAATGAGGAGGATACCACCCTTTTTCTGGAGACGACTTTTTCTATATGACCGCTTCCTCCTTCATCGACCGATTGGGCCATGGAGTGCTTTTGTGCGACGGGGCGATGGGCACGCTTCTCCACGCCCGTGGGGTCCATGCCTTCGATCAATCAGTGGACGCTTTGAGCCTGTCTCATCCCGATCAGGTGAAGGCTGTTCATCTGGACTATTTGCAGGCGGGCGCGGAATTGATCCAGACCAATACCTTCGGTGCCAACGCTGTCCGGCTGGGAGTCTTGGGATTGGCCCAGCAGGTGGAGGGGATAAACAGGGCGGCGGTGAACTCGGCCCAGGAGGCCCGGAAGCTCACGGGCCAGGATGTATGGATAGCAGGATCGATGGGCCCCCTGGGCGGGAGTGGCCTGGCGTCCAACGTTTTGGACGCCGCGGTGGGCCACAATGCATTTGCCCAGCAAGCCTCTGTGCTCACCGGAGCGGGTGTGGATCTCCTGGTGCTGGAGACCTTTGGGTCGCTCTCAGAGATGGAACTTGCGGTACGGGCGGTGAAATCGGTAGCCGATGTGCCCATCGTTGCCCAGATGACCTTCACGGAAGAAGGAAATACTCCGGGGGGAGATACTCCGGAAGAGGTGGTGGTGGCCTTGGAAGCGTTGGGAGTGGATGTCATCGGAGGTAACTGCAGCGTGGGCCCGGAGCTCTTTTTGCAGGTGATGGAGCAGATGGCGGCGGTGGCCCACTCCCCTTTGGTTGCCCGGCCCAACGCTGGTTTCGCCACCTTGGCGGATGGACGGCTGGCTTATACGGCGAACCCTGAGTACATGGCCCAACGCTCGCGGCTTATGGCCGAGGCGGGCGCGGTGGTCATTGGCGGCTGTTGTGGCACCACTCCAGAGCATATCGCGTCTATGCGGAACGCGCTCCGGGGAGTTAAAGGCTCTGGCCGCCGCCGGCCCATCGGCTTAGCTCCGCAAGGTGCCGAGACCGCTCTGCCGAGTGCTCCCAAGCCGGAGCCGACGGGTCTAGCGGAGCGCTTGGGCAATGGGAAGTTCGTGGTCACGGTGGAGGTGGATCCCCCGAGAGGGTTTGATATCAGTAAGACTCTGGACAAGCTGCGGGAGGTAACGGGCGTTATCGATGCGCTAAATGTGGCGGATAGTCCCCGGGCCCAGGGGCGGATGGGAGCGCTGGCCACGGCTTCGCTCCTCCAGAGTCGTCTGGGTGTGGAGACAGTTTTGCACATGGCTATCCGGAACCGAAACCTGCTCGCACTGCACTCCGACCTCCTCGGCGCCCACGCTTTGGGGGTGCGGAATATCTTCACGGTGATGGGTGACGTGTCGACCACGGGCGACTATCCCGATGCCACTGCGGTGGCCGATGTGACCACCTCCGGTCTCATTCGTCTCATGAACTCATTCAATAATGGCGCCGACGCTAATGGCCGTGCTTTGGACCAGCCCACCTCCTTTTTGGTTGGGTGTGCGCTGAACCTCGCGGCTTCGGACATGGATAGGGAGCTGAGGGTGCTGGAGCGAAAGGTGAAGGCGGGTGCGCACTTTCTTTTGACTCAGCCGGTCTACGACCCCGAGGTGGTGGAGCGATTGTGGCAGCGGTTGGGTGGGTTTCCCGTGCCACTTCTGCTCGGCGTCCTGCCTCTGCGTAGCGTGCGCCACGCCCAATTTCTGGATAACGAAGTGCCCGGTATTAGCGTAGCGCCAGCGATTATTGATCGCGTTGGAAGGGCGAAAAACCCAGCCGAAGAGGGGCTCGTTATTAGTCAGGAGATGCTTCAGGCTATCCACGGTCGAATAGCGGGCGTTTACGTGATGCCTCCCTTTGAGCGTTACCGGATAGTGTCGGAGCTTCTGTCGGGGGTGGACATTCCAGGAGTACAGATGCCTGTGTAGGGACAGGTGAATTGGTTGCATCAGTTGAACCGGTGCGCGCTCATGTCATGGGATGCTCTGGCCGAAGGAGCTATCAAGCCGCTCCTCGCGCACCTCACTTTCGTAAGCGCTTTATCCTGGCCTGAAATAATCACGAGGGTCGGTTCTTCCTATGAAGAGCAGGAACTGCGCCTCGTTGGGTGAGAGCGATGGGCTCGCCACATGGGCTGGAGACGGCTAATCGACCGGGCTTGCAGAGTGGGTTCGCCCCAGCCGCGAGCATTCCTGAAGGCTCAGCGTAGGTGGATTTCTGTCATGAGCGAATACCTGTGGGCTAGGGATCTGCGGCCGGTCATGGCCATGAAGAGTGTTGTGTTGTGGTCGGTACGCAGCACTAGTTTGCGAAGGGTATTAATGGTTATGCGGAGTGGGCGGTCCGGTGGTGTTGTCGTGAATCCGAGGGACTCCACGAGGAAATACACCTGCCCTGAATCTTCGTTATAGCAACACGTGAGGTAGCTCACCGTTGCTTTTGTTTGGTTTCTAGGTCTCTC
Organism: Dehalococcoidia bacterium; assembly: GCA_963579845.1. Taxonomy (GTDB): domain Bacteria; phylum Chloroflexota; class Dehalococcoidia; order Lucifugimonadales; family Australimonadaceae; genus CAUZHS01. The sequence continues at coordinate 1,233 of CAUZHS010000020.1, read as the reverse complement.
TGCTGTGCACCGGCGAACAGCTCCGCGGTGAGGCCCTCTACCTTGGAGTGAGTGCCTTGGCACGGGGATGTAATAGTAGGGGTCACGTTTGCCCAGGTTGTGTTCCTAGTGGAGCGGTGGAAGCCGACTTCCATGGTGAGTGCACGTATGGGGAGGCGATGATTGGACAGTGGCAGTTGTGGGAGAGATACTGCAGGGGATTTGGTAGGGAGTAGTATTCTCGGCGTATCGTTGGTTGCTTCGTGGTTAACTAGAGTGCTAGCAACTAGGCACTGTGCTCCTGATGCGCATCAATTCAATTTCCTGGATACCGCACCAGGCGTGGGGCTGTAGCTCAGCTGGGAGAGCACCTGCTTTGCAAGCAGGGGGTCAGGGGTTCGAATCCCCTCAGCTCCACCAACTAATTAGGAATAAATAAGCCCCCTGGTTTATGGCCAGGGGGCTTATTCTTTAGGCAAGTCCTACAAACAGTCCTACAGGTTGTTGTTATCCTGAGGTTTCTAGAGCCATCGCAAACTGCTTAACAGCCTCTTTCTGCATGCTCGGTACGACATGGGAGTAGATATCCATTGTGGTACTCATCTTTGAGTGGCCTAGTCTTTCCTGCACCACCCTGACGGTCACAGCTCAGTCGGACCGAGCGATGCCTACCACGTGGCTCGATATCGTCAGCGTGGCTTGACGTTGAAGGCTCCCGTCTTCAAAGGTACTCACCTAGACGTGCTCCGGTTCCATCATTCGCTGTTTGACTGCAGCTTTGCAGCGAGTGCATCGTAGGCGGCCACCTGGTTTTCGCAAACTAACGAACGGTCTGCCAGCAACTCTTCCCATCGACTATCTTTCGGAATACCAAGCGCTGATCGTGCTTGATCCATCGTCATTCCATGGGTGGTTCTTACCTCTTGATGGACGGCTATGGCTGCCAAGTCAGACGCCGTCCAATATTGGCCCTGGTAGTCAGGAACAATACTTATGCTTCCTTTGCATTTCACATGCCCTAATCCCATTTGATGGACCATTTCATGACGAATGAGAGTAGTCGTGTAGCCCGACGAGCCTGAAATCCAAAGATATCCACGCGTTTCTGCTAAGCCTCCATCACGATAACCACCATCAGAGAAACTGCCATCCATTCCTCTGCTATTACAGGGATGTTCTTCCGTTTTGATTTTCCATTCCGGGCAAGCAGTAACGTGCAAAGGCATAGTTACTTCTTCATGAGTAGTGGCAAAT
>CAUZHS010000019.1:0-23961 GCA_963579845.1 Dehalococcoidia bacterium | reverse complement strand
AACTTCATGTGCTCCTACCACGGCTGGACCTATTCTAATGAAGGGAAGCTCGTTTCCGTTCCCGGTCTGCAGGAGGCCTACTACGGCGAGCTGGACGTGGACAACCTCGGGCTGGTGCCGGTGGCCCACCTAGAGAGCTACGCGGGGTTGGTCTTCGCCACGTGGGCGGAGGACGCCCCGACACTTGAGGAGTACCTGGGCGACATGCGTTGGTATATGGACGTGCGCTACAACCATCGCGACAACGGCACCGAGTGGATAGGCCCGGTCAAGTGGCTTATGCCCTGTAACTGGAAAGCGCCGTGCGAGAATGCCATCGGCGACAACCACCATGGGCTCATCACCCACGCTTCGTCGGCCATTGTGCAGGCCCAATTTAAGGGTGGTCAGTCCAGGACATACCTGAGCCACCGAGAGCGCTTTCTTCAGCCTGGCCGTCAGGTCAGCGCGGGCAATGGCCATGGCCTGCTTGTTACCATCCTGGATGAGGATCGCGAAGGCCAAATGTCCAGCAACCTGCGGGACTGGGACAAGACAAGGGACTCAAGGGCGGTATACGAACAGGAGCGGCAGGCAGAGATGGAGCGGCGTTTGGGCACCCTACGGGCCCGGCGGGTGCAGCCCGGCAATTCCAATATTTTCCCCAACCTCTTCTTGGGTGGGGCGCTGGCGATCCCGCGAGGCCCACGCATGACCGAGGTCTGGACATGGGTACAGGTGGACAAGGACGCACCGGAGGAGATCAAGCGGGCGGCGATTCAACAGATGCCCCAGGCGAGTGCCAGCCACCTGACAAGCATCCACGCTCAGGACGACATGAACAACTGGGCGCAAGTGACCGACTCCGGTGCTTACACGGCTGTTCGTCACCTGCCCCAAGACCTGAGCATGGGCATTGGTCACGACACCAAAATTGATAAATTCCCAGGGGTACGGCACTCCCAGTCCTTTTGTGCCGAGACTAACCATCGGTCCTACTACACCCGCTGGGAAGAGTTCATGAACGCCGGGAGCTGGGCCGATATCCCCATCGACCCTATTACGGCGAAGTTCGAAGGCACCGCCACTTTGAAAGGGTAGTCAAGGTAAAGCAAGTGCGGCGGCTAAATCGCCTTGCTGATGGTGAGCGGTGCAAGTGAGGTTTTGATGAAGTCCATGGGGGGGTGCGCTTAACAGGGCTCACCTCCCCTATGGTTTGTGCGATAGGGGAGGAAATCAGGCGAAAGCCTTCTCCCCGCGCGGGAGTCGGGAGTGCTGTGCAAGAGAAACGAGCGTAGCACCGCTCGAAGAGAGAGGCAGGAGGTTCTATGCTAGGTCTGGTTTTGGCGGCGTCTAACGTGCCCCCCATGTACCGGCCACGGAAGGACTGGCAAGCGATTTACAGCAGCCAGGTCACGGAGGGCATTCCGTCACCCAACGAGCTTGAACAGGAGACCGACGAGATTGTCGACCAGTACATCGACCGCATCCACAAAGGATTCGAGGCGTTGAAAGGCCAACTCAAGACCTATCAGCCCGATGTTCTAGTGATGCTAGGCTATGACGACGGTACCTGCTTCTCCGATGTGCAGGTGCCCCAATTCAGTACATACACTGGCGAGGAGATCTCCGGTACCACGGCCATCGAAGCTCTGGGCGAGAAGCCCGAAGATCACATGGTGACGCTGCCGTGCGCTCCGAGCCTGGCCTGGGAAATCCAGGCCGAGTTGGTGGATCGAAGCTTCGATATGAGCTACATGAGCGTTCAGAACCCCTTGGGGAAACCCGAGAACGGCACGAGCTCGGCGTTCACCCGTCTCCCCGCGACGCTTTTGGATGGGATGAATGTGCCCGTCATCCCCATTTTCATTAACTGTCACATGGAGCCCACACCCACCGGCCATCGCTGCTACGATTTCGGTAAGGCGTTGGGAGGTGTCTTGGAGGATTTGCCTGCCAAGGTTGCGGTGCTTGCGGTGGGTGGTCTCTCCCACGACCCCAACGGTGCCCGCGCCGGTTGGATTGATGACAGGCTGGATAAGTTCGTGTTGAATCGCCTCGGGAAGGGCGATTCCCAACGCCTGACAACAATGTTCGACCTTGACTCCGATACCATACGCGGCGGCACTGGTCAGATTCGCACCTGGATCGCCGCGGGTGCTGCAGCGGAGGCCAAAGGGGGCAAGGCGGTTACGATTGATTACATACCGGCGCTGCGGGCCATGACGGGCATCGGCTTTGCCCACTGGCCCCTCAGTTAAGATAGTTAGAATGAGGTACAATCTTCGAAGGAAGCAGATCGATTCGGTAGAGGAATAAGGAGGGCGTATGCCACTCGGACTAGGACTAGCAGCTTCACACGCTCCGGGAATGTATCAGAAGACCGAAGAGGGTTGGGATGCCCTGTGGCAGCGTCTGAGCCTGGACCGCGGAATCCCGCAACCCGCCTCGGTCTCTAATGAGTCTGGCGAGCAGCTCCAGGAAATGATCCGCCGGATCGATGCGGGTCACGCCGAGATGAGGAGGCAGTTTGAGGCCTACAAACCGGAGATCCTGATTATTATCGGCGGCGACCAGGTCGAGGAATTTGACCGATCCAACGTTCCCCAGTTTATGATTTACTTGGGTGAGCATGCCAAGGGCAACAAGCCCGGCGGTCCCCTTGGCGATCCGGAGCCCCCACAGGTCGAGATGGAGGTCGATGTTGAGTTCTCAAAATGGCTGCTGACCAAGCTGGTCAAGGAGGAAGACTTCGACATCTCCTTCTCCTCCGCGCTGGTGAACCTTCCCGGCCGGCGGAAGGGTTTGCCCCACGCCTTTGTGAACCCAACCTCCGTGCTCTTCGAAGAGGTGCAGACCAAAGTCTGCTTGATTTTTGAGAACACCTACGACCCGCCTAGCCTTTCGGCCAAACGTTGCTATGACCTTGGCCAGGCGATTGCACGGTTGGTCAAGGACGACCCCCGGCGTATTGCCATCCTCGGTTCCGGCGGTCTGGCCCACCACCCCGGTGGGAAGCGCTCCGGTTGGTTGGACGTGCCCCTGGACACATGGTTTCTCGAGCAACTCGCCGCGGGCAACGGCCAGGCCACCAAGGCTATGTACACCTTTGACTCGGACACCATGGTTGGCGGCACGGGGGAGGTCCGCGCGTGGATTACCGTCGCCGGCGCTATGGAAGAGGTGGGTTCCCGGGCTACCGTCCTCGATTACGTTGAGGGTGCCAAGACCGTCACTGGGCTTGGTATGGCCTATTGGCCGACCGAAGAATCGGCCGTAGCAGCCCGCTAACCGAATAAAGACTAGGTAAACAAAAGAGGGGACCGGGATAAAATTCCGGCCCCCTCTTTTGTTTTGTTCCGACCCTGCATGCCGGGGATACGTTTACATTATCCACTTGAGGTAGGGTTCCGCCCAGCTCACCGCTTCTATCGTCAAATAGAACAGCAAGACGGTCATAGGGACTTTGCCTAGTGCCAGGTACAAGAGGAACTTTTTTTCGGGTAGCCTGATGCACCTGCGATGAGGCCCGCCACATCCAGCGGGATAATAGGGAGGAGGGCGGCGCCGAATACCACGTCGCCGCCAAACCGGCCCATCGCCCTACTCATAAACCTTTCGATCCGGCTACCTTCGAGAGGTATCTGACATTGAGTGCCTAGCCAGTACCCGGTGAGCTCGCCAAGGTTCCCCCCAAATCCGGCGGCGATGCCTACGAGGATGGGATCGAAGTCCTTGGCGAGTACTATCAGCGCAGCGAAGATTGGTACAGGTATGACAACACTGGCCGATCCCAGGGCGCTCAAGATGAACGCCACCGCATAACCCACTGGCCCGATGTCCCCCAGCAGTGGTCGCAGCCATGCGGTAAAGCCCGCAATCAAGGTGCTGAGAAGGAGGAAGAGGGCTATTTTCTGGGCCCGAGAGAGCCGAACCCCGAAGAGCGACCGTTGATCGTTGTCTAGTGCGGTCAAGGGTGTGGACAATACCGGTAGTTCCCATTACGTGCAAATCTATCCATAGATTAGATGAGGGGGGAAGCGTGCCTGGTTCGCACCGACGGGCACTTCCTGGAAGCCTCGGACGGAGCATCCGAAAGGCCGTTCAAGCTAGGTGGCTAAGAGTCCCCAACGCGATGTTCTGGGCGTTTGTAGGCAGGGAACCCCTACGATTTGCTGATCTTTGCGAGGACATCTCCCTCGCGCAGCATCAAATACTCCTCCTCATCTTCGGTGAGCTGGGTCCCCGCGAACTTGTTGAAAAGGACGAGATCCCCCTTTTGCAGCGCCATGGGGACCAAAACGCCGCGCTCCGTGATGCGTCCAGGTCCGGCTGCGATAATCTGTGCCTCCTCAGGCCGCTCTGTGGCAGTGTCCGGAATGACGATTCCACCTTTGGTTTGCTGGTCCTTCTTGATGGGCTTGACGACGACATGATCGCCGATTGGGTGAAATTCACGCATGGTATGCTCCTCTGAATTTTGGAGATGGGTGCCGTGTTGTGCGGGCCTTCGCAATGGTACACACCGCCGTGGTGGAGTCAAGAAGCCATCTGCACCTAGGTGCGATTGTGATACAGTTGCAACGTATTATTGTCGGGTACTGCTGGGGACACACTCGTTGATAATCCTCACGAAGGAGGAGGTGAACATGGCCGCGAAGGAAGTGACGGGGATACTGCGCAAGGTGGATATTACGGTGACCAGCCTGGAGTTTGAAGACGAATCGGGGAAGCAAGCGACCTATGAGTTTCTGCTGCAACCCCAGTCCGTGGACTACTATTTGCTCACCAACAGGAAAGTGACTCTTCGGATTGAAGAGGACATCGTCCAGGAAGTGATCATCGCTGACTAACTTCCGTCCCCGGAGGCGTCTTTGGGCGTAACCCGAGGCTAGGGTTGAAGAACACAAACACTAGGAGAAACACGATGGTTGTAAGCCAAAAGTACCAGATCGTGGACATGGAAAAAGGTAAGCTGGACAGGCGTATCTTCAGTGATGCTGGTATCTACCAGGAGGAGTTGGAGAAGGTCTTTGGTCGCGCTTGGCTCTTTATCGGCCACGAGACTCAAATCCCCAACCCCAACGACTTCTTCCTCACCTATATGGGGGAGGATCCGGTCATCCTCACCCGCGACGCCAAGGGCGAGGTTCACGCTTTCTTAAACATGTGCCGTCACCGGGGGAACCGCATCGTGAGGGCCGACGATGGGAACGCTAAGAACTTCATGTGCTCCTACCACGGCTGGACCTATTCTAATGAAGGGAAACTCGTTTCCGTTCCCGGTCTGCAAGAGGCCTACTACGGCGAGCTGGACGTGGATTCGCTCGGCTTGGTGCCGGTGGCACATCTGGAAAGCTACGCGGGGTTCGTCTTCGCGACCTGGGCGGAGGATGCGCCGGGCCTGGAGGACTACCTGGGTGACATGCGCTGGTATCTGGATGTGACGTTCAACCGCCGTGAGGGTGGCACGAAGGTTTTCGGACCTGACAAGTGGATCATCCCCAATAACTGGAAGAACTCCGCCGACAACTTCATCGGCGATGGCTATCACGCCTCCATCAGTCACCGCTCCGCGACCATGGTGCTGCGGAGCTACCGGACCATGGCGGGCAGCCAGCCCAAGGGCAAGGAAATGGCCCCGTATTCTCGTCCAGGTAATCAGATATCAGCTGGCAATGGCCACGGTACGGGTGGCGTGAGTTTTGCCGAAAGCGACGAGCAATACTGGGCTATGATCGCTCAATTCACCAAGCCGGAGTTGGTGGAATACGAGAAGTCGATCCGTGGCGAGGTCGAGGAGCGGCTTGGCTACGACCGGGCATATCGCATACGAACCGCCCACCATACGGTGTGGCCTAACTTCTCCTATCTGGGTGGCGGAGTCATGCGATTGTGGTTGCCGCGGGGTCCCCTTCACACCGAGGTCTGGGCATGGGGCTATACAGACGCGGAGGCGCCAGAGTCTATCCAGCACATGCAACGGATCAGCGCAATGCAAACCTTTGGGCCCAGCGGATTGTTGGAACAGGACGATATGGATAACTGGCGGGGCAGCTCGGAAGCGGGGAAGAGCCCCATAGCCCGGAAGTATGTCCAAGATATTTCCATGGGGGTCGGTCACGAATCGAGCGACCCTCGGCTGCCGGCGGCTCGTGGGATTCTCCCCAAGGCCCAGGGCGAGCACCCGCAGCGCAACATGTACTTGACCTGGCAGCAGTACATGAACGCCGAGAGCTGGGCCGATATCCCATTGGATCCGACTACCGCGAAATTTGAGGGTACCGCGACCATGAAAGGCTAGCGGTCTCTGAGGATTGAGACCAGCGGTGCTCCGGCCGTAAGGTTTGGATATCCCTCTCGTTGCCGAGAGCGGTAAACTATCGCTCAAAGCGAAAAAGCCTTCAGTCTCGCTGCCCCCGCAGGTTGCTCGAAATGAGGATGGGCATTATGCATATTGGCGAACCGTCCTCTAAAGTTTCCATTGTCGTCCCCACTTACAATGAGCGGGAGAATGTGGCCCCGTTGTATGAGGCCATTCGAGAAAAGCTCGAAGGCAGGTGGGACTACGAGCTCATCTTTGTGGATGACAGCAGCCCAGACGGAACGGCGACGGTTATCGAACGGCTCACCGCCGAAGACCCCCGTGTGCAGTTGCTCCAGCGACCCGGTAAGTTGGGTCTGGGGAGCGCGGTGGCCGCGGGGTTTCGCTTGGCCCTGGGCGGCTACTGGGTGATGATGGACGCCGATTTATCCCATGATCCCAGGCACCTGCCAGTCATGCTGGACATGCTTGCTGAGGCCGATATAGTCGTTGGGTCGCGCTACGTACCGGGAGGAGGCATCGACAACTGGCCCCGCTGGCGGCGCTTCAGCAGTTGGCTGGCCAACATCTACGGCCGCGCCGTCGTTGGATTGGCGGTGCGCGACGTTACATCGGGATACGCTGCCTTTCGCCGTCCAGCGTTGGAACCGCTGCTGCCGGGGCTTGACCCCAAGGGCTTCAAGTTGCTCTTGGAAGTTATCTCAAAGAGCAACGACGCCTCAGTGAAGGAGGTACCCATCCGGTTTGTAGACCGCCTCCACGGACGCTCGAAGTTCGGCCTTCGAGAGGTGGAGACCTACCTGGGCCGTTGTTGGGCGTACCGGCGTGAGCGGCGTCAGCGGGTCACCGTGCAGAGGCCAGGCTAGTTTGGCGGTGCGGGCCCCGCTCTTTCCTGGAGCAGATAACATCGATACTTGAGCCATTAACGTGAGCGCGGCGCAAGCGTAGCTTGAGCCCAATAGGATCCTCGGTTTTAGAAGGCGCGAAGGAGGACACATGGTTATCGAAGTAGACAAACTGGTTGATACCGAGCGAGGGCTGGTGAACCGAAAGAACTTCACCGACCCGGAGATATACAAGCAGGAGCTGGAGCAGATCTTCGCTCGCAGTTGGCTCTTCCTGGGCCACGAGAGCCAAATCCCCAACCCCGGCGATTTCTTCAACACCTACATGGGCGAGGATCCTATCCTGGTCACACGAGGCAAGGACGGCAAGGTCAACGCCATGCTGAACAGCTGCCGCCACCGGGGCAACAGTGTTGAACGGAGTGACCTGGGCAACCGCAACAACTTCATGTGCACCTACCACGGTTGGACCTACGACCTGGCGGGCAAGCTCATCACGGTGCCGGGCTTCAAGGAGCTGTACCACGAGGAGTTGGACTTGGAAAATTGGGGCTTGGTGGCGGTGAGCCAGCTGGAGAGTTTCCACGGGCTCATCTTCGCAAACTGGGACCCGGAAGCGCCAGGGTTGCTGGAGTACATGGGTGAGTACGCCTGGTTCCTGGAGACGCGGGTCAACCCCCAGGGTCAGGGTTCCGAAGTGGTGGGCGGAATCCACCGCTGGAACATGGACTGCAACTGGAAGTTCGCTGCCGAGAACTTCATCGGAGATGGCTATCACGGGACCACACACCTCTCCGCCATCATGGCGGGGCACGCGGTGTTGAACAGTCGGCAATTGAGCCAGATGGACGCGCGCGAGCCCATCAATGCGATGTTTCGGCAACAGAGCAGTCCCAACACCTTTCGTATCGCCACGAAGTACGGGAGCGGCGGTGGCTTCCAGCTAAAAGCGGCTGATGCCCCAGTTGTGCCGCCGGATATGAAGGACCAAGGGATACGGGACTATTTCCAGCAACGCTTCGAGGTCATGACGGAACGCCTTGGCAACACCCGCGCGCGGATAGGCGGCTGGAACGCCATGTTCCCGAACTTCTCCATTAATTCCAGCGCTGACCAGATTCACGTTTGGAACCCACGGGGACCGTTCAGCACCGAGTGCTGGGTGTACATTCTGGTGGACGAGGCCGCGCCCGCTGCGGTGAAGAACGCGCTTCGGGCCTCGGCCCAACGCCACTTCGGCCCCACGGGCATGTTTGAGCAGGACGACGGCGACAACTGGAAGCTGAGCACCAAGGGAAACAAGGGAACCATCGCCAAGCGTTACCCGCTGAATTACCAGATGGGACTGCATGAGGAGATTCACGCTGCCACGGACGACCTTCCCGAACGCTGGCAGGGCCACATGGGCGATACCAACCAGCTGAACCTCCATCGCCAGTGGCAGGACATGATGAGTGGCAAGAGCTGGGCAGAGATGCGCCAGCAGCCCTTCAAGCGCATGGGTAGCTGAGTGTAAGGCTTTAAGGGACTCGGCAATCGATTAAGGACCGCGATGAATCGGGGCCCCTAATTAGCTTGGACGTTGAGTACTTTAGCGCGGACATTGGCCAGCAGCCCTCAGGTAAATCCAGCTCGATCTCTCCGGTACAATCAAATAGCTGTCGCTCTCGGCATAGACCACGTTAGGATTGGACGCCGTGAAGACGACCCCCGAAAGAGTGGGGGGCGGGGCGGTCCGTCACCGATGGCCATAGGGGTCGCACTGTTCTGAGACCGTCTGCGGAACTCTTTAGCGTGCTCTGCGAGGCGAAAATCACCAATGTGGAGGTTACTGGAGAGCCCGCGCGGGATCGTTTATTTGAACGATGGTGCTCTGAGTCCAGCTCGCGCCGTTGCCGCGAGACACCCAGGCGAAGTAGGCGCCCTCTTCGTTGGCGTAGATGACCAGGCCGTTGCTGGAGACCGCAAAGCTCGTGATTGTCTTGGTCAGCCCGGTTTATGACTGTTTCCAACAGGGTATATAGTGCCATCAATCCGAATAGGGTAGATGGCAAAACGTGAGGTAGGAGCATCCGCTCCCCGTTAGGTCCGTCCCTCCGTCCCTGCATATGGCCTAAAGAAGCTGTGCAGGAAGTTCCGCTTATGCACCCATCGGTGTGCCGCGCGCAAAACTTCCTCCGGGATAGGGGAGCCTTTGGCGGGTTTGGTAATCTTCAGCGCCAAGTAGTCCTTCCCAGGAAGCAGGGGATCGTTCTCGACTCGCTGTACATGGCAGTCCTGGGCCTCCGCCAATGCCTTGAGCTCAGCATAACCCTTGGTCTTTCGCTGCGGCGTGATGTAGATAACGAAGTGGTGGCTGCCAGCCATGTCCTGGAAGTGGTCATCGCCGTTACCGCCCCCCTCACCCTGGGAGCCCAGTCGCAAGTGAGCCCGCGTTATGCCGTACTTGCTCATACGCATGCGGGGAGTCTAGGGAGCACCCGTCCACATGTCAATGCAGATTTGAGGAGATGTTTTGCGGCGGTTCTTCAACGTCGGAATGGACGTAACTCCAGTGGCTACGGCAACCCCATGGAATCGGAGCCGCCCTCTGCGGTCAATGGCAATTTCAGCATGGAAAACCGGGCCGTCTCCGTAGGAACCACGGTGAGCTGATGCAATACCGACTCCACGCCATATATCCCTGCCAGTCGCGACTCGCCCAATCCAATTGGGCTTTGGCACAGCGGCCTGCTGACCAAGTCGATCCAGACTTGCAGCTTTACCTTCACTCAGCTGACCGCCGTCGCCTACTTCTGCAGGGTCCAACCGGTTATGACCGCCACGGTCACAGTCGCGGAGTAGCGTGGGCGAGGCAACATGCCGGTGGCTTTACGGCGCGCACCGCCTGAATCGCTTCGGTATGAGCCGGTGGGGAAAAGGGAGGAGGGCCGTATGAGCCCGGTTACCGAGTCAGCAGCTCGAGGCTGTGGCCGTTGGGATCCCGGAAATAGACGCCCCTGCCGCCGCCCCTGTGGTTGATTTCCAAGTTGTCCTGGGCGTTTGGCTGGCTTCCGAAGGCGATGCTCCCATCCTGGATGCGCTGGAAGATGGCGTCAAACTCGTCGTCACTCACCTTGAAGGCGTAGTGATGGTATTCGAATTGCTCCCGGGTGTCGAAGTCCAAGGTCAGCGAATCATCGACACGCACTGGCGCGAAGTGGCCCGTGGGCCCGTCGTACCAGAGGCCGAAGATGTGGGCGAACCACTTCGCCGCCGCCTCGTTGTCCGTGGCGGGGACAATGGTATGGTCGAGATGAATGGCCATGACACTCCTCCTATTTTGAAGGTGCAAGCTCCTATCCTGCTATGTAGGCTATTCCGGGGGACTAGGCACAGTCAAGCGTGGCCTGCGGTTGCTCCACGGCGCGGCTGCCTCAAAGGCTCCTGAGGCACGCAGTACATCCCATTCCCTGCCGATGCCGCCTACGATTTGGAGACCCACGGGAAGTCCGGCAGATGAAAAGCCGCAGGGGATGCTCGCTGCCGGTTGTCCACTGAGGTTGAAAGGGTAGAGAAAAGGCGTAAAACCCCAGTCGGGGTCCACCGCTTCGCCGTCAATTACCGTGGGGTTCTCCTCTAGAGAGAAGGGGAGAGTGGCCATGGTCGGGGTGAGCAGCAGGTCGTAGCGCTGAAAAAAAGCGTCCATTCGCTGCCGGTGCCATTCCCTTTCTCGGAGGCGTGAGGAGAACCTGGTTGCGGGCCATGCTGCGGCCTCCGTGACCCAACGCACGAGCTTAGGCGGGAGGAGCCCCGTTGCGCCGGATTCAAGCGCTGGCGCCAACGATAGTGCCATGTCAGTTAGCAGGAGGGTGGCGAACACGTCGATGAGGCATTCGGTGTGGATTTCGGGTACTGCCTCTTCCACCGTCGCGCCTAAATCCTGGAACACCGATATCGCAGCTGCAGTAACGCTTTCCACCTCCTTGTCCACCGGCCGGTCGTCCAAGCGGGGACTCCAGGCCATACGCACGCCCTTCAGACTTTGAGTTTCCAAAGCCGTTGAGAAGTCGGGAGGCGCTTCTCTCAGGCATAAAGCGTCTCGAAGGTCTGGGCCAGCAAGGACTTGGAGAAGGACAGCGGCGTCTCGAACATTATTCGCAAGGGGGCCGTTCTGGGATAACGCCCGCCAGCCTCCGGACCCCTCGTAGGAAGCAGGCACCCGGCCGGCGGAGGGCTTTAAGCCGTAGACACCGGAAAAGCTGGCGGGTATTCGAATGGATCCTCCGGCGTCGCCTCCGAGGGCCAATGGGGTAAGGCCAGCCGCTAAGGCCACAGCGGAGCCGCCGCTGGAGCCTCCTGGGGTGCGGCTGGGGTCCCAGGGATTGCGGCAGGCGGGGCCCAGTAGGTTTTCCGTCGTCGCCTTCCATCCAAACTCCGGCGTGTTAGTTTTGCCTAAAATGAGCGCCCCTGCCCGCCTGATGCGCTCTACGGGAATATCGTCCGCATCGGGAACGAAATCGCTGTGGAGAAGCGATCCCTGGGTGGTGCGAATGCCCTTGGTGGCGTTCAGGTCCTTGATGGCAATGGGCACGCCGTGGAGCGGACCGAGTGCATCGCCTCTCATCACGGCCGATTCGGCCGTTCGGGCCGCCTTCATGGCGAGGTCGGCGGCGACGGTGATGAAGGCGTGGAGGCCACCCTCATAGGCATCGATGCGTCGCAGGAAGTGTTCGGTCAGCTCCACCGGCGAGAGGGCTCTGGCACGGATCATCTTCGCCAAGCGCCAGGCTGGAGCGTAGGTCAGTTCTTCCCCTGACATAGCTAGGCGGATGCCGTAAACCGTTGCGGAGAGAAGGGCTCGAGAGGATAGTCTGTGTGGCCATGAGCGATAAGCTGGGCCAGGTATTTGCCCGTGACCAGGGACTGCAATATCCCTTTGCGGTAATGCCCCGTGGCCATGTAGACACCGTCCAGTCCGGGAGCTGTGCCGATAATCGGCAGGCCGTCGCTGGACTGGGCGCGCAGGCAGGCGGTCACCCGGCGTATCCGCGCGCTCGCAAGCATAGGAGCCAACCGCCCGACGGCCTCCATGATGCTTCCCCCCGCGTCCTGGGTAGTTGTAGTATCAAAACCAGTGTCCTCTTCGGTAGTCCCCACAAGGAGCTCACCGCTGGGCTTGGGGAGCACAAAGCCCGTATCATGGAAAATGGCGTGGTCGGGCATTGGCATGGGTGGCTCCAGATAGATGATCTGGCCCTTTACTGGCTTTACGGGCACGCTGCTGCCTAACCAATCGCTGGCGTATAGACTCCATGGGCCACTGGCGATTACCACGGCCTGGGCTAGGATGGAGTCTTCACCCATCATCACGCCGCTGGCACGGGAGCCGAATTTGAGCAGACCCGTAACCTCGCCGTGGCTGATGGTCACTCCATTGCGTTGGGCGGCCTCTGCAAGGGCCAGGGCAAAGAGCCGGGTCTCCAGCTGCGCCTCTTCGGTGTACAGGGTGCCCCTGCACTCTGAGGCCAACCAGGTGGGGAGCGATTCCAGAGTCTGTTCGTCGAGCCAAGAACACTCGATACCCATGTCATTCTGCCATGCCATTTGTTCGCGAAGCGCGGTCATCTCGGTCTCGGTGAAGGCGGGTCGCAGAATGGGCGTGTCGGTGAGCTGGTAGTCGATGCCCGACTCCTCCAGGAGTTTTGGCGCCAGAGAGCGATGGAGCTTGAGGCCCTCCACACCGAACTGTACGACGCTCGCAGGCAGCCGGTAGCGGCCAATGGGACTCAGCTCGCCTGCCGCGTTGCCCGACGCATGGTTTGCGACGCCGTCACGCTCGACAATGGTGCAGCGAAGGTGGTGGTCGCTGGCAAGGAAGTAGGCGACGGCGCAGCCGCTGACGCCTCCGCCCATGATGACAACGTCGGCTGTGGATGCGGTCTTGCTCATTGGTTGCTTGCTAGGCCGGAGAGAGGTTTTCGCCCTGATACCGCCCGGCGTAGGCCGACGCGGTGGCGGAGGCCAAGGACACGAATACCAGTTGAAGTACGCGGGCGTTACGAGCCACGGTGAATCCGTAGGAGTTGTAGACGGTGATGAGGGCCTGGGACCTGCCGTGGTACCCGGCGTCCCAGACGGCGCTGTGTAGAGTGACGCCGCTGCGAAGGAGGCTGGAGCGGGGCTTGGCGAGGGCCATCAGATTCGTGGGCAGATGAATCGTCTCATTCAAGGTAATCAGGTAGGGCCCAGGCGCGAGATGAATGAACCCTTGGTCGTCGAAGCCCAGTTCCTTCGCGTCTGGCAAGCGACGTTCCTCAGGGGTGAGGCCCAATCGGCCTGCGCCAAGAAATTCCGAAACTGCCTCAAGGGTGAGGTCCATGCCGTTGGGCTGAAGCTGAGCATTCAGGTCACGATACCCGGTAACCAGCGGCGCTGGACATTGAATCAGGGACTGGATGTGTTGGTGGGGGAGCGCGGCCAATTCAAGCCTCCATGGGAAGGGGACGTGGCCAGCTGTTGCGCCACTAGTGCCAATGCCGGTGCTACTATAGTGACCGCGCCCTGAGAGTGTCAAAGGAGCGAGGGTGCATATCTCGTGCATGCAGCATTACGTATTACTGTTTTCGTAGAAATACGCAATAATATGATCTTAATAGCATCTCTTATATGCAAATATAATGGGATATTTCTATAGCCTGGTGTTGAAATCGTTGGAATTTCCCTTGACTCTTGCTTGCACCCAGTCTAGCATGGAACTAGCGCTGATTGCCGGGGAAATCGAGGGATTCGAGGAAGGAGGGGCCGCATGCGGGGCTACTGTATGAAGTGTCGGAGCGAACAGGAAATGGCAGACACTCGGACTGTCACCATGAAGAATGGCCGCCCGGCGACTGAGGGTAAATGCCCTGTATGCGGCACCCGGATGTACCGGCTGGGTAAATCCGCATAGCTGTAAGATAATTTCCTTACCAGCCCGTCCCGCTTCAGCAGGGCGGCTTTTTCGTTTTCCGAGGAACCGCTAAAAGTCGAGGTTACTAGCCTATAATGGGCGACAGTGCCGTTCTGGGTGTTTAGCTCGACCGTTTAAATGCTGGCTCCGCGGCAGCTTAGGGGAGGAGAGACGGTGGAGATTGAGTTAGAAGGCATCACAATCGGCGCGCTGCAACTGCGGTTCTATTCAATTATGATCCTGCTGGGTTTGGCGGGAGGGATTCTCCTGGCCCAAAGGCATGCGCGCCGGCTGGGTGAGGACCCTGAGCACGTGGTTAACATCGCTGTACTCGGTGTTGCACTGGCCCTGGTGGGCGCGCGGCTCTACCATGTGTTTGACCAGAACGAGTGGCCCTTCTACCGCGACAATCCAGACCAGATCATTGCCATCTGGAATGGAGGCATAGGTATCTTTGGCGCCATTACAGGATCGTTGCTGGCGCTCTTCCTCTACGTTCGATGGAAGGGCCTCAACGTGGGGCGTTGGCTGGATATCGCTGCCCCGTCCTTCCTGCTGGGCCAGGCCATTGGCCGGTGGGGCAACTTTTTTAACGAAGAACTGTTCGGTTCCCCCTCCGACCTGCCCTGGGCCATTCCCATCAGCGCGGACCGTGTGAGGGCGGAGGCGCCTGAGTATTTTGACTTTGCAAACAGCGTGGCCCTGGAGGACCGCTTCCACCCGTTGTTTCTGTATGAATCGTTCCTCAGCTTTCTGGGGGTGGCGGTGATGGTCTATATCTTTGCCAAGTTTGGGCCAAGGATGGTTCAGGCAGCGGGAGTGCGCCGGGTGGAATGGAACCCAGGCTGGCGCTTGCGCACGGGAGATATAGTGCTCATTTACTTCCTCTGGTATCCCACGGAGCGCTTCTTCCTTGAGTTCTTGCGGAACGGTAACTGGGTACAAGCCGGAGTGCCCATGGCGCAGTGGTTCGGTGGAGCCATGGTTTTAGCAGCACTGCTTGTTTTCGTATGGCGTCATCGCCAACCAGCCCAGGAGTGGGCCGCTACGGGAGAGGACCCCACTCGACGCTCGCGCTCCGCGGCCAGGAGACAGCGCCGCCGCGCTGGGTAAGTACGTGGCGATATTGAGCAAACGAGTGCTGGTCACCGGCGGCGGCGGATTCATAGCCTCCCACGTGGTCGATCGGCTGAGCGCCTTGGGCCATGAGGTTACGGTGTTTGATGACCTTTCAACGGGAGACCGTGCCAACGTCGCTTCTGGCATCCACCTGGTTGAGGGGAGCATCAACGACGCTGACGTCCTGAACCGGCTCTTTCGCGAGTTCTCACCCCAGTGGGTGAGTCACCATGCGGCCCAGGTCAGCGTGGCTCAGTCCGCGGAAAACCCATTGCACGATGCGAACGTGAATGTGTTGGGCTCGATCCAGCTTTTGGAGGCGTGCCGCCGCCACGGGATCGAGCATCTCACCTTTTCTTCCACCGGCGGTGCTCTCTACGGTAACCCCGATACGGTGCCCTGTGACGAGGATACGGTCGTGCGGCCCACCTCTCCGTATGGCGGGGCCAAGAGCGCAGTTGAAGGATACCTCCGGGTCTACCGGGCCACCTGGGGCATTAAAAGCGTGGCATTGCGCTATGCTAACGTCTACGGGCCGCGTCAGTCTCCTCACGGCGAGGCAGGGGTCGTCGCCATCTTCGCGGGGAAAATGCTGGCCCAAGAGCAGCCCATCCTGTTCGGAACCGGGGGGCAGCAGCGGGACTTTATCTACGTGGCCGACGTCGTGGAGGCCAATCTCCTGGCTATGGAGCAGCAGTTGGAAGGTGCATACAACGTGGGAACGGGCATCGGGTCGTCGGTTAACCAGGTGGTAGAAGCGCTGCGCCGTGCCTGCGGCTACACGGGCCCTCTGGCTCGACTCCCGGAGCGGCCTGGGGAAGTCCAACGCATCGCCTTGGACGCGACGCGTTTCACCCAGGCCACGGGCTGGCGGCCCAAGACGTCGTTGGAGGAGGGAATCCAGCAGACGGTTGATTCCCTCCGGGCTGCGAACTAGGTACGCGCCCGTTAGTCCGGTTGAGCGTCCTACTCCACTGTCACGCTCTTGGCTAGATTGCGGGGCTGGTCGACGTCGTTGCCCAGATAGACCGCTGTGTGGTACGCGAAGAGCTGCAAGGGCAGGGTGCCAATGATCGGCGCGATTTCCGGAGGACACGCCGGCACCCACAGCACGTCGTCCACCACCTTAGCGATATGCTGGTCGCCTTCCGTGGCGATGGCCAGCACTGGTCCGCTTCGGGAGTGAACCTCACTGATGTTTCCCAGCATTTTGTCGTAGAGCGAGTCTTGGAGCACGATGGCCACCGTTGGCGTTTCTGGGTCGATGAGAGCGATGGGGCCGTGCTTGAGCTCGGCTGCCGGAAGCCCTTCCGCGTGGATGTAGCTGATCTCTTTGAATTTCATCGCCCCTTCCCGGGCGATGGGCTCCATGAGGCCGCGTCCGATAAACATGAAGCGCCGGAATTTACTGTAACGCTGGCCCAGCCGGGGGTACTCCTCCTGATTAAGTTCCAGAGTCCTGCCCAAGAGGGCGGGGAGATGGGTTAAGGATTCCAGGTGCGTCCGCAGAGACCCTTGCTCAAGGACGATGCGCTGCTCGCCCAGGTGGAGCGCCAGTAGATAGAGACAGACCATGGAGTTGGTGAAGGTCTTGCTGGAGGCCACGCCAATTTCTGGGCCCGCATGCATGAGCATGGTGCCTTCGGCGGCATAAGTCGCTTGGCTTCCCTCCACGTTACAGATGGTAAGGAGGCGCGCTCCTTCGGCTTTGGCCCGGGCCATGGCCTCTAGAGTATCGGCGGTCTCTCCCGACTGTCCCACCGAGACCACCAGAGTGTGCTCGTCCAGCACGGGTTGGCGATACCGGAACTCGGAGGCGTTTTCCGCCGTGGCAGGCAATCGGGCTAGGCGCTCCATCAGCCGCGCTCCCACCTCCGCGGCGTGGAGGCTTGTGCCCATAGCCACGAAGACCACGCGGTTAAGCGCTCGGATATCCTGAGGGCTTAACCGAACCTCGTCCATGGTCAGTTCAAGGGGATTGAAGGCCAGCCGCCCCCGCAGGGTGTTCAAAGCCGCTTCGGGCTGTTCCGTGATCTCCTTGAGTGTGAAGTGGGGATAGCCCTCTTTGGTCGCAGTTTCCACATTGGCAGCTACGGTGTCTGGTTGCTTGTCAATGGGCTGTCCATCTATGTCCATGTAGGTGCATCCTGTGGGGTGTAGCACGGCTATCTGATTGGGCGGCAAATAGACGACTGACCTGGTGAGAGGGATCAGGGAGGACAGGTCGCTGGAAATGAACATCTCGCCGTGGCCATAGCCTACTGAGAGGCCTCCGGCGTTTCCCATGCGCAGGGCCACCAGGCTGTCGTCGTCGGTGGAGAGACACGCTATGGCGTGGGCGCCGCCGAGCTCGCGCGCAGTCAACCGTACGGCTTCAGGAAAGGAGACCCCCTGTTCCAAGTGTTCCTGAATGAGGTGGGGGATTACCTCGGAGTCGGTGGTTGAGATGAAGCTGTGCCCTTGGCGGAGGAACCGTTCCTTGAGCTCTCGGTAGTTTTCTACGATGCCGTTGTGGACGACCACGATGGAGTTGCTGGGGTTGGTATGGGGATGGGCGTTAGCGTCCGTGGGGCCGCCGTGGGTGGCCCAGCGAGTGTGGCCGATGCCCCGGACGCCGTGGAGCGGTTTCGCCTGGACCAGGTTGGCCAAGTTAGGCAGTTTTCCAGCGGATTTTCGTACCCCAAGGTGGCCGTCGCCCGTGATGACCGCGAGGCCCGTGCTGTCATAGCCCCGGTACTCCAAACGACTCAACCCCTCCATGATGAGAGGGGAAGCTTCCTGAGCTCCGATGTACCCGAAGATGCCACACACGAGTGTATCTTACGCGCTGGGAGGTAGCGATGCCACCACCAGGGTAGGGTGCAATCCTGCCTTCATACCGGAATCCGGGGTGAGCTTACTGGACCCGGGAAGCCGATTGGGATTAACTCCTCGCAAATGGGTACAATGCAAGGCCCGGGCAGGTATGCCCTGTCGAGTTAGTTTGTTTTGATCGCTTCGGGCAAAAGGGAAACGGCTTCGGAGTCTGCGAACCTGGTCATTTTCCCATGGTTGGGACGGATCAGAGACACGGGCAGCATTGTTGTATCTGGCTGAGGAAGGACGACCTGCCGCAGGGCTTGGATCTTCCCCGTGCCGCCAAAGATGACAACGGTGGTGGTCATGGCGCCTGCCGGACCGTATGGCCGCCGAATTGCTGCCGCATAGCCGCCAGCAGCTTGAAGCCGAAGGGCTGCTCCTGGCGGGAACGGAACCGCGCCTGGAGGGCAATTGAGATGACCGGGAGGGGCACCGCAAGTTCTATCGACTCCTCCACCGTCCACCGTCCTTCACCGGAGTCTTCCACATAGGCCTGAAGTTGCCTCAGCTCCGGATCCTCCTTGATTGCCTCAGCGGTGAGGTCCAGTAGCCACGAGCGGATAACGGTGCCGTGACGCCAAATCTCCGTGATCTGGGCCAGGTCGAATTTGTAGTAGTCCTTGGCGTGGAGTAGCTCCAAGCCCTCGGCGTAAGCTTGCATGAGGCCGTATTCAATGCCGTTGTGGACCATCTTGACGAAGTGACCCGCTCCTAGAGCGCCCACGTGTCCGTAGCCCTTGTCCGGGGCCGGAGCTAGGGTCTTGAAGAGGGACTCTACACGCCCGACGGCTTCTGGGCTCCCGCCCACCATAATCCCGTACCCTTCGTTCAACCCCCAAATTCCGCCGCTGACGCCCGCATCCACTAGATGGATGCCCTTGTGCTGGAGGTCGGCCCCCCGGCGCATCGTGTCCTTGTAGTTGGCGTTGCCCCCATCGATGATTAGGTCATCTTCGTCGAGGACGTCCGAGAGCGCGGAGAGGGCGGCCTCGGTGGGTGCGCCCGATGGGACCATAATCCACACAGCCCGGGGCTTCTGGAGCTTCGAGGCCAAGTTTTTGAGGCTGGAGGCTGTATCCATATCCCCCTTGGCTACGGCCTTGGTGGTATCGGGGTCTTGGTCGTAGGCGACGACCTGATGGCCCCCACGGGCCAGCCGTTCCGCCATGTTGCCGCCCATGCGGCCTAGACCAATCATTCCAATTTGCATTCTACGCTCCTTCGTCTGGGATTCTGTTCACTATGCCCTCGAGAGATATACGAGATATAGCGGGAAGCAGAGTGCTAGCTGACTAGCGAAAGAGGAATTTGTGCTGAAGTTACTTCCTTGAGAACCGTGCTCGGCCATCAGCCACTGCATGGGGGGCACCAATTCCAAGTCCCGCACTCTGGGAAGGGAGTGGCTACTGCCAGCACGCTCATGCGGACCTCCAGTCCCGCCTGAACTCCTGCTGTCGAGCCTTCGATGACGATGGACTCCTCCGGTGGGGCGTTGGGATTGGCGGTGGCCCAAAGGTAAATCGCCTGGTCCGGCTTGGCATTCTTGAGGTCCACCCGTGCCAGTACAAATGCCACGGGTGCTGCACCCCTTCTCGCTCCAGAACTGCAGGAGGGCCAAGGTGTGGGGCCATCTCTGCGCTTCGATCACAATGGGGTCTGCCACGCGCGTTTCGTAGATACCCATCTGCAACTTCGTTAGCACCTTCACCGGATCTGCGAGGCCGAAAGGGACCTCCCGGGCCGAGTGGGAAATCTCCCTGTACGCGTTAATCGCTTGCCGGTCGAGCTCGTCGAGGCCCAATAACTGATGGGCTGCCTGCTTAAGTTTTTAGACTGCAACTGCGTGTCGTCCAAATCGAAGAACGCACTCGGGATCATGGTCTTACCTGGCAGTGATGGCCTGGGTTAGAAAGTCGACGTTGTCGGCGAGGGCGGAGCCGAGCGAGTATCTCGCTACCCGCCTACCCGCCTCTTGCAGCGCCTTGATGTCTCCCTGCGACTGGGCGTCGGCCAAAACCCCAAAGGTGTGGGGTTGGCCGGGCACAGGTATGTCCTTCTCTGTCTCTCCGATAAACTGGAGAAACAATCCGCTGTTGGGCCCGCCCTTGTGGAGCTGCCCCGTCGAGTGCAGGTAGCGTGGCCCGTAGGCCGCGGTGGTGGCGATGTGGTATCGCTCGACAATGGCCTTGCGGAAGCGGACTAACGCCTCGTCTAGTGCCGCCGACTGGGTTGCGTAGACTAGCAGGGCGAGGTAGTCGTTGGCTTGGATCTGAGCTAGCAGGCGCTCCACGGAATCTGAGACCTTAATGGGTGGGAGGTGCCTGTCACGTTGGAAGGCCTGGAGCCCTGCAACAGCGATATCCTTGGCCTTCTGAACGTTGGGCTGGTCGAAGGGGTGTAGCCCCAGTATGTGACCAGCCACTGAGGTGGCGAAGGCCCAACGGAACATCTCTCCAGCCAGGTCGATCCGCTCGTTTGTGTGGAGACAGATGGTGGTGAACCCCGCCATCCTGAGCGCTTCCAGATGGGCGTCGGTAGCTGTGTTGTTGTCGTTCTTCAGCCGTAGATAGACGAAGAAACGGTCGTTATCGTAATTTTCCGGCGACACCATCGGCTCGGCGGCCACGGGGATGATTCCGGTGCCCTCCTTACCAAGGCTCTCAGCGAGCATCTGCTCGGTCCATAGGCCAAAGGAGGCCAGGGAAGGGGAGGTCACCAGCGTGAGCTTGTCCACGCCCTTTTTGGCTAGCGTTCCTATAACAGTCCCCAGCCATGCGCCGGGGTTGTGCTCAACCTCAACGGCGGGGCCGCACTGCTCACGCATGGAGTCGATGTTGTCCAGAAACTTGTCGAGGTCAATCCCCATAAGCGCTGCGGGCACCAGGCCGAATAACGAGAGGCCAGAGAAGCGGCCGCCGATGTTCGAGGGGTTGAGGAATACTCTTCGGAATCCCTCCCGCTGGCCCATGTCATGGAGAATGGTCCCCTCATCAGTGATGGCCGCGAAGTGGTTCCCTACGTCATCGTCGCCCACCGCCCGAAGAACCTGCGCTCGAAAATAGCGGTAGAAAGTAAGTACCTCGACGGTACTGCCGGACTTGGAACCCAGGATAAACAGCGTTTTCCCTGGATTTATGGAATCGGTAACTTTTTGGACCCACCCGGGGACGGTGGAATCGATCATGGTGAACCGGGGGTAGCCGGGCTCCGTGCCGATGGACGCTCGGTAGACCTCCGGCGCCAGGGCGCTGCCCCCCATGGCGAGGAGAAGGACATGCTGGATGCCGTCTGCTTTTGCCTGGTCTGCGAAGGCGCGGAGGTCGGGCAGGCGTTGGCGCATATCGTCAGATACGGTCAGCCAGCCCAACCGGTTTGAAATCTCGGCGGGGTCGTCTCTCCAGACGGTGTGGTCTTCCGCCCATATCCTGGCCACGATGTCATCGAGCTGCAACATTTTAGCAGCCTCAAGGACCGGGGCAGCCTGGTTTCCTAGCGAGGTGCGTTCAGGCAGCATGGTGGGCCTCCAGTTGCGTGCACTTGGCCCCGATCGCTTCGAGTAGAGTGTCGTAGGATTGCGAGAAGGAGCGCAGGCCGTCGACTAGGAGCTTGTTGGCCACCCCATCCATATCGATGCCAGTATCCTTGAGCCCTTGAAGCGTAGCTTCTGCATCCTCGCATGTTGTTTGCAAGGTTAATTCCGGTTGACCGTGGTTCAGCACGGCCTGCAGGGTCGCGGGCGGCATGGTGTTGACCGTATTGGGTCCGATGAGCGAATCCACGTAGAGGGTATCGGGATAGTCCGGGTTCTTAGTGCCGGTGCTGGCCCACAGCGGACGTTGCATCTGCGCGCCCCTTGCCCTGAGTTTTACGAAACGCGCGGAGCTGAAGGTGTCTCTGAACTGGGTATAGGCCTTTCGAGCTTGGGCGATGGCGGCTTTTCCCTTGAGTCCGTCGGCCTCCTTGTCCCCTGCGGTGCCGCGCTCGGTGAGGAGGCTGTCGACTATCGTGTCCACGCGGCTTACGAAGAAGGACGCCACAGATGCGATACCTCCGAGGTCTTTGCCAGTGGCTAAGCGGTCTTCCAGCCCGCAGATGAAGGCATCCATCACCTTGGCATAGGTCTCCAAGGAAAAGATGAGGGTAACGTTCACATTTATGCCGTCGGCTATCACGGTGCGGACGGCGGAGATACCTTCCGGAGTTGCAGGGATCTTAATCATGATGTTGGGCCGCTGTAGTTTCGCAAACAGACTCCGGGCTGCGGAAATGGTGCCTTGGATATCATGCGCGAGATGGGGCGACACCTCCAGGGACACGTACCCGTCTACGCTGTCGGTGTGGTCATACACGCTGCGAAGGATATCCGCAGCACCTTGTATATCCTCAACGGAGATGTTCTCAAACAACCGCGCGGGATCCTTCTCTGACTGCGTCAGTTTCGCGAGCACCTGGTCGTAGTCGGTGCCGTTGGTGATAGCCTTCTCGAAGATAGTTGGGTTTGACGTGACCCCCGTCACCCCCTGCTTGATCAGCTCCGCTAGTTCACCCGAGGTAAGTGCCCCCCGGCTGATATTGTCATACCATGTTGACTGGCCCAAGGCCTGGGCCTGAAGCAATGCGTTTAGCATTATGTATTTCCTGACCGTGGGGCAATCGAGAAGCTGCCCGACTCGATTGCTAGTACCTTTTGCAATCGACGGGCGTGGCGTTCCTTCTGGCTGAATCGGGCACTTAGGAATGAGGCTATGAGCTCCTGGGCCAACGCCGGGCCAATCACACGGCTGCCCAGACACAACACGTTCAAATCGTCGTGCTCAACACCCTGATGCGCCGAGTAGGTGTCGTGGCACATAGCGGCGCGAACGCCCCTGACCTTATTGGCCGCAACGGAAGCCCCCACTCCGCTGCCGCAGACCAGGATGCCGCGTTCGGCGGAACCGTCGGCCACGGCAAGAGCCACGAGCTTCGCGAGGTCGGGGTAATCGTCCTGGGCGTCGTAAGTGTGGGCTCCGTGGTCGTAAACGTCGTGTCCCCACTCACGCAGCCACTTAGCTGCCTCCTGTTTGAGGTCAAACCCTGCATGGTCGCTGCCAAGCGCTATGCGCACTGTGTTGCTCCGAAGGAGAGTTGTGGACACGGCCTGTTAAAAAGTTGGATGCTCCGTCCGGCTTGACGGTGATGTTCCCTCTGCGGCTCCTATTCCGGAAAGAGCCAACGCGAGACAGAGAAGCGAGTTTACCATAGCAAATGACCGGAAGGGTGTAAACGTGAAGAAGCCATAGAGAGGCACCGTATCCTCCAGATCGCTTAACAAAGCGTCATCGGAGGAACTCCGAGACTTTTGCTGTGAGGAGTGTTATCGGTTGGTTTTTCGCGGCCTGCCCCGGCGGCGATTTCGGCCCGCCGCGCCAGCAGTTAACCAGAAGTAGATCCTGTTGTCCGCGCGCTTTACGGTTAGCTCCTTTCCCACGAGTTTCTCCGCGGCATTTAAGCGCCGCCGCACCACCGGAAGGGTCTCTCCCGTTCCCGGCTCCAGACTCCCAGCCTTACCCTCCTCCAACTGACCGCTATAGTTCGGATATTCAAACAGCTGTCCATTCAGGCTCTTTCGCTGGGCTTCGAGGAGGGGCATTGTTTCAAACTTGGGCATCGAAGATAACCTCTCTGGTTTGACTGCTTCGTCTTCGTCGTTGTTTAACTGTTTCTCGAGGCAGCCGTTTGCAGCATACACACCGGTTGTAAGCTGTGCAAAAGGGCAGCAAGATACCGCACATAGTGGGAGACGATCCAAGTTAGGCTATTTGATTGAACCCAACTACTCCCAGCGTATGGGAGCGATAGTTTTGTGTTTAGATAGCCTCTGTAGGGCAGTCTATAACCTGGTCGAACGAGAGCATCCTTCG
>CAUZHS010000018.1:0-24782 GCA_963579845.1 Dehalococcoidia bacterium | reverse complement strand
AGGTCGTAACTGATCCCGTCCACCGCCTTCACCACACCCTCATCGGTGAAAAAGTGCGTCTTTAAGTTCCGGACTTCTAAAACAGTTCCCATAGTTCAGTCCTCACCCTTCCTGCGTAATCAGCCTGCGCTCGTCGCGCCCCCACCACCGCGCTTCAGACCGACACCGCTACCGCGAAGCCGCGGGTCCATAATGTCGCGGAGCGCATCCCCGAACAGATTGAAACCGAACACCGCCATAGCAATCGCCACTCCCGGCGCAACGGGCTGCGTCCAAGGCGCGAAGAAGATGTCCTCAATGCCCCTGTCAACCAGCGCACCCCACGAAGGGGTCTCCACAGCCAGACCAAGGCCCAGGAAGGCCAGGGACGACTCGATGATGATCGCGTTCCCAATAATCAGGCTAAGAAGAATGAGATAGAGCGCTGTGATTTGCGGGAAGATGTACTTCAAGAGAATCCGGGGCGTCGAAGCTCCGATCGCTCGCGCACTCTCTACGTACGGCATTTCTTTTACCGATAACACCGACGACCGAATCGTCCGAATACTCCGGGGCAAGAAGACGATAACGATGGTGAAAATTATGGTCCTCATTGATGAGCCCATCACCGTCAAAATAAACAGTGCCAATATAAGCCCAGGCACAGCCAGAATGGTGTCCACCGCCCGTTGTACCAGCATGTCCAATACTCCGCCGTAGTAGGCAGAGACCATGGCGATGATCGTTGCGGCCGTCACACTAATGACGACGGAAATCACGCTGATTTGCATGGTTATACGAGCGCCGTAGATCGTTCGTGTCCAGATGTCTCTCCCGATGGAATCGGTGCCCAGCCAGTGGGTACCATTGACGGCCTGATACGGCTCACCAGCAACCCGGAGCGGATCAAAGTTCGTGAAAAGACCGGGAAACGCTGCAAGCACGCCAATGATAAGGATGAGCAGCCCCCCAAAAGCCCCCAAGGGCTTCATGCGGGCGAATTTCCAAACCCACCCCGTCGTCCCTCTGACGAATTCCAGGGCTCTAGCCACAGGGTTGGGAGGAGTTAAAGCAGCGGCAGTAACTCTCGTTGTGGACTGCGTTGGTTGTATCTGTGATTCTGCCATTTTAGCTCAACCTCACTCTCGGATCGATTACTCCGTATAACATGTCCACCAAGAGGTTCACGAACAATACAGTCGTGCCGAGGACCATCACAAAGAGCTGCAGCACCGGGAAGTCCCGTTCTGCCGCTGCTCTGACCACTCCGACACCCATACCATTGATCCCAAAGACCACCTCCACGATCACCGAGCCCGCAACCAGCCGGTCCAAGCTCAGACCAATCACGGTGATGACGGGTAACAACGCATTACGAAGTGCATGTCCGTAGAAGATCCGCTGCTCTGGTAGTCCCTTCGCTCGGGCTGTCCGGATGTAGTCTTGGCTCAGCACTTCCAGCATCTGCGAGCGGGTAATCCTGATCAATGGTGCCGCAGCAGTGAAAGAGACGACAAGAGCCGGGATAAACATGTTCTTCAGATTGCCCCAAAAGTCTTCCCTCATGCTCACATAGTCAGGAGGAATCCAGGAAAACTGCAAGGCAAGTACGACAATAATAAGCGCCCCGGTCACAAATGCCGGGGTGGCTAATCCTGCAAGGGATACGACTCGGATGATGTTATCGGGCCACTTGTCCGCATACCGAGCCGAAGCGACGCCAAAGGGAACCCCCAAAATGACCGAGCCGAGAAGTCCTAATAAGCCCAGCTCGGCCGTTGCGGGGATCCGTTCTTTCAACACAGTCAGTGCAGACTTCTGGTTAGTGTAGGAATCGCCAAAGTCGCCCTTGAGGATGTGCGAAGCCCAATCAAAGTACTGCTTGACTACGTTATCGGTCAGGCCGAAACGTTCTCGAACTTGTTCCTCATACTGCTCTTGGACAGTTTTACCGCCCTGACCAGTTACGGAACGGAAGCCACCGGTACCACCATCTTGAAAGAGATAGTCCACAAAGTCTCCCGGGATGGTTCTGAGCATCCCGAAAAAGAGGAGGGAAAGCATGAACAAAGTTACTGGAATAAGCAGCAGTCGACGAATGAAATAGGCCTGCATGAACTACCTCTCCCTCGTTAAATGCCCCCCCCTGGAACCATCCCTCATCCCCGCTTACTTTTTATGGGGGGGAGGGGGCTGGATGCCAAGGAGGAGGCAGGAGGGATTCAACCCCCTCCTGCCTCCTGGCCTCAATCGGCTTGCGCCGCTGTTAGCTTACCTTGCCGGCGCAATTCGATTTATTTGCTGAACTTAGCTTGACACTCTTCCTCCATCCAGACACGCTCAAGAGCGAATCCGTGGGAAGCCCAGACCCCGCCGGGCCTGTAGTCTCGGATACAACCTTGTACCGCGAGGGTGACCCAGGAGTATCCGACAGGGAAGACGGTCAGGGTGTCATCAGCCAGGAACTTCTCAATATCCTTGAACTGGGACGCCCGTGACGCGGCGTCCACAGTGGCAACAGCCGCGAAGTAACGGTCGTCAACCTCTTGCTGTCCCAACCATTTCCAGGGAGCCTCACCGACCTGCGGTGAAGTGGAAAGGGCCTGGAGGAACAAGCTGTTGCTGGGGTCGACCAGCGAGATGGAGTCACCGGGTCCGTCGATGGAGAACCGGCCCGCCCGCTCGTCGTCCTGCTGGACGATACCCTCACGGCACTGGAGTATGCCGTTGATACCAACCGCCCGGAGCTCTTCAACCATCAGGCTGTACTGGTCCAAGAAGCTACCTCTGCAAAGTCCGTCTGAGTAGATACCCAGGTCCAAGTCAAGTCCGTTGGGGTAGCCAGCCTCGGCCAGCAGATCCTTGGACTTCTGAATGTACTCAGCACGCCGGTCGGGGTTGCTCCATGGGAGCAATTCATACTGTTCCTCCAGGGTCAATGCGGTGTCCGGGAAACGGCCCCGGTCCATCCACATGTAACCCTGACCCGCACCGTAGGCCTGCGTCAGTACGAAGTCCATGTTCATGGAGTACCGGACTGCCTTGATGATTCGCGGGTCCTGGAAGATGGGCAGGTTGTGGTTCAGCACCACCGAGAAGTAACCGTGGGGGAATGGAAGGGTGTAGCAACCGTCAAGGCCACCATTGGTCTTCCCACACAGAGAAGTTGCGTCCCTATCGTGCATGCCAGCCCCGGCGCCTGTCGTGTAAGTATCAGTCGCCGTAATGAAGCGGGCTAACACCTTGGTGTTGTCCAAGCGCTCTTCCCATATAACGGCGTCCATGTATGGCAGTTGAACACCGTACTCATCCGTCTTGAAATAGTCGGGGTTCTTGACCAGCTCCATACGCTGGTCAGCCTGCCAGTCAATCATCTTGAAGGGCCCCGTGCCGATGGCCATGGTGCCGGAACCGACACTGCTGTCGGGGTGCATCCAAGTCCACCGCAAGTCAGCGTTGGCCGACTTAGGATCCGGGCCAGTGATGATATGCGCAGGCTCAATCGGAATCATGTAGCTCGACAGGAAGGCGAAGGCGGCCGAAGTGGGCTCGCCAAAGTCGACGATCACCGTGTGGTCGTCCACCTTTGACACCGACGAGAGGATGGCACGTAAGCCGAGGGGCCCACGTCCGTGGATGATGACCTCCGGGTCCAAAACCCTATTGAAGGTCGCCACCACATCATCTGCGGTGAAGGGCGCTCCGTCATGCCACTTGACTCCCTGCCGAAGCGTAAATGTCCATTTCCCTGATGAGTCGGCCACCCAATCTGTGGCCAGGCCACCCTCATAGACCAGGCCCTCGGCGGGGTCAAATGGGTAGCGGATTTCGATCAAGGAGTTGAAGACCAATGGTCCCCAGGTGCTCCCACCACCACCAGCGGCGTGGTATGGGTCTGGGTGGTTTGGCGGATCGGAGTAGCTATTCCAGATACCGCCGGAGAGGGGACGATCCCCCATAGGGGTCGGCGTCGCCGTCGGAATGGGTTTCGGAGTCGGGGTCGGGGGGATTGTGGTCGGGGTCGGCGTAGGCTCGCCAGGCGCTAGAGGTGCGGCAGTGGTTGCCGTCGCAGTCGGAGCAGCCGAAACAGACACTTCAGCCTCATCGTCGCCACCACAAGCCGCCACCAGGCCCAAAAGCCCGATTGCAGCCAGCGCCAGCAACAACATCCTCATCCCAGAGTTCAGTCGCCACGCTTCGCGTCGCATCGTCTTCATCAAGTGCCTCCTCATTGACACGCTTCCAGCTCTATTCGTCTCATCTACAGTAGCAGACACTGCATCCTTATCTATGCATCTAAGCCGAGTGCATCAGACTCCAGGAATGCGGTGATTTCCTTTTCCTGGAGTTTTCTCCTCCAGATCACCGGCACCTTAGCCGTCATCTCCTCCTCTGTCAATACGATCTTCTATGCCTTTTTCAGCTATATAGCCAACCTCACTATGGATGGCCATACTACCTGGTTCAATTCGCCTCTAATTATCATACCCAGACCCCTATTCGTCCCAGAACCGAATGAATGTATCCGATTAGTTTTGGGTAAGCCGTCACCCTTACACCTCAATACCACATGGGCAGGGCAAATCAAACCAGAAAATTCCTCTCGTTAACCGCCTCTTCCTCTTGGGAGGTCGCCATCCAAAACAAACGCTGGAAGGCGCTTGACGCTTTGAGGATGAAGGGATAGGTTCAAGTCCCTTGGATTTTAACGTACCGCTCCGATTTTTTTACGAGTTGCCTCATCGCTCAGAAGTTGATTCCTCGCGTGCGCACGCGCTCATCTCATTAGGTACCATACATATTTGCTGAAAGTAGCTAGTGAAAGGACCGGCATGCGAGCCTATTCAGCGTGACCATGAGCTCGATGACCTCACAGATTGTTCCGCTCTCATATGTGGTGCGCAATAGGGCTGCAACTGAGGAGTAAGCCAATGGACCTGCCCGAATGAATGAGCAACTGCCACCCGGGACCACGACACGCGATTCTCCTCGATTCTTCTTTGGCTGGTATATCGTCGCAGCCAGCGTGTTGACCAACACGCTAACGACCGCTGCTTATTTCCAAGGATTCCAAGCCTTCTTCCTACCCATCTTGAATACCTTCGGGTGGAGCCGGACCGCCATCTCCGGCGCCTTTTCACTTCGGCAGGTTGAATCGGGACTTATGAGCCCCGTGGTGGGCCTGCTGACAGACCGCCTCACGCCAAGGGTGCTCATCATCGCGGGCTCGGTGGTCATGGGCCTCGGTCTTGTCGGCCTGAGTCAGACCCGAAACCTTCCCATGTTCTACATTTTCTTCATCGTTGCCTCCGTGGGCACGGCCGGAACATCCCACGGGGTGACTTGGGCCGTCATCATCTCCCGATGGTTCGTCCGACGTCGAGGTAGGGCCATGGGCATCGCCACCCTCGGCCCGACCTTCGGAACCCTCTTCGTAGTGATAAATACGATTTTGGTGACCCAGTTCGGTTGGCGTTGGGTACTATTCGGATACGGGATAGTGGTCGGCGGTGGTGGTTCGGCGCTGGGTATGTTCGCCAGGCCGTACCCGGAGGAATACGGTTACTTACCGGATGGCGCTGACCCTCGGTCCCAAGGTGCTCTTGAAGGCGCCACCCACGCCATCGGACAAGGGCCCAGACCCAGGACGCAAGGACTATCGCCTGGAGAGGTGCTCCGTACTCCCGATTTCTGGGTGATCACGCTATTCCTCACTTCGGCCTTTGTGGGAACCAGCGCACTGCAGGCGCACCAACTTGCTTACTTCGCCAGCAAGGGGTTTTCCACTAGCTCCGCAGCTATCACCGTGTTGGTCGCAGGGCTTGCCAGTGGCATTGGGCGCATTGGTGCAGGCACCCTTGTCGACCTCGTCGACTACCGCCTGGTGCTTGCCATGGTCACGGTTCTGCTCGGCGTGAGTTTCTTGTACCTGGCCATTGTACCGGTCGGCGGGTTAGCGACGGCGTTACCCTTCGCGCTACTTTTTGGGGTTGGCTGGGGAAGCTCTGTGCCCGTACGCCCAATCGTTGGCGGTTTCACTTTCGGTAACAAATCCCTGGGCGCCGTCGTAGGGTTCATGCACTTCGGGTCCCTAGCCGGTGGAGTCGTAGGGCCCCTACTCATGGGGTACATTTTCGATACTCAAGGCACTTACGACTCGGCTATCTGGATACTAGCCGTGATCACCCTCTCCACGCTGCCGGTATTGCTGTACCTGAAACCACGCTCCAAGCTCCCGCTCTCCAGAACTCCTCGGCGCACGGCTGACGACGCCCTTCCTGCTGCCAACGAAAACAGCGACTAGGAGCCGCCTCTCCACCCCTGCAGCAACTCCGTTTCCGTTCTGGACCTCTCCGCTGGAGCACCAGCCTCGGTTACACTCGTCTCGTTACCTTGCTACAAGGTAGAGCCTGTTTATAAGGGGGCTGTGAACAGGCCAGTGCGCATCGTGAAAAGAGCGTGATGTTGCCCAGCGTCCCCAGTCTGGCTGTGGCGGTGCGTGTTGCTAAGCGGTAGGCGGTGCTATACGGTGAACAAAGACATGAAATACGTAGCGAGGCAGGCGGAGTAGCACATCCTGATGAACGGCGGACAGGGAAGAGGTGCAGCGGAAACGGCCCAACGGCTCATCACCAACATAGCCACGGTGATGGTCGGGGACGACGAAGCCATCCGCATGGTGGTCATGGCGCTGCTGTGTCGCGGCCACATACTGATCGAGGGTGGCCCAGGCATGGGCAAGACCACGCTGGGTCGAAGCCTGGCAAGCTCCATCTCTGGGAGTTTCAAGCGGATTCAATGCACCTCAGACCTTCTTCCCAGCGATGTGACAGGTGCCTACGTCTACGACCAGCGAGAGCAGGACTTCCGATTCAGGCCCGGACCCATCATGGCCAATTTGGTGCTGGTCGATGAGGTGAATCGCTCATCGCCGCGAACTCAATCGGCTTTCCTTGAAGCCATGGAAGAACGCCAAGTGACCGTTGAAGGCGTCACCCACCTGCTTCCCATGCCATTCCTGATGATTGCCACGCGAAACCCTATCCACCAAACCGGTACGTTTCCTCTGCCGGAAACAGAATTGGACCGGTTCATGCTACGGGTGCGGCTGGACTATCCGACTTCGGAGGATGAGGTGGCCATGCTGGGCCGCCAGATTCCCCATCCTCCGATTCTGGACTTGAAGCCGGTGGTCGATATCCCCATGGTGCAACAGGCCCAGGAGGAGACGCGGCTCATTTATGTAGACCCATTGGTTGCGGAGTACGCAGTGACCCTGGTCAATGCGACCCGCCAGCACCCCTCGGTCCAGATGGGGGCTTCACCCAGGGCCACCCTTGCTCTGGTGAATTTGGCTCAAGCCCACGCCCTCCTAGACGGCCGGGACTTCACGACTCCGGACGATATCAAGGCCATGGCCACCGCAGCGTTGGGCCACCGCTTGCTCTTGGTCCCAGACGTGCATGCGAGGGACCCAGAAGAGGTCGTCATCGAGGAGATCCTATCCTCCGTGCCCGTGGCGGACGGCAGGGCAACGCCCTTTGTTGTAAGTGCTGAAACGGACGCAGACGATACGGAGGGCGGCCAAGGCATTACATAGGTGGCCATCGGCCACGCCTTGGTGTGTGCGTGGGAATGGGAGGAACGCAGATGCGCCGTATCTCCTTTGGGATATTCCTTAGTCTCGTCGCAGCCCTCGCTCTAGTCAGCGGGTTCCGGCCCTTTTACCTGCTCCTATACGGCCTGCTTTCCTATCTTACCCTGGCAATCCTCTGGGCCTTCATTCAAACCAAAGGGTTAACGGTCGAGGTCAGCAGGATTGGCGCTTCTCCCCATGTGGGCAGGCCTCTCTTTTTCAGGCTAAGCGTCCGTAACAGAATGACTATGCCACGCTGGGGTCTCCGCTTCCGCCTCTCTGGCCAGGGGGTTTCCACCACCGAATCGGTCCTGGATGTACCCCTAGGAAAACGAATAACGTGGAGCGAGATTGTGGAGCCAATGCACCGGGGGCATGGGACTCTGGGCGAGCTCACCGCGGTGACGAGAGACCCCTTAGGCCTGGTGCAAGTAGAACGAAAACTCTCCACCGCCCATAACGTGCTTATCTACCCACGGACGGTACCCCTCCCCGCTGGTGCGGCTCCGGGATACGGTGGCGTGGGCGAGGAAGGGCAAATAAACCGCCGGCAACGCGAAAGCCTCTCGGCCTCAGGCGTCCGCGATTATGCAGCCGGCGACAGCTTGACCAGGATTCACTGGCAGACCACGGCGCGAATGGGCCGTTTCATGACCAAGGAGTTCGACACAGGGGGCGAGCGTGAGCATGTCTGGATAATCTTGGACTTGTACGTGGCCTCCCAGGCAGGCAATAGCGTAGCGAGCACAGAAGAGACAGGCATCACCATCGCCGCCTCCATCACCAGGATGCTGGGCGAAGGCGGAAAGAGCGTTGGGCTAATTGCTCATGGAAAGGAGTCTTTTTATATCGCTCCTTCCCAAAACCCCGAGTACATCGAAGAGATCATGACGTCCCTGGCCCTGGCGAAGGCCCAAGGGCCGACTCCACTATCGGTGCTTCTTGCAGGAAATGACCAATCGGTGGACCAGGGCTCTGCGGTCGTGCTTATTGCACCGTGGCCTGGGCAGGACTTATCCGGAATTGCCACGAGGTTGTATAGGCGCGGAGTCCGGCTCATCCCCGTATTACTCGACGTGGCCACCTTCGGACAGCGTCACGACGCCCGGTGGCTAAAAGACCCCCGGACTGAGTTCCCCGGCGGGGCATTTCTCATCCGTCGGAATGACGACCTCTCAGAATCGTTGGTCTATGTGATGGACCGCCTGGACGATTCGTAATGGCCCTATCTCAGAGGCTCGCCGTTCAAAGCCCGCAACGTCGGCTCTTGCCACGGCCCACGGAACTGCTGGGCCTCTTGCTGCTCGCCGGCCCCCTGCTGGTGACCTTTGGCACCATTGACGCCGCCAACTGGCTGAGTCACTTCCCTCCGCTCATGGCAGAAGTAGTTGCGGCCATCGTCGTAAGCAGCTACGTTGTACGGTTGCGGTGGGCAAACCGGCCTGTGCATGCCCTTAGTCTGACCATCGGACTTGCAGCGGCCATCGCTCAGGGCTACTGGCTCCTGCGGGACGATTCGTCCATGGTCATGGCCATCCTCCTGACCACGGTCACCTGGTGGACCACCTATCTCACCGTGTGGTATGCCTATCGCCAGCGGAGCGGAGCTCTTTCTCTCGGCCCCAGCCTGTTTATCCTGCTTGTGGCCCTGGCTTTTTTACCCTCCGCCTACTATCTATTGGTCTTGGCCTACCTCCTCGCTGGTGCACCCGCCCTCGCCTACCTCCATGCGCTCAACTGGAAGGCGGTCGATAGGCCGATACGAGTTCAGTTCATCGCAGCGGGCGCCGGAATCGCCTCCGTCGTATTCACTGTTGCTGGGGCTTGGGCCATTCCCATCCCCCAAGATGCTCTGCGTCCCGGACCACTCAAGCAATTGGAAGGCCCCGCCTACGCTCTGGCTGACCAGTTCTCAGGGCTTCTTTCCACCGTACCGAACCGAAGGGGATGGCCGTCCTTCGAGCTCCAGTCGGACCTTCCTTTCACTGGTCCCATCGCCCTCACCGACGAAGTGCTCATGATGGTGAAATCCGATGCGCCCCACAGATGGCGTATGCGCGTGTACGAGACCTACTCGGCGCAGGGATGGATTCGCCCGTCCGAAGACCAGGCACCGCCACCAACGGCAAGTATGCCAAGCTCCACGCCACGCCTCGCTTCCTTCAGAGAGATTGTGCCCATCGAAGTCCGGACCACTTCCTCAATGCGCCTCATGGCGTCTGCCGGAATACCCCTCTCCAGCGCCAATTCCGCCATCATCGAATTCTCGGCAGCGCCACGATTCACCCTAGACCTGCTGGGCGAGCAGTCTTCCTTCCTGCCGCCCCAGCTAGCGAGCATCAGCCAAGAGGTCGTCACCGCGCAGCTGGTTGGGGAGACCGACCGAGTGACAAGCACGCTGGAAAAGGTAGGGCTGCAAATAAACAGGAACCTCTCGCCTCCGTTGTCACTCGCCGTAGAACGCTCCGACCAAAGTTCCATGCCGTTGGTCGCGGTCCGTTTCGCCGAACAGCGCGGCCCCTTCCGCAGCTACCAGACCACCGGAAACATCTCCGTGGCAACGTCGTCGCAGCTCCGGGGGGCACCCACAACCTATCCCGACTCCATGGCCGACCGCTACCTGCAACTGCCCATCGACTTCCCCGAAGGCCTTAAATTGCTTGCCGTGGAGCTGGCCGATGGCCATGACAACCCTTACGACATCGCCATATCCATTCAAGGGTTCCTGCAGTCCCTACCATACAACACCGACATCCAAGCACCTCCGTCAGGGATGGACGGGGTCGACTGGTTCATCAATGTGCAGCGCAGTGGATTTTGCATGTACTACTCCTCGGCCATGATCACTATGCTCCGCTCTCTGGATATTCCCGCTCGCCTGGTAACCGGCTTCGCCCCCGGTGACTGGGATGAAGACCGGCAGGCATGGGTGGTAAAGGCCAAGCACTATCACGCCTGGCCCGAGGTCTTCTTCCCCATCTACGGATGGGTGGAACTCGAACCCACACCGGCGAACGTACAACCCAGCCTCCAGAACCTGGGTTTCGAGTACGAAGACATCTTGGATGGGCTCGACAATGTAGAGCCGCTCTCCGACCAGCTCATCTCCGAAGAGGAGGCCTTCGCCGAAGGTACTCCCTTCTCAGAAGCAGCGCTCATCCGGGAGGTGCCCGACAATCAGTTAATGCCCAGCGCAGACATCGGCCGTTTACTCTTCTGGACCGGTGGAGTGGTCGGTGCCGCGATGCTTATCGGTATCGCTTTCCTTCTGGCTCGCAACAAACCTTGGCGTCGCAGGCAGGACATCTACAGCCTCTTCTTCCGCATGCAGCTGCTTGCCAAGTTTGCCGGAGCCGGAAGGGACCCCCACGAAACACCGGTCGAATTCGGAAAACGTCTAGCTCAGCTGCTCCCGGCCCACCGTCAAGCTGTAACCCATCTTGCTCAGTGTTACACCCTCGCCCACTATGGCCGATGGAAACAACTCACGCCCGACCAATACACCGAGGCTACCAACGCCTGGCCCGCTATTCACAGAGGGCTGCTTCGCCTCCTCCTGCGCCGCCTGGTGCCTCCGTTCCGCCGAAGCCGTATAGTGGCCGCTGCCTAGGCTGCACTTCAAGCATCACTCCGTCTTCAAGTACTCCTCTAGCCTATCCAAGCCGTGTGCTACACTGGCCCGCGCCGCTTATAGCCCAGCCGAAAACCTCTGATCCGACTGCTAGCACGAGCACACGCTCGGCCCTTTACCACAGAACGGGAGCAATCGCCTCGATGCAGACGCAGCCCCGCTTTTTTTACGGTTGGGCCATCACAGCTGGCCTTATGATGGTGAGCCTAGCTACCAGCGCTATGGTCGGTCCCCACCGATCCCTGTTCATAACGCCTATGACCACCTCTTTGGGTATTGGCCAAGGTGCTTTCGGCTTAGCCCAAAGTGCCCAGCAGGTCGTAGGTAGCATAACAGCGATCCCCCGTGGCCGGATTCTCGACCGATACGGGTCACGAGTCCCTTTGATCTTCGCCGGCCTCCTCACGGGACTCATCGTCATCAGCTTCTCGCGAATTACCTCCGCCTGGCAGCTGGTGGCCCTGTGGGGCCTCCTTGGCTTCGTCGGACTGCAAGCGGGCCAGCTCTATACCGCGGTCCCATTAGCAAAATGGTTTATCCGAAGACGAGCACGGGCCGCGTCCCTGGTTTTTCTCGGTACACCGCTGGGAGTCATGATCTGGTCCCCCACCGTTCAATGGCTGATTAGCACCGTCGGGTGGCAGACAACTTGGGTGATCATGGCCAGCACGGGTGGAACAATGGTGGCGCTAATCGGCCTTCTCATCATCCGCCGTCAGCCCGAGGACATGGGCCTCCTCCCAGATGGAGACCCCCAAGAAGCGCCAGCCGAAGCAGCAGACGGCACGCCGGAGGCAGACGGACCCGCCGCCGTTTCGGCCCTGCACGTAGACCACTCATGGACCAGGGCCGAAACGGTCCGCTCCGTCACCTTCTGGAAACTCTCATTGGCCTTCGGCATGCAAGTTTTCGGCATTGGCAGCCTGGTTATCTTCAGGATTCCCTACTTTGTAGGCAAGGGCTTCGCCCAAAGCACCGTGGCCTGGGGACTCTCATCAGAGGGTGTCTCCGCCATCCTGGTAGCGCTATTCCTCGGCTTCTTCATGGAGCGTGTGCCCGTCCGGTACCTGGGCGCGACCGGCTTTCTCATCATGGTCACCTCCGCCATCGTTACCATGGCCGCCACGCAAACCTGGCAGATGGTCTCCGCCTTCTTTTTGTTCGGCATGGCCATCGCCATACTCAATGTGGTACAGAACACGCTTTGGCCGGCCTACTTCGGCAGAGAAAACGTGGGCACCATCCGGGGCATGGCCTTACTCATCTCCCTGCCCTTCGCGGCAACAGGCGCTCCCGCCGCCGGATTCGTGCAGGATGCGACAGGCTCTTACTTCCAGGTATGGTGGATCGCCATTGCCCTGATGCTCGCGAGCGCAGCACTCATGTTCACCACTCCACCACCAAGCGGCAAGCAAACAGCCGTATAAAGACCACCCACTCGGCCCGTCTCACTTCCCTTCAGCCGTTCCTTGAAATGGGAAAACGCGATGCCGACACCCTCAATATCTGTGGTTCCCCATAGAGGCCACAGTCGCCATGGATACACTTGCCCTGATGTGGTTGACGGCAAGAGTAACGTGTTGTTCAACAAAACCGCTGCTGCTGGAAAGGAGGCACCGTGCCTGCGCTATAACACGGGAGGCCCTCTTCGAACTGCTAGATGGAACTTGGATTCTGTATGGCACCGGTGAAGCCCGGGGCCCCAACGTACGAGAGGCCCTTCTGTCCTTCATCCGAAACGAAAAGAGGGTTCGCGGCTGACCCTTCAACGCAGCGAGGATGGGTCTACCTCCAGATAACGGGAGCAGTCCGGCGCAGCACCACGCGAAACAGCAACAACGAAGGCCTGAACGCACTCAAAGCGAAGTTGGACCAATAATGGAAGCCAGCGGTAGGTTTAAGGGCCTACTTCGATGGGCGCGTGGCCCTTTGCGGTTACGGTACCTATGACAGCGGCCGCAAGAACGCCCCGGGCCTGCAGTGCATTGACCAGGGCTCCCGTCTGGGCCTCAGGCAGGGAGACCAGCAACCCACCGGAGGTCTGCGCATCGCACAGCAAGAGCTGGTCTTCCCCGGTAACATCTGCATGCCAATGCGTCTTCGCCCCCACAGTGGCCAGGTTGCGCGCAGTGCCCCCGGGGGCCATGCCCAACGCCACCAGATCGCGGGCTCCCGCGAGCAGAGGAATGGCCGACATCTGAAGATGAGCCGTGGTCCCACTGGCCTCCATCATGGTATGCAGGTGACCGATGAGCCCAAACCCCGTGACGTCGGTAACTGCGTTGGCGCCCCTTTCCCGCACCGCCTCAGCCGCTTCCTTGTTCAGCATCTTCATTGCCCATACCGCAGCGCTAAGGATGGCTGCATCGGTACGCCCGTTCATGGCTGCCGTGGTGATAATTCCGGTGCCCAGGGGCTTCGTCAAGACCAAGCGGTCGCCCGGTCGAGCGCCGGCGTTGGTCCAGACCTCTTTGGGCGAGATAACACCCGTCACCGCCATCCCGTACTTGGGCTCTCTATCGATGATGGTGTGGCCGCCACCGATGAGCACTCCCGCCTCCTGCGCCTTGTCCGCCCCACCCCGGAGGATCTCGCCGAGGACAGACTTGGAGACATCGTCCGGGAAACCAACGATGTTGAGGCCCAGGATGGGCTTGCCACCCATCGCATACACGTCGCTGAGGGCGTTGGCAACGGCAATGGCGCCGAAATCGTAGGGGTCGTCCACGATGGGCGGAAAATAGTCCACGGTTTCAATGATGGCGAGTTCGTCCGACAGCCGATAAACGGCCGCATCGTCGCCGGTCTGAATGCCCACCAACAAGTCCGGGTGGTCCAGCTTCGGCAGATGGCTCAGGACCTCGCCGAGGTCCTCGGGGCTGAATTTAGCCGCTCAACCCGCGCATGACGCCAGACTTGTAAGCTTGACCTCGTCCCTACTCTTCATGCTTCTCTCCATCTTTAAATCACCGCCGTGGCCCTCAATTGCGAAGAAAGCTAGCCACCCCACGTCATCATACACCGCCTCTCGGCTCGTGCAGGCGCCAGCAGCGGTAGGGCAGCCATCGGACGCACCACGGATAGTCGGTCGTTCTAGCGGAGGGCGGCCTCAGGCCTAGTGAAGCGGCCATCCACAAGGTTTTCGACTCGGTCGGCCATGCGAGCCAGGACCAGGTCGTGCGTGGCTACAACAATGGTGATATTCCGCTCGCTACTCGCCTCTTTCAACATGTTGATGATGTGCAGCCCAGTGGTCGAATCCAAGTCTCCGGTGGGCTCATCAGCCAGGACCAAACCGGGTTCGACCACCAACGAGCGAGCGATGGCCACCCGCTGCTGCTCTCCGCCGGAAAGCTCGTACGGACGGTGCCGCGACCGGGGACCCAGCCCAACGAGGGCCAGTACCTCATCGACACGCCGATGCCGCTCACCTCGCGACACGCCATTAATCCTCAACGGGAGCTCAACGTTCTCCCATGCCGAAAGGAGGGGCAGCAACCCGAAAGACTGGAAGATGAAACTAATCTTCCGACGCCTCAACATGGTGAGGTTCGTATCGCTCATCGTAGTGAGGTCCTGACCCTCGAAGTTCACGGTGCCGCTGGTGGGCCTGTCCAGCCCGCCGAGCAAATTGAGGAGGGTCGTTTTCCCCGACCCCGAACGCCCGGTGATTGCTAGGAATTCGCCTTTAGCCACTTTAAGGTCGACATGCTGAAGGGCCACCGCGCTCGTTTCCCCTGAACCAAACTCCCGGGTTAGTGTCCGCGCTCTGAGCAGTGTTTCCTTTGCCATTACACTCCGTCCTCGACCGGTCTGATAACCGCTTCACCATTACGCATCTCGACCCGGGCACGGCGTCCTATGCCCATGCGGTCTAAGGACTCCCTAGAAAGCTGAAGGCGGCCTGCCTCGTCCACGATAATGTACTCTGCCTGCGTCCCTTTACTGCCCTTCCGAGCCGGATCACCCACCATTTCCGAAATGATTCGCCCGTCTTGGATATGCACAACTCGGTGCACAAACTGGGCTACTCCAGGGTAGTGGGTCACAGCAATCACCGTCACGCCCTGAGCCTCAGCCATGGCCCTCAACGCCTTGAAGACCCCTTCGGCCGATACCGTGTCCAACTCGCCTGTTGGCTCATCGGCAAGGAGCAGCCGGGGGCTATTTGCCAAGGCCACGCAGATGGCAACGCGCTGCTGCTCCCCCGCCGAAAGCTGGTAGGGGAATCGCTCAGTTTTATCGGCCAAGCCGACCATTTCTAATAGGCCTTCGGCCCGTTCTTGCCGCTCCTTCTTGGGCACGCCTGTAATGGCCATGGGCATCTCGATATTCGCCCGGGTCCGAAGGTAGGTGAGAAGGCTCCGGGAGGTCGACTGCCAAAGGAAACCCACATTCGTCTGTCGGTAGGCAGCCCGGTCACTTTCTGCCATATCGATGAGGTCGTAGTCCCCGACGCGCACTTGGCCTGCGGATGGTCTGTCCAGGCCCGCCAGCACGTTGAGTAACGTACTCTTCCCTGACCCGCTGGATCCGATGATGGCCAGGAATTCGCCGCGCCGGACCTCCAGGTCGAGGCCACGGAGGCCCACCACCTCCAAATCCTCTTTCTTGTATATCTTGAAGAGGTCATGGCAAACGACCAAGAACTCGTCCGTTAGCTGTTCCATAGCCTCACCTTAACCCGCTGCTTCCCGGACTGCAAAAAGTTCACGCCCTCCCGGCCCGCAAGACCTGCTGGATATCCAACCGCGCAATTAACCATGCCACGGCGCCAAATGTGACCGCCGTAGCACCCCCGAGCACAGCGTAAGCCATGACCATGATGGACCAGTTGGTATCCAGAATCATAGGCGGCACAACACGTCCTCCCTCTTCGGCCACCTCCAGCAATGGCAGAAGTGCAGTGCTGAACCATAACCCGCTCGCCGTGCCGATGCCAACGCCAAACAGAACAATAATGGCCATCTTCGACCACAGGAGGCCGTTCACTTGCAGCCTCGAAAACCCCATCGTGCGCAGCAGCGCATACTCCTCGCTGCGTTCTCGGGCGTCGATGTAGTTGAAAAAGATGAGTCCCGACGCGCTCGAGAGAACCACGATAACAAAAGATAATCCCAACAGGCCCGCCCACCCAGCAGTGAGCAACGGGTCGCTCCGGGTCTCATCTAGAAGCTGCGGCCCCTCAACCAACGACCTGACCTTGTTTCCATGCCCGATGACCGCTTCATCCAGTAGCTCGCCGGAAACGAAACCCTCGTCCGTCTTCACCCAAACCTCAGCGAGCAGGGTGAGGAGACTGGGTGAGCGGAGCAGCAAGTAGTCCAAAAGAGAGCGATAGTTCGCGACTACGAAACCGTCAGGGCTGGGAGGCATCGTCGGAAAGAAGTCCACTTCGCCGACTATCTCCATGCGGACAAATTCCCTGGGAAGCGTGACGGTGAGAGTATCCCCCACCTCCGCATTGTTATTGTCCAAGAACTGGGAAGAGGCGAGCACCTTGACTGGTTCTTCCGCTGGCCCCACTCTAATGCCATGCATGAGCGCACCCGTACCGAACCACGAGACGGTAACGCTCTGGCGCCCGGGACGCCCAACGGAACTGGGCTCCAGAACCACAACACCAGGAGCCACCAGATCCTCAAGCGGCCCCCACTCCCCTACTCCCTGAAATGAGGCCAGCTCAACCGCGCCTTCCAGCGTAATCGCCTGCAACTGGTCAAAGAAGACAGTCCCCGTGACCATTTCTTCACCCCGTACGGCTGGCCCAATCCAAAGTGTGTGGAGCCGGTAGGGCGGGAGAGGGACATAGCGATCGGAGCCTGTCTGCTGGGGTCCCGCAACTTCGGCAACGGGTGCCTCCAAGTAGCGCCACCCCTGGCCGCTGGTATTCCCCAACACCGTGTCGAAGAGGACTCCCCTGCTGTCGCCCATACGAGCATTGATTTCCAATACCTGCCCCAGTCGACCCGTCTCAACCCACAGGCCCAACCGCTCCGTATCCGCCGGTA
This sequence comes from Dehalococcoidia bacterium, assembly GCA_963579845.1. Classification (GTDB taxonomy): domain Bacteria; phylum Chloroflexota; class Dehalococcoidia; order Lucifugimonadales; family Australimonadaceae; genus CAUZHS01. Next base: position 7,525 of record CAUZHS010000018.1, on the reverse strand, counting down.
TGGCCATTCCCGTCACGATTGGCTCCTCCGGCTGAAGCAACTGCATCAATTCGCCCAAGGATTTATCGCTGAAATCCGACCTCCACCAAGCTGCCTCCTCGAAGGAATCGGGGTCTACAGCCAACGCACGGTCTCCAAGCCTGCCGACCACCGTTGTTGCAATGACCCCTGGCACCTCGGCGATTACCGGGGCCACTCCGCTCTCGCTCAGGGGGTCAGCCCGCAGGGTGTGGCGAACGCGAAAATCGCTCCCTGCCGTAAACCGTACCTGGTCGTCTTGACTACGCTCCAGCGAAGCGGAAAAGGTGGCGGCCCAAATCCCCACCGCCGTGGCGAAGACGATGAGCACAAGGACAGAGCTCACCGGTATGGGATTGCGAGCGCTGACGCGCAGACTCTGGGCTGCCCATACAGGCAGCGCAACGCTGGCCGCCGCCGCAAGGAAACGAAGCGCCAAAGGGACCAAGCGAAAGATGAACAGGCCCACTGCTACCACGCCCAGCACCGGCCCAAGCAGTAGGGTGAAATCGATGGCCAGCCCATCGCTGCCCACCGCTCGGACGAGGAACGTACCACTGGATTTAGCCTCCCACCAGATAACGCCGATAACGGCCAACAGCCCAATATCGAGATAATAGCGGTGCAGGAAGGGTACCTGGGGCGGGCGTGTTTCGCTGCGTGTAAATTCGATGACGCCCCGCCGTGCGGTGGCTACCATGCTTGTGCCAAAGACCAGCACCGATACCAAACCTGCACCAGCTCCCAGAATAAAAACACCTCGCGAAAGACCCACGTCTTGGACTGCTATACCTCCGGCGTTGGCCGGGAACACTGCGGCAATCAATGCCACCAATCCGACCGCTGCAAAGGGGCCAATCACCATGGCTGGAACAGCGATAACCAGGCCCTCCATCATGATGACCATACCCACCTGGGTCATGGACGCACCCCGCGTGCGGTACAGGGCTAATTCCGACGCTCGGGCCCGGCCCAAAAAACCCGCCACGAGAAATAGGTAGTAGAGCAAGAGGCCTATGGCTAAGGAGACCATCAGGAAGAGCGGGACTCGAGCAAGCACCATCAGATTGCTGTAGCGCCGCAGCAATGGATTGAGCTCTGTCTCCCATCCAGGTTGTGGAACGTAGGAGGCGAAGGTATCAGCTGCCGCGTTGGTAAACTGCCGCTGAAGGACTCTCGCATCCTCCGCCCTCAGCCCGTCCCGGTCGAGGAACAACAGCCATGAGAAATCGGCCGTAATGCCGAAAAAGGCCGGGCTCACGATGTCGAACATGGCGCGAGGCTCGATATACATCCGCAGATTGACCCAGTCACTCCCCCTCTCAGAGAGCCTGTTCTGGACCCCCAGCTGCCAGTATTCGCCTTCAAAATTCTTAGGCTCGAAAATACCAACCACCTCTACCGCCAATTCGGCTTGTTCCTCGGCAGCCTGGAGCAGGGCTGGGGAAATCGCGAACTGGTCTCCTACCGAGAGGTTCAGTAGCTCCGCGCCCGCCGTATCGATGAGCACCTCCAGCTTTCCCGGAGTGGGCACCGAGGAGGGGAATCGCCCCTCGAGCACTACGGCATTCTCAGCGAACGCGGTAACGGCCATGACCGGACCGCGGGGCCGCTGGGAAGCTGGCAGCTCGAACTGCGGAAGACCCGAAAGGAGAAAACTATCGCTCACAATGAGCACCTGGGTGGGTGCAAGATAGGGCTCCAATCGGCCAATGACCCGCTGGTTGATAAATGCAGATGTACCGTTGAAGGAGCTCCGTTCCAGCGGCAGCGACATCCGGATTTCCAGGTCAGTATCGATGGCTGGAGTATTGTTCAGCGTGTGGCGCAACGCCGTTTCGGCTAGGGCGTTCGAGTAGATTACCGCCGAGGCCATGAGGCCCACAGCCAGCAATACTCCAATCCCAGCCGTACTCTGCAACCGCCAGTCAGAGACGGTCCGTTGGACCACCTCTACAAAGGCAAACCGCAAAAGCCTACCGATTCCTAGCACGTCTCGCCACCTATTACTAAAACAGCCTTCTTAAACATCTCTCCGGAGACCCTTATTCCGATTGTCTCAAGACCCGGGCCAAGCTAAGTCGTGCAGCTAGCGTGGTAACCAGGATGGTGGCGAAAATCGTGGCCGCCACCACCCCCCCGTAGGTCAGTGCGAGAATCCACGGGTCTTGGTCGAGGACCGCCGGGGGACGAACATCGTTGCCTAAGACGGTGATGTTGAGAAAGCTCAATACCCATCGTCCCAACAGCGTGCCGGTCACCACCCCCACACCACCCCCCACGACCGTCACCACCAGCCCCGAAAGGCCGAGCACCAAGCCGATTTGCCAACGGGTGAACCCCACTGCGCGCAACAGACCTAACTCTAACTGCGACTGCCGGAACATGAGGAGACTATACAGCCCTAACCCCAACACCGCCGTGGCGATGACGGTGCCCAGCCCGAGGAATCCTAGTCCCCGCCAGGAGCCACCCCCCAACGGGTTTTGCAGAACATTTTCCAATCGCTGCTGGCTAACCACTATCCCTGCATCGCCTGGGATACCCTCCAAAATATTCGCCAGCGTGGCAAAGGGGTCTGCTCCCTCTTCCAGGCCCACCCAGAACTCCGTGGGATTCACCGACCTGGCCGAAGGCAAGCTGCGCTGGTAAAGATCGATGGTCTCCAAATCCATAACTACGTAGGGGCCTCTTCGGATTCCAAGGGTAGGAAAATGTTCCGCGGTGGCCACAACCTGAATCGGCATAGCCTGGGCAAAGACTTCGCCGACCACAACATCACCCACATTGAAGTCAAGGCTACCGATGGCCGGGATGGGGAGCGCAACCGCGGGCAGCATGATGCCCCGCTGTTGACCACCCAGCGGGGTGAGCCACGTAAACGTCGCGCCATTCTCTCCCGAATAGGCCGCTTCAGGCTCAATACGCACGATATCTGGCGAGAAGTCCAAGTTAGGCATCCCTATCCATGCACCCAACTCCTCGAAGGGCTCAACGACAAACCGCTGACCATCTGCAAGCGTCACAGTTACATCATCGAAGCGCAGCAGACCCGAACCGAGGAAGGTGTAATTAGGCCCCGTGACAAACAGGCCCACCAAGGAAAACGGGGGGACCAGATGGGCTCGGTCCGGTAGAGGAGCCTCAACATATGTCCACTTGGGCGTGCTCATTCTTCCCACTAGAAGGCTCTCATAGAGGCCCTGGGTATCCCGATATCTTGCCCAGATATTAAAGCTCGGCAAAAGCCGGTCTGGGCGCACCCAAACGCCAATCTTCTCCGTGCCCTCCGGCAGCGGAATCCCCACTTCGGTGGGAATAGGCCGCTTCAGCCGCGAAAGCAGCGCATCCAAGTCCTCCCCAGCGAAATCAGCACGCCACCAGGCGGCTTCCGCCAAAGCGTCTGGGTCTACCGCCAGCACGGTTGCGCTGCCTCCAGAAATCGGGGTGTCCAATTTTGACAACGTACCCTGGGTCACCGGTGCCGCCGCGGTAACACCCGCAGCCCCGCTTAACGTTTGCGCCTGGTTATAGCCTTCCTCCCGTAGGTCGATCCATGGTGTGGGGACCACAAAATCTGCCCCGACCCGGTACCGTGCCTGATCAAGGTCACTCCCGGTGATGGAAGGGCCAAAGGCAGCACCGAAGATACCTAGAGAGGTGGAGAATAACAGCAACACCGCCAAGGCACCGTAAGGCAGTGGGTCCCTGGCCATCCGGGTGAGCCCATAGACGATGGTGGCGCCCGCAAACAACCCGGCCAACCAAGCGAGAAAGCGCAAAAGGTATGGAAACACCCGCAGAAGGACGAGGCCCATACCCAAAATACCCAGGGCCGGCCCCACCAGTAACGTGAGGTCCGTCTCCACCCCAATCCCTAGGAGCCGGTCGGTCACGAAGCCGCCTCTACCCTGGACTCTCCACCAGAATAGCCCTACGAGGGCGAGCACTCCCAAGTCCAAAGAGTAGCGATAGAACGCTGGGCGTCCGCCCTTGCCGTAACGCTCGCGGAGCACCTCAACGATGCTGCGTCCCGCAACGAGATATCCGGCTGTCCAGAAAACCACGATGCTCGCAAGGCCCACCAGACCAGCATAGACAAATACCGGCGCAGAAAGGCCGGCGGATATTGATTCGAACTCAGGGGCGCTCCCCAGAGGCAGTAACTGCGATAAAAAAAGACCGATAAAAGGCCCCAAGACGACCGCTGGGAGGACAACCACCAGTCCCTCTCCCAATCCTAAAAAAGCTCCTACCGTAAGCCTAGATGCACCTCGGCTTCTAACCAGGGCAGCCTCGGCGCTTCGGCTTCTCGTAAGAAGCCAGAGCACCAATGCCAAATAGTAGAGCACTGCGGCAATCACCAAGGAGATGAAGAGGAAGAGCGGCACTCTAGAAAAGGCCAGGGCACGCTCGAATCGCTCGACCACCGGCACCAGAGGACTAAGCGCATCAGCCCGTGGCAGCTCCGCTTCGATGTCCGCCTCGAGGAGGCGCATATTTTCCTTGGCTTGGCCCACATTCCCAGGCGTGAACGACCCCACATCCACGCCCACCTCCCATATATAATTCGCCAGAACCTTGGGAAAAGCAGGCGCCACCCTCTCCACGAACACGTCCGGTTCAACGTACAGGTGCACGTTAAACTCCTCACCAAAATCGCCCAGGGCCAACTCAGGAAGTTGTCCGAAGAACCAGAACGGGTCGTCAAGGTCAACTACATTGAAAACCCCAACGATGGTCACCTCAAGCTCCGTTTCTGGCTCCGGGAACGGGAACATCAACGTTAACCGGGTACCAACCTCCCATCCAAAAACTTCGTTCAGTACCTTGAACGAATTCACGCCGATAATCGTTTCAACCCCATCGCCAGACTCTCCACCCGCGATGCTCCTCGGCCAGCGTCCTTGGGTCACCTCGACGTGCTGTTCGAGGTCTTCCCAAAAGTCCATGGTAATAACGCCATTACGCGTCTGCGGATCGTCCCCGAGCCGGTAACGAATGGCCTGGGCTGTCCCCAAACTGAAAATATCTACTGCCAAGTCACCCAATCGGGATGCGACGGTCTCCCGGACCTGCGTGTCCAACTTACGGTAGTCCCCAGCGCTAAGTGGGCGAGTGGGGACCATGATCTCAAGGCCCAGGTCGTTCTTCACCACTGCAGGGTCAGCCCGGTCGCGAAGGCCCGCAACAGCGAGGGTGTCTGAATGGATGACCGCAACCGCAATGAGAGTGACTGCCAACAGCACACCAACAAAGGAGGCCAGGGTAAGCGCCCAATTGGCGCGCAATCGTTGCCACGTCAGCCAGAGAAGAAAGGCTAGTGATCCCATGCGTCTGTCCAGACCTCGCTTTGTACACTATCCACCGCCCGCCGATACGTCCGATACCCAATGCGTCGGGGCTGGCCACTTTGGTGGCCAAGAGCATCGGAGGGACGGGCCAGTCGATAGGGTTCGAAGAGCCATCTTACCTCACAAGAAGAGCTAGGTCATTCTTTCCCAGCACCTTCAATATCGACCACCGACCTGTTTCGAACTAAATTTAAGCCGTGTGCTGATCCTTAGACGCTTGGAATAAGCAGAGTGTGAAATTCTGAACTAGTGCCCTGGAACACTGTTCCGAGGAAGGGTAATCTGCTACTGTGTTAGGCGCAGTCAGGGCCTAGCCCGTCTATCCAATCCAGGGAACGCGGTACACCAATCACCAAACCCGCGGGAGGAATGTTGACCGGTCGTTTAAAGCCGCAACCCTACGGGCTCTACCGCCCCGAATATGAGCACAGCGCGTGCGGTGTGGGCGTAGTCGCCAACATCAAGGGCGTGCAGTCGCACGGTATCGTCGAAGATGGACTGCAGGTTCTGGTGAATTTGGCGCACCGGGGCGCGGCGGGCAGCGACCCTGAGACCGGTGACGGCGCAGGAATACTCCTGCAGCTGCCCGACGCCTTCATGCGGCGGGAAGCCTCCAAGCACAGCGTTGAACTGCCTGCCAAGGGCGAATACGCCGTGGGAGTGGCTTTTCTCCCCCAAGACGCTGAGGAACGCGCCCGGTGTGAGGCCATCATCGAATCGTCCACGCAGGAAGAGGGACAACGATTCATTGGCTGGCGCAACGTCCCGGTGGACAGCGCAGACATCGGGGTAACCGCCCGCGACTGCCAACCGCATATCCAGCAATTCTTCGTGGGCCAGGGTATTACCACCGCCGACCAAGCCCAGTTCGAGCGCAAACTATTCGTCATCCGAAAGGTCATCGAGCGCCGGGTGCTCGACTCCGGCATCGCGGAAGCCGACACCTTTTACATATGCAGCCTCTCCTCGAAACTCCTGGTCTACAAAGGCCTCCTCATGGGGACCCAGCTCAGAGGATTCTATGACGACCTGCGTGACCCCGACCTCATCAGTTCTTTCGCTCTGGTCCACTCCCGGTTCAGCACCAACACCCTGGGCTCGTGGAAGCTGGCGCACCCATACCGCTACCTCATCCACAACGGGGAAATAAACACCCTCCGCGGCAACATCAACTGGATGGTCGCCCGCGAGGGAAACATGAGCTCGCCCCTTTTCGGGGATGACATGGCCAAGCTTTTCCCCATTATCTGGCCTGGCCAAAGCGACACCGCCTGCATCGACAACGCCTTCGAACTGATGCTGCAAACAGGACGTCCAATCCACCATGTGATGATGGCTCTTATCCCTGAGGCCACAGGTGAAAAGGTCCTCATGTCCCAGGAAAAACGGGACTTCTACGACTACCACGCCTCCATGATGGAACCGTGGGACGGACCGGCCCTGATTGCTTTTACCGATGGTAACCGGGTGGGCGCGGTGCTGGACCGCAACGGGCTTCGCCCCTTCCGCTACCTGGTCACCACCGACGATACCCTGGTGATGGCATCAGAGGTCGGCGTGCTGGATGTCCCACCCGAAAAGGTACTTTACAAAGAACGTATCCACCCGGGACGCATGTTTCTCCTAGATCCCGAACGGGGTGGCATCGTTGACGATGCCACCATCAAATCGGAAATGTCTCAACGCCAACCCTTCGGCGAGTGGCTGGAGAAGCACATGGTGCACATGGACGCGCTCCCTGAGCCAGACCCTAGCCAGGACCGTCACCAGCAGCCTACCGGAGCCGAGACCTTGCTCGACCTGCAGCAGGTCTTCGGATACACCCAGGAAGACCTGGAAATGATTCTGGAGCCCATGGCAATCAACGGCGCTGAGCCGACGGGCTCCATGGGAAACGACGTGCCTCTGGCAGCGCTCTCAGAGCAGCCTCAACTACTCTTCAACTACTTCAAGCAGCTCTTCGCCCAGGTGAGCAACCCTCCCTTAGACGCAATCAGAGAAGAGTTGGTCACCTCCTTGAGCATCCAGCTAGGCGCCCAACGGAACATCTTCGAGGAAACACCGGAACACGCCCAGCAACTCAAACTTTCCTGCCCTATCCTGACCAACTCTGAAATGGAGAAGCTCCGTCGCGTATCCCAGCCTGGCATCAA
>CAUZHS010000017.1:0-25135 GCA_963579845.1 Dehalococcoidia bacterium | reverse complement strand
CCACCTCTGCGGCGACAGACGGAATTGCACCGACACTAACGTCGTCTCTATCGGGGTCCTTGCACAAGACCTCCATAACGGTGACGGTGAATTCCGACGAGAACCTGAGTTCCACACCTACGGTAAAGGCCAATGGCGTCACACAGACGGTAACGTTGGTCGGCACCAACCAGTGGTCATCCAAGATCACCCCGGGTAATGGTGTGTGGGCAGTTGTGATTTCGGGTACAGATACCGCTAGCAACTCCCGAAGCTTGGGGGACCTGATTTCGACCGCTTCCTTCCCCACATCGAAGAGCATCGTCTTCTACATTGACAGTGCGATTCCTGCACCGGCGGTCACGCCGGCCGGAGGGAGCAGCACTGAGACTGCGGATCCGTTCTTCATCAACATCAGCTTCGCCGCTGAGGGTAAGGAGTACGGACTCAACACCGACACCGACCCCGACGTGATGATCCTGGCCACGGCTGGAACCGTGGACAAGGATCTAGACGTTAACGGTGCGGTAACTATTACGGCGGCAACTCTGGACGGAGTTGATGTGCTGTCCAGCCTCTCAACCTTGGACAACAGCAGCTTCGACCTAGCTGTGACAGGCATCGCCACGGGTGCGCACAAGCTGCTAGTCTCAGCTACGGACACCGCTGGGAATAAGATCACCCTGAATGAAACCAAGTTCACGGTGGTCGCCCGGAAGGCCTACTCCGTCACCATGCGGGCTGGCTGGAACCTGATTTCCCTCCCCGGTACTCCGGTAGACACGAGCATTGACGCAGTGCTGCCATCCACGCACCCGGCAACCCAGGTACTGGCCTTTGACCAGAACAATATTCTGGGCCCTTGGCTGATTGCCAAGCGGGCAGCAGACGGCACGTGGACCGGTTCGCTGAACACCATTGACGGTAGGCACGGGTATTGGGTTAACACCACGTCGGCTGCGCCTATCAAGACGCTGTTGAAAGTGCCCAGCGCCGGCACCCAGGTACGCCTTCCCACCCTCGGAGTGTCGGTCGGTTGGAACCTCCTGCCGGTGGTTGACTACACCCAGCAGGCGTTCGGAACAGCCATCACTGGCTACCTGACGACGGTCACATGGAAGGTCGCTTACACCTACGACACCGCGCAGAGCAACCCATGGGTCCGGATTACGGCAGCCAACCTGCTGGAAACCGGTAGAGGTTACTGGGTCTGGGCAACAAAGGCGGGGCACCTGGTCCCGTAACGCCCATCGCTTCAAAGCGTAACTCTTGACGAATGAAAGGTCTCCCTCCCCTACGGGGGGGGGAGACCTTTTTCTGCGAGGAGTGGACACTGATCATGACAATTTTTTTCGGAGCGCGACGCTTATCCCTGGTTCTTCTGGCCGTTTCCTTATTCTTGTTTGGCTTAAGCGGCGTTGGCGTGGCCTATGCCCAGAACGAGCCGCCACCGGAAGGTCCTCCACCCCTGCCGGTCATCGTGCAAGGAACGGCATACGTGGATGGCGTGCTCATGCAGGGAGAAGCTGAGTTGACGGCGCGGATCCTGGACTGGGAGAGCCGGCCGGTGACGGTGATAGACGGGGTGTTTGACCTGCTGATTGTCGGCCCGCCGTCAGGTGCCTATACCAACCAACCGGTGACCTTCCATCTGCTCGAGATGGAATCCCGCCAACGGACGCGGTTTACTATGTTAGGCGCGCCATTGGCTCTAGTTGTGCGGTTGGATTTTAGCGAACGGGCTGGGACGCCGACCCCCCAATTGACGCCCACGGAATTACCCGTTACACCGCCGCCCCTCCCCGAAGAATCAATTGGTGATCCAGGTGATAACGGAGACGGCTTTGGGTGGATGGGGTTGTGGGCCTTGGGAGGAGGGGTTGTCGTGCTCGCAGGCGTCATCGGTTACGTGGTGAAGCGGCGGGGAGTACGTTAAGCGCGCCTACCCTGTCATCCCGTGTTCTTCTTTAGGAAGGCGAGGAAGCCCGATGCGGAATCGGCCTCTTGTCTCTTTGCCTAGAGCTGGGGTTATCAGAAGCCTTTAGAGGAGGGTTGCGGCTGGCTGGAGGACGACGACCTGGGTCTCAGCGGGCAGATTGCTGCGCGTCACGGTCAAGCGTGTTTGGGACTCCGGCTCCTTGGTGCCTAACTCCTGCAAAAAAGCGCCTAGGGAGTCTAGTTCCGCTTTGCTTCCCGATTGCGCATAGACCATGGGGATGACGATTCGAGGCTCCAATGCGTTCACCAGCTCTGCCGCCTGGTCGGCGTTAAGCACTCCGTGGCCGCCGATGGGTACCAGCATGACATGGGGATTGCCCAGCTCTTCTAGTTGCCGGTTCGAGAGTGGCGTGGAAAGGGCTCCTAAGTGGCAGAAGACTAGCTCTTCGGATTCCAATAAGAAGATGGTGTTCCATTCGGGTTGGGGCGCTTCCGACTCCTCCTCGCGATGGAGACGGTTTCGAATGCCCTTGAAGTTGAGTCCGGATATCTCGTACTCTCCGGGGCCAGAAAGGGCCGTGGGGTCGCCAGGAAGGAGGTCAAGGGCGTTGTAATACGGGTGCTTGTTGCTCAGGGTCACGATATCAGCTTGAGCAAGGGGCGGAGGTATGGTGAGTCCCAGTGCAGGAGAGAAGGGGTCGGTGAGCAGCGTTAAACCGCTGGTGCGAATCTGGAATGAGGCGTGGCCAATCCAGGTAATGTCCATTATTTGTCCTTGCGGGTGCGGCCGATAAACGCCCACGCACCTGGGAGCACAATGGCGGCGATATAAAGCTTGATGAGGTCGCCGAGGATGAAGGGGTAAAGGCCTCCCACCAGCGTCTTATCGAGGGTGTTTTCTCCGGGGATGGCCTCAGCCAAGTTGAAGCCAAGGCTTGCGTTCAGGTTGCCGGAGCTGATCAGGTAGCCCAACCAGAGTAGCCCTGGTATGTAGAGGGAGATGTTGCCGATGAGCATTGCGACAGTGACGCGCCAGCCTCGGTCCCAGCCCCGCTCTGCGAGACGGCCCACCAGAAAGGCGGCGATGACGAAGCCGACGATGTAGCCGCCGCTGGTGATGTCCCAGACAGCGCTGCTGGTGCCAGCCCAGGGCAGGACGAAGTGCAAGAAATCACCGGTGGCGCTCGGGGCGAAAACGGGGATGCCGATGGTGCCCCAGACCATGTAAAGCGATAGAGCTCCTGCTCCGCGCCACGCGCCGAGAGTGCCGCCCGCGAGCAGAACCGCTAGAGTCTGGCCTGTCAGGGGCACAGTGGTGAAGGGCAGACGTAGCGCAATTTGGGCGAACACTGCCACTAGGATACTGAAACCGACGATGAGCGCGACGTCCCTGGCCAGCCCTCTACCCGGGAGGACGATATCAATAAGAATGGGGGGTCTGGCCGTCGTCTGCATGGCTTCGTAGTCTCCTAAGCGAGCATCCGGCGCAGTATATCAAAGCGCTTATCCCATGGACAGGTATCTGCATGCGGGGTGAGGCCGAATTTTCGTGCGCATAATCAACTGGGAAGGGTGAGGATGTCACTCGCGAACTACCGGGTTGGAAAGCTGTTTTACAAAGGTTCTGTGAAGTCAGTTTCCTTCCCATGCTGGCGGAGTCGACGGCACACCGTCTTTGCCTATAACGGTAGAGCGTTAAGAGTGTCACAGCCAACTGTCTTTAGCGTAGGGAATCGTAGCGCCCTCTCCTGCTTTCGTAGGCTGCGTGGAAGAGAACGTTTGAGTAGGTTTAAATAGAGGGATGGGAGAGAGCCCCGATAGGCTCTTCCCTTTCAGTTGACACTCGAAAATGGCGGGTGATACAGTGGTCTGGCGCTCGTGGAGGGGCATCAATGTTTGAGGTAGTGGTAGACAGCATCAGAGTTAGTTTGATGAGCTACCAGCGCGTGGTGATTCTCAAAGAAAAGGACACCGAACGCTACCTCCCCATCTGGATTGGTCCCGCGGAGGCGGATGCCATCGCGGTGAAGCTCCAGGATGTCACCGTCTCCCGCCCCCTGACTCACGACTTGCTCAGTTCGGTGATTATCAGCTTGGGCGCGAGCATTGAGAGGATCGTCGTCTCAGACCTTTCCAATGACACCTTTTACGCAAAAATAGTCCTGACCTTGGATGGAGGCTACCAGGAGGTGGACTGCCGTCCAAGCGACGCTCTCGCCGTGGCTGTGCGTGCGGACGTGCCCATCTTCGTGGAGGAGGTGGTCATGGAAAAGGCGGGTATCCAGATGGACGAGAAATCCGGGAGCTACCTGCCGGAAGAGTCTTCCTCCGGTCGGCACCGCCGTACGGAAAAGATGAAGAAGACGGTGAGCGAGGATGAATTGAAAGGCATGTCCGCCTTCCAGGAGTTCATTCAGAACTTGCAGTCCTTGGAGGAGTTGGAGGGTAGTGGCGGGTCTTCAACCTAGTCCTGTTCGACGGCACCCCATTGGCTTTTGTTTCCCAGATAGTGCCGTTTTTAATGCCTTATAAGGGTTTGGACCGGCCGGATGGTTTGACCGGGTTTAGGGGTTGTGATAACGTTCACGCAGTCTGAGGGGATGCTGTGAACCAGCGCCCAAAGTGGGTCATCGAGCTTCAGTTTATCGGGCTAGGATGGTACATAGCCGCTTCTATTTTGGCTGGTGTCAGTGTGGGCCTCTTGCTTGATGGCTGGATTGGAACCTCCCCACTATTTCTTCTCTTCGGGCTCTTGCTGGGGGTGGCTGCTGCTTTCTATGGTACATACCGGATGACCGCCGCCTTTTTGGCAGGTCAGGACGACTGAGAGAACCTTGAGGGAAATTAGGTTTGGCACAACGTAAAGTCTTAGTGCCCATTGTGCTTTTGGCTGGCGCCCTGCTTCTGTCAGGTCTTATTCTGGGCGCTGTCGGAGCGGCGTTCTTAGGCAATGACCCCTTCGTGCCCGTGCCCGAAGTTCACCTCGCGCCCCAAGGGATCTTCAATATTGGTGGCTTTACGGTTACCAACACGTTACTCTCTGCGTGGCTAACCACCGTGGTGGTGCTGTTACTGTTTGTGGGGGGGGGGCGAAAAATGCAAATGGTGCCTGGCCGCCTCCAGAATGTCCTGGAGATGCTGGTAGAGGCGTTGTACGGGTTTATCAGAGGAGTGGTCGGAGACTATTACGCTCGGCGCTTCTTTCCGGTGCTTGCAACCATCTTTATCTTCGTGGCCTTCAACGCGTGGATGGCGCTACTGCCCATTTATCCTACCCTTGGATTTACGGAGGACGGGGCCGACCACGTGACCACCCATCTTCTACGATCCGCTGGCACCGACATCAACTTGCCCTTGGCCTTGGCGATCATCTCTTTCGTCTTCATCGAAGCGTGGGGGTTCCGAGCGCACCGTTTCGGATACATGAAGGAGTTCATTCGACTGGGTAACCCAATCCAGATGTTCATTGGCCTGTTGGAGCTGTTGAGTCACTTTATCCGGCTTATCAGCTTCACCTTCCGTCTCTTCGGAAACATGCTCGCCGGGGAAATCATTCTGCTGATGGTGACCTTCTTGCTTATCTTCCTGGCGCCCATCGCTTTCTATATGTTGGAAATTCTTGTGGGGGGCGTGCAGGCCCTTATCTTTCTAGGACTCACCCTGGTCTTCGCGTTCATGGCCGTGGCGCCGCACGAGGGCGCGGAACACGAGGAGACGGCTACCGAGCATACGTAAGCCATGTGTGGGCTGCTGAGGGTGGCAGCTCGAAGTGCAATGACCCAAGCGATTTTGAGATAGGAGGCACACCGGATGGATTTTGAATCGGCAAGGATGCTGGCGGTTGGATTGGCCGCTTTGGGGATGATAGGCTCAGGCATAGGGCTGGGGATTTTGGGTTCAGGAGCGATGAACGCGTTGGGCCGCAATCCTGAGGCCCGTGGGGCCATTGTCCCGAACATGGTGCTGGCATTGGCCTTTACCGAGGCCATCGGCATCTATGGGTTGGTTACATCAATTCTGTTGATCTTCGTGGCAACGCCGGTCTAACGCGCTGTCAACAACGTGAAGGGAAAGGAGGCTGCTTCCATGTGGGCGGCTCCCTTGTTGGCGGAAGAGGGGGGTGGCATCGGTGCGCTGGGGGTGGACCTAGGTAGTCTTATTGCCTATCTGGTGAACTTTGGCGTCCTACTGGTGCTCCTCTACTTCTTCGCATACAAACGAATTCTCGGTATGCTGGACCAGCGTTCCAGCCGTATCAAGGAAAGCCTGGAAGAGGCTGACCGTGTGCGGCAGGGCGCCCTGGAGCAGCAAGCCTCCATGCAGCGCACTCTGGATGAGGGGCGTCAGGAAGGCCAGCGGGTGCTGGCCGATGCTAGGGAGATGGCGGAACGCTACCGCCAGGAGGAGACGGAACGCGCTAAGCGTGATGCCGAGTCTCTTTTGGAGCGTGCCCGCGCAGAAATCCAGCAGGAACGCGCCACCGCCGTCGAAGAGGTGCGGCAAGAATTCGCCGCGCTGGCGATGACCGCCGCTGAGCGGATCATCCATCGGTCGGTGGACGCTGCGATTCATCAAGAGATCATTGCCGAGGTTCTCCAGGACAGCGAGACCTTACGGGGCCAGGGAGGGTAAGGGTGGCTGGGGCACCGACCGCGAAGCGTTACGCTCAGGCTCTGTTCCATCTCGCCCAAGAACAGGGTAAGTTGGAGCCGTGGCTCGCTCAGATAAAGGACGCCGAAGCTGCCCTTGCTGAGCCCACCGTCGCCACGTATCTCAACCTGCCTCGGGTTGCTCCGGAGCGAAAGCTGGAGGTCTTGGGCCAACTGCTGGCGGAAGCGGACCTCTTAGTACGGAACGCACTGGGCCTGTTGGTCTCAAGGAAGGCGCTGGGATTGCTTCCCAGTATGGTGGACGAGTATACCCACCTGCTGGACGAGAGTCTGGGGCGCGTCCATGCCGAGGTGACCAGTGCGGTGAGCCTCTCTGTGGCGCAGCAGGCCCGGTTGCAGGAAATACTGGGTGAGATGCTGCAAAAGAAGGTGGTCTTGGAGGTCAAAGTAGACCCTGAGATCATGGGGGGTATTGTCGTGAGGGTGGGGGATCAGGTGATCGACGGAAGTGTTCGCATGCGGCTGCTGGGTCTGCGTCAACGATTGGCGCAGCAGGCCATTACGTAGGAGGGTTGAGGATGACCACTCGTGGGCAAGATATAGCGGCGGTCTTAAAGCGTCAGATTGAAGACTTTGGCGGCGAGACTACCTTGATGGAGGTTGGAACGGTAGTGGAGGTAGGCGACGGAATCGCACGAATCCACGGCCTGGGCAAGGTGGGCTACGGTGAGCTCCTTGAGTTTGCCGCTGGCGAGGTCGGTCTCGCGCTCAACTTGGAAGAAGACAGTGTGGGCGTGGCAGTTATAGGGCCGGACGCTGCCATCAAGGAAGGTGACCAGGTTAAGGCGACGGGTCAGGTCGCGCAGATCCCCGTGGGCGATGCGCTCTTGGGCCGGGTTGTGAACTCGTTGGGTCGCCCTCTAGATGGCAAAGGTCCTATCAAAACAGAGAAGAGCAGAGCCCTGGAAATCATCGCACCCAACGTCGTTTCCCGCCAAGCGGTGAATACACCTGTGCAGACGGGGATTAAGGCCATCGATGCCATGATTCCCATCGGCCGAGGTCAGCGAGAGCTCATCATCGGCGACCGCTTCACCGGAAAGACGGCGATTGCCATTGACGCCATCATCAACCAAAAGGGCGGAGACCTGATCTGTATTTACGTAGCTATCGGCCAGAAGCAGAGTAAAGTGGCACAAATACAGGCGACCCTGGAGGAGCATGGCGCCATGGCCCACACGGTCATCGTGGCCGGTAATGCGTCGGACGCGGCGTCGCTTCAGTACCTTGCCCCTTACGCTGGCTGCACCATCGGCGAGGAGTTCATGAACTCCGGGCGGGAGGCGTTAATCGTCTACGACGACCTCTCTAAGCACGCTTGGGCCTACCGGCAGATGTCACTCTTGTTGCGTAGGCCTCCCGGTCGAGAGGCCTATCCGGGCGACGTGTTCTACCTCCACAGTCGACTCCTGGAGCGGGCCGCCCGCTTGGACGACGAGCACGGGGGAGGCTCGCTGACGGCCTTGCCCATCATCGAGACGATGGCGGGCGACGTGTCTGCCTATATTCCCACCAACGTCATTTCCATCACCGACGGGCAAATATATCTGGAAGCAGACCTCTTCAATGGGGGTATTCGTCCGGCGGTGAATGCGGGACTCTCCGTTTCCAGAGTGGGTGGGAATGCCCAGACCCGAGCTATGCGCCGGGTGGCGGGGCGGTTGCGATTGGACTTGGCCCAGTTTCGCAACCTGGCCTCCTTCGCTCAGTTCGGCTCTTCGGACTTGGACGAGGCGACGCGCCGGCAGTTGGAAATCGGGCAACGTATGACGGAAATCCTCAAGCAACCGCAGTACCAGCCACTGAAGATGGAGGAGGCGGTCGCCTCTCTCTATGCGGTGGGGAACGGGTATATGGATGATGTGGAAGTGGAACGAGTGTCCGATTTTGAGCAGCAGATGCTGAGTTATCTCCGCACCAGCAAGCCCGACGTGCTCAACGCCATCGGTGAGAAGCGTGACCTTGACGAGGAGGCGGAGACCGCACTGAAAGCCGCCATCGAAGAGTTCAAGAAGGCCTTTGTGTAGGGGACTGAGTCGTGGCTAACTTACGAGAAATAAAACGGCGTATCCGCAGCGTCCAGAACACGGCTAAGGTGACCCGGGCCATGCAGATGATTGCCGCATCCAAGATGCGGAGGGCTCAGGAGTCGGTCTTATCAGCGCGGCCCTACGCCGAAAAGCTCCGGCAAGTTTTGGGCGACCTGGCGGCGGCCCATGGCACCTCCGGAGAGGAGGTGCAGCACCCCCTGCTGGAGCGCAGGGTGGTTCAGAAATCGCTGATGGTCCACTTCACTCCAGATCGGGGGCTAGCTGGCGGCATGCCTGGCAATATGAATCGGCGAGGCGCGCAGTTCATTGTGGACCAAGAGAGTCCCACGGTGCTCATCACCGTAGGGAAAAAGGGCAGGGACTTTATGGTGCGTACCGGGCAGGAAGTGCTGGCCGAATTCACCGATATGGGTGACCGTCCCCGATTGGCCGATACAGAACCGATTACCTTCCTCATGCGGGAGCAGTACATCACCGGGCAGGTGGACGAGGTCTTCTTGTCCTATTCACGGTTTGTGAACATGGCGGTGCAGACTCCCACGGTGGTCAAGGTGCTCCCCATCGATGCCGAAGAGTTGGCTGCGCCAGGGGCTGGGTATCTCTACGAGCCGAATCCAGACCAGGTATTCGGTTCGCTGCTGCCCCGTTTTATCGAAATGCAGGTCTACCATGCGCTGTTGGAGAGCATCGCCAGCGAACAGTCGGCACGCATGGTCGCCATGCGAAACGCCTCGGAGGCGGCCAGCGATATGGTGGACGATTTGGTGCTGGAGGCCAACAAGGCCCGCCAAGAGAGTATTACCAGTGAACTTTTGGACCTTGTGGGTGGTGTAGCCGCTCTTGAGGGGTAGTCTGGATATCGACGCAGGAGGATTAAGGCAATGGCCGCAGGAAGCATCGGCAAGGTGGTGCAAGTCATCGGTACTGTGGTGGACGTGGAGTTCCGCCCCGATGACCTTCCCTCTCTCAATAACGCCCTAGAGGTGGATAACGCAGGCGAACGCTTGGTGCTTGAAGTGGAGCAGCAGGTGGGCAACAACTGGGTCCGCTGTCTGGCGCTGGGCCCAACCGAAGGATTGGCACGAGGAGCCGTGGCCAAGGACACCGGTCAGGCCATTGTTGTTCCCGTGGGCGAAGCCAGCCTGGGACGTCTTTTCAACGTGCTGGGAGAGCCGCTGGACAATCTGGGTCCTGTTGATGCAAAGGAGCATTGGGCCATCCACCGAGAGGCGCCCTCCTACGAGGAGCAGAGCGTGACCACCGAGGTGCTGGAGACAGGGGTGAAGGCCATTGACCTCATCGCTCCCTTCACTAAAGGGGGCAAGATTGGCGCCTACGGAGGCGCTGGTGTGGGCAAGACGGTCATCATTATGGAGCTCATCCGCAACATCGCCAACGTTCACGAGGGCTATTCGGTCTTCGCCGGTGTGGGCGAGCGCTCCCGGGAGGGCAACGACCTGTGGCATGAGATGCGGGAGTCCGGGGTGCTTAAGAACACTGCGCTGGTTTTCGGCCAGATGAACGAGCCGCCGGGTGTGCGCCTTCGCATTGCCATGACTGGTTTGACCATGGCTGAGTACTTCCGCGACAGCATGGGCCAGGATGTCTTGTTCTTCGTCGACAATATCTATCGCTATATCCTCGCAGGCATGGAGGTCTCAGCGCTGCTGGGCCGTATGCCGTCGGCTGTGGGTTATCAGCCCACCCTTTCGACGGAGATGGGCGATTTACAGGAACGGATCACCTCGACGAAGAAGGGTTCCATTACCTCTTTCCAGGCCATCTACGTGCCGGCGGACGACTATACCGACCCTGGTGTGGCCACTACCTTCGGGCACCTGGACGCCGTTGTCGCCTTGGAGCGATCCATTGCCGAGCAGGGTCTCTACCCAGCGGTGGACCCGTTGACCTCGTCGTCACGGATTCTCGACCCTGCCATCGTCGGCGAGGACCACTACAACGCGGCCAAGGGCGTACAGGGGGTACTCCAGCGCTACAAGGACCTCCAGGACATCATCGCTATCCTGGGGATGGAGGAACTCTCTGAGGAGGACAAACTGACCGTTGCCCGCGCTCGCCGAATCCAGAGGTTCTTGTCTCAGCCCATGTTCGTTGCCGAGGCCTTTACGGGCCGGGAGGGCCGCTATGTGCCCGTCCAAGAGACAGTGCGCGGCTTCAAGGAGATACTGGCGGGGAAGCACGACGATATTCCCGAGCAGGATTTTTACATGGCAGGTACCATCGACGAGGTGGTGGAACGCGCCACCGAACGAACCGCTGTATAGGAGTTTGACCGGTGCCCATGCATCTTGAAATCATCACGGCAGAGAGCGTCCTCTTTGAAGGCGAAGTGGACGCGTTGGTGGCGCCTGGCAGCGAGGGTGAGCTGGGCATTTTGCCACAACATGCGGCGTTGATGACCATGCTTCAGCCGGGTGAGTTGCGCTATCGGGTTGGCGGTGAGGAGTCCTTCCTCACGGTGACGGGTGGGTATATGGAAGTGGTCAACGACCAGGTAACGGTACTGGCCGATGCTGCAGAGCGTGTGGAGGAGATTGACGAATCACGCGCCCAGGAAGCGATCCAACGCGCTCAGGAGCGGATCGCCAATCGTACCGAGGATATGGACTTGGAGCGTGCTCTGGGTTCGTTGCGAAAGGCGCAGATGCGTATGACTGTTGTGGCGAGGCGCCGCCGCCGCAGAGAACAGACAGGCTCCCCCGGCATGCCGGGGGCTTAGAACGGCATCTATTAGTTCTTACTAAAAGGGCCCGCGGCATTATGCTACGGGCCCTTTCTTTTCGGAACAAATAGTCTTTAGCCTGGCGCTTGCACGTAGTAGGTCATGGATTGGAGTGCCAGCACAGGGTCGATGCTGCGGACCTGGACATCCGCTGGTGTTTGCGCCGCGAAGGGCGCGTAGTTCAGAATGGCCTTGATGCCGCTCATCACCAGCTGGTCGATCACCTCCTGGGCGTTGGCTGCTGGCACTGCGACAATGGCGATTTTCACTTGCTTCTGCTCGAGGACATCGCGTATTTGAGAGAGGGGGTGGATTGTCAGCCCTCCGGCCTTCTGGCCGACCAGTGCAGGGTCGGCGTCGAAGGCGCACGTTACCCGAAAGCCCTCAGGTCCAAAACCGGGATAGTTGATGATGGCCCGGCCCAAGCGGCCTATGCCGACCACCGCCACAGTCCAGTCGTGGTCCAGCGCCAGGATGTGCCTCAGTCGATCCACAAGGTGGGCGATGCTGTAACCGCGCCCTTGTTTGCCGAACCGGCCAAAGTAACTCAGGTCCTTGCGAATCTGTGCGGGAGTAACCTGGAGTTGCTCACCGAGCTGTTGCGAGCTGATGACCTGCATGCCTTGGTCTATGAGCTGGGTCAATGTACGCAGGTACTGGGGCAGCCGCGCGACCACAACTT
Source organism: Dehalococcoidia bacterium (assembly GCA_963579845.1). Lineage (GTDB taxonomy): Bacteria > Chloroflexota > Dehalococcoidia > Lucifugimonadales > Australimonadaceae > CAUZHS01. The sequence continues at coordinate 13,072 of CAUZHS010000017.1, read as the reverse complement.
CAGGGACGTCTTGCTGGATTTCGGTCATACGTAGGCCGCGATCACCGTGGAGGTAGATTGGCCGCGTAACGGCCGGATAAGCGGATAGTATCTAGAAGCACAATCGACGTCAACGTAATGCGCTCCCCGCGGAAAAGTCCTCCGTGTACCGCCCCGCTTTTTAACGGCCTCTCAATGCTGTTTCTCCGGGCTCATTGGAAGAAACTTTTGTGCGACTTTCTGAGCAACAATTCCGCCCTACTTATCCTCCCGAGATTAGGCGGCATTGTCTTGCTGCTGCTGTGGTACTACCGCCGGAACAGCGCGCCCTGGCCATTATCGCCGTCGGGGTCGTGGTCGCAGGAGTATATGCAGGCGAGAATCGGGCCCAGCGCCGTGGCGTCCATTTGGGCAGTAAACGGAATTCTCATATCGAGCCGCGTCCTACTTGGATGACCACTTGTTCTTGGGCTTCTCCTGTTGTTCGCCGTCTACGATGATGGCATCCACCCGCTCGTTGAAGAAGGCAATGTGGCCTGCGACCTTGGCCGACTCCAACGCGGGGTGCCGGTAGTACCAGGCGATGTCCTCGTGGACCCGGTCAGTCGTGGCCACGGAGAAATAATTGGCATTGCCCTTGTAGGGGCAGCTTGTGGAGCGGTCGCTGGGTAGGAGCAATTCCTGTCGCACATCCAGCTTGGGGATGTAGTAGCGGGTTGGAAGCCCCGTCTCGAAGAGCAGCAGCGGGCTGTGGGTCTCCGCGACTGTCTCTCCGCCAATGACCACCTGGACGTGGCGGGTGCTGCTGAGCACGTCCACCCGCTTGTAGGGGTCGCGGGCGTGGACGAAGACCTCCTCGTTTTCCTCGTACCAGGAGTCCATCTTGTTCCAATAAAAGGCCACGTAACCACGCAGGTCTGGCGCATCGTCGTCGGCTAGGTCTGCCGAGCTAGCGAAGGGCTTGGGGTAATACCAGAGGGCGTTTTCGGTAACCCGGTCACCCACCGTGATGCTGTAGTAGGCGGCATCGCCCTTGCGGGGGCAATGGGTTGAGTGGTCGCTGGGTGACATCAGGTCCTTGCGGATGTCTGACTCGGGGATGTAGTACGCCGGTGTGTGACCCTTCTCGAACAGGATTACTACGTGCTTGGAATCGGCGATGATTGTACCGCCAAAGACCACCCGGAGCCACCTGGGGGTTGGCTCGATTTCGATCACGTCGTTTTTGAAACGGGTCAAGAGGTCTTTCGTCTGCGTCATGGTGTCTCCCTCTTCTGTAGTCGTAAAGCGCTCGCAGAATGGGATTGTCCCACGAGTACGGGCATCAGGCAATGGCTGTCCCGTGAAAGCGATTGCAACGCGCGTAAGCGTAGATACAGGATTGCTAGCGGGTCGCGCCGGAGTTAAACCTCCCGGTATTCACCTTCGACGGTGTCTTCGGGCTTTTCCTCTTCCGTCTCCGTTGGCGTCTCGGGCCCAGAGGGCTGTCCGTCCTCCGTCGAGGCCGCCTCCCCCTCTTCAGTGCCGGTGGCCTGGTAGACGGCTTCGCCAATCGTGGTCACCGATGCGTTTAGATCCTCCGTAGCGGCCTGCATGAGCGCTGTATCATCGCTTGCCAGGGCATTGCGGGCGGCGGCGATCTTCTCCTCCACCTCCTGCTTCACGTCGTCACCTATTTTGTCGGCGTGTTCACGGAGACTCTTCTCTGCGGTGTAGGTTAGGGTGTCGAGTTGATTGCGCGTTTCGATGAGTTCCCGGTGCTGACGGTCTTCGTCGGCATGGGCCTCTGCTTCGTGGACGAGCCGTTCCACCTCGTCCTTGGCCAGACCCGAGCTGGCCGTGATGGTGATGCGCTGCTCTTTTCCCGTGGCCCTGTCCTTGGCTGATACGCTCAGGATGCCGTTGGCGTCGATGTCGAATGCCACCTCAATCTGAGGCACGCCCCGGGGCGATGGCGGGATACCATCCAAGGAGAAGCGACCAATGGTCTTGTTCTCACTGGACATGGTCCGCTCGCCCTGGAGCACGTGGACTTCCACGCTGGTCTGGCTGTCGGCGGCGGTGGTAAACGCCTCGCTCTTCGATGTGGGAATTGTGGTGTTGCGGCTAATAAGGGGCGTCATCACACTGCCCAGGGTTTCGATACCCAGGGTGAGGGGAGTCACATCCAACAGGAGAATATCCGTCACTTCGCCCTGGAGCACTCCCGCCTGAATAGCGGCGCCAATGGCGACGACCTCATCGGGATTAACACCCTTGTGGGGATCTTTGCCAAAGAGAATTTTGACCTTTTCAACGACCGCGGGCATGCGGGTCATACCGCCCACCATGACGACCTCTGCTATTTCGGAGGCTGTCACGCCGGCGTCCTGCAGGGCTTGACGTACTGGGGCGTCGGTCCGCTCCACTAGGCTTTCCACGATCTGTTCCAGTTTGGAGCGGCTAAGGTTCATGCTCAGGTGTTTTGGGCCGGAGGAGTCCGCGGTGACAAAGGGGAGATTGATCTCCGTTTCCATGACGCTGGAGAGCTCCACCTTGGCCTTTTCCGCAGCCTCCCTGATGCGCTGGAGCGCCATGCGGTCTTTGCGGAGGTCGATGCCCTGGTCACGGAGGAATTCATCGGCCATCCAATCGATGATGCGCTGGTCGAAGTCATCGCCTCCAAGGCGGGTATCGCCGTTCGTGGACTTGACTTCGAAGACGCCCTCGCCGATGTGGAGGATGGAGATATCGAAGGTGCCGCCACCAAGGTCGTAGACGGCGATGATCTCGTCGGCCTTTTTGTCCAATCCGTAGGCTAGAGAAGCTGCGGTGGGCTCGTTGATAATACGCAGGACCTCCAGACCCGCGACTGTGCCGGCGTCCTTGGTGGCCTGACGCTGTGAGTCATTGAAATAGGCGGGGACGGTAATCACAGCTTGGGTTACGCTTTCACCTAGCTTTGCTTCAGCGTCGGCCTTGAGTTTTTGCAAGATCATGGCCGCGACCTCAGGCGGGGCATAGGTCTTATCGCCCATCGTGACCGCGACGTCCCCTCCCTTGCCTTCCACGAGGTCGTAACCGACCTCCTGAATCTCTGAGCTCACCTCTCCGAACTTGCGGCCTATGAATCGTTTGATGGAATAGACCGTGTTCTGGGGATTGGTTACTGCCTGGCGTTTGGCCATCATGCCTGTGTAGCGCTCGCCGGTTTTTGGGTTGATGGCAGCCATGGAAGGTGTGGTGCGGCCACCTTCGCTGTTTTCCAGCACCGTAGGCTCGCCGCCTTCGATGACGGCCATGCATGAGTTGGTTGTGCCGAGGTCGATGCCGATGACCTTGGGCATAGGGACCCTCCTTATCTTATCGCTATCTCGTATTTTGGGTATCTGTGTAGGGCGGTGGGCACGCGGGTGTGGGTGGTCAGCTTATTGTGTTTCCCCCTGCGCCTCGCTGTCGGTTTCCTCTTCAGGTGCTTGGGCCAGGACCACCTGCGCCGGACGCAGCACCCGGACGGCGTTCCGGTATCCAGGGCGTGCCGTTGATATGACGCTGCCAGGGGGGTATTGGTCCGTTGATCCGAAGTAAACGGCCTCGTGTTCGGATGGGTCGAAACTTACCCCAGCCTCCGGGCTGAATACTACCACCCCTTCTGCATCCAATACGTTGTCTAGTTTTCGCTGGACCATTTGGATACCCTCCGTCCATGAATCGGGTGCATCCTCGGGTAGGTGCTCCAGCGCACGTTGGAAATCATCCAGTATTGGAAGCAAACGGACAACAATCTGGATGGATGCGTTCTGGGCCAGCGCTTGCCGCTCCTCTTCCACTCGCCGTTTGTAGTTGATGAGGTCTGCTTGGCCGCGTTGGGCCAGGGCCCTGAACTGCTCGCGCTCACGGGCCGCTTCTTCCAAGAGCTCTTCGAGGGAGGGTGGTGATATTTCAGGTTCGGGTTGCTCCGGGGCCGCGTCTGTGGGCTCGTCGGGCTTCGCGGGATCTTGTTCTTGCATCGTGGTTCCTTGCGTTGAGATCTCGTGGCTAGCCAGTGCTCAGGATGTCCAGGATCTCCTGGAGTTCGGAATGTAACGCGTCCAGGGCCGGACTGCGCCGGGGTGTCAGCCGCTGCCGGAAGGACACTAGTCGTTGCATCATGGTTATGGCCAGATCTACCCCTGCCAGATTGAGCCCCACCTGGTCCACTAGGTGCTTGATGACGCGAAGCCGGGCAATGTCATCTTCGGAGTAGAGCCGCAGCATGCCCACCGTTCGCGAGGGCCTAACAAGCCCGGCGCGCTCGTACTTGCGGAGGGTTTGTGGATGCATTTCTAGAATGCGTGCGGCCACACTGATGATGTAAAGCCCTTCTTCGAGGGGAGCTGCTGTTTCTTTGGCTTCGCTGGATGGGGGCTTTCTGCCAATGGGCCCCGTCTTGTCTGCGGGCATCCCTTGTCGGGCAGGGGGCATAATTTGCCCCCAAAGATGTCCGGTCGCTGGGTTCGTCCGCGTTCGCCGGTTTTCCCGCAGGAGGTCCCTCCTAGTAATGTCTTCCTTTTGCACACTTCAGAAGTGAATTGTGCAGTGGAGTATTCATGATTTATGATATTGATTGATACGAAACGTGTCAAGGTTTCAGTTCCTGGTTACATGCTGCAAGCCTTGATAGCGTCTGGCAGTATGTGTTATTTAAGTTAGCACGCTGGTGCCCTTTTGATGGTCACCACCTGTAGTTCTGTCGAGCGGTGCTAGGAGGAGGGGGCTGCGATACTTTTCAAAGGATGTACTTGATGATTGAGCGATCCGAGCGTGAGGGCGGACGTGTACGGCGCTGGTGATTACGCTCAGTGCATGCAGTGTGGCTACAGGGCCGATTAGAAGGCCGGAATTGTTGTGATTGCAGGGCAGAGCATTCGGGAAGTCCACAGATGCGGTCGCCTAACCTAGAGAGACACTTGCGAAAGCGAAGGGCTCCTTTCCGCATTCGGGAAGGAGCCTTTCTCGGTGAGGAGGAAATTCCCGAACACGGCAAACGAACGACGGCCATCGGCGCTGTGCCTCAAGAAGGGGGTGCGAGAGATAGAAGGAGATTAGCTGACCGGATTGGTAAAGTACCGTTCGGGCACTTCGTCGTATGTTTGGTACTTGGAGGGGCACTTCACGAGGATGCGGTCGACGGTGAAGACGCCGGACTGCTCAAACTGGCCGTGCAGTACAATTTCAGAATGCTCACTGAAGAAGAGGTCAGGGAGGACACCTTCGTAGGCCGCATCGACCTCCGCTCCGTTTTCGCCGATCCTGAAGTTGGCAAGAAGGGTGCCTTTCTGTCTGCTAAAGGAGGCGGGGACCAACTGGCCCTTCATTTGGAACGTCTCGCCCAAAAGCTGGGTTTGTTGTTCGACTACCTCATCGACGGTGAGGTAGTAAGTAGTGGCGCTCTCGAAAGCGGTAAAGGCGAAGTAGCCGAAGGCCGCGAGCACCACAATGGCGGCAATCAGCATTTTTCGATGTTTTCCAAGGACTGAAGAAAAGGTTTCTTTCTGTTCGGGAGATGAGGGAGGTGGAGCGGGGGTGTATTGCACGTGTTTGTAGCAACCTTTCGATACAATCGTATCTCGTGAATTTCATCACGACAAGGGGTTTCAGTCGTTCGCCGTTTTCTTGGCCGGTTCGGCTAACTGTTCGCGGAGCGCGTCGATTTCTCGACGGAGCTCTCGTTCTCGGCGGCTCATGTAAAAGGCGTACGCGAAGAAGGCCACCCAGACCAAAGCGAAGCCGGCAAAGAGAAACCCAAGGTTGCTCTCGCCCGGTGCTCCCTGCTCCAATGGAGCGGCTTGCGCGGCTTGCGGCAACAGCGCGAGCGCTAAGACACTCAAAACCCCTAGCAGCGTTATGCGGGTCTGCACACTTAAAAGCACTTCTGTAGCACCTCGTGTTCCTGTCGATTAGGAATGGGCATGCCGGAGCTCTTCGATATCGTCCGCGTCCCTGCACTGAAAGACTCGCCAGCGGAGGATGTAGGCAAAGAGCACGATGAATGTAACGGTTGAAAACCGGAAGGCCGTCTCCATCCGGGACTCTAGGCTCCCCGTTTCCGACAATGGCCCGGTCACCAGCTCTGGGTGAAGGGTGCGCCACCATTCAGAGGCGAGGTAGATAATGGGGACATCAATAAAACCGATGATGCCAATGACCGCAGCATATCGCGCTGCTTGACCTCTGCTGGGCGCGAAATTACGCACCATCAGGTAGGTGATGTAGACGACCCAAAGGATGAAGGTTGTGGTCAGTTTGGGATCCCAGGTCCACCAGGTGCCCCAAACGGGCTTTGCCCAGATGGCGCCGGTGACGATTCCCGCAGTCATGAATACGAGACCCACTTCGGCTGCGGCAAGCGCCCTTCGATCCCATGCCTCCGACCGCGTTACCAAGTATGCGATGCTGGCGACGAAGACGATGAAGAAGCCCAAGAACCCCGCCATGATTAGGGGGACGTGGAAGTAGAAAAGCCGTTGGACGATACCCATCACCCGCTCGGTGGGCACCCAGTAGAAGATGAGATACAGGTTTACCAAAAACAGCGCTCCGGTAATACCAAGAAACACATGGTCGCCGAGCGCCGCCCATCTAGGGGTCCGCCTCCGTGTGATGCTCGTCATCACTACTCCTCCACCACAAATTCGAACGCAAGCGATGATACCACAAGGAACACCACGTCGAATGCGCCCATTAGCCCAATCCATTTGGCAAGGGCGTCCCAGCCGTCTCCACTCAATATCGAACCTGTGGTGGTGACCGCGGCGATGACCAACGGCAGTACCACGGGAAGAAACAGCAGTGGAAGCATGACTTCCCGGGCGCCTGTGTTGACTGCGATGGCCGAGAAGATGGTGCCCACCGCCGCAAATCCCAGAGTAGCCAGGAGCGCAACAGGCACAAACCAGGGCTCTGCCAGGGAGACGTCATAGAAGAGAAGGAACACCGGCACCATGAGCACTTCCACCACCAGCATAAGCGTAAAAACACTAAGTAGCTTGCCTGCGTAGATGGTGTCACGGCCGATGGGAGCAAGGAGGAGACCGTCCAGGGTGCCGCGGTCTTTCTCCAGGCCAAGGCTCCGGTTCAGGCCGAGCACTCCGGTAAATACGTAGGCCACCCATACCACACCGGGGGCTACCAGTCCGATGGTTTGAGGCGATGGGTCGAAGGCGAAATTGAAGATGAAGGCGACGAGGAGGCTGAAGACCAGCATCGAGATGATGCTCTCCTTAGTACGTACTTCAAGCCGCATATCCTTGACGAAGATGGTGAGGGCTGTTCTCCCGTAGGCGATCATGGGGCGACGCCCTCCTCTACTGCCGAGACCAGTATCTCCTGGATGGCTGCTGCGTTCACGTTGGCCGCGGGCGCGCGTAGCGCCATCCTGCCCCGGCGCAGGACCGCGACTTCGTCGCTGAAAGCAAGGCCCTGGGATATATCGTGGGTGGTCATTATCACCGAGGCACCGCCCTTCAGAACAGCGCGGAGGAGCGCCCATAAAAGGCTCGCACCTTCGGGGTCCAGTCCCGTTTCCGGCTCGTCCAGCAGCAGCAGGGACGGACGGTGCAGGATGGCCCTGGCCATGGCTACTCGTTTTTGCATGCCGTTGGAGAGAGTTCCGACGCGGCGTCCGGCCATCGGCTCAATGCCCAGTTCATGCAGCACTTGAGTGATGCGCTCGTCTAGGTCGGGCACGTGGTAGAGGCGGCCGTAGAAGCGTAAATTTTCCCAGGTCGTGAAGTCGTTATAGAGCAAGGTCTGGTGGCCCAAGAAACCAATAGTTTCCCTGGCTTGGGCGTTCTGTCGGGGGGGCTGGAAACCGGCCACGGAGATGGTGCCTGAGTCCGGACGGGCCAAAGATGCCAGAATCCGTAGCAGCGTGCTTTTGCCTGCGCCGTTGTGTCCGAAAAGCACTAGGCTTTCGCCCCACGCAAGTTCCAGGTCGGCTTCCCGAAGCGCCACGGTCCGTCCAAAGGACTTGGACACCTTCGCGGCGGAAACAGCGAGTTGGGAGTCCGCTGGCAATGTGGTACTCCCTGTAGCGCGGTCAGCGCGATCCGATTTACCCCACTGTAGCGTCATTCCTGAGGAATGATAATGTATGCTCGATGCGGAAACAACGTGGCCGAAGCGAGGATAGGGTATGAGATGGTTTGGCGGTAGCAAAAGGGAGTCGGAGGGTGGGAGGAGCAGTGGCTCCGCAGTGCCGCCGGGCCAGGTCGTTACCACAAAAATGCCGGTTATGACCATTGGTCAGACGCCCAAAGTCTCCCAGGGCGTATGGCGGTTAAATATTGCAGGCCTCGTGGTGAACCCGGTGGAGTTGGACTGGGATCAGTTCATGGCCATGCCCCAGATAACCATGGATGCTGAGTTCCATTGCGTAACCCAGTGGAGCCGGATGGAAAACACTTGGTCTGGCGTTCGGGTTCGCGATGTGATTGAACTGGCAGATGCTTCAGCCCAGGCCAAGTTTGCGATGGTGCACTGCTACGATGGGTACACGACGAATATGGATTTAGAGACCCTTCTCGCCGATGATGCGCTGCTGGCCCACAGCCACGACGGCACGCCACTTAGCGTGGAACACGGTGCGCCGGTGCGTTTGGTTCTTCCGTCGCTTTACGCTTGGAAGAGCGCCAAGTGGCTACAAGCCATCGAGCTGACGGAAAAAGAGACACCAGGGTTCTGGGAAGCGAACGGATACCATATGCGTGGGGACCCGTGGCGGGAAGAGCGCTTTAGGTACCACTAGGCGTGTGGCCGGTCGTCCTCACCGGAGTCAGTGGTTGATGAATTATGTAGTTCAGCTTCATCGTTGATTCGAGCAATGAGGTTCTTGTGCACATCGGCAAGAACGATGCGTTGTGGCAAGGCTTTTGCCGTTTTACTCAGAAGGCGTGGTTGGACTAGCGAATAACGAAGGAGTCCAAGAGCTCTTCCGTGTTCTTGGTTGTAACCCGCTGGTGCAGGTCTTCAATCTGCTGATCCATTGATGGGCGCGCTGTGTCCTGGTGGATGATTCCCAGGGGTATCCCCCCCTGGTTGATGATTGAAAATGCCGCAGCCCGGTCGGTGGGGTCATAGTCCTCGGGGACGTCCCATGCGGACGGGTCAATACCCTTCGCCTTGTTCCCTTTGAGGGCTTCGTAGGTATCGTTATAGGTGGTGCAAGGGGACTGGACCTGGATGATGGAAAAGCCCGGGTGATCCATTCCCGCGGTGATGAGCTTGGCGAGGTCACGCGGCTTGCTGGAATAGCCAGATGCGATGAATGAGACGCCTAGGGAAAGGTACAGGTTCAAGGGGTTTATGGGCGTCTCCATCTTGCCATAGGGGGTAGAGCTCGTTACCATGCCCAACTCGGTGGTGGGGGAGCTTTGGCCCTTGGTGAGCCCGTACACGCCGTTATCCATGATGACGGCGCAAACATTGAGGTTCCTGGTTGCCTGGGGTGCGATGTGCTCCATGCCAATGCTCAGGAAGTCGCCGTCGCCTGCTACCACCACTACATTCAGGTCGGGGCGTCCCATCTTGACGCCGAAGGCCACGGGGAGGGTACGGCCATGGATACCGTGGAACCCGTAGGGCTGCTCCCCTTCGAATAGGTGGACAAGGTTACCGGAGCATCCAATGCCGGCTACGATGACGTTGTTTGCCATGGGCAGCTCGGTCTTGACCAGCCGGTCCTGCATGGCGAACTCGAGGGCACGGCGTACTCCGAAGTCGCCGCAGCCTGGGCACCATTTAAAATCGTATTCGGGATTCTTATCGCTCATAAGGTTGCCCTAAGCCTTTGCTGTTTGTTTGGTAGCGGTGATTCTGTCGGCGATTCTTTCAGCTAGGTCGCCGGCGCCGAAGGGAAGGCCTGTGATCTGCGTGATTGCTTCGGCACGAATTCCCATGGAGCGTAGGACACCGGCGAATTGTCCCAGGTAGTTTAGCTCCGGCACCAAGACCAACTCCTTCTTGCGAAGCTCCTCCACCATTGCAACGGGCATGGGGTTCAGGTACATGGTGTAGTACCAGGCAGCGCTGTGGCCTTGGCTGAGCAATAGTTCGTAGGCTTCTCGGGCTGAGCCCTTGGAGCCTCCCCAAGGGAGGATGGCGATGGGCTGTTCGGTATTCTCGTGCTCGAAGTCGCCGTTTTCTAAAAGGTGCAGCTTGCTAAAACGGCGGTTGGTCATCTGGATGTGGCGCTCGCCCAAGTGGGTGGTGTCGCCCATACCGTCGTGCTCACTGCCGTTGGCCACGTAGGCGCCGGGACCACCGGGAATGGGCATGGGGGAGATTTCCAAACTGTCGTATCGCTGATACCCATTGCTGCCAGTGTACACTTGCCGCTGCTCCACGGAGGTGGTTGAGAGGTCTGGCTTGGCGATGTTTTGGGCACGTTCCGCCAGGGAATGCTCGCTGAGGAGTATGACTGGTCCCTGGTAACGCTCCGCCCAGTTCAGGGCGGTCACGGCAGCGTAAAAACACTCCTCTACTGTGCCTGGCGCGATGACGGGGAACCGGGCGTCGCCGTGGGCCGGATTGAGGGCCACCAAGAGGTCAGACTGCTCCGTTTTAGTAGGCAATCCGGTGGCGGGGCCGCCGCGTTGCACGTTCACAACCACGCAGGGAAGCTCTGCCATCCAACCCAGGCCCAGTCCCTCACCCATCAAGGAGAGTCCCGGCCCAGAGGTGGCGGTCATGGCCTTCTTGCCCGCGTAGCCGGCGCCGAGAATGGCCGTTATCGCCTCGAGTTCCGAGCTCACTTGGTGGGAAAACTTCCCTTCCCCTACAAGGTTGCGCTCCATATAGAGCAGGATGGGTGTGGCCGGCGAGATGGGGTAGCCAACATAGAAATTGAGTCCAGCAGCCAGGGCTCCGATGCAGATAGCCTCGTTGCCCTTGATGAAGATCTGCTCATACGCAGGTACCGAGGGGGTGCCCAACTCCGCGATGGGCTTTTCCTCGCTGACCTCTGCGCGGCCCAAATCGAGTGCCATATGGTTCGCTGCGATAATCGCATCGCGGCCCGCGAACCGGGAAGAAACGAAGCTCTTGAAGTAGTCTACGGGCGTGTTCATCAGATGAGAGAGCGCACCCATGACCACCATGTTTGCGGCCCGGGATTCTCCGGTCTGTTTGGCAAGGGCGTCAAAGGGAATCGCAATGGTGCGATGGCCCTCTTCCTTGGTCGGCTCCACCGAGGGGTCGTGTAGAATCACCCCTCCATCCACGACTTCACCCCGGTGCTCAAGGTAGGCGTGATCATTGAAGGCGACCAGGATATTTACGGCGTCGCCTGGGCTCCTGACCTCGGTCTGGGCGACCCGGGCCTGGGTCCAAGTGGGACCGCCAAGAATCTGAGAAGGGAAGGTGGCAAAGGTGAGGGCGTGGAATCCAGCCGCCGTCGCGGCCCTGGCCATCATTTCGGCTGCGGTTACAACGCCCTGTCCGCCTTCACCGGCAAATCTGACGACAATCTCATTTTCGGCCATCGCGGGGAGCCTCCGGATAGGGGAGCGAAGTTGAAGGATGCTCGTTGGGGGATGCAGGTAGTGGGAAAGTAGTCTAAATCGCTATTGCGCTCCAGTTCAGCCTAGGATCTACCATATCTTCCCACGATTCGGAGTGTCAAACAGTGGAAATGTGAAATTCCGGGCGGGAGCGTCTTGCATTGTGAGCTTGCCAAGGGGGCTGGTATGCTGAAACGCCCTATTTGGGGGTTCCTGTTGTAAGGAAAGCGGATTTGTAAGGGGGCTTCCCCTTCGGGAACTGCAAATGGGATCGGCAGGTAAAGAACAGTGGGTATTACGCCCAATTTCTCAAGCGGGACAGTAATTCTGGCAAGGGGTTTCCAGGAGGTGAACATGGCGGAAGAGGCATAGGCCCTGCGTCTCAATAGCCGCGTTGACACGGATTTGGCCGCATTGATATAATCGACGGGCTCTCTCGAGGGGAGCACGCATCTGGCGCGGATACCGACTTAGGGCCGAGTTCGTATGATTTCCAGTTGGCCATCGTGGTAGTCCCCCATGTGTCTTGGCGCGTTTTGGCGGAGGCCTTTCTGCGAATTTGCGGCGCAAAATGTTCTGTTGTAGCCGCATTCCAGATAGCAGTACTTTGACTAAAGGAGACCACTATGGTCCAAGAGGCTGACCTGCACCGAGGGCTGCGAGGGGTCTATTTGGACACTACCGAGTCCAGCAATGTGGTCGGTGACATCGGCAAGCTGGTCTACCGGGGATATAACATCCATGACCTCGCCGAAAAGTCTACCTTCGAAGAGACCCTCTTTCTTCTCCTCCATGGCCACCTTCCGACCAGCACAGATCTCCAGCAGTTCGACACCACCCTCCGGAACGCAAGAACAATCCCCTCCGAAGTCATCGATATTATCGAAAAGGTAAAGCAAGCCCATCCGATGGATGTGCTTCGCACCGCTATCTCCGCCTTGGCCGCTTTTGATGAGGAGACTGCGGATAATTCGCCTGAAGCGACGCTCCGGAAGGGAATTCGTCTCACCGCCCAGGCTCCTACTATCGTGACAGCGCACCATCGCATTCGGAATGGAAACGCTGTGATTGCTCCCGACCCGTCTCTGAACCACGCTGGAAACTTCCTCCACATGCTTCACGGTAAACAGCCTGACCAGGATGCTGTCGACCTGATGGACAAGGACCTCATCGTGCATCTGGACCACGGGTCCAATGCATCGGCTTTCGCCGCCAGAGTCACCGCTGCAACTCGAGCAGACTTGCATGGTGCGGTGGTCTCCGGCATCGCGACGCTCAAAGGGCCGCTGCACGGCGGCGCTGCCGAGGCGGTGATGAAGATGGCCTTGGAGATTGGCGACGAGTCGAACGCGGAAGCCTACCTAGAGCAACAGCGAGCCAACAATGAGCGCATCATGGGCTTTGGCCACGCTGTCTACAAGGTGGAGGACCCCCGGGCCCGCCACCTCCGCGAGGGGTCAAAACGCCTCGGGGAGAAGATGGGCCAACCGCAGTGGTTCAGGATTCTGAGCAAGGTTGAGGAACTCATGGCCCCCTATGCGGAACGGGGCATTTGTGTGAACGTGGACTTTTGG
>CAUZHS010000016.1:0-27594 GCA_963579845.1 Dehalococcoidia bacterium | reverse complement strand
TGACTCGGAACCTCATACTGGGCACGGTGCAGGGAGTCGGTAAAGCCTCACTGGTTATCGAGCCCCGGATAGGTGAGTCTGCGAGATACGAGATTGTGGAAGGGACGCTGATGGTGAAGAAGTTCCAGAGGGTGCGGCTCCGCGACTTGGAGCCCGGGGACCGCGTGGTGGTCTTGGAGAAGGACGGTGTGGTGGAGGCGGTGGTGGCGGGGTCCCTTCAAGCGGCCCTACATGGGATCCAAACGACCCGAGATTCACGACCGTCCGGCTGACGGTCAGCTCCTTCCCGGAGGTCCACCAGCACATCGAGCAGCAGTTGGAACAGTTGCGCAACCCTATCTCCGAGGGTCTGGTTCCCCAGGTCGGCCTTCCCTTCGAGCGGATTGAGAAGTACATGCTCCATCTTCAGAATAGGCTGGACCGGCTGGAGCACGGTACGCCCCCCAGCGCCGTCGATGACATCCCCGATGCCACGAGCGCTCAGGTGCGCTAACCTCCTTGGCTCACCTCAGCGAAGAGGCCCCGGCGTATGTCGAGGCTTCTTCGCTTTTCCCATTTAACTCAAGGGCCGGTTTCCCCGCCGACGCAGATGGTCCACGAAGCCGCTGGAAGCCACGTCCCGCTCCACCACGTCGTGGACCGACGCAGTCATCAACACCTCCACTTCGTCGCTCAGCGGCTGCTCCAGTCTGAGCCGCAGCGCCTCCGCAAACCCCGAGCGCGCGAAAAAGCGCAGCACCTTAAGCGCATTCACCGATAGTGGAAACACCTGCCCTCGAGTTGGCACGCAGCTCTCGCAAGCCACACCGCCCATTGCTGGGGCGTAGAGGTGGTGATCAGGGGTAACTGCGGTGCCGCAGACCACGCAGTCGTGTAGCTCCGGCATGAAGCCGGCATCGTCCAGAAGACGAAGCTCGGCGTAGCGAGGCACCACTGGGTTCAGGCCGTGCTCGTTCAGCGTGCGGAAAGTGGCCAGCAGTAGCCCGTAGGTATTTGGGTGTGGCGCACCTTCCGGGACCAGCCTATCCGCGAGTTCAGCAAGATAGAGACCAGCCGCCACCCGGTCCAGGCCATCCTTTAAGGAACCAAAGCTCTCCAGGGACTCAGCGCCTATGACCACGTCGAAGGTCCGCCCCTGGGCCAGGGTAAGGCTCACCCGGTTGAAGGTATCCATGTGACCGCCCAAGCGGCTGGTGATGCGCCGGGCGCCCCGTACCGTGGCCCGCAGTTTGCCCATGCCTGGCGTCAGCAGCGTGACCAGCCGGTCGGCCTCTTGCACCGCTATGGATCGCAGCACGATGGCCTCCGTCTTGTAGGTCCGCGGCCGGTGTCCCGACGCGGGTGTCACTCCATCGCTGCGCGCATCCATATCCGTAGTTTACAATCATCCTCATTCCCGTGGTCAGCGGTTCGTAAGGATCCACAGCATGGAGCAACAACGGTGTCACTGGCCGGGCGACGATCCCATCATGGTGCGCTATCACGACGAGGAGTGGGGTACACCTGTCCACGACGACCGCGCTCTCTTCGAATTTCTGGTGCTGGAGGGCGCTCAGGCTGGCCTTTCCTGGCGCACCATCCTCCGCAAGCGTGACGCCTATCGCCGTGCCTTCGACAACTTCGAGCCAGTCAAGGTGGCAACCTTCGACGAGACCACGATACAAGCTCTGCTGGCCGACGCCGGCATCGTACGCAACCGGCTCAAAATACGGGGCGCTGTCAGCAACGCCCATCAATTCCTAGCGATTCAACGCGAGTTTGGCAGCTTCGACTCGTACATCTGGGGCTTCACCGGCGGTCAAACCCTACGCCGGGGCGAGCCGTTCACGCTGGAGGACATACCCGCAACGACCCCTGAGTCCGACGCCATGGCCAATGACCTCAATCGCCGGAGGTTCACCTTCGCTGGCTCCACCATCTGTTACGCCTTCATGCAGGCGGTGGGCATCGTCAACGACCACGTCACCGGCTGCATCAGAGGGGGCTCACTAGTGGGCTGATGAAATAGATAGTAGAGTTAATCTAACTCTCCACAGGCGGTGTCCACCACCATGCTCAGCTCTTTCGTCAAAGTAGCCAAGACCACCGATTTGCTCGACGGGCAGATGAAGATGGTCACGGTCCGCTATATGCCCATCCTGCTAGTCCGCATCGACGGGGAATTCTTCGCCATCGATGACCTCTGCAGTCACGCTGGCGGTTCCCTCCACTCAGGGGTCATGGCCGGCCAAGAGGTGGCCTGCCCCCTCCATGGCGCACGATTCGACATCAAGACAGGCCGTCAGAGCATCGGACCGTCGGGGACAGACCAGAAGGTCTATCATCTCCGCGTAGAGGGCGACGATATCTACCTCGGCCCTCCGGCCACGGCCCGTTGACACGTCCGGTCGTCCAGCTTCACAATAGCCCCATGCGTGAAATCGTCATCATCAGCGGAGCGCGCACCCCGATTGGCCGCTTCGGGGGCGTATTCAAAGATCTCTCTGCAGCAGCCTTAGGCGCCACGGCCATCAGCGCAGCGCTGGAACGCTCAGGCATGAACCCAGCCTCGGTAGACGAGGTCATCATGGGCAACGTTAACCAGGCAGCAGACTCAGGCTATATGGCCCGGAAGGCCATGCTTGCCGCCGGACTACCCGAGACGGTCCCCGCCATGACAGTGAATCGCGCCTGCTCGTCGGGGCTTGAGGCCATCAACATGGCCGCCCACGCCATCATGGTGGGCGAGGCCGATGTGGTGGTGGCCGGCGGCGCCGAGAGCATGAGCCAAGCTCCGTATCTCTTGCCTGCCAACGCCCGGTTCAACGCCCTGAAGATGGGCGACGCAACGCTGGTGGACACCATGCTCCTCAGCATTGGCTGTCCCATCAATGACTACCCCATGGGCACCACCGCCGAGAACATTGCTGCACGCTACGCGATTAGCCGTCATGACCAGGACGCTCTGGCGCTCCAGAGCCACCAACGGGCAGTCGCCGCCCAGCATGCTGGGCACTTCGATGCCCAAATCACACCTGTCAGCGTCCCTCAGTCTCGTGGAGAGGCTATCCAGGTGACCCAGGACGAGCAACCTCGCGCCGACACCTCCCTCAAAGCCCTAGCCAAGCTCAGGCCCATCTTCAAGGAGGATGGAACGGTGACGGCGGGCAACTCAGCAGGGGTCAACGACGCGGCAGCAGCCGTGGTGGTCATGTCGGCGGAGCGGGCCGAAGCCGAGGGTCTGACCCCTCGCCTTCGCTGGGTGGGACGCGGCATCGCGGGAGTGGACCCCGCGTTTATGGGCACCGGCCCGGTGCCGGCCACCCGCAAGGTCATGGAACGCACGGGCTTGACCGTGGAAGATATGGGCGTCATCGAACTAAACGAGGCCTTTGCCGCCCAGGCGCTGTACGTCATCCGAGAGCTTAACCTGGACATGGAGCGGACCAACCCCGACGGCAGCGGCATTTCCTTAGGCCACCCCCTAGGCGCCACGGGCGCGATTATGGTGGTGAAGCTGATGGAAGAACTTACCCGCACCGACGCCCAGTTCGCTCTCGCCACGTTGTGCGTTGGCGGCGGTCAGGGCGTCGCCACCATCTTCGAACGCCTCAGCTAATCCCCTCTCTCTCCGGTTATTCGTGCCGCAGGGCCTGGATGGGATCCAGACGCGAAGCGCGCACAGCCGGATAGAGGCCGAAGAAGAGGCCAATGGCGACAGCGACGCTCACGGCCAGAACTATGCTGCCGGGCGTAATCAAGGTCTCCACCGATTGGTTGTTGATGGTGAGGCGGCTAAACCCCTGGCCCATGACCCATCCCAGGCCCACGCCCAAGGCGCCTCCGGAGAAGCTGAGAGCGATGGCCTCCATCAAGAACTGCCGGAGAATGTCGCTACGCCGGGCGCCCACCGCCTTGCGGATGCCGATCTCCCGGGTCCGCTCCGTCACCGAGACCAGCATGATGTTCATGATGCCGATGCCGCCGACCAGCAGCGAGATTCCGGCAACGCTCGCCAGGAAAATGGTGAACACGTCGGTGACCGCGGTGACGGCCTCCAGCAGGTCCGCTTGACTGGTGACCGTGAAGTCGTCCTCACCGCCACCGATGCCATGGCGCTCTCGCAGGATGGCGCTAATCTGGTCTGAAGCCGCGTCCATGGCGTCTCCGTCCACCGCCTGGACGTTGATGCTCTGGAGACTAAACTCGCCCTGAGCCGTCCGCTGAGCTTGCAACCTGAATTGCACCGTGGTGAGCGGAATCACGACAAGATCGTCCAGGTTGCCCAACCCGGTGCCGCCCGCCTCTTCCAGCACGCCGACCACGGTGAAGGCCCGGTTGTTAATCCGCACCTTCTGGCCAACGGGATTGGTGAAGGAGAAAAGCGTTTCGGCAATGCTGGAGCCCAGAACGACCACCAACGCAGAGTTACTAACGTCCTGCTCGATGATGAACCGGCCCTCTGCGATGTCGGCATTGCGCATAGGCCCGTACTCCGGCGTAGTGCCGATGCCGCGAGCTCTGGTGTTGGCCGAACCTGCCACCAATTGGACATTCGCGCTGACTTCTGGGGCAATCAGGGCCACGGCAGGCGTCCTGGTTCGGTCCGTCAGCGCCGCGGCATCCTCCACCGTGAGAGTCTGAGCCGAGCCGAACCCCTGGTTGACGCCCTGGGTGGTCTGGGCGCCGGCCCGTACAAAGATAAGATTTGTGCCCAGCGATTCGATACGCTCTTCGATCTGGGCCTCCGCTCCCCGGCCGATGGACATAACGCCGATGACCGCTGCCACACCGATGATGATCCCCAGCACCGTCAGCGCAGCGCGGAGCTTATTGGCCGCGATGGCCCCAATGGCGGCATGGAGCGCCTGCAGGAGACTCACTCGCTCACCTTATTCGGCAGATGATACGCCCACAGCCTGTCCGCAACCGGCTCGTCGCTGATCACCAAACCATCGCGCAAGGTCAAGACCCGCTGGCAATGCTGGGCGATGTCCGCCTCGTGAGTCACGATAATCACCAGCACGCCGTCGGCCTGGTTCAGCCCTTGGAGCAGGGCCATGATCTCGTGGCTGGTCTGCGTGTCCAGGTTGCCCGTCGGCTCGTCGGCCAGAAGGATTCGCGGCTGCGTTACCAGTGCACGGGCGATGCTCACCCTCTGCTGCTCACCCCCCGAGAGCTCCGCGGGGCTATGACGGAGCCGGTGAGACAAGCCGACCCGCTCCAGGGCTGCTTCTGCCAGGTCGCGGCGGTTGCTGGCGTGCCGATAGAGCAGGGGAAGCTCCACATTTCGGAGAGCGGATGTGCGGGAGAGCAGGTTGAAGCTCTGGAACACAAAGCCAATCTTCTCATTTCTCACTTGGGCCAACTCCGCGTCGGTGAGGCTGCTTACGGGCACGTCGTCCAGCCGGTACTCTCCCGAGCTGGGTGTATCCAAACATCCGATAAGGTTCATCAGCGTGGACTTCCCGGAGCCCGAGGTCCCGATAATCGCCACCATCTCGCCCTCGGCAAACGATACGTCGACACCGCGAAGGGCGGGCACCACCACCTCACCCATGCGATATTCCTTGCTCACGCCGGTTAGGTGAATGACCGAAGGAATTTGCTCCATCACGGCCTCAGCCTTGTTGCGCCGCCTGCACCGCCACCCCGGAAGAAGTTGGTCTGGAAGGTCGTTGCTCCACCGCTCACCAACACCTGCTCCCCTTCGGCAAGCCCCTCGGTAATCTCTACTCGGACGCTGTCGGAAAGACCCACGGAAACGCTGCGGGTCTCACGGGTCACATCATCCACCACCACGGTGACGACCATTCCACCATCTTCCCGGCGCACCGCGCCGGTGGGCACCAGCAGCACATCCTCGCGCTGGTTCACAATGATACTGGTGGTCACCGTCATCCCATCACGGATGGTAAGAGCCCCTCCCCGCCCTCCGCCCAACTGGAGCGCAATGGTCACGGGATAGCTCACCACGCCGCCCTGCTGCCCGGCTGGGACCAGGCTTATACGGTCCACCTGTCCTCGGGCCTGCAACTGGGGCATGGCCGTCAGGGAGACCTGGGCCGCCATGCCGACCCTCACTTGGGCGATATCCACCTCGTCCACCAGACCCGTAACTTCGATGACGTTGGGGTCAGCAACGGTGATGGCAACCGCATTGGCGCCCATCTGGTCGCCCATCTCGATGTTCACGGTAATCACCACACCGGCAAACGGCGCGCGTATGGTCGCGGAGGAGAAGTTCCGTTCCGCCTTCACCAGGGCCAGTTGAGCAGATGCCAGATCCGCCATCGCCCGCAGCACCTTGGCCAGATCGGGGCCGTCCTCCAAGGCATCCAGGGCCTCCTGCGCTTTGGCCAGCACGCTCTTGGCCCGGGCAATGTCCATGAACTGCAGGCTGGCCTCGGCATGAGCCACCCCCACTCCGGCTTCGTGCAGTACCACTGTTGCCAGCTCCATCTCCACCGTGGAGGGTGGCTCATTGAGCGCATCGAGAACGTTCTGGGCGGCAGCCGCGTTCGCTTGTGCCTGGAGTAGCGCCACCTCCAAAGGGCTCACGTCCAGGCTTGCCAGAGCTTGGCCTTCGACGACCACATCGCCCTCCTCCACCAGCACGCTCACCACCTCGCCGGCAACCTCAAAGCGCAGCTCCGCCCTATTGGCCAGGGATGTGTTTCCCGCCGAACTCACACTCCTGGAGAGCGTGCCACGCTCCACCGCGACCATGCTTTCACCTTCGGTTTCGTCCGAATCACCTCCAGAACAGGCGGCGATGGCAAGAAGCGCCACCGACAGTCCCGCGAGGATGGTCGTACGCCGTAGTGATTGTATCGGCATGGATGTGTGTCCCTCCAATGGAATAAAGGCGCGCTTTGGCCGGACTACCTTTTTGGTTCGGTCGTCGCGCTCCAACGCTCTGCGCTACTAAACATAAAACGACGGGCCTGGTAAAATGTCAGGCCAAACGCGAGAATCGGGGAAAAGGCACACAACTCCGTGTATCCGGCTATCGCCCCCGCCGTATGATGCCTACTCCTTGGCCAGCTCCTCGAGAAAATCGAGCGTCCGCTCCCGGGAGACCGCCGCGTCGTTAATCGCCGGAACTATCGAGACCAAGGCCTCCCCGACGCCCCACTCGAATCGTTCGCGAAGCTGGTCCGCGACCTCCACCTTAGTGCCGGTGAGCGCTACGGCCTCGGTCATGGCGTCGGTCCACTCCCCCGTGGCCAGGGGCTCCGGAAAGCCCGCCGTCTCGAACATCATCGCGTAGAAGGGAATCGTCGCGTAGCGGCTGAAGGCGGCACGGACCGATTCCCGCGCCACTTCCGGGTCATCGTGCAAGCAGATGGGCGTGTGAGCAATCAGCGGTGGCGTGGGCCTGCCCGCTTTTTTCGCCCCCTTCTTCATGGCCGGGAGGGCGATCTCCCGCAGGTAGTTGCTGGGGCAAACCCAGCTTATGGCGCCGTCGGTAATCTCACCGCACATCTCAAATGAACCCGGACGCAATGCCGAGGCCATCACGGGTACGCCTGGGACGGGAGCCGCCAGCGAAGCGTTGGCGTGGTAGTGGCGCCCGTCGAACTCCACCTGGCCCGTGTCCAACAACGACTTCACGATAGTGATGTACTCACGGAGGTTGCTCAGCGGCGCTCGGAAGTCGAAGCCGTAGGTGCGCTCCATGGAGGGTTTGTGGCTGGGCCCGACCCCCAGGCGAAAGCGTCCTTCCGCCAGTTGCGCCAGTACCTGCACCTGCTGGACCGCCGTGATGGGGTGACGAGGCCAGGTGGGCACGATGCTGGTGCCCAGTTGGATACGTTCCGTCCGTACCGCCGCCGCGGCAAACAGCGTCAGCGTGTCGATTCCAGTGCCGCCTCCCGTGAGCCATGCAGCCTGGATCCCCCGTCGTTCCAGATCGCCGATGGAGTCCAGCATCTCGGTCGCGTTGCTTCCGGTCGGTACAACGCCGATAACACGCTCGCTCATGGGGTTCATCTCCTCTAAATAATCTTAAGGATTCCTAGACGGCATGCGCCCATGTTACCCCCGCCGGAAACGGATCGGGCCACGACCCTTGCTTGAGTCCAATCGGGTCAGTGGATTGGTGTTTCTTCGACAGGCACCTCGGTGCTGAGAAAGCGCCGACGAAGGAACGCGCCCGTCTCCACAAGGATGAGGATACCCACCGCGGTAAGCACAACGGACCCGCCGGGAGAGACATCCACGTAGAAGGCGAAAGTAAGCCCGGTCACCGCGCTCACAACTCCTAACAGCGACGCGACACCAAGAACGGGACGAAGCCCAGTCGCAAGCCGCAGACCCGCCAGCACCGGCACCACCAGGAGCGCTCCTACCAACAGCACCCCCACCACCCGCATGGAGAGGGTAATCGCCGCGCCCGTGAGCACGGCCAAGCCCAAATTCACCCAATCCGCACGCACGCCGGTCACCCGGGCCAGGTCGGCGTCGAAGGAGGTATGGGCTAGCTCCAGGAAGAAAACGGTCACGAAGAGCAGCACCGCAACGGCCAACCCCGCCAGGAGCCACAGGTCTGTGGGCGAAATGCTGAGCACCGAGCCGAAGAGAAAGCTGAAAAGGTCGACATTGAACCCGTCGGATGCGCTGATAACCACCACGGCGACGGCCAGCGATGCGTAGAGCACCACCGCCATAGCGGCGTCGGAGGGCATTTTCCCTCGAGAGCGGAGCTGCTCCACCACCACCGCTCCCGCTGAGGCGGCGGCCAAGGCGGTAGCGGTCGGAAAGGCGCTGGTTGCCATGCCGATAGCGACGCCCGCCAGCGCCACGTGGGAAAGGGTGTCGGCCATGAGCGAAAACCGGCGCAGCACCAAAAACATCCCCAATACGGGCGCAAGGAAGCCCACCAGCACGCCGCCGATGAGCGCTCGGACCATGAAGTCGTATTGCAGTATTTCAGGCATGGTTAGCGGTGCTCATGGAGCGCGTCATGAAGCAGAACATCCACCGGGTAGCCGTACAGCTTGGCTAACTCCTCCTTGGTTAGCGCGTGGGACGGCCCATGAAACACCAGGTCACGGTTGATGCAGGCCACCGTGTTGGCCTCGCGCATCACAGCGCCGATGTCGTGGGAGACCAGCAGCACGGTGAAACCCTGCTCGCGGTTCAGCCGGTGCAGCAACGTATAGATCTTCTCCTCGCCCTGCACGTCCATGCCCGCGGCAGGCTCGTCCAGCACCAGAAGCTCCGGTTTCCTCACCAGCGCTCGGGCGACCAGCACCCGTTGCTGCTGGCCTACCGACAGCGCCGCGATATGACGGTCCTTCAGGTGGGCCACGTCCACAGCGTCCAGGGCCTCCAGGACCTCGGTCCGGGCGCTCCGCCTCCAGAAGTTCAACGGATCGAAGCCGCGATACAGGCCGTGGGCGACAGTCTCCGCCACCGTGGCGGGGAAGCGGTTGTGGACTCCCGCTGAGACTTGGGGAACGTAGCCCACCCGTTCCCACTCCCGGAACTTCGATGGCGTCTCACCGAACAGCAACACGGTGCCCACATCGGGCTTCAGCAGGCCCAGGCCCAACTTAATGAGCGTGCTTTTCCCCGAGCCGTTGGGCCCGACAATGGCGATGAAATCGCCCCGGGGAACCTGGAGCGAGACCGCTCTCAACGCAGGTTGGCCACCGTAGCCGAAGGAGACATCACGAAACACAACCACCCCTGGGGGATGAAGGCCCGTATCCGGTTGATTCGTCATTCGCGGCACTCCAACCCTTGCGCCAACGCTCGGCGATTCGCATCCATCAGGCTCAGATAGTCCGCACCACCGGAGAGCTCATCCGTCGTCACGCTTCCCAACGGGTGCATGAGCAGCAACTCCGCTCCCGTTTCCCTGGCCAGGGATTCTTCCAGTCTATTGTTGGAGACCGGTTCGGTGAAAAGAAAGCCCAGACCTTGAGACTCCATCAGTGCCGCCACCTCCGCGAAATGTTGGGCCGAGGGCGCCGACTCCGGCGACAGCCCGGCCAGGGATACCTCAGTGAGATTGTACCGCGCCGCCAGGTGCCCGTACGCGGCATGGCCTGTCACAAACTGGTCGTGTCGGCAGCCGGTCAGCGTGGACTGGAACCCCGCGTGCAACTGGTTGAGCGCCTCGACCAGGGAATCGGCGTTGGCGGCGAACTCCGCTGACCGCGCTGGATAAACCTGAATGAGCGCATCGCGGATATGCTCAACCTGCCGAATGGCCAGGAGCGGATCCAACCAGAGGTGAGGGTTGATAGGGTCATCCGCCTCAGACACAACACCCTCTGACGCTACCACCACGAGGGACGGCCCCTGACCCCCCAGGCTCTCCAGCGCCCGGTCCAACCACGGCTCCAGGTCCAGCCCATTCATCACCACCAGGTCGGCAGCAGCCAGGGTCCGCATGTCGCTGGCGGTCAACTCGAAGGTGTGGGCCTCGGCACCAGGCGGAACCAAGGCCACTACTCCCACAACGCCGCCACCGATTTTCCGGACGAAATATTCCAGCGGGTAGATGGTGGTGACCACGGAGATCCCCCCCCTGGACTCGGGCTCCGGCACTTCCACAGCGTCTGCGCTTGAGCAACCGGCGAAGAGCATCGCCGCCGGCACCACCAGCATGGCTGCATAAACATAACGTCCCGATACGCGCAAGAGGCATTTCCTCAAATCACTGACCCGTTAGTTAACGAGACATCTCAAACCTTGATGGGCCTGCCCCATTCCTCTTCATAGGCGACCGTTTCCAAGGGCTTGCGGGTCTTCTTGCCGTGACGGATACCCTGGGCCTCGTCGGGATAACCTAGAGGCACCAGCGCCACGGTATCCAACTCCTCGGGGATCTTGAGGTACTCCAAGAAGCCATCTTTCCCCCACCGGTAGTTGGTGGTGATGCTTCCCCCCAGCCCAAGGGCCCGGGCCGCGAGCAACAGGTTCTGCACCGCCGGAAAGGTGGAGCCAAAGGGTCCAGCAGCATGAGGTATCCCGGTCTGCGTCTGTGTGGAGCACACCATAATAACCACGGGCACTTCGTTGTAGGGTTGGCGGCCTGCCGACGACGGGTTAGGTACGCCAATTTCAGCCATACGGATCTGCTCAGCCCGCTGCATGAGCTCCTCCAGGTTGCGCTTCCCTTCAGGGCTGCGGACCACCACGAAGCGCCAAGGTTGGCCATTACCGCCGCTAGGCGCCTGGCATGCCGCCTCCAGCACCTGACGGAGCAGCGAGTCGGGAACGGGATCGGGGGCGAACCGTTTGATGGCCCGCGTGGTGTAAATGGCCTCGAAAAGGCCGACTTCTTTCATTGGGGAAACCTCCTAAAAGCGATCGCTTGGGGCGACGTGCCGTTCATCATAGCTGAAATTCCCCATTTCTTGGGCGCTAGCCTGGTTTAATCGGGTCAGTTGCCCGCGTCCCCAGTTGGCCCTCCCACTGATACTCCTGCTTGCCACCGCATGCACATTTTTCCCGGTCACGCCGGACGGTCCGGGCGTCTCAGCGCCAACGTTTGGATCTTCAGCAGAAGACACGTCCGGCGCCGGAGCCTCCGGAGGCACTCGCGTCACCGATCCAGACCCCACAACAGCACTCGGCATCCCATCTCCATCGTCTCAAACAGCAATGGTTACCTGTCCCGTCGACCGCAATCTTCCCCAAACCGGGCGCCAACACCTGGAGGTTGCTCAGGCACTGGTTCGATTCCATCGAACGAGACCCTCATGGTAATCGACGGCGAGGTGGCCGACTGGGAACAGCCTCGGATAGTCGTCATGGACCCCAGCGGCGACGGCAAGAGCAGCATTCCCAACTTCACGGTCGGCTAAGCCTGCATCCGATGTTGGCGCAAGTTCGCCATGACCATATGGAAGGCTAGGACAACAGGCAACCAGGGCATGCTTGGAAAATGGTGGGCCGCCCTGGACTCGAACCAGGGACCTCAGTCTTATCAGGACTGCGCTCTAACCACCTGAGCTAGCGGCCCGCAACGGGGTGGAGACTGGCAGTATAGGCATGGCCCCACGCAGTGGTCAAGCTGGTGAGCACCTGCTAAATTACTCCAAGGTCTGTCGTAAAACTGAGGGGCTAGCCACATGGCTAGCCCCTCAAAGGTATGCACCTTCAACAAGCGAATAGTGAAAGGAGAAACGCCAGCCGTTCCGGCCCCGACGAGTCGAGGTTTGGAACCGACGCCACCACCTCTGAGAGCGTTATCACTCAACCATTGGTGATGAAAACCGGGTCCCCGAAACGGACCGACCTAGGATATCCCCGAAGGGGAATCTCCCTAGAAAGGAGGTGATCCAGCCGCACCTTCCGGTACAGCTACCTTGTTACGACTTCGTCCCAGTCACTAGTCCCGCCCTCGGCGCAGGCCCCCTTGCGGTTGGCTGTGCGACTTCAAGCGTTACCAGCTTCCATGACGTGACGGGCGGTGTGTACAAGGCC
Source organism: Dehalococcoidia bacterium (assembly GCA_963579845.1). Classification (GTDB taxonomy): domain Bacteria; phylum Chloroflexota; class Dehalococcoidia; order Lucifugimonadales; family Australimonadaceae; genus CAUZHS01. The sequence continues at coordinate 15,168 of CAUZHS010000016.1, read as the reverse complement.
CGGGAACGTATTCACCGCAGTAAGGCTGATCTGCGGTTACTAGCAACTCCGCGTTCATGCAGGCGAGTTGCAGCCTGCAATCCCAACTGGGGGTTGGTTTAAGGGATTAGCTCCGCCTCGCGACGTGGCAACCCGTTGTCCAACCCATTGTAGCGTGTGTGTAGCCCAGGACGTAAGAGCCATGATGACTTGACGTCATCCCCACCTTCCTCCCCGAATTACGAGGCAGTCTCGCTAGAGAAAACAACTAGCGACGAGGGTTGCGCTCGTTGCGGGACTTAACCCAACACCTCACGGCACGAGCTGACGACAGCCATGCAGCATCTGTGACGGCTCCCCGAAGGGTCCCCCATCCTTTCGGTCAGGGTACAACCGACATGTCAAGTCCTGGTAAGGTTCTTCGCTTTGCATCGAATTAAACCACACGCTCCGCTGCTTGTGCGGGCCCCCGTCAATTCCTTTGAGTTTTAATCTTGCGATCGTAGTCCCCAGGCGGAGTGCTTAACGCGTTAGCTTCGACACAGGGGGGGTCGATACCCCCTATATCCAGCACTCATCGTTTATAGCGTGGACTACCCGGGTATCTAATCCGGTTTGCTCCCCACGCTTTCGTGCCTCAGCGTCAGAATCGGCCCAGAGCATCGCTTTCGCCACGAGTGTTCCTCCTGATATCTACGCATTTCACCACTACACCAGGAATTCCATGCTCCTCTACCGTTCTCAAGCCAGGCAGTTTCGATGGACCTTTCCAAGTTAAGCCTGGAGATTAAACCACCGACATACCTAGCCGCCTGCGCACCCTTTACGCCCAGTAAATCCGGACAACGCTAGCCCCCTACGTCTTACCGCGGCTGCTGGCACGTAGTTAGCCGGGGCTTATTCATGGAGTACCGTCTTGATTCTTCCCCCATAAAAGGGGTTTACGACCCTAAGGCCTTCTTCCCCCACGCGGCGTCGCTGCGTCAGGCTTTCGCCCATTGCGCAAGATTCCCTGCTGCTGCCTCCCGTAGGAGTGGGGGCCGTGTCTAAGTCCCCCTCTGGCCGGTCGTGCTCTCACACCGGCTACCCGTCGTCGGCTTGGTGAGCCGTTACCTCACCAACTACCTGATGGGACGCAAGCTCCTCCAAAGGCGCCCGAAGGCTTTCGTCCTCAGCCATACAGCCGAGGACCACATGCGGTATTAGCTCCGATTTCTCGGGGTTGTTCCCCACCTTAGGGTAGATTGCTTACGCGTTACTCAGTCGTCTGCCACTAACTTCCCCGACGAATCGGGGTCGTCCGTTCGACTTGCATGCATTAGGCGCGCCGCCAGCGTTCGTCCTGAGCCAGGATCAAACTCTCAAAAAATTGCCGAGTCTTAACGACTCTTTAATCACTAAGAACCGTATCAATAATGATACGGGGCGCTCTCCTTCCACTATTCCCTTGTTAAGGTACACAAATAACTGCTCCACCCAATTGGACGAAGCTTGCGCTAATTTACATGGCTTTCTCGAGTAAGTCAAGGGCACTCGGTCTTCTTCGCTGTCCCACGCTTGGGGCGCCGCCTGCTCTACAGCCCAGGCAATCGCCGCAGCCCGGACGTGGCTACTGACGAACGAAACCCACCCAGCCTTGCCACACGCTCCCACACCTGCGCAGCCACCGCATCCACGGATTGCGTGGCCTCCAGCACCAGCCAACGTTGGGGTTCGCGCTGGGCCAGCTTCAGAAACCCCTGGCTCACCCGGCGGTGAAAGGCCAGGCTCGCCTCCTCAAACCGGCGCGCTCCAAGCTCCTCCACCCGGCCCGCATGGCGTTGATCCATCGGGGTTACGCGAGCCCGGTCGAGGCCTAGCTCCGGCGCCATGTCCAGGAGCACCGTCAAGTCGGGCCACAGCCCGCCCGTAGCCAGTTCGTTAGCGCTGCGCACATACTTCATGGGGACCTTCCGCCCGTAGCCCTGATAGGCCGTGGTCGAATCGGCGTATCGGTCAGCCACTACCGCAACCCCCACTTCCAGTGCAGGCATAACGCTGGTGCGGACCAGTTCACTCCGCGCCGCCGCAAAAAGAAACAACTCCGCCTCAGCCGTCAGCGGCTTACTCGTCGATTTGAGATACTCCCGTAGATGGATGCCGAGATCCGTGCCGCCCGGCTCGCGGACCTCCAGCACCTTGTAGCCTTCGGCAGCAAGTCGGTCTCGCAGAAGCTGCGCCTGCGTGCTTTTTCCGGCTCCCTCGCCGCCCTCAAAAGAGACAAACAATCCCACGCTTACACCCCTGAGATGGAGACCCAACGCCGGGGCTCCCGGCCCGTGCTGTGAGACCGCAGCTGCGCCCGTTCGGCGATGCGGTGTTGAATGCGGCGGACGTGGGAGCTCTGCGGGTTGAGATGCACCACCGGCAGCTCCCCGTTCAAGACCATATCAATACCCTCCTCGGCCTCTTGTACGGCCTCCTCAAGCTCCACAGATTCGTCCGACCCCCCTCCCTCCGCTCCCATCTTAGCAAGGAACGTGCGGAGCTGCGCCACGGTATTGCGACGCAACACGAACACCGGCTTGCCCTGGGCCTCGGCGCTCTCCAGCACGCCCACCCCCTTACGGTAATGGGTCTTCGTCGTGAGCACCAGGTCCGCTTCCGATACATCATCCGCCAAAGCGATAGCGACGCTCGACTCGCTGGCCGTCTGCAATAGCCGGTCTCGGCTCACCCCGAAAGGGTAGACCCGGAGGACGGAGAGGGGAGACCCCAGCGAAGGCCCGGCGGAGCGAGTCCAGGGCTCAACTTCAAGCGGTGGATTCCCATTCGGTATGGCCGCGCTGCCCGCCAACGGTTCCCGTTCCCACGCGGGCGTCGTGCCTGAGATCCGACGCTGGCGGACGGCCTTGACTCTTCCTGCATCATCCACCCAGCGCACCTCGGGCGTCACCGTCTGGCCGCGCAAGATACGGTCCACCGCCTTGGCCACCTCCTCGTGCACCGCCACCCGATCCCAGTTCTGAATCTCGACCATCACATCGAAGGTGGGGGGCGCCTTGCGCTCGAGAATCGCTTTTTGCGTCCGGCGGCGTTTCGCCTCCTCGTCGCTCAACGTTACCGACTGCACCCCGCCTACCAGGTCGGAAAGCGTTGGGTTGATAAGCAGGTTCTCCAGGGTATTACCGTGGGCGGTGGCTACCAGCTGCACACCTCGTTCCGCAATGGTCCGCGCAGCTCTGGCGTCCTCCTCGGTGCCCATCTCATCGATGATGATGACCTCGGGCATATGGTTTTCCACCGCCTCAATCATCACCGCATGCTGCCTGCTGGGTGTCACCACTTGCATGCGGCGGGCCCTGCCGATGGCGGGATGAGGCACGTCGCCATCGCCGGCAATCTCATTGGAAGTGTCCACAACAACAACCCGTCTGTGCTCGCTATCCGCTAGGACCCGCGCAACCTCCCGCAGCATCGTGGTTTTGCCCACCCCCGGACGCCCCACCAGCAGGATGTTCTGCCCCGATTTCACCAAGTCCTCCACAACCCGAATCGTGCCCGTAATCGCGCGCCCTACCCGGCACGTCAGCCCCACCAGCTGTCCCGAGCGGTTGCGGATGCCCGATATCCGGTGCAGCGTGCGCTCGATTCCCGCACGGTTGTCGCCACCGAAGGGGCTCACCCTGTCCACCACGAACTGAATGTCCTCGTGGGTTATCTGGGCATTACCCAGGTCAACCTCTCGTCCGGCGAAGCGGGCCTCGGGCAAACGCCCCAAGTCGAGCACGACCTCCAGCAGCGAGTCCAGACTGTCCAACTGCCGCAGCTCGTACAGCACGGCAGCCGGCAGGCACTGCAACAGGTGATCGAGGTCGTCTGTCCTCGATCCGCCCGGCGTCCTTGGCCCCATGCCTCCGTTTGCTACATCCACATGCTCCATAGCGGTTCCCAGTGTACCTTACGCCCGCGCCGGCGACATCGATAGCTCCCGCACTCCCTTGGCCAAGGTCCTGATGAGCACCGCATAGCTGTTCGTCGCCTGCCAGCCCGCCTTGCGCAATCCCCATGCCATGGCCGGTTGGTACCCAGGCACCAGCCATGCAATGGCCTCGTCATCACCCACCAACCGCGCCGCCTCCTCGCATACCAAGAATGCTCTGTCGGCTTCCCGAGGGTGAAGCAGCGCGTCCACCGTGGTCATGCCCTCGTGCCGGACCATGCGGAGCCAGCCGGCAATCTCGCCATCCCTATCCCACACGTACTCCGTGACCCGTCGCAAGGGACGTTCCTGAGAGTCCCGCCACTGGTCAAGCGTCAGGCCGGACATTGAGCGGACAGAGGCTGGGACCGCGGCGTTGTAGAGCCGGAAGAGCCCATACTGGTCGGCCACGGAAGGCGGACGCAGCTGGAGGTGCATGGTTCTGTCGCTCGGCTCACGGGGGCCTCGGCGTTCGAAAACCTCTTCGATGAACCCTGGAAAAAATCCGGAGCGGCGGGCGACAACCTCCAAAGGGCTCCCTGCTTCCAAACGTAGAAACAACCGCTCGCCGCCTTGAGAAGCAGCCTGGGCCCCTGTCCACTCCAGCAATTCACCGATGTGTTGAGCAGCGACGGAGGACGGATAAAGGTGGGAAAGCTCCCATGACCGGAGCCCGGCGCGAGCCCGGACCACCGCCAGCGCCCGTATCTTAAAACCCTCAATCAAGGCCAGGGGCTGTTGGAGAAATATGGGGGGCATGGTCCAGCGGGCTAATTCCAGCAGCGATAGCCGAGGCGCGTTGCCCGCCATCGCCTCGCGGGTGAAGGCAAGGTCCGGGCCGGTCAACCGGCCGGGAAGAAGCTGGCGCGGAAGGTCGCTCAGCCGCAGTTGTCTAATCACGGCCGCACCGCCTGTCTCACCATGTCTACGAAGTATCTGTGCATCCTCAAGTCCTGCGTCAACTCAGGATGAAAGGCCGTCCCCAGTACATGCTCCTTGCGGACGGCGACCACGCGTCCATCGTCCAGCCGCGCCAGCACCTGCACTCCCTTGCCCGTCTCGCGGACGGCAGGCGCGCGGATGAACACGCCGTGGAACGGCCCGCCGTCCAATCCCTCGATGTCGAGGTCTGTCTCAAAGGAATCCATCTGACGTCCGAAGGCGTTTCGGTCCACCAGCATGGGGAGCAGCCCCAGGGGCTCTGGACGATCGCCCACAAGCCGGTCGGCCACCAGGATGAGGCCGGCGCAGGTCCCCCAAACGGGCTTTCTCGCTGTGGCGAACGCCTTAATCGGCTCTCGGAATCCATAAATATCCATGAGCTTTGCCATGGCGGTACTCTCGCCGCCGGGGATGATCAGCCCATCCACCGCGAACAGCTGGGCCGGGGTGCGGATTTCCAAAGGTTCGATATTCAAACGGCGCAAACAGGCGGCATGCTCCGCGAAGTCGCCCTGAAGGGCCAGCACACCCACAGTGGGCAGTAGGTCAAGCCTGTCAGGTGCGGCCGCCACGCTAGCTGCCTCGGCGGGCCAGCATCTCCTCAGGCCGCATGGAACTCACGCTGATGCCCGCCATCGCCTCGCCCAGCCCTCGGGAAGCCTCCGCTATGGCTGCTGGGTCCTGATACTGCGTCACCGCCTTGACGATAGCCTTGGCCCGAGCCTCGGGGTTACTGGCCTTGAAGATACCGGAGCCCACGAACACACCATCGGCCCCCAGTTGCATCATCAACGCCGCATCGGCCGGAGTTGCCACACCTCCGGCTGCAAAGTTCACCACCGGCAACCGGCCTTGGCGCTTCACCGCTTGGAGGAGGTCAAGCGAAACACCCAGATCCTTCGCCCTGGCCGCCAACTCATCCTCTGGCGTATTCTGCAACCGGCGTATCTCCTCCATCACCGCCCGCATGTGACGCACCGCCTCAACAATATCCCCCGTGCCGGCCTCTCCCTTGGTGCGGATCATGGCCGCACCTTCGGAGACCCGCCTGAGAGCCTCGCCCAGGTCACGGCAGCCACAGACGAAGGGCACCTTGAAATCATGCTTCCAGATATGGTGCGCCACGTCCGCAGGAGTCAGCACCTCCGACTCGTCGATGTAGTCCACGCCTACCGACTCCAGAATCTGGGCCTCCACGAAGTGGCCGATGCGGCACTTGGCCATGACGGGGATAGTGACCGTTTTCATGATGGACTCGATGCGATCAAGGTCCGACATGCGAGCAACCCCGCCCGCCGCACGGATGTCGGACGGCACCCGCTCCAGCGCCATGACGGAGCAGGCTCCAGCGTCCTCAGCAACCTTGGCCTGCTCCGCAGTCACAACGTCCATGATGACTCCGCCCTTAAGCATTTGGGCAAACCCCGCCTTCACCTGCCAGGTGCCGCTTCGATGGTGGCTCTCCAGCTTCTTCTTCGTGGTCTTTTCCGTGGTCGCCATGTTCCTCCACCGCGTTTCACGCGCCGAAAAGTGCAAAAAGTGCCTACGCGGCCATTATACGCGCTGCACGCCATCAGGGCGTACCCTCGGCCTCTAATAAATAGCAGCGTGGGTTCAGGCAAGGACACGTCCTAGAACACATAACTAGGGACTGGCAGTGGGCTTAATCATCTTCCTAAGAGTGTCACGTACCAGCACCCGCACCTGGGTCAAGGTCGGAGACCCACGCCTTCTCGGAGGCAAGCCATTGCTCTATCGCGCCCACCAGCTCGGACTCCGTCACCTGCACCGCCTCGGAGTCCCGACGCCGCTTCACCTCGAAGACCCCCTTAGCCAAATTGCGTGGGCTGACCACCACACGCACGGGCAGGCCCAGCAGATCAGCGTCATTAAACTTCACTCCCGCCGTCTCTGCGCGGTCGTCCCACAGCACGTCGAGGCCCGCAGCCTGCAACATGTCGTAGACCTGCTGCGAGGCCTCGGCCACCTCCGGAGCGTCGGCGTTCAGCGACACTAGCTGCACGTGGAAGGGCGCGATGGGCGCCGGGAAGATAATCCCCTTCTCGTCATGGTTTTGCTCGATGGCCGCCGCCAGCACTCGGGTCACGCCCACGCCGTAGCAGCCCATCATCATGGGCTGCTGTCGGCCCTGCTCGTCCAGGAAATTGGCGCCAAGCGTTTTAGTGTAAAAGGTCTCCAGCTTGAACACGTGGCCGACCTCAATGCCGCGTATGGACTCCAGAGGCGTCCCGCACACCGGACAACCGTGGCCCGCCTCTGCCATAGCGATGTCGGCGACCTCGTCCGCCTTAAAGTCGCGCTGGTAGTTAGCGTTACGGTAGTGATGCCCGGGCTGGTTGGCGCCGGCCACGAAGTTGCTGCCTTGAGCGACGCTCTCGTCGGCGATGACCCTGACGTTTTCGACGCCCACAGGCGAGGCGTACCCCGGAGTGAGCCCCGCCGCCGCCGATTCCTCGGCGGTCGCCATGCGCAGGTCGGTGGCCTTTAGGAGGTTTTTTAGCTTCATTTCGTTCACTTCCAGGTCGCCCCGGATGGTGATAAGCACCGTCTCGGCATGTTGGGGACCGTACTCAGCGCGGTAGAAGACAGCCTTGAGGATCTGGAGCGTGGGCAAGCCCAGGAAGGCCGCCACCTCCGCGATGGTCGTCGTGTCCGGTGTAGGCACCAGTTCCATCGCCAGCGTCTCGCCGTCGGGTGCTGGGGGCTGGCGCGACGCCGCTCGCTCCGCGTTGGCAGAGTAGTGGCCCTGAGGACAGGAGAGCACCGTGTCCTCGCCGCTCTCCGCCGGCATGATGAACTCGATGGAGTCCTTGCCGCCAATGGCCCCGCTGTCGGCCTCCACCGCCAGGGTCGGCAGCTCGCACCGGCGGAAGATGCTTACGTACGCCTCCATCATCCGCCGGTAGGAGCTGTCCAGCCCCTCGACATCGGCATCGAAGGAGTAGGCGTCCATCATGTCGAACTCGCGGCCACGCAGAAGCCCGGCGCGGGGGCGCTGCTCATCGCGAAACTTGGTCTGGATCTGGTAGACCAAGAGCGGCAGGTCCCGGTAGCTGCTCACATTCGCACGCACCATCAGAGTCACCACCTCCTCGTGGGTGGGCCCTAGCACCAGCTCGCGCTCGCGGCGGTCCTTCAAGCGGAAGAGAATCCCACCCAGGGCCACGTCGCGCTTCGTCTCCTGCCAGGTCTCCAAAGGCTGAAGTGCCGGCATGCGCACCTCCTGACCAGAGGCAGCGTCCACCTCCTCTCGGATGATGCGCTCGATTTTTGCCAGCGACCGCAAAGCAAGGGGTAGGTAGGCGTACACCCCCGCCGCCACCTGCTGTATCATGCCCGCCTTCAACATCAGCCGGTGGCTCACCGTCTCGGTGTCCGCCGGGTCCTGCCGGAGCGTTTTGGAGAGGAACTGCGTTACGCGCAACGGGGTTCTCCCTGGACCCACTCTTGGAGGGCCCTGTTTTGAGATTGCCTCTAGGATAACAAAGTTTGCCGCAGCGATGGAGCGATGGACCGCACCGATGACGACAGGCTTCTTTCCAATGTGGCCCTGGCCCTTTCCACGCATTTTCCCGCCAACGCAGGTTTCGTCCGAATTGTCGCCGGCAAAAGTTCTACCTAGTACCTGTCGGGAATGGCCAGCGACCTACAGGAGATCGCGGGAACATCTGATATCGACGACAACACCAAAGTCCTCAAGTGCAAGGAGCCGAAGGGGAGTAATGGCCGAAGTAATAGGGACGGGAATGACGATGGGGACAGCCCAATCCACACCGAAGCCCAACTCATGGTAAGCCCGTAACGGCCAACAGACACAGAAGGGATGGCCGCTCATGTTCAATGCGGCCATCCCTTCTGTACTCTACTTCCCAGGATTCCAGCATAATGGAAAGTTGGATTGCCTGCTCTCTGGGTGCGGGTGTTACGCGCTGAGGGTCTCTGGCATGCGTGCCCGCCGTAGCGCCCGGTGAATGGTGCGGGGACTGAGTTGGAACTGCCGTGCCAGCTCGAAAACCGTAACTCCCGTCTTGCTCTGGGCAGTCAAAATCTGATTGTCTCTGCCCTGACGCCGAAGTTGCTGGTACCAAAGCGGGTCGTCAAACCTGCATTGGGACAGGGGGCACTGCAGACAGGAGGATGAGACCTCGCAACCCGTATCGCGGTAGCTTATCTGCTCGGGTAATGCATCCACCATGGGTTCGTGATGCCGACGGTACGCCTTGCTGTAGGTATTCACTTCTCTTCTCCTTCTCCAAAACGCTTCAGCAGTCCACGCGTTCTTTCTCAATTCCAAAAAACGACTATGCAGCGAGAGCAGCAAGCGGGAGGACCCCTTGACGGCGTCCTAGTCCCGACGATGCGCTCAAGACCAAGAACAACCCCCGCAGACCCCCCCTACAGACTGGTCCCATTCGAGGGAGAGGCGCAGTACCTCCAACTGGGCCGACAGTTCACAACTGCCGCCCCCCTCAGCGATCTCCGCCGTAACAGTCAACCCATGGCATTGCAGGACGCTGGCAAGGACCGATCGTGCAATATTGAGTTGGTAAGATCGAAGCTGTGGAGGGCTGCTCCTATTTAAAAACGGGGTCGTGTGAGCAGCATAATAGAACTTCCGTTCTATATTGTCAAGGGAATTGCTTCGGGGGGGCGGACTGCCCTCTGCTTTCACGGGCCCGATGTCAGAGAAAAGGGCGCTACGCCTACCAGTCGGGGAGGGTGTAGCTGGCGTCGCCGGCGAGAATTTGGGTCTGCTCGGCACCGTTGCTGGACATGGTGAAGAGGCCCGGTAAGTCGTTGAGCTGAGAGATGAACGCCAGGCTTCCGTCTGGCCCCCAGACGATGGCCTGCTCCTCCACCTCGTTGGCGGTCAGCGGGTGCAGGTCTTCGCCATTGGACCTCACCGTGTAAATATCGGTGTCGCCGGAACGATCCGACAGGAAGGCTATGTGGTTGTTGCTGGTCGACCAGATGGGGGAACTGTCCACCGCAGGGTCATCGGTAAGGCGCACCGGCGCTTCCACGCTATTGTTATCGCCCAGCTTCACCATATATATCTCCGAGTTGCCATCCCGATCGGAGACGAAGACAATCCGTCGGCTGTCGGGCGCCCAAGCGGGGGAGTAGTCCGGCCCGTGCGTTACCTGAATGCGGTTCACGCCCTTGGGATTGCGCAAAAAGATGCCTGCCGAGACACCGTTTGCCTCCAGCACGCTGAAGGCAATCCACTTTCCGTCCTCCGACCAGACGGGGTCGGTCTCCGCGAAGGTGCCGAAGGTGAGCCGACGAGGCAGCAGCTCCGAAAGGTCCAGCAGAAAGATGTGCGGGTTTCCCTCCGCGTCGGGAGCGACATAGGCGATGCTGTGTCCATCGGGCGACCACGTGGGGGCCGACTCGCTCACCACGCTGTTGGTGGCGCGCATAACGTTGGAGCCATCCGCATTGGCTACGTACATCTCGACGTTTCCATCCCGGTCGGACAAGAAAGCCAGCCGCTGCCTGTCAACGGACCACCGGGGAGAAAAGTCATCGGCCTCATTGGCCACAATGATGCGGCCCTGAGTGCCGTCGGGTCGGATGGCACCGATGTCCCGGTCCCCGTCGGAGCCAACGCTATAAACGATGAACCCGGGGTCGTCCAAAATACCGCAAGCGGGCAGCGATACCCCGGCCATGAGAACCAGCGCGGCCATCATCACTGGTCGGCGCCAGAGGTCAATGAACCGAATTCGTCGCATACGCATTCGACTCGTGAGAACAAAAAACATACCAGTCCATTGTTGCACCCGTGAAGGGATGCTCCAAGCACATTCCTCAGCAAAATTAAGGCAAAGTTTAGGAATGTAGCCCAAAATTAGGGGTACTGAAGAGGACGGAGCCGCTCAACCGCCGCCGGAAATTGCTTCCGGACCCCCGGAAAGGGAACGGGAAAAAGTCGAACGCCGACGCCTGCGTGGCGGTGGAGGGTAGGAGTAGTAACCGTAGAGCCCACCGCCCATGGTACCGGCGATTCCCCCCACGGCAACGATGAGCACCGGGAACCAGAATGGGGTCCCGCCGATCCGTTCCTCACAGTCGGTCACAATCTCATCGAGGGCAGCCTCTTCGAAGCGCTGCTGGTCATTGCAGCGTTGGGCGGACCCGAGAAAGACCGACTGGATAAACAGCGCAGGCCCAATGGCGACCATAGCCGTCAGGCTGCCCACTAGGAGAGCAGTAAGAAAGCCCTTGCGAAGCCGCCGCAAGGGCGTACCCCGGGGGCCTTGTACTGATACGGGCTGGTCAGCCATTGAGCAGTTCGCCTCGTTGGGCCTCAGGAAGCTTCTGAGCAGCCTTATCCAGCAGGTCCCGAGGAGCCTTACCCCTCCACTGCTTGAGAAACTCGAACACCCTCTCGCCCTGCATACGGCTGGCCTCGAAGAGGACATGGCTAGCGGCGTCTTGAACGTTAAGATCGTCGTCAAGCATGATCTGCTCGACCACCAAAAGCGCATCGCTGAGGAAGCGTCCTTCCCGAACCAGGGGCGCAAAGGCCATGACGGCGGCACGGCGGCGCTCCTTGTGGGGTGACTTTGCCCACTCCAGGAGTCTGGCTGCCAAGGACGGTTTGGCGGCCATCGCCTTGGACACCAGCTGCAGCCCAATGCCATCTGCCGCAATCCGAGTCGTCGCCGTTCCGGCCCACTGATCGAACCGCTCGAAATTCACCCCACTGATGTGCCTGCCCTGTGCTCCAAGAATCTGGGTTGCCACCATGCTCTCTTCCAAGTTGCTGGAGCGCCAGAGGGGGTCGGCCAATTCCATAGCAAGGGCGAGACCTCCGGTGCGCGTTTGCCGGACCAGGTCCATACCAATCTGGTGCACTCGTGAAGGGTTGACTCCGTAACAAACCACTTCTGCACCATGGGACCGGCGTATTTCCACCGCCGTCCTCTCGCGTCCACCCTCTTGAAGTCGCAGCCGAACCTGCTGGACCAGTCTGTCGACCATTGCTGCGTCAGGCGCAGGGGCTCCGTGGGCTCGGCTTTGCCTATTCGTCATGACTCTTTCTCATTGCGGAGGTGGCCTATTCACGCCCATTCACCGGGCGGGTACTACTATTGTACAGGCCCAGAGGCCAGGACGCCCAGAACAGGCCCGCTTCCGGGTAGGGAGTGCGCTCCGGGACGGTTTTCCTGTCGTAAGTAACCGAAGGTGGTGGCGCATACGGGATTCGAACCCGTGGTCTTCGCCTTGAGAGGGCGATGTCCTTGGCCCCTAGACGAATGCGCCACAAAGGGGTTGAGGCCTTGGCCGCCATCCAGTATAGCCGAGCCGCCTAGGCCTCAGCAATCGTGCTCAGGGCCAGCACACCGCACCGACATCACCAGCGCGGTGAGAAGGGAAGGAAAAAGGCGAGCCTTCGCCCGCTCCGTCGCTATGGGTGGCCTGGCTGGGGATCCTGGATTCGAACCAGGGCTAACTGATTCAGAGTCAGTCGTCCTACCGCTAGACTAATCCCCAGCGCCGCAGACCATTCTAGCAAACAGGTCACGAACGCTCAAATGAGCGTGTTGCATAGTTATGAATATCTCCGCGACCAGTGTCACCCAGACAATTTTTGCCGATAACCCCCGTCGCGGATCCCGCTTTCCCTAATGACTCGATCTCCTCGATTACCATCTCAGGTGTGGAGGGATACGGTAAGTCCCTATTCGACGTTTCTAGAAGCCGGAGAGGTTCTCACTGAGAGGGAAATGGTTAACCACAAAACGATTCTCCCACAACAAATCGCTTACGACAGAATATGCACTGTTCACGCCCTTGGGCCACTTCAGACCCACTAGCACGCGATGGGGATCGCGTTAACGAAGAAGTCGGCGGAGCGCAGACGCGCCATGCAGCGCTCTTTGCCCAGCACCTCCATGGTATCGAAGAGCGGTGGCGCCGCCGTCTGGCCGGTCAGAGCCACGCGCAGCGCGCCGAAAAGCTGCCCCGCCTTCAACTCCAACCGATCGGCCAGGGCCCGCAGCATCGGCTCCAGCGTTTCCGCGGTCCAAGTCTCCACCGACTCCAGTGTCTCAATGGCCGCGCCCAAAGCCGCGCGGGTGTCGTCCCGCACCATGCCCTTCTGAATCACCCGGAGCGGGTTGTACTTGGGCTGCTCCACAAAGAAGAAGGCCATGGCCTCCGACACGTCGGCAAGACGTTTCAGGCGCTCCTGCTCCAGGGGCACGATACGCCGGGCGTACTCGCGATCGATGGGACGCTCCACATCGTCGGGCAGGCCCCGTTCCAGCCAGGGCATAAGAAGACCGGTAAGGTCGTCAGGCGGCAACGCGCGGATGTAAAGTCCATTGAACCAGTCCAGCTTCTCCACGTTGAACACCGCCGGCGACGACGCCACGCGTTCCAGCGCAAAGTTTTGCATCAGCGTCTCGCGAGAGATAACGTCCGTGTGGTCATCCAGCGACCAGCCCAAAAGCGACATGAAGTTGATCATGGCATCAGGCAAATATCCCAAATTGCGGTACTCCAACGCTGACGTGGCACCGTGGCGTTTGCTAAGTTTAGCCTTGTCGGGACCGAGGATCATCGGCAGGTGCACCAGCAGCGGCAACTCGTAGCCCAGCGCTTTGTATAACTCCTTGTGGCGTGGCGCACTGGGCAACCACTCTTCCGCACGCATCACGTGGCTGATCTCCATCAGGTGGTCGTCCACCACATTGGCCAGATGATAGGTGGGAAAGCCATCGGACTTCAGGATAACGAAGTCGTCCAGTAGAGAGGCTTCGAACTCCACATCGCCCCGAATGGCGTCGCTGACCACGATGGCCCCCTCCAGGGGCATCCTGAAACGCACCACGGGACGGGGATTCTCCTCGGACGCCTTGGCCGCGCTCTCAGGGGTTAAGTCTCGGCAGCGCCGGTCGTAGCCGGGTGGCCGCTTTTGGGCCTGTTGCTCTTTGCGCATGGCATCCAGCCGCTCCGGTGTGCAATAGCAGCAGTAGGCCTTGCCCTCGTCCACGAGTCGCTGAGCGTGCTCTTGATAGATCTCAACTCGTTCGGACTGGACGTAGGGACCGTACGAACCGCCCACTTCCGGGCCTTCGTCCCAGTCGATACCCAGCCAACGGAGCGCCTCCAAAATCGCGTCAGTTGCCCCATCCACCTTCCGCGCCTGGTCGGTATCCTCGATACGCACAATGAACGCGCCACCCTGGCTTCGCGCAAAGAGCCAGTTGAAGAGCGCGGTGCGAATATTCCCCAGGTGGGGCTCACCAGTGGGGCTGGGGGCGTAGCGCACGCGGACAGAACTGACCATGCACGCTTCTCCTAATGGGATTAGCTCAGTCTAACACGGCCTCTGCCGCAAGCAGTGTCCCTGCTCATATCCCAGTCATGAAATACCCTGAAAAGGCGAAGCGTAGATAGGGCCACCGGCCCTCACGGCGGATATCCGCAAGAAACAGTGCCTATCCGAATATCTCTATTCTGGTGTAACCTACGGCTCCACCCCGTTACTGGGCTGGTCCGACCGATGGATATCATCATTCCGAAAAGGGGGGTATGCGATGGCTGAAGAACGGGTGGAGGGCCACGTTAGTAATTTCGACTTCTATGTCTCCCAAATGACAGTAGATTTGGACGACGGAACGCAGCGAGTGCTGCACTTCCAACCGGAGGAGCTCCACACCTATATCGGCTTCTCCCTGCGCCGAATTTCCTGCATGGTGGAGGGCGACGTAATTAAAGGGCTGGTGGAGGAAGAGTAGCTAGGGGGCTGAAACCCAGCCAGGGACGGATGGACGGCACCCCCACATGCACCAGGTCAGCAGGCCCTCGCCATAATGAGGGAGTTCCGGGTGCTGATGCTCATGCCGTGAACGGCATTGCCCCTATCCACGTGCAACTTGAGAGCCCCGTCCAAAAAGGCCAGCAGCCCCGCACTTAGGTCACTGAACGCCTCCCGGCGGACCTCCTCCAGGAAGGGATACATCCCGGATTTTTGCGGGTCTATCTTGTCCGCCAAGAAAACCACTCTGCCCACCGGCGCAAGGTCCGGGGAAGCGGTCGTATGCCAGCGGACCCCTTCCAACAGTGCCGGGTCAGTCACCTCCCCCTCCCTCCGGAGCCATGCAGCGCCCACCGGCCCGTGGAGCAACACCGGCCCGTGGAGCAACACCGGAGCGTGGGTTTCCACCGCGTTGACTAGCAGCCCCAGCCGCCCTGCCTCCTCCAGAAGATGCCGTCCCGGCAGGTGGCGTGCCACGTCGTGCGCCGCC
>CAUZHS010000015.1:0-28161 GCA_963579845.1 Dehalococcoidia bacterium | reverse complement strand
GGACTGGAACTCCTTGGGTAGCACGAAGGATACGTCCTCTCTGATTACTTCGAGGGAGGTGATGTTGTCGGGGGCCAGGGTATCGATGACCGCCTCCACCAGGGTTTCTGGCGTTGAGGCGCCAGAGGTGATGCCGATTCGCTGGACGTTGTTCAGCCAGGTTGCGTCCATATCCTCAGGGCCGTTGATGAGGTAGGAAGGGACGCCCATGTCGGAGGCGACCTCGCGCAGCCGGTTGCAGTTGGAGCTGTTTTGTGCACCGATGACCAGTACCAGATCCACCTGCTTGGCCAGCGCCTTGACTGCGGTCTGGCGGTTGGTGGTGGCGTAGCAGACGTCGTTCCGGGCGACCAGCGTGGGGAAGCGAGCGCGGAGCGCCTCAATAATGGTCTTGGTATCGTCTACGCTGAGTGTCGTTTGGGTCAGAGCGACGACCCGGTCGGGGTTAGCCACCTGTACCGTTTGGGCTTCCTCCACCGTACCTACAAGAGAGCTTTCCCGAGGAGACTGGCCCATGGTGCCGATGACCTCAGGGTGGCCCTCATGGCCGACGACAATGATGGAGTAGCCCTCGCGGGCGTATTTGATGGATTCGAGGTGTACTTTGGTGACCAGTGGGCAGGTGGCGTCCACCACGTGAAGATTGCGGTGCTTGGCCTCTTCCCAGACTTGGGGTGCGACACCGTGGGCGCTGAACACGGCGTGCTGGTCGTCGGGGACCTCACTCAGGTCTTCCACGAAGATGGCGCCCTTGCGGCGCAGGCTCTCCACGACGTACTTGTTGTGGACAATTTCGTGTCGGACGTAAACGGGAGTGCCGAACCGCTCCAGGCACAACTCCACGATGTCGATGGCGCGCACAACGCCGGCGCAAAAACCTCTCGGAGCGCTCAACACTACGTCCATTCTGGCTTCTCCTGTCGGGAATCCTCTGGTAAGGCCTTCAACTCGTGCTTAAGGTCTAATCCTGAGTCGATCGAGGTATGTCAGATTCCATGCTCAGCCACTATAAGCGGGCGGGGAAATATCCGTCAATCTGATGTGCTTCCAGTATCGGGTTTTGTAAGCACGCCAGCGGAGTGAGGCCATCTCTGTTCAAGGACGTTGCGTGTTTCCTGGAGGGTTTCTGCACAAACTCTTATAATGACTGAGTCCGAAAACCTTTTCGGCGGGGCGATACTGAGGTAATGGACCCACATAACGTTCAGATTATCTACAACGGCCTTTCTGTCGAAGCGCTCAAGATGGCGGAAGCGTTGGCGCTCAGACTGGGAACGCGCCATGCGCTGCGTACGGCTGACGAGGGTGGCTTGCCTATGCCCGACGACGTGGAGCTGGTGGTCACCGTCGGCGGCGACGGGACTATTCTTCGCGCCGCCCGTTTCGCCGCGCCCCTGGGTGTGCCGCTGCTGGGGGTGAACCTGGGCAGGCTGGGCTTTTTGACTGAAGTGGAGGGTTCCGATGCCCTGGAGGGGGTCCCCTACTATTTGCAGGCGGGGTATGCCTTGGTCCAGGAGAGAAATATGCTGGAGGTGCAGGTCTGTGCTCCCGGCGAGGAGCCATGCCCAGCGGCCCACGCCTTAAATGATGTGGTGGTGGGCAAGGGGCACGGAGGTGGCCGTATTGCCCGCATACTTGTTCGCGTTGATGGAGCGGAGTTGGGCATTTATTCAGCTGATGCCGTTATTGTTGCCTCGGCCACAGGAAGCACGGCCTACGCGCTGTCGACGGGCGGGCCGATTCTCTATCCAACCTCCTCGGACATGCTCTTGAAGGCGGTGGCTCCTCACGGGGACTTGGCGGCAGCCGTAGTGGTCCCCGCCGATGCTGTGGTGGAGCTGGTGCTCCAAACGCGTGACCCAGCGGTGGTGAGCGCCGATGGCTATTGGGAGCGTGGCCTGGGACCCGAGCAGACGGTTCGGGTGGCCAAGAGCCCCCATGTGGCCCGGTTCCTGCGGGCGGGGACGCCTCAGCGCTTTTATGAGACGCTCCTCTACCGCCTCTACCGAGGTCCGGCGGCGCCGGCACCGTTGCCCCTGCCCAACTTTCCGGAGACGCCACACCGTGGCTGATACTCCTCGCGTTCTTTCAAGTGAGACCGTTTTCGTCGGCAAGCGGTTTGTCGTACGTCACGACCTGGTAGATTTGCCCAACGCTGGACGCTTTCAGCGGGAGGTCATCGACCATTTGGACGCTGTGGTGATCGTTGCCTTGGACGAAGAGCACAAGGTGCTTCTGGTCAACCAGTTCAGAGCGCCCCTTGGCCGAACGAATCTAGAATTGCCAGCAGGAACCATCGAACGGGAAGAGGAGCCCTTGGCGTGCGCTCAACGGGAACTGCGGGAGGAGACGGGCTACGCCGCTGAGCGTTTCCGACCGATTGGGGATTTCTGGACAACGCCGGGATTCTGTACGGAGCGGATGTATGCCTTCTTGGCTACGGGTCTGCGGTTGGACCCGCTCCCTGCGGACGATGACGAGGACATTGAACTAGTGCGGATTCCGTATGCGGAGGCGCTGGAAATGGCCTGTACAGGGCAGCTTCCCGACGCCAAGACCATTGCCACACTGGTCATGTCCGAGCGCTATGTGGCACTCTAGCAGCAGGGTGTGAGTGGATGCTGTTGTGGATACCCTGTGCCATCAGCGGAGCGTTGGTGTACCCCCCCTTAGTTCCTGCTGAAAGTCCCCTGCGCCCAGCGCCGCTCCACTTCGTCCTTCAGGTGAGTGTAGGACTCTTGGAGCATGGCCAACTCTTCGTTTAGCCGGTCCATCACGCTGTTCATCTCAAGGAGGCGTTGCTGGTTGGTCCGCTGGCCTTGTAAGAGTAGCGGGACCAGGAACGAGAGAACCGTTGCTACGTCGGGCAGCGCTACGTCCCGGAGGTAACCTCCGCGGAGCGCTGCCAGCGCCTGGACGTGGCGGACAGAGGCATCCTTGACCTGACCCACCAGGGCTGTAGTCGCCGAGGCAGACTCGTCTTGGGGTAAAAACCGTACCTGGGCTGCCAGGTACGGGTGGGAGTGGTCGTAGCTGACCACCCGGAATCGCTGTTGACCTGTGGCACGCACGTGCAGACGGCCGTCGGCCAAGGTCTCGACTCTGTCGATATGGGCGGTGGTCCCCACTTCGTAGGGCAAGGTCCCCTGGGCACCCGCCTCGCGGCCTTCCTTCAGCAGAAGTACGCCAAAGGGCTCTCCGCGAGCTAGGCACTCTTGGGTCAACTGCCGGTAACGCGGCTCGAATACCACCAGAGGCAGCTCCATGCCGGGGAATAGCACGACCGATTGGAGGGGGAAAAGACGGAGGAATTGGGTATCTTCGGCCATACGTCCGCCTTGCTTGCGAGCCGTTGTGTCGGGCTAGCCTATTGTGCCCTGTTATAGGTACCGGTGATGTAGCCGGGGTGAGTATATGCCCTTCCATTGCTTCGAGACGCTGTGCCTTGGTGGTGCCGGACGATATCTCCAGCATACGGTGCAGGGGGGGGGATGGTAAAGACATAGCGGTGAGTCCCCAGAACCCCGGGTGAAACTTGGCCCTCATCCCGCGGTGCCACCACCCTTGGATGTCGAGTCGTGGGGGACCGGCCTGACGGTGACGAAGTTGGTGGGTGCGCCTGTTTCCCAGGGCTCAGCCCCGACCACGACGACGTCATCGCCAGGTTGAGCCAGTCCCAGGCGGCGGAGTTCCTGCAGACCGTGGTCAACCATGGTGGAAGAGTCTTCGCTGAGCTCGGTCAGGAGGGGAGTCACTCCGTACCACAGCGCCAGCCGCTGGTGAGTTTGGGGGTTGTCGGTGAAGGCGTATACCGGGGTGGCGGGCCGGAGATGAGAGAGTACCTGGGCGGAACTTCCTCTCCGCGTGAACACAATAATGGCCCGGGCCTGCAGGGTCTTGGCCAGTTCTCGGGCAGCCAGGGCCAGGGCATGGGACTGGTCCTGGCTGGGGTAGCGAAATGCGATGGAGTTGACCTGCTCTGCTTCGATAGCGATCCGCGCCATGGTCTCCACCGTCTCCACGGGATGACGGCCCACGGCGGTCTCGGCCGAGAGCATCAGGGCGCCCGTGCCGTCGAGGACGGCGTTGGCCACGTCGCTGGCCTCCGCGCGCGTGGGAATCGTGTGGTCGACCATAGACTCCAACATCTGGGTTGCGGTGATGACCGGCAGCCCCATATCGTTGGAACGGTGGATGAGGTGCTTTTGGAGCAACGGTACTTGTTCAGGCGAGAGTTCCACTCCCAAGTCACCCCTGGCCACCATGACGCCGTCGGAGGCGATTAGCACCTCCTCTAGGTTGGTGATGGCCTCGGGGTGCTCGATTTTGGCAATGATGGGGCAATTGCTCCCCAGTTGGTGGAGGTAGCGGCGGCATTCGAGGATGTCTTCGCGACGGCGCACGAAGCTTAGGGCGACGTAGTCCACATGGTGGGCGGTGCCGAAAGCTAGATCCTCCCTGTCCTTCTCCGTCAAAGTGGGGACCGAGACGCGGCTGTCGGGCAGGTTCACGCCCTTATATGCGCCCAACAGGCCTCCTTGCACGACGGTGGCCTCCACGTCTGGCGCGGAGACTGCCGTAACTCGCAAGACGATGGTGCCGTCGGCGATGAGAATTCGGTGGCCGGGCGCTACGTCGTCGGCCAGGCCGGAGTAGGGGATAGGGATGGTGGCCTCGGCACGTTCGTGTCCGTTGGTCTGGATGATGACTGAGCTGCCATCTTTGAGAGATAACGGTGTGCCATTCGACAATGGGCCTGTCCGAATGCGCGGCCCTTGGATGTCCTGCATCAGCGCCAGGGCACGGTGCTCCTCCGCGGCAGCGCGTCGAATACGGGGGATGGCCTCGGTGAGTTCTTTGTGGGTTGCGTGGGAGAAGTTCAGCCGGAAGACGTCGACGCCTGCCCTGACCAGTGACCGAAGGGTCTGGTCGTCGCTGAGGGCAGGCCCCCAGGTGGCAATGATTTTGGTGCGGCGGTATGGCGGCGTTGAGATTGGCACTGCCTCCGCATCATACCCCAAGGGCGTGCCACTGACCCATAACTTGAGAGACCCGGCAGTGGGCTTGGCCGGCACATGCCGCGGTGCTGCGTGCTGGCCCCGCATGCAGGGCCCCATACTACCTGCTGCGGCTCCCTATTTCGGCTTGCTGCCCGCCGCTGCAAGTCGCCGTTTGGCCTCCTCGTACACGTCCGTTGGCAGCGCGCCTTTGGCCAGCGCCGACACGTTGCCTTCCAGGTGCTCTGGGTTGATGGTGCCGACGATATTGGTGTGCAGGTTGGGGTGGCTGAAGGTGAAGCGCAGGGTGAATTCCATGCGGCTCATGCCGTCCTCCAGCAGATCGTCCAGCTTCGCCTGCTGCCACACGTCCCACGTATCGCCCTCCTGGTGGCCTTCTGACGGCGCGCCCCGGGCGGCCCCGCCCCGGACGATGATGCCGGCGCCAACCTGAGCCGCCTCGCTGATGGCCGTTTCGTGCTCCCGTTGCAAGGCTGAATAAGGGATCTGGAACACGTCGAAGATGCCCATGGCGATGTGGTCGAGCAGGTGCGGTAGTGTGCCCGACATGCCGATGAAGCGTACCTTGCCCTGGTCCTTCAGGTCCTGGAGTGTCCGGGGTGTGTCGTTCTCCTCCAGCACCGCCTTGGACGGGCTGGCGTGGACTTGTACCAAGTCCAGGTAGTCGGTCTTCAACCGGCGCAGGCTCTGTTCCACTCCGGCCACGATGTTTTCCCGGGTGAAGACGTGGGGGAAGCGCTGTCTGGACGGATCGGGGGTTTCGCCCACCAGGCAACCGCACTTGCTGGCCAGGAAGTAGTCGGCGCGGCGATTTGCGATGAACGCTCCGATCAGTTCTTCGCTCTGGCCGTAGTCGATGGAGGTATCGATGAAGTTGATGCCTGAGTCGAGGACGGTATTGAGAACTTGGTTGGCCTGCTGTTGTGTGATCTCCCGACCCCGGGGCGCACCCCGAAGCTCCATCGCGCCATAGCCCATCATAGTGACGTCCATTCCCGTCCGTCCCAGGGTCCGCTTGGCGATATCTGGCATGGTTGCCTCCCTCTCGCAGTTCGTAGGCCACAGTATACAAGGGCTCGCCCTTGACCCACTCGAACGTGTCTTGAGCTCATACTGCGAGGGCTCGTGGTGCGACTTTTCGCTCCACTTACAGAGATTAAAGCAAATCTAATGGAGGGCGTCCTCCAGCGTGCCCTGCCTGGTACAATAGAGGAGTGGCCGTGTCCCTCGTTTCCAGGATCGGGCACGGGAAAGCCTCAGATGGAGAGTTATGGTCAGCAAGCTGTTCGGAATCCTTGGAGATTCCAACGAAAAACAGATCAAGCGCCTGCAGTGGGTGGTGGATGAGACCAACGCACTGGAGGGCGAGTTTGAGGCGTTGTCCGACGAGGCCCTGCGGAGCACTGTCGTGGAGCTACGCGAGCAGCTTGACGAAGACGAGACCCTGGATGACCTTTTGCCTGAAGCCTTTGCGGCGGTCCGCGAGGCGGCACGCCGCTCTATCGGCCTCCGGCACTTCGACGTGCAGCTCATTGGCGGCGCCGTTCTCCACGAGGGGAAGGTAGCCGAGATGAAGACCGGTGAGGGGAAGACCCTCATGGCAACATTGGCCATGTTTCTCAATGCCCTTCCAGGCGAAGGCGCGCACCTGGTGACCGTCAATGACTACCTGGCCCGTCGCGACGCCGGGTGGATGGGCCCCGTTTACGATGCCCTGGGCATGACGGTGGGCTGTCTGCAACACCAGGAGGCGTACATTTTCGATGCCAGTGCCGAGGAGGGCCAGGACGGTCAGCACTATCACCTGCGGCCTGCGACTCGCCGGGAAGCCTACGAGTGCGATATCACCTACGGCACCAATAACGAGTTCGGTTTCGACTTTCTGCGCGACAACATGGTGGCCTCGGAGGAGCAGCGGGTGCAGCGGACGCTGGTCTACGCCATCGTCGATGAGGTGGACAATATTCTCATCGACGAAGCCCGCACGCCACTGATCATCAGTGGCGCCACTCAAGAGTCCAGCAATGCCTACAAGACCTTCGCACACGTGGTGCCCCGTCTAGCCTACGAGCGGGACTATGTGGTTGATGCGAAGACGCGTACTGTGGCCCTCACCGATGACGGCATCACCAAGCTGGAGGGGATACTCAAGCTGGAGAACCTTTACGACCCTGCCAATGGGACCGTGGTTCACCACATCGAGAATGCTCTGCGTGCCGTGGCGGTTTACGAGCGCGATAAAGAGTACGTGGTCCAAAACGGTGAGGTGGTCATCGTCGACGACTTCACGGGCCGGCTCATGGAGGGCCGCCGTTTTGGCGATGGGCTTCACCAGGCCATCGAGGCCAAAGAAGGGGTGTCCGTCCAACAGGAGACCGTCACCTACGCCACCATCACGTTGCAGAACTACTTCCGTATCTATGGGAAGCTGTCCGGCATGACGGGTACGGCGGTCACTGAGGGCGAGGAGTTCCACAAGGTCTACAAGCTGGAGGTGGTAGTTATTCCCACCCACCGGCCCATGGCCCGTAAGGACCTGCCCGACTATATATATAAGACCGAGGAGGCCAAGTACCAGGCGGTGGCTGAGGCTATTGCGGAGATGCATGAGGAGGGGCGTCCAGTGCTGGTGGGCACGGTTTCGATCGAGCGCTCCGAGCACCTCAGTCAGATGCTTACGCGCAGGAAGGTTCGCCACGAGGTGCTGAACGCCAAACAGCACGAGAGAGAGGCGCATGTGGTCGCGCAGGCGGGACGGCCAGGAGCGGTGACTGTCGCCACCAATATGGCTGGACGTGGGACTGACATCGTTCTGGGAGGCGACCCCTCCATCGCGGAGTCTCCCGAGGAGTGGCAACGGGATCACGATGCAGTCATCGCCGCGGGGGGGCTCTACATCCTGGGCACTGAGCGGCACGAATCCCGCCGTATCGACAATCAGCTGCGGGGGCGCTCCGGACGACAGGGCGACCCGGGCAGCAGTCGCTTCTTCGGCTCGCTGGAGGACGAGATTATGCGCCGGTTCGGTGGCGAGCGCCTCAAGGGCATTATGAACTTGGTACGGTTACCCGACGACATTCCCCTGGAAAGTCGCATGATCACCAAGGTCGTGGACAGCACGCAGTCCAAGGTGGAGGCCCATAACTTCGATATCCGCAAGAACCTAGTCGAGTACGATGATGTGGTCAATACACAGCGGGACATCATCTACAGCGAACGGCTCAAAATCCTCAGCGGCATTGACCTTAAAACCGACGTCCAGGAGATGGTGACAAGGGAGATCCAATCCGTTATCGGAGGCCTTCTCCAGGGTGAATCAGACGATTGGGAGACCGACGTTTTCCTGGCTGCTATGGGCACCATTTTCTCGCTTCCTCCGGGCTTCGATGAGGACCATATCCTGGACCAGAGCGCAGCAGAGACTGAGGAGGAGCTTCTGGTTTATGCCGAGAACCTGTACGAGGAGCACGAGGTGGCCCTGAGCCCGGAGCTTATGCGCAACGTGGAGCGCGGAGTGATGGTCCAGACCATTGACCGTCTGTGGGTCCAGCACCTGACGACTATGCAGAACCTGCGTCAGGGTATCGGTCTCTACGCCTACGGACAGCGTGATCCCCTGGTCATGTACAAGAAAGAGGGCTTCGACCGGTTCCAGGAGCTCCAGGATCGGATTCGGCATGATGTTGCGCGCACCATTTTTCACATCGTTCCGCCAGAGCACATCCGTAACGGCGCGGGGGCCAAGAGGCCAACGAAGCATGCTGTCCAACCCGCGGTGGCCGCGAGGCCGGAAACAGTGCTCACCCAAGCTGCCGTCTCGGCGAGGCAGCCAGCCCCCTTTGGCGCCAGCCATTCTGGAGGTATGCCCAAGGTAGGCCGCAACGACTCTTGCCCCTGCGGCAGCGGTAAAAAGTACAAGCGGTGTCACGGCGCTCACTAGCCATGGCCTCACCGCCCAACAAGACCCGTACCCCGCTTACACCCCAGGACCTTTGGGTGGGCAACACCCTGGCGGGTCCCGATTCGTCTACCCTGCCCGTCAACGGTCATCACGCCACCATTCAGGCGATCGACCATTTGCGTTCCGGCGTGACGGAGGGCCGCCCCTGGGAGGATGTGCTGCTGGAAGCGGTGGGCCTGTGGACTGCCAGGGAGGAGCGCTACAAAAGCCGAGACTACGTTTATTTGATTCAGGGCGAGGCCTTCGATTGGTTGCTGTTGGTGGAGCGTCTACTGCGAGAGGTCCCGAAGGCTGTGCCGGAGGTGGAGAGGGAGCGATTGCTGTTCCGTGACGAGATGCCGGATTCGGTAAGCGGATCGCGATTCAGAGAGGCTCTGGGCGAGGAGAAGTACCAGGCCCATCTGAACTTCTTCTACGGCGTGGTAGTAGAGGAGGCGCTGATGCTGGCTGTTGAGGGGGAGGTGATGAAGCAGCGCGGCGTGCGTGGGCTGCACCACGTCCATGGTGTGGATGATCTGGTTATGGTGCGTCTCTACGGCGACACCACAGGCGTGCTTCTGCGCCGCTATTACCGTGAGATGGGCCGCCGGTTCCGGGGATCGCTCACGCTGAGCGATTGGAAGTCCTTCACCTACTGGCTTTTCAAGCGTCGGCTGGCCCGCTCCGACCAGTCGCGTATCGCCTCCGACACCCGGAAGGGCCTGCGCCAGCTGCACACTTTGCGTCCTCTAGGTGGGGTGGAGATGGCTGTTTCCATGTTGTCGGCCTTCTAGAGGGGCACAGAAGGGACGTGGCCGTCGCGTGCGGCACGCACTCTTACACGACGAGGGTCTTGCCCTAGGATCGTGCCTGCGTTCAGGGCAGCCACGGCTTCGTTGATGTCTTCCAGCCGGTAGCGGGCCGTCACCATTTGCTCCAAATCGAGATTGCCTTCCTGCCATCAGGGTATGCCCTTGTGCTAGGTGTCCAACTCTGTCATGAGCGCTCGAAGCTGGAGTCGCCGCGCTTGTAAGTCTGCTAGCCGTTGGCGCTCCCGCTCCACGACCTCTTCCGGTGCCTTGCTGGTGAATTGGGTACTGTTAAGCCGACTGCTCAAGCCTTGGGCGTGTTTCTCGCTTTCGGTAAGCTCCGCCTGGAGCCTGCGGCGTTCCGCTTCCATGTCCACCACGCCGCCCAGCGGCAGCGTGACCGATGTTCCCCCCTGCACGACGACGGTGATTGAATCGGAACTAGCAGTCGCTTCGCTTCGGTCTGCGACGAACTCCAGCGTGCCCACTCGCGCCATGTGGCGAATGGCCTCCGCCTCGGCTTCCAGGGCATCGCGGTCGCTGGGCGCGGCGATGAGCGCGTCCAGCGACCGCTGAGGCTCCACATGGAACTCGGCGCGCACGTTGCGAATGGCGCGGACCGTCTCCATCACTAGGGCAATCTCCTTCAACGCCTTCCCGTCGGCGGGCTGGCCGGAGGGCTCAGGGTAGGGTGCGAGCATAATGGACTCGGCCATACCGTCTTGGGCGGGAAGCCGTGCTTTAAGCTGCTGCCACAGCTCCTCGGTGACGAAGGGCATGAATGGGTGCAGTAGTCGGAGTAATCGATCCAGGGTAAAGGCCAGCACGCGGTGGGGGCCGGTATCACCGCTCCGCAAGCGTACCTTGGCCAGCTCGATATACCAGTCGCAAAACTCGCCCCAGATGAAGTCGTGGAGCGTGTATTGGGCCTGACCAAACTGGTATTCGCGCCAGTAGCCCTCCATTTCCGCGCTTACTTGATCAAGCCGACTCAGTATCCACTGGTCCTCTCGGTGGGTGCGCGGCGGCTCAGTCTGCCAGCCGGTCATATCCGCGGCGTTCTCCAGGGTGGAGAGGACGTAGCGCGAGGCGTTCCACAGCTTGTTGGCGAAGTTGCGGGCGGCCTGGATCTTGCTGGAGCTTATCCGCGAGTCGTTGCCCGGCGAGGTGCCCGTGGAGAGGGCGAAGCGCAAGGCGTCGGTGCCGTATTCGTCCGCGAGTTGGAGTGGGTCCACCACGTTGCCTTTGGTCTTGCTCATCTTCTGGCCCTGCTCGTCGCGGATGAGGCCGTGAAGGTAGACTGTATGGAAGGGTATCTCGTCCATGTTTTCCAGGCCCAGCATGATCATTCGGGCCACCCAGAAGAAGAGGATGTCGTAGCCCGTCTCCAGCACATCAGTGGGGTGGAAGTAGCGTAACTCCTCGGTGTCGTCGGGCCAGCCCAGAGTCGAGTGTGGCCACAGGCTAGACGAGAACCAGGTGTCCAGCACGTCTTCGTCCTGGGTTATGGAGGCAGATCCGCACTGCTCGCAGGCCTCTGGGTCGTCCACGTCCACGGTCAGGTGCTGGCAGTCGGCGCAGTACCACACGGGAATACGGTGCCCCCACCAGAGCTGTCGACTGATGCACCAGTCGTGGATGTTCTCCATCCAGTTTACGTAGACCTTGGTGAAGCGCTCCGGGACCATCTTGATGCGGCCCTGCTCGACCACCTCCATGGCCCGCTTGGCCAGAGGCGCCACGTGGACGAACCACTGTTCGCTGACGATGGGTTCCACGATGTCGCCGGAACGGTCGCAGTGACCCACCGAATGTTGGTGATCCTCGATCTTCTCCAGCAGTCCCTCACGCTCCAACTGTTCCACGATGGCCTTACGGGCGTCGAAGCGGTCGAAGCCCTGGTAGGGGCCAGCCTCATCATTCAGCGTGCCGTTGGGGTTTAGGATGTTGACTATAGGAAGGTGGTGACGCTGGCCCATCTCAAAGTCCGTTGGGTCGTGGCCGGGCGTTATTTTCAGCGCACCGGTGCCGAAGTCACTGGCTACGGCTTCGTCTTCGATGATTGGGATGGCGCGGCCTAGCACCGGCAGCACGACGCGCTTGCCCTTGAGGTGGCTGAAGCGGTCGTCGCCGGGGTTCACCGCTACCGCCGTATCGCCCAGCAGGGTTTCGGGGCGGGTGGTTGCCACTGTCACGTGGCCGTTGCTCTCCTCTAGCCGGTAGCGTATGTAGTAGAGTGCCCCCTGTTCGTCCTGGTGGTCCACTTCCAGGTCCGAGAGCGCTGTGCGGCAGGTGGGGCACCAGTTGATCATCCTTTCGCCCCGGTAGATGAGTCCCTTGTCGTAGAGCCGCTTGAAGGTGGTGCGGACCGCGCGGCTGGGGCCAGGGTCCATGGTGAAACGCTTGTGGGTCCAATCGCATGATGCTCCGAGGCGGCGGAGCTGCTTGTTGATGACGTTTCCGTACTTGTCCACCCAGTCCCACACGCCGCGCAGGAAGGCCTCGCGGCCCAACTTGTGACGGTCGATACCCTGCTTGGCCATCTCCCGTTCCACCACCATCTGCGTGGCGATGCCCGCGTGGTCGGCGCCTGGCACCCATAGCGCCGCGTAGCCCCGCATGCGGTGGTAGCGGATGAGGGCGTCCTCCACTGCCGTGGTCAGCGCGTGGCCCAGGTGGAGCTCGCCGGTGACGTTGGGCGGTGGCATCATGATGGTGTAGGGCTGCTTCGCTGGGTCCACCGAGGGCGTGAAGAAGCCCGACGACTCCCACCAGAGGTAGAGCCGCTGTTCGACCTCCTTGGGTTCGTAGGCCTTGGGAATCTCCTGGCTTGGCTTGGTGGTCATGCTCGCCTGTTCCGCCGATGCTGGGATTCCGTCATTCTAGTGAGCGGAGTGCGTAGGGGTCAACGGCGGCTGACTCAACTGGAACCAACAAACATGTGTAGCGTTCGGGATTCAGGAATAGGTGTCTATTGGTAAATGTAACCATTCGCTGGAGATATCAAAGGCCAAGCGGCTATACAGAGGAACGCTTCGGGTGCTCGGCCAAAGCATGAGGGACTCGATGCCTGGGCCTTTTGCCCAGGCATAACATGTTGAAGAATCGTGCCTTGTCGGAGGCCGCGCCCTTGTTACCACCAGTGGACCTCGTCCAGCTTTGCCGAGAGCTTTGCCGCTCCCACCCACGGGCGCGACGGCAGATACTTCCACCCGCCGTCGGAGAACATGACCACGATGTTGCCTTGGCGCATCTTCTTGGCGAGCTGCAGCGCCGCGTGCAGCGTTGCGCCCGACGAGATGCCCGCGAACAGACCCTCCTTGGCCACCACCGACCGGGCCGCCCTGATGGCGCTGACGCTGTCGACGAGGTAGCGTCCGTCCAACTGGTCGACGTGGAGCAGCGGCGGTGGGTAGGCCTCCGACAGGCTTTGTAGGCCCTGCAACCGCTCGCCCATGCGTGGCTCCACCCCGATGATGCGCACGGCTGAGTTTGCCTCTCGCAAGCGCCGCCCCACGCCCATGATGGTGCCGCCGGTGCCGATGCCGCCTACGAAGGCGTCCACCTCAGGTAACGCCTCAACAATCTCGGTGCCCGTGGTGCCGTAGTGGGTCTCCTCGTTCACATCATTGGTGAACTGGCGGAGGTAGAAGTAGCCTTCCCGTTCGGCGATTGCGGCCGCAAGGTCGATGGCAGCCTTCATACCCCCGGGGGAGTCGCACCAGGTGACCTTTCCACGGTAGAGTTTGAGGATATCGCTAATGCTCGGTGCGACGTGGCGAGGGATGACCAGGCGGACGCCGTAGCCCTTCTGTTTGGCGACCATGGCCAGGGAGATGGCCGTATTGCCGCTGCTGGCCTCGATGATGGTATCGCCGGGCTTGAGGTCTCCCCGGCGCTCTGCGGCTTCCACCATGGCCAGGACGATGCGATCCTTGACGCTGCCGCTGGGGTTCTGCCCCTCCAGCTTGGCGAAGATACGGACGCCCTTCTTGGGCGAAAGGTGCGGCATATTTACCAGAGGGGTGTGGCCGACGAGGCCTAGCAGTGTAGGGTTTTGCTTATCCACTCCGTTAGCTTACCCCACGCCGTGCGGCTATGTCTTAGCAAGGTTGAGGCATATCGGTATCACCCAGCAGGTGGGCCAGCTGGCGGTCGGTCTGGAGTAGGTACTGCCGGCCCAGGTGCTCCTTATCGGTTGCTAAGGCCACGGGGCAATACACCCCGTGAGGGTGGACACCTGCTTACCCCTATTCGTGTATTCGTGCATTCGTGGAGGAGATACGAACGAAGGTGGGAGCTATGGGGGTCTTCGGCGACGACCTGCATAACGACTGGCTGGTGGAGCCCCAAGTCCAAGCTGATGGCAAGGTCGAAACCTGCGAGGGGAATCTGCAGTGGGACTCTCTTGATGCAGGCGCTTCCCCGGTTGGTATGGGCGCCAATGTGCGCCGGTTCGAGACGGATGGCTCTCGTCGTAGTCACTGATGGCCTCGTTCAGTCGTCCTGGTGCGCGACTCAGCGTCGAGGTGCAGCTTGGACTTGGCCCGCCTGGTCTGGGCAAGGGCTGTATGTGGCCAGCATGCTAAGGTTCACCAATGGCATCAACAAAATGAGGGACGCCGGATATGCACATATGCTTTCCTCAGCCTGCTAGGGCAGTGGGCGAGGTCGACAGGGCTGCACGTCCAGCAAATCCCGAACGCGCTCCAAGAGCCGTACGGCCACCTCGTACTTGGGTAGCAGTGGCAACGCTTGAGCGACTCCTTCGCGGTCGAGGATCGTGACCTGGTTGTCGTCGGCGCCGAAGCCGGAGTCGTCGCGGGTGATATCGTTGACAGCGATGAGGGCCAGGTCTTTCTCCGCCAGCTTCTTCCGCGCGTTCTCCAGTAAGTTTTCACTCTCAGCGGCAAAGCCAACGCGCAGAACACCCTCCCGTACCTCGTGGAAGAAGTCGGGATTCTTGGCGAGGCGAAGGAGCAGTTCGGAGTTCGTGGCCTTCTCTTTTTTCTGTTTTTGAACCGACACTTCCGCCGGGCTGAAATCGGCTACGGCTGCGGCCATGATGAGCACGTCGGCCTCGGAACATGCCTCCAGCACCGCCTCGCGCATTTCCTCATAAGTCTCTACTCTCACGACACGTACGCCCACGGGGTCGGGCAGGGTTTTCGTGGTACTGATGAGATGTACCAGTGCTCCCCGGTCCCGGGCGGCTTCGGCTATGGCATAACCCATTTTGCCCGAGGAGCGGTTGGTAAGGACTCGCACGGGGTCGATGGGTTCCTGGGTGCCGCCAGCGCTCACCACTACGCGCCGATTCGCCAGGTCCCTCTTGCGTCCCAGTATGAGGGCGATGTGCCCCAGGAGCTCCGGCACCTCCAGCATGCGGCCCCACCCCTCTAGGCCCGACGCGAGGTGTCCTTTGGCTGGTCCGGCGATGTGCATTCCCTGCGACCGCAAGGTATCTGCGTTGTCCATGACGGGCTTTTTTGTCCACATGGCGGCATCCATGGCCGGTGCGATGAGTATGGGTGCCTCCGTGGCCAGGGCCGTGAGGCTCACAGGGTCGTCGGCGAAACCCCAGGCCAGCTTGGCTATGGTGTTCGCTGTGGCGGGCGCGATAATCATGATATCGGCCGCCTTGGCCAGCGCGACGTGTTCCACAGCGTTGGGAGAGGCGGCGTCGAACACGTCGGTCAGCACCGGTCGGTGGGTGATACTGCGGAAGGTGAGGGCCGATACAAACTCCTGGGCCGAGGGGGTCATGAGGACGTCAACCTGGGCGCCGGAGTGAGTGAGCTTGCTGGCAAGGTCCACCGCTTTGTAGAGGGCGATGCTGCCAGTGACGCCTAAGATTATCCGCTTTTGCTCAAATGGGCCGCTCATATCACACTCCCTGGTTCATGGCGTGAATGTATTGGAGGCCTCGAAGGGTCAGATCTTCGTCCACCACATCAATGACTGAGGTCTCGCCAGCCAAAAGATGGGCTAGCCCGCCGGTTGCCACCACGGTAGCCTGGGGTGCTTCCATCTCGGCTTTAAAGCGATGCACCATGCTCTCTACCAGCCCCACGTAGCCGAGTACCAGGCCCGATTGCATGGAGTGGGATGTGTTTTTGCCAATCACCGTTTTGGGAGCCACCAGCTCCACCCGTCGCAGCTGCGCGGTGTTCAGGAACAGGGCGTCGGCGGCGATGTTGAGACCTGGTGCTATGGCGCCGCCCAGGTAATCGCCTTTGGCGCCAATGGCGTCGAAGACCGTGGCGGTGCCGAAGTCGACTACCACGGCGGGAGCGCCGTAGAAGTGATACGTGGCGGCGGCATCCACAACGCGGTCGGCGCCCACGTCCCGGGGCGCATCGTAGAGGACGCGTACCCCGGTCTTGGTGCCGGTGCCGACCACTAATGCTTCCACGCCGAAGAGGACGCGGACGACCTCTTCAAAAACGGAGGTTAACGGGGGGACCACGCTGCACATGGCTACCTGATCGATGTGCTTCGGGTTGACGTTCTTGAGGGGGAAGAGGCCGTTGAGCTGCAACGCGTACTCATCGGCCATGCGCCGGGGGTCGGTGGCGATGCGCCAATGAGCAACGAGCCTCTCGGCGTCGAAGACGCCTGCGGTGATGTTGGTGTTGCCGATGTCGAGTGCGAGGAGCATAACGTGAGTCGGATCGAGCCTAAGGGGCTAGTATCCGCTTGGTTTTATTCTACCACAGGGTTCGGGCGTTGGTGAAAATCCAACCGTGGCTGAGCCCACCGCCGGTTCTTCAGTTAAGGGCGCGGCCTTGGATCCGGGCGCGGGGACGTATTGTGAGGGATTCTATCCCCGGATAAAACGGGGTTAGAATGACGGGTGGGAGTTGGGATGCAGCGTCTGGTTTGTCACTCCGAGTCCCGATGACAGTAGGGCAGGGATCTGGTGCCAGCCCCCTCGCCCCGATTGCCTTCTTCGACAGGCTCAGGATGATGGGAACGCGGAGGGGCATGGTGAGTGTGGTAGTGAAAGATGGGCTTAAGGCGGCGCGACCTGTCTTGCGCCTTCCCGCAGGTCCTTTATGACTCGGGGGAGTACGTTCAGGAGGTCGCTGGCGATGAGGCCTGCGTCGCCCAGGTCATAACGCAGCTGTTCACCGGCGGTGGCATGGAGGTGGACTCCGGTCACGGCGGCTTCGTAAGGTGCCAACCCCTGGGCCAGCAGGGCGCCGATGACGCCGGAAAGTACGTCGCCGGTGCCGGCGGAAGCGAGAGCGGGGTTGGCGAAAGGGCTGATGCTCATGCGCTCGTCGGGAGATGCGACCACGGTGTAGGCGCCTTTGAGCACCACAACTTGCCCCCAGCGCTCAGCTGCACGGCGGGCCGCGGTCAGGCGGTCGTCCTGGATATCCGAAACGTCCAGACGCAACAACCTGGAAAGCTCGCCGGGGTGTGGTGTGAGTACCGATGGAGTGCTGAGACGTTCCCACCAGCGGTAGGCCATGGCAAGACAGTTCAGCGCGTCAGCATCCAGCACTAGGGGGATTCCGGGTGAGGGTTCCACCAGGAGGGCGTGGTGGATGAACTCCTGGACCGGCTCAGTTTGTCCCAAGCCGGGCCCGATGACGGCGGCGTCAACGCCGGAGAAGGCGCTGCGAACGGCACGAGCGCCGTCGGGCGCCACATTGCCTGCGGGAGTCTCGGCCAGGGGCAGGTATGTGGATTCCAGCATTTGGGCGGCGGCCAGCTTGTAGACGCTGTTGGGCGTGGCCAGCGTCACGAGCCCGGCGCCAGACCGGTAGGCGCCTGAGCAGGCCAGAACAGGAGCGCCCACGTAGTTGCGCGATCCGGCCACTACCAGCAACCGGCCGAAGGTGCCTTTGTGACTGCTTAGCGGGCGGTTGGGCAGCAGCAGGCCCACTGGGGTATCGCCGGCAAGGTCCAGGCTGAGGGCTGAATCAATGTTCGAAGGCATGCCGATGTCGACAGTCTCTAAGTGTCCTACGTGTTCAGCGGCGGGAAATCGGAGCAAGCCGACTTTGGGCGCGCCCAGGGATATGGTCAAGTCGGCGCTGGCGCAGGCGTCGTCCACCACGCCGGTATTGGCATCAACGCCCGTGGGTACGTCCACGGCAATGAGCTTGAGGGCTGGATGGTCGTCCTTGATGCTGGTGAGCTTCACGCACAGGTCTTTCAGTGCGTTATCCAAGGGGAGCGCTTGACCGATGCCCAGCACGGCGTCCACCACGATGTCGGTTAGGGGAAGGTAGCTGGAGAGGGCCCAGTGGTCGAGGTCGTCTGTTCCTTCAACGATGCGGACGCGGCGGGAGCGGCACTCTTCCAGCTTGTCTTCGCGGCGACGGGCGGAGGTCATGTAGAGGGTGACCAGGGCGCCCCAATCGGAGAGAAAACGAGCGGCAACCATACCGTCGCCGCCGTTGTTGCCGGGGCCGACCAGCACGATGATGCGCTTGCCGCGCATGCTGTCTTCCATTAGGGCGATGCGCCGCGCTACGGCGAGCCCCGAAGCCTCCATGAGCGAGTCCAATGACACGCCTGCCGCGACGCTGCGCTCTTCCAGCCACCGCATCTCCTCGACGGTGACGACCTTCATGCCCTGCCCTCACCCTCGCCCTCTCCCTGGAGGAGAGGGGAAAGGGTATGACTTGTGACTCCGACGACGGAGGCCACGGCGCACCCTTTCGAGTGGGAAAGGCTGACAGCCAGGGATTCAATGCCGATGGTCGCGGCGCATCGTTGCGCCCGGCCATGGAGGGCGATGGTAGGCTGGCCGCTGGGCTTGCGCACCACCTCGACCTCGCGCCAGCCGACGCGGCGGATGCCGGTGCCCAACGCCTTCATCACCGCCTCCTTGGCGGCGAAACGGGCGGCCAGCTGAGGGGAGCGTCCTCGGCAGTAGGATTGCTCATCCTCTGTGTAGATGCGCTGGAGAAACCGTTTGCCCCAGCGGGTCACGGCCTGGGTAACCCGGTCGATTTCGATGATGTCGACGCCGACGGTGATGTCGTCCATGTAGCCTCGTATTGAAACCGAGGCACGCCGGAAATAGCGTGCCGGATTGGAATTATAGCGGCTGGCTCCCGCTGCAGCGAGTTTATGGTGGGATTCTGCCATCTGCTGCTGATAGTATGGAGTGGTCGCTCCAAGACGAGGCTTCGGAGGTGTGTGTGTCTGCCGAGTTGATCGACGGTCGAGAGTTGTCTGCCCAAATACGGGTTGAGGTGGCCAATGGCGTGCAAAAGTTGAAGACGAATACCGGTGTTACACCCGGCCTGGCGGCGGTGCTGGTGGGCGACGACCCAGCCTCCGCGATCTACGTGCGTAATAAAGGCCGTGCCTGTGACGAGGTAGGTATCTTTAGCGAGACATTCCATCGGGATGCCGGCACTTCTCAGGAGGAGCTCATCAGCCTTGTGCAGTCGCTCAACCAAGACACTCGCTTCCACGGTATTCTGGTCCAGTTGCCGCTGCCCGATGGCGTGGACGACCGAGCCGTGATTGGGGCGATGGACCCGGATATGGACGTTGATGGTCTGCATCCTATGAGTATGGGTCGATTGCTGGAGGGACGGCCCCGGTTCCTGCCGGCGACGCCTTCGGGCGTGCAGCAGATGCTGCTGCGTACGGGCCACGACCCGGCGAACAAGCATGTGGTGATTTGCGGACGGAGCAACATCGTGGGCAAGCCTCTGGCGGCGATGCTCTCGCAGAAGGCGCCCGGGGCCAATGCCACGGTCACGGTGTGCCACACGGGAACGCCGGATATTGGCATGTTCACGCGCGAGGCTGACATCCTGGTGGCGGCGGTGGGCAGGCCGCGGGTCATTACGGCGGACATGGTGAAGCCGGGCGCAGTGGTCATCGACGTGGGCATCAACAGGATCGAGGATTCGACGACCAAGTCGGGCTATCGGCTGGTGGGCGATGTGGACTTTGATGCGGTGTTGGAGAAGGCGGCGGCGATTACGCCCGTGCCGGGTGGCGTCGGTCCGATGACCATCGCCATGCTCTTGGTGAACACGCTCCGTGCAGCCACAAGTGCATAGCAGCCGACAAGTCGCGAGTCTTCGATCTCGACGCATATTGCTGGGGCGCGGAGACAAAATCAGCCGCTTGGTTGATGAAGCCGTCCGCCGGGCCCCAGGTTATGGCTGCAGGGGAAACCTTGCCAGGGCACGGCCTGCTGCTATTCGCCTAGTTCCAGTTCCACTCCGATGGGGCAGTGGTCCGAGCCGGTGACGTCAGGCATGGTCCAGGCGCTTTTGACGCAGTTATTAAGCGATTCGCTCACGTAGAAGTAGTCGATGCGCCAACCCACGTTCCGGTCGCGGGCGCGGGTCATCATATCCCACCATGTGTACTGCCCCGGTTGGTCATTGAACATGCGGAAGGTGTCCACGTAGCCGTGGCCTAGGAACTTGTCGACCCAGGCCCGCTCTGATGGGAGGAAGCCGGAGACTTTTGAGTTCTCCTTGGGCCGGGCGATGTCGATTTCGCGGTGCGCCGTGTTGACGTCGCCGCAGATTACGAGGTGTCTCCCCTCCGCCTTCAGGCCTGTGACGTAGTCCAGGAAGGCGTCGTAGAAGCGCATCTTGTAGTCCAAGCGCTCCGCCGACTGCTTGCCGTTGGGGTAGTAGATATTCAGCAGTACGAAGTGCCCGTAGTCGGCGATGACCACGCGGCCTTCACTGTCGAACTCGCGGATGCCAAAGCCGTGGCGCACCTCCAGAGGTTCCTGCTTGGTATAGAGCGCTACGCCGCTGTAGCCCTTGCGTTCCGCCGAGGAGAAGTGGACGGAGTAGCCGGGGACCTTCAGTAATTCCGGCCCCAACTGCTCGGGGTGGGCCTTGGTTTCCTGAAGGCAAAGGATGTCTGGAGCAGCACCAGCGAACCATTCCAGGAACCCCTTCTTCTGGACCGCCCGGATGCCGTTGACGTTCCACGACAGGGCCTTTATGGTCGTCATCATGTACCGGATCGGCCTTGGGAGGCGACCTGCGCTGCGGCTTGCTGGATGGCCTCCTGGTCACCCAGGTAGTAGTGCTTGAGCGGTGTGAGTGCGTCGTCCAATTCGTAGACCAGCGGTATGCCCGTGGGGATGTTGAGTTCCACGATGTCCTGGTCGGAGAGCTGGTCTAGGTACTTCACGACCGCGCGCAGGCTGTTGCCGTGGGCGGCGATGAGCACCCGCTTACCCGCCTTGATTTCCGGTGCGATGCTTTGCTCCCAGTAGGGCAGGAAGCGTGCCACGGTGTCTTTCAGCGATTCGGCCAGGGGCAGTTCGTCCGGGGCGAGAGCGGCGTAACGAGGGTCGCTACTCGGGTGTCGCTCGTCGGAGGTGTCCAGGGCCGGGGGAGGCACGTCATAGCTGCGGCGCCAGATGAGCACCTGCTCATCACCGTGCTTCTCAGCTGTCTCAGCCTTGTTCAGGCCCTGGAGGGCACCGTAGTGGCGCTCGTTCAATCGCCATGAGCGGATAATAGGGATCCACATTAGGTCCATCCGGTCGAGGGTGAGCCACAGGGTGCGGATGGCGCGTTTGAGCACCGAGGTGAAGGCGATGTCGAAGGTGTAGCCCTCCGCCTGGAGTAGCTTGCCGGCGGCCTGAGCCTCGGTAACGCCTTGGGGCGTGAGGTCCACGTCGGTCCAGCCGGCGAACCTGTTCTCTTTGTTCCAAGTGCTTTCGCCGTGGCGGAGCAAAACGAGCTTGTGCATGGCGGGACCTCCTAAGTGGGTGGCTATCCCTTGTTAATTGTAACGTACAGTGAGGCTATGCACTTGGAAGCGCCAACAGCGGCTTAAGGGAAGCTTGTATTATCGGAACTCCGGAGGCTTGTAATGCTTCCAACTTGTCACTTAGCCGCTAGTACTGTAGTGGGCATTAGTGAAGTATGCGCCTAGTCCCCTACCTCCACCAGGAATTCGACTTCCACGGCGGTGCCCAGGGGCAGCGAGGCCATGCCTACGGCAGCACGGGCATGAGGGCCTCGGTTGCCGAAGACCTCTGCCAGAAGGTCGGATGCGCCATTGACGACCTGGGAGTGCTGCTCGAAGTCGGGCGTGGCGTTGACCATGCCTATGAGGCGGACCACCTGCCGCACTTGCTGTAGCTCGCCCAGTGCCGCCTTCATCGCGGCTATGCCGTAGAGCGTGCATGCCCGTGCTGCCTGGTAGCCCTCTTCGACGCTCATGGTGTCGCCGAGCTTACCTCTGATGACCTGGGCGTCCGCAGTGCGGGCCACCTGGCCGGAGACGAAGAGCAACTTGCCACTGCGTACGTATGGCACGTAGTTGGCCACGGGGCTGGCCACGGTCGGTAACGTAAGACCAAGTTCTTGGAGCCGTTCTTCTGGTGTGGGCATGGGGCGATACACTCCTTTGTAGCTAATGGCTATGCGATTAGGGTACTCCGAGCCTTTGGTAGGCTGAGAAGAACCCTTTCGACCATCCCACTGGCCCCTTTCTCGCCAGGAAGGGGACCATGGGAATAGCTGAGGGAAACGCTCAGATTCTCAGCCGTGTGGGTCTGTTGTCCTGACTCTATTCGCCGGGGACGGTTCGGATGTGAAGCTCATCCAGTTGCTCGGGCGTGACGGGGGACGGGGAGCCAAAGAGTGGGTCAAGCCCGGTTTGGTTCTTGGGGAAGGGGATGACATCGCGGATGGACTCGGCATGGTCGGAGAGGTGCACGACCAGGCGGTCGATGCCCGGTGCGATGCCTCCATGCGGCGGCGCGCCGTATTCGAATGCGCCTAGCAGGTGCCCAAAACGAGCGTCGGTCTCCTCCTGGGTATAGCCCAGCAGGCTGAAGATGCGCCCCTGCTGCTCGCGGTTGTGGATACGGATGCTGCCGCTGCCGAGCTCGCTGCCGTTGGCCACGAGGTCATAGGCGTTGGAGAGTACGGCACCTGGGTGAGATTCCAAGATATCCCAATGCTCATGCCAGGGTGCGGTGAAAGGGTGGTGAGAGGAGTCCCAGCGCTGCTCCTCCTCCTTCCACTCGAAAAGGGGGAAATCGACGATGAATGCAAGGGCAAATACATTAGGATCGGCTAGCCCAAGCTGGTGTCCAAGGTGGACTCGTAGCTGGCCCAGCACACTCTCTACCATCGAACGAGGCCCTGCGGCAAGCAGAAGCAAGTCTCCGGGTTGGGCGTTCATGCGCTTCGCCAGGACTTTGATCTCGTCGATGCCCAGCGCACGGGCTTGGGTGCGGATATCGTCCGGAGTGAGGGCGTCCACCGATGGGGAGCTTTCGGCGAGTCCCACCGTGATGAGGCCTCCGGCGCCGAAGCTGCGGGCCATCTCGATAAGCTCGTCGGTCTCGCGGCGGGATGCACCTGCCATGCCAGGCGCGGCGAAGCCCTTGATGGTTCCGCCGTCAGCGATGGCGTTGCGGAGTACGTTGAACGGGGTCTCGGTGAGAAGGTCGGTGAGCTCCCGAAGCCGCAGGTCGAACCGGAGGTCGGGCTTATCAGAGCCGTAGTCGGCCATGGCCTGACGGTAGGGAATGCGTGGAAAGTGATCTGGAATGCGCTTGTCGGGCCTGAGCGTCCGCACGAGGTTGATGAAGAGCTCCTCGGTGAGGCCCAGGATGTCCTCGATGTTGTTGACGTAGGCCATCTCCAGGTCGAGCTGGGTGAACTCCAACTGGCGGTCGGCGCGTTGGCCTTCGTCACGGAAGCAGCGGGCAATCTGGAAATAGCGGTCGAAGCCGGAGACCATCAGGAGCTGCTTGATCTGCTGAGGGGACTGGGGCAGGGCATAGAAGGTGCCGGGATAGGTACGGCTGGGCACTAGGAAGTCGCGGGCACCCTCGGGCGTACTCTTGGTGAGGATGGGGGTCTCGATCTCAAGGAACCCCTTTCGGTCTAGGAACTCGCGCATGAATTGGACTACCCGGTGACGCAGGACGATGTTGTCGTGCATGTGCTGACGGCGCAGGTCCAGATAGCGGTATTGGAGCCGCAGCGACTCGTCGACCGGGCTGTCCTGCGTTATGTCGAAGGGCGGCGTCTTGGCCTCGTTCAGTACTGTGACCGTCTCGGCGATTACCTCGACTTCGCCGGTGCCGAGGTTGGGGTTCACTGTACCTTTGGGGCGGCGACGGACCTTGCCGGTGACCTGCACCACCCATTCGGCCCGGAAGGCTTCGGCCGCACGGTGGGTGCCGGGGGTATCGGATGGGTTGAAGACAACCTGCGCCAGACCGTGGGAATCGCGCAGGTCGATGAAGATGAGGCCACCGTGGTCTCGTCGGCGGTGGATCCATCCGGCTAGGGTTACCGTCTCGCCGGAGTGCTCTTCGCGAATAGCACCGCATTGGATGGTGTACAGCAAGGGTTTCGCTCCATTCAGATCGAGGGTCGTGTAAACCGAGACAATATAACAGGGCTGGCACTGCTGCAGCGCCAGCCCTGTTGACGTCGTTCCTGCGTCGCGGTGGTCTTAGCTTGCGCTATTGAGAAGCTCCAAGGCCGCCAGGGTCATGATTTCCACACCGGGGACCAGGGCATCTTCATCGATGTCGTAATCGGGCCGGTGGAAACCGCCGGTGCCCTTGTCGGGGTTGAATGTCCCCATGCAGAACACGCAGCCGGGCGTGGCGTCCAGGAAGAGGGCAATGTCGTCGGAGAAGAGGTTGCGCCAGTCCTGAATGATGTTTTCGGGACCCAGCACCTGGGACGCTGCATTGATAACCGTTTGGGCGACCGCCGGGTCGTTGTGAACGGGTGGGAGGACGAGAGTGTCTTCCAGCGTGTATGTGCTGCCCAACGCGGTGACGATGCCGGAGACGATGGACTCGATCCGGGGACGCAGCGTTTCTTGGGATGCTTTGGTGTAGGTGGCGAGGCGCATTCCTACCTCGGCCCGCGGGCCCTCCGGCCCTGCCTGGGTTGTTATGGTATTCACTCTGAATACCACTTCGTCTCGAACCGGCCCGACGCGGTGCATCATGCCGTAAAGCGAGGTGACGACCTCCGCCGCGATGAGTGCGGCGTCCACACCGCCGTGGGGCGTGTTGGAAGGGGCGCGCTCCCCTTGAATCACGAGCTTCATAGTGTTGGTGCTGGCCCAGATTCGGCCAGGCTGGGCGACCACCTTACCGGTGGGGATGTTGTCCATGGCGTGGTGGGCCAGGACGAAATCGGGATGAACCTTCTGCAAGAGACCGTCGTCGATCATTCGTTGGGCGCCGGTCTGCGGCTCGTCGGCGGGTTGGAAGACGAAGGCGACCTTGCCGGCGATGCGCTCCCGGCGTCCGGACAGGACGCGAGCGGTGGAGAGGGCTAGGGCCATGTTCATATCGTGGCCGCAGGCGTGGTTGCGGTTATCGATGGTGGAGGCGTAGGGCCGGCCGGTAGATTCCGGCATTGGAAGGCCGTCCATATCAGCGCGAATCATGAGGGTTTTTCCGGGCCGATCGCCCTCTAACCAGCCGAGGACGCCGGTGACGCCGATGCCCCGCTCGACCCGTAGCCCCAATTCTTCCATTCGGCAGGCGATGAGTTCGGAGGTGCGTGTCTCTTCGAAGGCCAATTCTGGAATCTGGTGCAGCTCGCGGCGCAGGGCCACGATGGACTCATTCATCTGGGCGATTTCGTGTCCTACTTCACCGAGTGATGTCATGGCCTTGCGTCCTCTTCCCTCCCCTAATCGGGCGGCTTGGTGGAGCCTACAGTTTTCCGAAAACGTCCGGCTCCTGCCCGGACTTGTCATGGTCGCGTTTCAGGAGGGCTTCATGGATGCGGAGGAGTGTTCCGGAGGCGCCGGTGGTGTTGCCGGCCTCAATCTCCCGGGCTAGGTCATCGACGCCTGACTGGGCCATCTGGACTACTTTTCTGATGCCCAGCACCATGATGGCAAGCCAAGCGAACCGTAGCGATATGCGAATGAGACCAATCACACTTCCACCTCTTCTGAGTATTAGACAGCCGCTTCGAAGCGCGCCGTGCTGTAGCGCTACTGTACCGCAACCATGCTCTAATTCCAACGGTGGACTGACAATGGTAGGGCGTCAGCGGAGCGGCTGTCCGATATAATGGTTCAGATACATCTGAAGCAGGGTGGATGGGAGAGGATGTACTGGTGGAGATAGGCCAGTTGGAGGCATTTTTGGCCGTGGTGCGGCATCACAGCTTTAGCCGTGCGGCTGAGGAATTGGGTATGACTCAACCGTCGCTGAGTGCCCGGATTATCGCTTTGGAGCGGGACTTGGGCGAATCCCTCTTCCACCGTTTGGGCAGGGGAGTGCGGTTGACCGACGCGGGGCGAGCCATGCTGCCCTACGTAGAACGCTCGCTGGACACTTTGCGCCACGCCCGAGAGGCGTTGGGCGCTAACCGATCGGCCAGTTCAGGCAAGCTCTACATCGGCGCGGCGCGGGCCATCTCAGCGTATGTGCTGCCGGGTATTTTGGAGACTTTTCGGCAGCAGTATCCTGGCATCGAGATGGCGATTAAGACTGGCCGCTCCTCGGAGGTGCTGCAGATGGTGCTTTCGGAGCAGATTCAGGTGGGCATCGCCCGGGGGTTGGTCCACCCGGAGGTCGTGACGACGCATCTCTACGATGAGCAGGTGGTGCTGGTAACCCATCCGGAGCACCGCTTTGTCCGAACGGGGACAGCAAGCATTTACGAAGTCGCTACGGAACCTCTCATTCTCTACGATAAGGAATCTACTTACTTTCTGCTGATAGACCGGGTCTGCCGTGAGGCGGGTATAGTGCCCAATATACAGATGGACCTAGACAGCATTGAGGCAACAAAACGTATGATTGAACGGGGGTTGGGTATCAGCTTTTTGCCGCTCAACTCGTTGCACCGGGAGTTAGCTATGGGTGCACTGGCTCGTGTGCAGCTTCAGGAGGGGTACGAGGTAACGTTGCCCACCGCCGTGATGGTGCGGCGCTCGGGAAGCTACGGTGCGATTGTCACGGCGTTTACTGACCTCCTCCGCGACTTGTATCCAACGGGCGAGGGAGACCTTGCGCCCGCGGCCGGATGAGCGCGGATAGTAGTTGTATTACTTGTCAAGTCCTTTCCTCAAAGCCTTGGGCATGCTATAAACGGGGGACAGTAGGGGGAATTTGATTGAAGGTTTCTAGGAAAGAGCAGCCACAGCGAGAAGCTGTGCTTACCATTACGCTTGAGTCGGAAGAGGTCGAGCCGTATTTGGAGCGGGCCTATCGCAAGATTGTGCAGCAGGCTAACATTCCCGGTTTTCGGAAGGGGAAGGCGCCTCGCCGAATCATCGAGCAACTCTACGGGCGCGAGCATCTGTTGCATGAGGCTATGGATTTCCTGGTTCCCGAGGTGACCAACAAGGCTGTCGAAGAGGCGTCCTTGGAGCTCGGTGGCACCCCTTCGGTCTCGTTGGACGAGATGGAGCCGGTGAGCATCACAGCTAGGGTCCCTCTCACGCCCACGGTTGACCTGGGTGTTTACCGGGATATCCGGGTGCCGAAGGAGCAAGCGAAGGTCTCGAAGAAGGAGATCGATGAGGTGCTGGAGAGGATGCGTTTGGAGGTGGCACCCTGGGAACCGGTTGAAGAGCCGGTGCAGTTGGATGACCTGCTGAACGTCTCGGTGAAGGGATGGGTTGGGGATGAGGAAATCCTGAACACGGAGCGTTCGGACTTCGTCCCGCGAGAGGGTTCGCAGGTCCCCGCGCCGGGTTTTGCTGAGCAGTTGGTGGGCATGAGTGCCCATGAGACGAGGTCCTTCAGCATTGCTGTGCCTGCTGAGTTCGACTATGCGCAGGTGGCGGGAAAGACGGTGCATTTCGAGGTGGAGAACCACATCGTGAAGCGCCGACAACCCGGGAAGATAGACGATGAGTTCGCCAAGGGTGTGGGCGCGGGGTATGATTCTTTGGCCGACTTGGTGAAAAAGGTGAAGGCTGACCTGGTGGAAGAGGCGGAGGCCTCTTTCCGTTCCAAGCATCAAGAGGAATCGCTGGGGAAGCTGGTGGAGATGGCGAAGGTAGAGCTATCGCCCTTAATTATTGAGCATGAGCTGGAGCACACCATAGAGCATTACCAGCAGTCGATGAAAACAGGCCAGGTGTC
Organism: Dehalococcoidia bacterium; assembly: GCA_963579845.1. Classification (GTDB taxonomy): domain Bacteria; phylum Chloroflexota; class Dehalococcoidia; order Lucifugimonadales; family Australimonadaceae; genus CAUZHS01. The sequence continues at coordinate 327 of CAUZHS010000015.1, read as the reverse complement.
CATGGAACAGTACCAGCAGTACATCCGGTGGGCCGGGAAGAGTGAAGAGGAGATCCGTGACGATGCTCGGCCTGAGGCGCTGGAGCGAATCATGCGGATGTTGGTGCTCCGGGAGTTGGCAACTCAGGAGTCTTTGGAGGTCGGTGACGATGACCTCCGCGAAGAGATTGATCGGATGGCGGCGGTTTCCAACGACGAATCAGACGAGGTCCGCAAGATGTTCGAATCGGATGATACGCTGGATTCGCTGCGGAGTTTGCTCCTGAATCGGAAGGCGATAGAGTTCCTTACGTCAACGACCGCGCAGTCCGGCGCGGCGTCCGCAAA
>CAUZHS010000014.1:0-28849 GCA_963579845.1 Dehalococcoidia bacterium | reverse complement strand
TGCACCCCAGCGAGGTCATAGAATTTTCACAACGGATGCTGAAGGATTTTGCATAGAGGTCCTCATGCGCGGTTCAGTGTACAAGAGCCTTGAGGAGCTTGCGACATGATGAGCGTATTGGTTTAACAGGAGCGAATGGTCGATGGCGTGCAACTTGGAATAGGTACGCTACACCGGGCGTTTGGGCATCGCCATAAGCACCGGAGAGGTGGCCGTGGCTGGACGGAGTATCTACATAGGATCCAATGTGGGTGCTGTCGCTACCCAATTACGGACCAATCTTCTCTTGGGCCCCTTTGCTATTCAGATCAATGGTTAGATTCGATCGCACCTTCAAAATCTGTAGGGGAGGGTGAGTGGAAGGGAGGGAGAGAGAGGGGAGACAGTTTATTAGAGCAATATCAGTTTTGATGGGAATCGAGAGTTCGCAAGGTGATGGGCTCGCTACATCAAGTCGCCAGTAGGGGCCTGCATGGTTGAATTGGAAACCGAAAGTTAGCCTACTAGACCCAGAAATAGCGCCAAGCAGTAGGATTCTTTATGCGGTTTGCCTAAGGATGAAGCCCTCGCAGTATAATCGGGGCGCTTCTCAGGTATACAAAGTGGAGCGGGAGATGGGATTCGAACCCACGACAACCTGCTTGGAAGGCAGGAGCTCTACCACTGAGCTACTCCCGCACCCCGTGTGTTCACGGAGGGCGCTACTCGCAGAGGTGTCATTATATCCGAATTCTTCCCTCATCAAGAACCACCCACCTTATCCATTCCAGCCGCAACGTCGCTGTGGGCGCCCTTGGTCTGGCTTCAACGCCCTTCATGCTGACCGGGCCGACCTGCTTCCCAACCGAGACCTCTAAGAGCAAGGGTTGCGTAAGGCCATTGACCTGGGCGTCTCCACCTATTTCAACCCCACTCTGCGCTAGGACTAGGCTGTGCTCTACCCAGCATGAATCGGTTCATCTTGCCTAGCGTGCTGTGGGAGCGCTTTATTCCCAATGTGCAGTTGGGCCATCACCTCATCTGTTATGACGAGGTCGCGTCTACCATGGACACCGCGTGGGAGGCTGTTGAGCATGGGAGTCTGACCCACGGAAGCGCTGTAATCGCACTGAACCAGACCCAGGGAAAAGGACGGTTTGACCGCTCCTGGGTCTCAGAACCTGGCGAGTCACTTACCATGTCGGTGGTGGTCCAACCAAGCACCGAAGTGGCGGAGAGGCTTAGCATGATTGCTGGGCTGGCCATCCTGAAGTCGATTGAGAGCCTCACGGGGGTGCGCTCAACCATCAAGTGGCCGAACGATGTACGTATCGTGGGGAAAAAGGTGTGCGGGATTCTAGTTCAGACCAGGGTGGATACTGCGGGCTCTGCTACCGCGGTGGTGGGTATAGGACTGAACTTGGGCCTAGACGTTTCCCGTTACGAGGATATCCGGGATACCGCGACGAGTCTGCGGGCCGCCACGGGCTATGACGTCGAAATGGTCCCCGCTGCTGAGGCTGTACTGAGAGCCTTCGACGAGCTGTATGGCGCAACCAAGGCCGGGGTTGGTATGCATGCAGAGTGGAGTGACGCAATTGACACCCTTGGGAATAAGGTCATCGCTACTATAAGGGGTGTCGAGGAAACGGGGATTGCTGAAGGGGTCGCCGCCGATGGTAGCTTGCTGTTCCGCCGGGAAGACGGGACACTGGTACAGATTTCCTCCGGCGAAGTGACCATCAAAAACTAGGCAGGCGTCCCCTATGCCCATGATCGGAAGCTCGGACGCCACTTGTGCGCCGGCTCTCGGTTTAAACCCACCGCCGGATCCTCGGCATGGGTGTAGGGTGTACCTTACTCAGGGCACTCCCTGGTGCGAGAGGGCCACCTCGCGGTACAATGGCACGCCCGCATCAAAATCCGAGACTATGCAATGGCCACCAACAAACACACCACCCAACGGCTAAATGGCACCCGGGACCTATCCCCCAGGGAGGCACGGCGGCTGGCTATCATCCAGACCCGCTTGGAGACCTTTCTGGATCGCCGAGGCTATGAGGTCGTCTCCACGCCGATCATGGAGGCCACGGACCTCTTTCTCCGAAAGTCGGGCGGTGAGCTGGCCGCCAAGATGTATAGCTTTACCGACCCCGGTGGGCGAAAGGTAAGCCTGCGCCCAGAGTTCACCTCCTCAATAGTTCGAGCCTACGTGGACGGCAGTTTCGAAGCGCAGGTTCCGGTGCGATTGCAGTACTGCGGCACCGTTTTCCGCCATGAGTCCGGACATCTCGGCCCTCGAGAGTTCTACCAGTTCGGGGCCGAGCTGATTGGCGCGGGCGGGGTTGCTGCCGATGCCGAGTCCATAGCCTTCGCTGTCCAGGGGATCAACGCCCTTGGCGTGGGAGGCCACAGGCTACGCATCAGCCACATTGGTCTTGTGAACGACTTGTTCGTGGCGCTGGAAATTTCCCACCGCGCCCGCGTCTTTCTCATGGGGCAGCTGGCTGAAATGGGCAAAGCGACTAATGGCCTGGAAGCAATTCGTGGGAAAGCCGCAGAAATGGGCATACTTCGGGAGCAAGGTCGGGGCGACCTCACCCGGTTGGCACAGAGCTTGGAAAGTGCCGACGCCAAGGAGATGGTGGAGGGGCTGCTCGGTGACGCTGTTGGCGGCGCCATGGGGCAGCGGACCCGCGACGAGGTGGTCTTTCGCTATTTGCGCAAGTTGCGCGAGGCTGAAAAGCCGCCCCTTATCGAACGAGCGATTCAATTCGCCCAGGACTTGGTGGCTATCGCCGAGCCCTTCCCAAGAGCCTTGCCACAGCTGCGCACCTTGTTGAATAAATACAGCTTGGATGTGGCATTGCTCGGTCCACTGGAGGAGCTTGAGCGAGACCTATCAGCCTACGATCTGGGTGATGTTCCCGTGACGGTGGACTTCGCCTTGGCCCGGGGTATCGCTTATTACACCGGGCCTATTTTCGAAATCGAACATGGCAAGGGCAAGTCCGTTGCGTCTTTGGGCGGCGGCGGCCGCTACGACGGTTTGGTAAAAGCGTTGGGTGGGGCGAGCGATGTTCCTGCGCTGGGATTCGCCTACTCGATAGAGTTGCTGTCGGAGTTGCTTCCCCCAGAGTTTGGCGACGAGGAGGATGATTTGGCCACCCGGGTACTGGTTGTCGCCGCGGAGGCGACGATGGAACAGGCGGTGGCCACTGCTGAACGCCTTCGGCAGCAGGGTATTCCGGCTGAATTGGATATTGTGAGCAGAACAGAGGCCGATGCTTCGAGCTACGCTCAGCGCCGAGGCATCACCACGATCATGAGAGTGGGGAGCGATGGCAGCAACGAAGAACAGGAACTCTAACGGACGTCTGCGCATCGCGATTCCCAGCGACGGCGCACTATATGACTCGACCCAGGAGTTCCTGGCAGCCTGCGGCATGCCGGTGTGGCGCCCCAGTCCCCGGCGCTATACAGCGTCCATTCCGTCCATTAATGGGGTCGAGGTTGTGTACCAGCGAAGCGCTGATATTCCCTCCAAGGTTGAGGATGGAAACGTGGACTTGGGACTGGTGGGTGTGGACCGCTATCAGGAGTTCCGTGAGGAGGATGGCGACGGATTTCTCATCCTTGACGGTCTAGGCTACGGCCAGTGTGAGCTGGTAGTCGCCGTCCCTGACGGCTGGGCGGATGTGGACTCCATGGCTGACCTAGCCGATTTAGCCGTCGAACTTCGGGAGAGTGGCCGAGATTTGCGGATAGCAACGAAGTACCCGCGCATGACGCAGCGCTTCTTTTTCGGCCATGGCGCCCACTACTTCACGCTGGTTCCTGTCAGCGGCACCTTGGAGGCTGCCCCGGCTATGGGGTACGCCGATATCATCGTGGACATCACGGCCACTGGTGTAACGCTGCGGGAAAACCGCCTGAAGCAGCTTGCCGATGGGACAATTATCGCCTCCGAAGGCTGTCTGATTGGAAACAGTCGTTCGCTGAAGGCGCAGCCCGGCAAATTGGCAGCGTCCCGGGAAATCGTTGAGCGTATCGAAGCGTCCAAAAACGCCAGCGGATACTATCGTGTGACCGCCAATGTGGAGGGCCCTTCCGAAGAGGTGGTGGCCGAAAAAGTAATGGAACGGCCTCAAGCTGCCGGCCTGCAAGGGCCCACTGTGGCTCGGGTATTCGCGCCGGACGGTCGGCGGTGGTATGCCGTTACTGTCTTCGTCAGCAAGGCCGATTTGGGCGTGGTCGTGGACCACTTCCGGGCCGTGGGAGGCGTGTCTGTCACAGTCTCTCAGGCCGACTACGTCTTTCCCCAAGAGAGCGCTGGCTACCGGTCATTGCTCGCCGCGCTGGGACTGCGATAGCTCACATAGGACGTGTGTGAAGTAATTGGCGCGCGCAATAAAACAGTGCAAATTTGGGATATGACCTGGAGTAATGTCCAGGTCATATCCTTGTCGGAACCAACCCAGGAAAACATGGTAATCCCCGAGGATGTGTACCTCCCCATCCACTGGAAGAGATGGTCACTAGCAGACCTTTCTGCACGCGAGTAGTGGAGAGTGACTGACCAGCGGTCTGCTATACTGGTGGCCGTGGCCTGCTAAACAGGCTACGGACGCCTCGTAATTGTGAGTCCCAATTGTATCGGGACGAAGAATCTTTCAGGGAAGGTCAGCGGCGGTTGCCGCGATGGGACGGGCACCCATGCGGATTGTCTATGGACTGGAACGGGGCAGGGCACTTTTGCAACGTCGCCCCGGATTCGATGTCCAGGTGCCGGAAAGCGTGAACAGGCGTATCGCCGAACTCTTCGGCGCGTCTCTAAGCGCATCCGAGGCAGTCCGCCGAATCCTTGCCGATGTGCAGGAGCGCGGCGACGAAGCGCTCCGTGAATACGCCAGACGAATCGACGGGCAGGAACTTGAGGCCCTGGAGGTGCCCTCGGAGCGTTGGGCAGATGCGTTCTCCCAGCTTCCGGCCGACTTGGTCAGCGCTCTCGGCACCGCCGCTGATCGCATCCGAAGCTTTCACCAGTCGTGCATGCCGAAGGCCTGGCACGATGCACAGCAGGGCTACGGTGAGGAAATCGTTCCCTTGGAGCGTGTCGGCCTCTACGCCCCTGGCGGACTTGCCGCCTACCCCTCCACGGTGCTAATGAGCGCCATTCCCGCCAAGGTGGCCGGTGTCTCTGAAGTGATCCTCTGCACGCCGCGCCCGGATTCGGAAACGTTGGCTGCCGCGCAGCTTGCCGGGGTGGACAGGGTCTTTCACCTAGGCGGCGCCCAGGCCATCGCCGGCATGGCCTACGGCACACAGTCGGTGCCCCAGGTGGACAAAATCTGCGGCCCCGGCAACGTGTTCGTAGCCCTAGCAAAGCATGCTGTCTATGGCGTGGTGGATATCGACGGCCTGTACGGACCTACGGAAACGGTACTGCTAGCCGATGGATCGGCCGACCCGGTTCTCTGCGCGGCGGACCTGCTGGCCCAGGCGGAGCATGACGAAATGGCCACGCCGTTGCTTCTCACCACCAGTAACGCTTTGGCGCAGCAAGTAGTCATCGAAGTGGAGCGGCAGCTTGGGGGACTCGAGCGAGAGCGCATCGCCCGGGTCGCGATCGAAGGTCAGGGTGCCGTGGTGGTGGTGGATACCTTGGATGAGGCAATCTCCTTGGCAAACGCCTTCGCTCCGGAGCACCTCTGCTTGCTGGTGGAGGAGCCCGAGAGATATGTCCCGAGGATTAGAAACGCGGGAGGTATTTTCCTGGGGGAAAACTCCCCGGAGGTCATTGGTGACTACGTAGCCGGCCCCAGTCATGCCATGCCCACCGGGGCCACGGCTCGGTTCGCCAGCTATCTGGGGGTACACCACTTCCTGAGGCATGTGCCGGTGGTCGCGCTGACCGAAAAAAAGATGCGCGAGCTCGGTCCTGCCGCCGCCCTCATGGGCGACGCAGAGGGGCTGGGTGCTCACGCGCAGGCCATGAGGATGCGCTTGGAAGGATATGACACGCGGAAGGAGCCACAAGGTGACTGAGCCACGAGGTGCCTACGGCCTGGTCCAGCCGCATTGGCTGAGCCTTGAGGACTATCAGGCGGTGGACCCGCCCGAGGTACTGGCGGCTCGAACGGGTATTCCCGAGTCGCGCATCGTCAAACTCAACGCTAACGAGAACCCCTATGGCCCCTCGCCCAAGGTGAGGGAGGCCATGGGCCGCCTGGATCGGATCCATATTTATCCAGACCCTCAGCAACTGGCCATGCGTAAGGCTATTGGTGACTATTTGGAGATTGCGCCTGACCACATCGTTGTCGGCAACGGCAGCGACGAGATCATCGACTTGCTCCTTCGTGCTTTCATCGCTCCGGGGGACACCGTCATAAACTGTCCTCCCAGTTTCGGGATGTACCCCTTCACCACCCATGTGTGCGGAGGCGTGACGGTGGCCGTTGAGCGGGACGATCGCTACGCAGTGGACATCCCTGGCGTGATAGTGGCTGCGGGCAAGGGCGCCAAGACTGTCATCCTTGCCTCACCTAACAATCCCACCGGCAACTCCATTCCGTGGGAGAGCGTCGCGCTTCTTTTACAGCAGGGCTTAGTAGTTATCGTGGATGAGGCCTATCGGGAGTTTGGCGGCCAGTCGCTGGTCCCTATGGTCATGGATAACCCTGGTCTAATTGTGCTGCGGACCTTTAGCAAATGGGCGGGACTGGCGGGCATACGGGTGGGTTACGGAGTGATGGCCCCTGACATGGCGGCGGTGCTGATGCGGGCCAAGCCGCCCTACAGCGTAAATCAGGCTGCGGAGACGGCGGTGTTGGCCTCCTTCGATGGCCTCGCTGGGCTCCGGGAGAGGGTCGGCTGGATTATCGATGAACGTGACCGCATGAATCACCTGCTGGAGACTCTGCCAGGGGTCGTCCCTTGGCCGTCGGAGGCTAACTTTATTCTGTGTGACGTCCCGGAGGGAAAGGGACGTGCCGTATACGAAGGTCTGGCCGCCCACGGCGTCTTTGTGCGATACTTTAGCAACGCGCGGATAAAGGACTGCATCCGCATCAGCGTGGGCACGCCGGAGCAGACAATTCAGCTGATGGCTGCACTTGCAGAGACGCTGAATCGATAGCAGCTTCTTTTTGGTTTCGTCCCGTAACCTCCAGAGGATATTGTCATGGCCACGGTAGACAACAGGACTGCGACCTTTGAACGGCAGACGGCGGAGACCCGGGTAAAGGTGGTTATTGCCCTGGATGGTACGGGTATCGCAGCCGTCGATACAGGCAGCGGAGTACTTGATCATCTGCTTGCCCAGTTATGTCGGCACGGGCTGATCGACCTAGCGATTACGGCCTCGGGGGACCATCTGCTGACTGGTTGGCACCACACCGTTGAGGATACCGGCATCACCCTGGGAAGGGCCTTCCGTGAGGCCGTGGGCGATGGCACGGGAATTCACCGAATGGGCTGGGCCTTGGTCCCGTTGGACGAGGCGCTTGCACAGGTGTCCCTGGATATCAGTGGCAGAAGCTACGCGGCCTTGGACCTGGGCCTCAGCGGGACCAGTATTGGCGACTTGCCCGGAGATATGGTGCGCCACTTCCTCTATAGTTTCGCAGTTGAGGCGAAGGTAACGCTCCACATCAAGGTCCTCAGCGGCGTGAACTCGCACCACATGGCCGAGGCGTCGTTCAAGGCCCTGGCCAAGGCCATTCGTCAGGCGACTGCTCGCGACGATCGATCATCTAGCGTACCCAGCACCAAGGGCACTATTTCCGGCTGATATCCTAATCGTGAGTTAGGAGTGGGGCCATTCGATTGACAGGATGACCTTGCTCCTGACTACCGTATAGGCTATCGCCCCTCACAGGTGCGCTTGGCGCATCCAAAACTGCGGGTACTCCCGGAGAAAAGGAAAAAGCGCTATGAAGAAGTTGAATGTTCTTACCAGGCTCCGGCATCCTGCATAGAACAAGCAGCGTATGCCAGCCCTGATGTGATAATGAGGGGCATGGATTCATGGAGTGGGTAGGCAGAGCGCTGTGGCAGCGGGCCGGTCGATATGCGTGTGCCGCTGATCGGCGGCAGAACCTCAGCGAGTCAAGAAGGGTACCCCAGCGATAAACAGGTCGTGGGTTACTTGAGTCTTTGGGGCTTGCAGGCGGACGACATGGCAGGCGCATAGGCGCTTCTATAAGTGATCCGCATCTTGAATAGGCCGCCGGTTGCGGGTTAGAGATACACGAGTCCATGCTTCCTCGAATCTAACCTTTTAGCTCCCGTCGATAGTATGTCGTAATGCCCCCGTTTAGTGCAGCCTCTTCAGGCATCATGGTTGAAATGGGGGGGTTGCATCCCGGCGGGAGTTTCGCTTATCGCCATTCTGCGCTGTTGCGTCACGCTGCTTGGCGGTGCGGCATCGTTCCTAAGCTTCGGGCTTGGGTGGTGTGGTACAATGGGACATGCTCCGGCAGGGCTAGCCAGCCGGTGGGTTCGCTGACGGGTGTTGGTTCCTCCAGTCACCGTGAACCAGCCCGAGAGATTACAGCCCTCGTCTCCTTCTTTTAAGCCGAGGTACCGCGAACCCACCATCAGCGCCCTAACGCGCTGCCTAAGGAGTCCCATGCCCCTGACCTTTGCCGAATTGGGTGTCCCAGAGCCCATTTGTAATGCCCTCGCCCGCCGAGGAATCGTCCAACCGTTCGACATCCAAGCAGCCACCGTCGCTGATGCCCTGGCGGGCCGCGATGTGTGCGGTCGTGCCCCTACAGGTTCGGGCAAGACCATCGCGTTTGGGATCCCGCTTATCGCCGGCGCTCGCCGCGCGGAGCCCCGGCGCCCCCGCTCTCTTATTTTGGTGCCGACGCGGGAGCTCGCTGAGCAGATCGCTGTTGAGTTGCGGACTTTCGCTGGCTCCATCCGCACAGGCGTTGTGTACGGCGGAGTTGGCTACGCGCCCCAGTTGAAAGCGCTCAGACAGGGTGTCGATATTCTCGTCGCTTGTCCTGGGCGTCTCGAAGACCTCATCCAGCAGGGAGCTCTCAGGTTATCCGCCGTAGACCGGGTCGTGATCGACGAGGCCGACCGCATGGCCGATATGGGTTTCATGCCCGCCGTCCGTCGTCTGCTCGACCAGACTTCCAACCAGCGCCAGACCATGCTGTTCTCAGCGACCCTAGACGGTGACGTAGCCAAACTCACTCGGGATTACCAGGACAAGCCCGTCCGTCACGAGGTCGGGGAAGAGACGCCTGATATTACGCTCGCCAGCCATGTGTTCTGGAATGTCTCCAGGACCGATCGTACCGAGATTGCCGCGGAAGCCGTGAACGCGGCATGGCCTGCCATCGTCTTCTGCAAGACCCGGCATGGGTCAGATAGGCTCGCGAAGCAACTCGAAAATCTTGGCCATCCGGTGGCAACGATCCACGGCGGCCGTAGCCAGAGTCAGCGTACAAGGGCGCTGGCCGACTTCGCTCAGGGCAGAGTTCAGGTACTCGTTGCCAGCGACGTCGCCGCCCGAGGTATCCACGTTGAGGGAGTGGCCTCAGTGATCCACTACGACCCTCCTGAAGACCACAAAGCGTACGTTCACCGCTCAGGCCGGACAGCCCGCGCAGGGCAGGGCGGAGTGGTTGTCTCTTTGGTGTTGCCCGAGCAGGTGCGAGAGGCGCGTCGGATGCAGCGTCAAAACGGCCTTAATGTGGCGATTACCAACCCCGATACAAGTGCGTTGCGAGCGCTCTCTCCAGTGAAGGTCTTTACGCCTGTCCCGGCCAAGCGACGAGAGGACATCGGCGCGAAGGAAGCCAGCGTGCCTTCCTCTCGCCGCTTGGGTGCCGAGCGGGCAAATGGGCCCAGCAGTCGGAGTGGCCCAGGGACGAGCTGGCGCCGACAGGGCAATAGGAGCAACGGGACTTCGGGCCGCCGGGACTTTCGCCCTCTAGAATCCGGTCGAGGGGCAGCACGCCAATCCGGCCGATAAAAACCGGCCGGGCGCGGAGCGGTACGTGGTCGCCTGTTCCCGTTTAGGCTTGGGCCCGAGATCGGACGACGCGCTGCCGCTCGCCTGCATTCAAGACGCGCTTGCGAAGGCGGATGTGGGTAGGAGTAATCTCAGCAAGTTCGTCGCTTGCCACGAAATCGAGCGCCTCCTCCAGGCTGAAGACCACTGGAGTTTCCAACCGCTCGACAATTTCTGATGTGGCCGAACGGTGATTCGTCGTTTGCCGCGCTTTGCAGATATTCAATTCGAGGTCGCGGTCGCGGTTATGCATGCCAACGATCATGCCTTCGTAGACCGAGGTGTTGGGGTGGATGAAGGTCTGACCCCTCTCTTGGGCGTTTTTGATGCCGTAAGTAAATGCTGTTCCCGTCTCAGAGGCGACAATGGCTCCAAATCTCGTCACCTTGACCTGTCCACCCATGACTTGGGACTCCATCAGTTCGCTGTTCATAATAGCGGTGCCGCGGGTGCTTTGAAGGAGAAAGCTGCGAAACCCAATGAGGCCGCGGGTGGGCAAGGAATACGTCAGGTGCATGGTGCCGTTGCCGTCGTTGCGCATGTCCTGCAGTTTGCCTAGGCGAGATGCCATCTCCTCTGTGATGGGGCCGATGAAGGCCTCAGGGGTCGCAATGAAGATACGTTCGTACGGCTCGTACAACTTGCCGTTAACCAAAGTGGTAATAGCCTCTGGTTTTGATACCTGAAATTCCCATCCTTCGCGGCGCATGGCTTCGATGAGGACGGAAAGATGTAACTCACCCCGTCCCGATACAGTGAACTCATCCGCTTGGTCGGTCCGCTCGACTCGCAAACTCACGTTGGTTAGTAATTCCCGTTGCAACCGGTCCCAGAGCACGCGGGAAGTGGCGTATTTTCCGTCATTACCTGAGAAGGGCGAGGTATTGACGCCAAAGGTCATCTTTACGGTAGGGTCCTCGATTGCGATGCGAGGAAGAGGCTCTGGGCAATTCGCGGCGGCGATGGTGTCTCCGATAGCGACGTTTTTCAGGCCTGAAACAGCACCGATATCTCCCGAGCTAACCGATTCTGTGTCGTGACGGCCCAAATCGCGAAAGTAAAACAGGCGATCAGCCCGATATGCGGTCCTTGAACCATCGTGGCCGATGAGAATCAACGGGTCCCCTTGCCGAACGACGCCTCTGAATACCCGGCCCACGGCTATTTGACCCAGGTGATTGTCGTAATCGAGCGCGGCAACCAGCATCTGGAAATCTCCGTCAGAGTCCGCTAAGGGAGCGGGTATGTACTCGAGAATTGCATCGAAAAGAGGGGCCATATCCGTTGGGTGGTCGCTGGAACCAACGAGGGCATAGCCCTCTTTTCCGGATGCGAACAACACGGGAAAATCTAGGTGTTCAGCATCGGTGGCCAAGTCCAGAAACAGGTCATTTACGGCGTCGATGGTCGTCTGGATCTGCTTCATAGACCGATCGACTTTATTCACAATAACGACGGGCTTCAGGCCATGTTCGAGTGCAATCTTGAGCACATATCGTGTTTGGGGCATGGGGCCTTCACCCGCGTCCACTACCAAAAGGCATCCGTCGGCCATATTGACAACACGTTCTACCTCGCCACTGAAGTCCACGTGCCCCGGCGTATCGATGATGTTCAGCGTGACGCCTTTGTATTGAATTGCTGTGTTTTTGGAGAGGATGGTGATACCCCGCTCACGCTCCTGCGGGTTGGAGTCCATGACCTGCTCGTTGACGTGCTGGTTCTCTCGGAAGACTTTACTGAATCGAAGCATGGCATCGATGAGCGTGGTTTTCCCATGATCAACATGGGCAATGATTGCAACGTTGCGAATATGTTGCTGCGGTTCTACTGGCATACTTGATCCTTCTCATTACGGGAGGGGGCGGAGTTTAGAAGTGTGTGCCACAGGTGCTAGGCACAGGACCCTTGGGAGGCATGAAACGCGTAGTATAAAGGAAGCGAGCAGAGCAATAAAGTAGGATAGCCTGCGAGGTGGGCCCGAAACAGAGAGGGAGGAACAGCTTAAAACAGATGATCTCATGAAATAACCTATTCGATTTGAGAAAACCCGGTCGCCCTGCGGATCGTCGCCTAGCAGGTCTATCGCTGTTACCCACAGGGCCCATTTATACCCGTAGGTCCCTCGGCACCGCCAGACGCACCCGATGCCCGTGAGTGTCGATACGCTCTTCGTTGACTTCGAAGGCCAAGCTAGCATCCGCCCTATCTAACTCCGTCAGCCGGAGGTTTCTATGGTAGCCGTCCGCGGATTGGTACACCGCCGTCTCAGTCCGGGGGAGAGCGCCGACCAGCTCCTGTACCTTGGCGAATGGCACGCCATTAATGGCTGTGTTGTTGCGGACCCCCCCCCAACACCGTCCATACGGATGGACCTTGTTTCGCCAGCGAGTTCTTCCAAGTCGGAAAGACACAGTTCCTTGGAGTCGTGCTAGACCGCCGCCGCGGGATTCACCATCACGACAGTGGAAGAGTCTTACTGGAAGGTCCCCGCTATCTCCGGGTTCATTCTCTCTGGGGTTGAATTTAGCGTTATGATGCACCTCCCAAACTGTAGTGGGTGCTGAAAACTACGCTGCGTCGGCCTTAACGGCACTCTTGGTTCCTGCGGTGGGAGTGCTGACAAAGCATCGCTAGTCACCCACGGCCCATTCCAGTTCTCTAGTGACTAATCGCGTCGGAGAAGCGCTGGGCTGTACACCGGACAGCAACACATCCTCTGCGGACCGGTGCGTAAGAGGTGTCTGGGCGTGATGAGTTATAATCAGTTAGCGCTGGCCCATGGGTTACAAAGCGGCGCTTAAACCATATGCTTTTCGCTGAGAACGTAACGAAATCTTTCGATGGCTCGGACCTCTTCACCGGGGTTTCGTTCAACGTGTCTGAGGGTGAGCATGTGGCCCTGGTTGGACCAAACGGGGCGGGAAAGACAACTTTGCTCCGGATGCTGGCAGGGGTCGATCCGCCAACGCTCGGAAGCGCAGGTCACCGCAATGGGTCGTTGGGTTACCTCAAGCAGGAATCTGGTTTCGACCCTGCGAATACGTTGGAGCAGGAGATGTGGGTGGCCTTCCCCGAGGCCCTCATAGTCTCCCGTCGGCTCGAGGCGATAGAGGCGGACCTGCCGGACGCAGGGGACGATGCAGCGTTGCTTGTGGCGGAATCCTCTGAGCTCTATGAGCAGTTCGCGTTGATGGACGGCCATTTGGTCGAAGCGCGTGTGGACCGCGTCCTCAACGGACTTGGCTTCAAAAAAACCGACCGTGCGAAGGAATGCGGCAGCTTCAGCGGAGGCTGGCGGATGCGAATTTCACTGGCCAAGGTGCTGGTGCGCCAGCCTGACCACATGCTCCTGGACGAGCCGACCAACCATTTGGACACCAAGGTGCGGGACTGGCTCGCCCGTGAACTCCACGACTTTCCGGGCACCCTGGTGCTTGTGACGCATGATGGAGCTTTTCTTAATAAGGTGGTCAAGCGAGTGCTGGAAGTCGGCGAGCTGGGTGTCGTGTCGTACACCGGTACTTACACCCAGTACTTGCAGGAAAAGGAGAAACGTCGCGTTCTTTTAGATCAGGCGGCCTCCCGCCAAGAGCGTCAACTAGCCTCACAACAGGAATTTATCGACCGGTTTCGCGCGAAGGCGACGAAGGCGAAACAGGTGAAGAGCCGCGAGAAGGCTCTCGCCAAAGTGCAGCGTATTGCACGGCCTCGGAGCGTGGGCGACGCCCGGTTTAGGATAAGGTCCCACGGCAGGGTCGAAGAGCAGGTGCTGGCCTTGAATTCCATCTCCTTTGCCTTCGACGATGAATTCGTGCTGGTGGGAACAAGCCTCACGGTAGAGCGCGGACAAAAGGTGGTGATCGTTGGACCGAACGGCAGCGGCAAATCGACGCTGTTGCGCATTGCGATGGGCGAGATGTCTCCATTGGAAGGCGACGTGCTGTGGGCTGAACGTGCTCGGCCGGGCTATTACGAGCAACATCAGGATGAAGCCTTAAACCCTGCACTCACGGTTCTCCAAGAAGTACAGGCTGCGGCTGAAGGCGCTACAGAGGAGCAGGTTCGGAGAGTTTTAGGGGAGTTTCTGTTCAAAGGCGACGAGGTCTTCAAACTGCTCTCCATACTGTCCGGTGGAGAGCGGAGCAGGGTGGCGTTGGCGAAATTCTTGATCCGCCCCACAAACGTGCTCCTGCTTGATGAGCCAACCAACCATTTGGACGAACCCACGCGCAGGAGTCTCGTTAAAGCGCTCGATCAATATGACGGCACGATCCTTTGCGCGACCCACGATTCCTCGATTTTGGACACGATTGCGACTCACGTCTACGAGATGCGGGATGGGGCGTGTGTGAATACGCGTATTGTCGAGCCGGTTATCCCCGCAAAAATCAAAACTAAGAGACGCAAGAAATAGCGGTCCACACAAGCGTTGAGGGTTCGCCGTACCGGTGCCAGACGATGAGGGGAATAGTTAGCCTTCCCATCCTCACTTAAGGGAGGACGCCAAGTCCCTTCCGAGGCTAAAGCGAGTGAAAGGAGAAAAGGTTATGGGATTGACGGAAGAAGGACTCCTCTACGTCCCAGGACTTGCGAGCCGGTGGGTCCGGCTCACAAGTGGAGCCCGAGCGCATTACGTGACGTCTGGAGATACAGGGCCAGCTGTCGTCTTGCTGCACGGTGGTATCAACGGCTCCTCCGGCACCGCTGGATGGCGGTTTATGGCCACGTTCTTAGGAGCGAATGGCTTTCGCGTCTACTGTCCTGATCAGCCGGGTTATGGCCTGTCCGAAACCCGGGGTGGGTTTATGTCCCATCCGGGGAGGTTGGGTATTGTGCAATTCATCAAGGAATTTACCGAAGCCCTTTGCTTAGACACTTTCCATCTGGGAGGGAACTCCATGGGATGCAATAACGCCGTACAGTTTGCGATGGAATACCCCGGGCGGATCATTAGTTTAGCGCTCATTGCGGGAAGCATTGGTGATCTCACCATCTGGCCCTCCGTCCCCGATAACATTCGCCCACCTTATAACGGAACGGAAGAAGGCATGAGGAAAATGATGGAGAGCATCATTTTCGCCAAAGGAGCCATCTCTCCCGATCTGATAGCCATGCGGACCTTGGCGGCGAATAAGCAACTAGCGGCTCAAAAAGGCTCACGTACTGAAAGGGAACGCCTGACCGATGATGCTAATTTGCGCCAGAAACTGAGCACGAAAGGCCGATTCGATAACTTGGAAATTCCGGGTATTTATCTCTACGGCAGGCAAGATCCCAGGCCCGTGGAGAACGGCTACGCCCAAGAGGACCTTCTACCCCATATCCAGTTCTTCTACCCAGAGCAGTGTGGACATCAGGGCCAGACAGATCAGCCAGAGATGTTTAATCAAGTCTTCTTGGAGTTCTTCCGCGACGGCAAGGTGGGCCGGAACACCGCGGACTGGGCAGGGGTTTCCACGCGGCGTCCGGAGAATCCTGATCTGGTGGAGTAGGCGGTGCGCAGTTAGGACGGGAGCTTTAGGAGCCTTCCATTCCCATTCAGGGTAGGCGCCATATTTACCGGCGAGCAGAGCTGCGTGCCGGTAGACGGAACTTTCATCCAGGAGCAGGCCTCTTAGCATGGGGGGAGGAACGGTGTCCAATCGGGCCCCGCGTTCCGAGCTATGAGAATGGGACTAAGCAATGGCCAGAGAAACGAGATTCCATCGTTAGTCCGTTTTCTGGTGGAAATGGGGAGGGTCGAACTCGTTTGTGAACACGGGTGCAGTCGCAACAAGAGCTACCGGTTATTCGGCGGGTTCCGCTAAGAACACAGGGATAACCCGATCGGTTCTTTCTTGGTATTCACGATACGGTGGGTAAGCAGTCACCGCAGTATCCCAGAGACGTTTTCTTTCAGCCGGATCTTCGATCTCTCGGACCCGCATCGAATAGACCGTGGTTTCATCGCGAATCTCGACTTGCGCGTTACCTCTCAGGTTGTGAACCCAGTACGGGTGCGCTGGCGCACCGCCCTTTGATGCAACGAGTACGTAGTTTTTCCCATCCACTACCCTCATCAATGGCGTCTTGCGGATCGCACCGGTCTTCCAGCCCCGGTTCGTGACGATGATCACGGGAAGCCCCGTATCCCTCAAGGTTAATCCTTGGGTTCCGCCACTGCCTTCGTATAGCTCAACTTGCTCGGCGACCCATGCACTCGGACTTGGTAGGTATTCGTTCATCACTCAATTCCCCGTATTCCGTGGTTGCTTATTGCCTTTCAACAACCCGGCTCAACACCGAGATGACCGAAGTATAGGCCAGACGCCACTTGCGTCGCTGATAATGCCTATTAGCCATTATAGGGGGCTTCCGGAGCTCGATCTGGGCGGATTGTTCTGTAGACAGGGATCCAGTTTCCTTGACCACTTCCCTTTGCAATACTGTACTTGCGCGCCATGCCTCTAAACGTGGTGCTCGTTGGGTTAATCCAGTAGTAATATGCGTTGCTAGATTTCCTTCGCCATCCGATCATCTGAACCTGATTGGGTACCATATCATTAACTCCTTTAGCTAAAATCAAATCATTGTTATCGGCAAGTCCGCTTCGAACCAAAGGAGCATAACAGAACGTACGTACTATTTCAAGGGTTGGCCGACGTGCCGTAAAGCTTAGTGAGATGCTGAGCCGGTGACGAAGTAGGTGGAAGCTTAACCGCCTAGGGGTTTGTTTTTCGCACGGCTAGATGCAATGCCGAACTCAAATTCCCTATTGTCCCCACGGTTACTTTGCTCAGCTCCAACCATCGTGCCATTGTGTCTAACTGCGGAGCGAGTTCACGGATAACCAACCCTGGATGTTGGCCTTTCTCGATATGCGCACTCTGCACCATTAGGATCGATTCTTGTCGATTCGCTTTGAGATCCACGCGGGCTACCAGTTGACCGTCCATTAGGAAAGGCAATACGTAGTAACCAAACTGACGCGCCGCGCGGGGTACGTAAATCTCTATCCGATATCTAAACCCAAACAACCGCTCCGTCCGGTCACGCTTCCAGATTAACGAGTCAAAGGGGGAGAGTAATGCCGTAGTATTCCCCTTAACTATTCCAGTCGCACTGGGATGCATAAACGCTGCTTCCTTCCAGCCCGCTACTGCAACTTTCACCAGCTGGCCACCTTCTTCGAGTTCACTTAACGGTTTCTCAGCATCTTTAGGGTGAATCCGATAATAGTCGGCAATATCTCTGGCGGTTCCGACTCCTAGTGCTTTCGCTGAAATTCGAAGCAGCTCACGCACGGCCGCTTCAGGGGATGGGGTAGGGGCATTCAGGAATCTTGAAGGAATGACCCGCTCGGCCAAATCATATGAGCGAGTAAAGTTCTGACGACCAGCTACGGCTACTCGCCCTGTTGCAAATAGCCATTCAAGTGCGACCTTCCCATTGCTATAGCCCCACCAGGGTCCAGTTCTTTTACCCGGGTCGTTTAGTTGGGACACAATCAGAGGGCCCCTATCCTGGATCTCTCGCAGAATGGACTCGACATAATGGGGTTCTGATTGCAGAAGGTGAGCAACCCTTCTGTTGGGCCGAGCGGCCTCCATCCGATGCCTAAACAGAGGGTAAAGCGATGTGGGTAGGAGAGATGCTTCGTGACCCCAATACTCAAAGAGTAAGCGCTCCCGATAAGTGTTTTCATCGAGCCAACTCATTGGATACAGGCCTAACCGCGAGAACAGCGGCATGTAATGGGAACGAACAACAACATTAACTGAGTCAATTTGAATACCCCCCAATACGCTTGTGGTTTCGTTGAGGAGTGTTGTCTGGAGGCGTTCGGATTGCGGTAGGAGTCCAAATCCTTGCGCCTCTAAAACTATAAGGCGCGCTTCGGCCAATGATATTACTAGGTTGGACATATAGAAGCCTGCTAGTTTTCGACCGAGTGGTTCATATAGCGCGCTAGGAGGGAATTCCCCTGTGGTCTGTCCCGGAGTTGTACCACAGCTTAAGTTAGCCAGCACCTAAGGAAGCGGACCAATGGGCGGCAATTTTGCCTCCGAATCTGGGGGTCCGGTAACCCAGGGCAGTGTGAGGCCGGTGGTGATTCTAGACTCGCCATCCCACAGCTTCGTGACCACCCTACCTTCTCCGAAGTGCAGGCAATTTTCCCACTGAGCAATTGAGCCTGCAGTTTGCTATTGAAGCTCTCTGCGTACCCGTTCTCGCAAGGACTGCTCGGTTCAATGCACAGGGTCTATGGCCCTACCTGGTCTATCCATCTCCGAACTACCTGGTGGTGAATCCAGGTCCATTGTCGGAGCGAACATGTTTGGTGTAAACACAGCTGCCCCCTTTCCTTATCGCACTGAACCTAACTTATAGTCTGGATCAGTTGTCTGGGTGGCAGGTCACTCGCCGGTTTCCGACGCTGTGAATAGCATAGCCCACTAACTGTCCACACCCTCTCTCTGTAGTATGCTGCCGTGGGAATCGACTGTTGCAGTGCCTGCGGATCTGGACCATCAATCGCCCCGCGAAGATCAGGAGACTCTGTGGCGACAGAATCCCAAATAAAGCCTCGCTCCGGACTGAAGAAATGGCTCCCGTTTCCTGAGCTCACGTCCTTAAAGCTGCGCGATTATCGGCTGTGG
Source organism: Dehalococcoidia bacterium (assembly GCA_963579845.1). Classification (GTDB taxonomy): domain Bacteria; phylum Chloroflexota; class Dehalococcoidia; order Lucifugimonadales; family Australimonadaceae; genus CAUZHS01. Next base: position 10,192 of record CAUZHS010000014.1, on the reverse strand, counting down.
TGGCTGAGCTCCTCAACGGTGATGCTGAACCAGTTCACCACACAAATGGTGCTGGCGTGGTGGGTGAAGACCGAGCTGGGCGATCCCATCCTGGTCGGCACCATTGTGCTTGCCTTCGGCATACCCTCAGCCATCTTGCTGTTTCCTGCGGGTCTGGTGGCGGATAAGTGGGACAGGAAGAAACAGCTGATGGCTTCACAGGCCGTGGCACTGATCTCCGCCATCGGCTTGGCCCTCTTCATTAGTTTTGATATCGCCACCTTCTCCATCGGCGTCGCCTTCGCTCTGATTTCGGGCTCCACAGTCGCCTTCAGCGGTCCCGCGCGGCAGGCCCTCATCCCCATGCTAGTCCCGCGTCGGCTGTTGATGAACGGCGTCGTGCTGGGGTCGCTGTCCATGAATACGTCACGGCTTATCGCCCCAAGCATCGCAGGGCTCCTCATGGCCGCCATCGGGGTCAATGCCGCACTCTTCTTCATTGCTGCCCTGCTCCTGGTGGGCATCATTGCCCTAGCGAGCATGCGTATTCCCCACTTTGCGGAGGACGATGCGCCACCGGAGAGCGTTCAAGGCTCTGGCCAAGGAGGCAGGGCTTCCGCCGCAGCACAGAAGCCCGGAATCTTGGCGACGCTGGGGGGCGGCATCCTGTTTCTTTGGGGTCACAAGCCGCTGTTGGTGCTCATGGTGCTGTACATGGCGACAGGCCTATTCATTACCGGCCCCCTTTTGGTAATCGTCCCGCTGCTGGTGGCGGATGTGTGGGAGCTCAGTTCTGGAGCGCTGGGACTGGCCTTCGGCGTTCAAGCGGCTACAGGCATGATCATGGGTTTCTATTTGACCAGAATGAGCGGACTCCGCAACAAGGGCGGATTCTTCGCCCTTTCCATGATGGGCGGCGGCAGTTCCTTTGCGCTCTATTCGATAGCGCCCACGTATGCACTGGGGCTCGTGTTTTTTATGACCTTTGGGGTGGCGGCGGCCATGTACGGCGGCATGAGCCAGACGCTGATCCAGAGCCATACACCGCGAGAGGTCATGGGCCGGGTGCTCTCGCTGAACCAACTCTCGATCCAGGGCCTCGGTCCTATAGGCGCGTTCATGGCGGGGGCCATGGCCCAGTTCATGGGTCCCCAAACTACCGGGCTTATCGGCGGGCTCATTGGGCTGAGCATGGCTACGACTGCGCTGCTCTTTGCGAGAAAGTTCCGTCAAATGAGCTAGGGGCGAGTTTGGCAGTTACAAGCCCCAACCCTAGAATAATTCCACACACTTTTGACGAGATTCCACCATGCAATCTCCAAGCATCAATACTCCTTATACGGTTTGCTCCCACGGCATAACGAGACTCCCGTTGCCCGGATTTCAGGGGTGAGCGAAACTAAATAGAAGGACGGAAGCTTCACTTCGAGGCACCCTTATGGACACCACCTCCTATTTACCTCACGGACCCACCCACCGCTGGAGGCAGCCGATTCGGTTCGCCCTGATAATTATTTTGGTCTCTTTGTCAGCGATCGCGTCCATCGGCATCACGTTCATCGTATCCGGGAGTTTCGGCGAGACCCAGGCCCGGCTCCTGGCCACCACCGCAGCCCTGGCAGCATTCAGCCTCATGGCGCTACCCAGCCTGCTGCACCTAGAGCGCGGCCGCATTATGCACCTGGCAAGATTCGCGGTCGTGGCCACGGTGGCCGCCTTCATGCTGACAATCTCCACGCTATGGGAGATGTTCTCCAGCGAACCCTCGGAAGGCAAAATTTGGGCTACGTTGGTAATCGTTGCCTTTGCCTCCAATCATATTTCGCTCCTCTTCCTTGCTACGCCCAGAAACCGCCTGATGCGGGCGTGCCTCAACGCCACCACGGTAGTACTTACTGCACTGGCAGCCCTGCTCGTTATGGCGATGTGGGCCGGGGTTGATTCAGAGCCGGTCTTAAGAACGGCTGGCGTCCTAGCGATTCTTGACGTACTGGGCACCATCGCCGTTCCAATTTTAGCCAGGATCTATCGTATGAGCCCTTCGCAGGCCAGCAGCCTCCAAGCGGATGGGCCGGTGTCGCCCTAAGGCAGCCCATCAAGGTGCACTTCCCGTCAACCGCACGCGAGGTTCTAGGTTCGTGCAGGCGATAGGGATAAGGGAAAAGGTGCAGGGCGAGATTTGCTGGCGCCCCTGGGGAGACTCGAACTCCCGCACCCGGCTTCGGAGGCCGGTACTCTATCCACTGAGCTACAGGGGCAACGAAGCCAGTATATCAGAGGGTGGCGGCGCACCGGCCCGACGGGCGCGCTGGTACCGCCCTACTAGGCAGTCTCTTCAACAACCTCGTGACGAGAGGAAGAGGGCCATCGACCATAGTGAAGAACTTGCTTTTGCTTAGGCAGATTGACGCAACCCTCCCCCCTCTGCACACGCCTGTAGGTGGGACTCAGAATGAAAGTGCGGTGCGGCCTTGACCAGTACCTTCTCCCCGAGGGAAAGGGTAGCAGACATGGCCTTCGACGGCCGGCCCTCCCGTATGTTAGAGCACTCTCTCGATTTCACTAACTGTTTGATTCAATCAATGCTATGGGCGAGGCTCGCGGCCGAATGACGGTGGATTTTTTTCGTCCGCGACGACAGCAACGTGCAGCACACGGACCTTCTTGATGCGGCGACCAACAGTGGTCACGACCTCCATCTGGAGGACGTTGGAGACCACCGTGTCGCCCACGTTAGGTATCTTGCCCAGCTTGCTGTACAGGAACCCACCCAGCGTCTCGAATCCTTCCCCCGCGATATCGGCGTTGAATGCCTTGTTGAAAGCATCAACTTCTATGCGGGCGTCCACCAACGCCTCGCCATCGTCACCCGTCTCGATGGTGGGATAACTGGTGTCAAACTCGTCCTCAATCTCGCCAACGATCTCTTCGATGAGGTCTTCGATGGTCACCAGACCGGCCACGCCGCCGTACTCATCCACCACGATTGCCATGTGTACCCGGCGCTCTTGGAACTCCCGCAACAGTTTGTCAGCGCGCTTCGCCTCGGGAACGAAGAAGGGAGGACGGACCATGTCATGCAACCGCATTTGGACTGAAGGCTTCGTAGCTGTCGCCTCAAGGAGGTCCCGGCTGTAGAGAATGCCCACCACGCTGTCCAGACTCCCCTCGAACACGGGCAACCGGCTGTGGCCGCTCTCCAGCATGCGCTCCACAGCCTGGTCCAGTGGAGTGTTTATCTCCAAGGCCACCATGTCCACGCGCGGTACGCTAATCTCCCGAACCGCGGTGTCCTCCAGGTGGAGAATCGCGTAGATCATCCGTCGCTCTGCGGGCTCCAACACCTCGTCGGCAATCTCCTCTTCAACGGAGGCCTCATCCTTGCTGGGCTCTACGAACGTCTGCCCATTGGACACATTGGAAGGCTGCTCAGTCGTCCTCCGACTGGGCTGGGTGGCAACGGAGCTTATCCTGGCCAGGGGCAATACAGGCCAGAGGCTGAACTGGACCAGGACAGCCATCTGAAGGAGCACCGTATCCGCGAGGTTGTCCATCAGCTTGACCGCAAGAGGACGGAACATCAGCTTGATGGCCCACAGTCCCGTCATACCCAGGAGGGTGACGATCCAGGAGGCATCCAACTGGATCCACAGGACGGCCAGGGCCAGGGCGAAGGAGGTCCCAATGACCGTGAGCCGGACGATGCGGATGACGTCTTCATAGGCGTATCGGCTGGCGCGAAGGTTTCGCACCGCGGCTTCCCTCAGACCCTTTTCGGGGAGCATCTCACGAATGTGGCTGCGGCGCAGGAGTGGGAGTGCGGCTTCGGCGGCATGGAGCGCAAAGAACAGTACCAAGGCCGCTGCAAGGAATATCAGCGTTAACGCACTTTCGCTACCCAAGGGTACTTCCTCTCCTCTCTTTTGCCGCAGCGTGTGCTTGCGGGGCCCCGTCCGCGGACTCTCCCATCTTGTGCGGCATGGGGCGGGCCGGTACACCGGCAACCTTTCCCGCTTCGGGCACGTCATGGGTAATCACCGCGCCTGCGCCGGTAATCGCTCGGGCGCCAATTTTAACCGGCGCTACCAGGAGCGAACCACTGCCGATGAAGGCGCCATCGCCAATCTCCGTCACCTGCTTGGCCACACCGTCGTAGTTGCAGGTGACGGTGCCTGCGCCGATGTTCACGAGGCGGCCAAGGGCCGCATCGCCGATGTAGCAGAAGTGGCCCACGCGGGACCCGGCACCTATACTGCTGTTCTTAATCTCCACGTGGCTTCCGATCTTCACTCCGCGCTCCAAGCGTGTTTCTGGACGAAGGTGGCAGTAGGGTCCCACCGATACTTCCGGTCCCAGGATGACACCCTCCAAGGTGGAGCTTCCGATGCGGCAGTCCTCTTCGGCCTGCGTATCGATGAGATGGGCGTTGGGGCCAACCTTAACGCCGGGGCCGAGCCGAGTTTGGCCTTGCAAACGAGTGTTGGGCTCAATGATGACGTCTTCGCCCAAGACCACATCAACGTCGAAATAGGCCGTAGCTGAGTCGCGCAGGGTGACGCCGTTGAGCATCCAGTGAGACCGCAAGCGCTCCTGCATGGCGGCCTCAGCGTAATAGAGCTGGAGGCGTGTATTCACTCCCAGACCTTCGACGGACGAGTCCATGACCAGCGCCTCCACCACCAGGTGCTGCTCCGCAGCCAAGGCGACGAGATCGGTTATGTAGGATTCGCCCGTCGCGTGGGGCTGGAGTCCACCCAGAGCGTCGCGGGCCCATGTGGCGTCGAGGCAGTAGGCGCCCACGTTGGCCTCTACAAGCGCATCGACTGGCTGGGCGTTGGAGTCGTGGAGGGCGGCGGCTTCCACCGCTTCGATGATGGCCACAGGCCTACCTTGTTCGTCCCTGGCAAGCCGGCCCAAGTCTTCGGCGATATCGGGGCTCAGATGGACGCTGAGCAGCGTGAGGACGGCTTCGGACTGAACATGTCGGTTGATGAGCGCCTGAAGGGTCTCACCCCGGATGAGGGGCATGTCGCCGTTCAGCAGGAGGATGTGCTTGGTCTGCGGGCCAATGTGGGGAAGCGCCTGAAGCAGCGCGTGGCCTGTACCCAACGGATCCGGCTGCTCGACGCACTCTAGATCGCCACCAGCCGCCTCCGAGATGGCGTCCTGGCCACCGGGTGGTACGACCAGTAAGAACGTGCCTGGGCCCACCTTCCGCGCTGCCCTTACCACATGCCGAACCATGGGGGCCCCAGCCACTTCGTGAAGCACCTTAAGTTGCGGAGAGCGCATGCGCGTGCCTTTTCCGGCAGCCATGACAATCGCCGTAAGGTCATTCATCGGTGAAAAAAGAACACGGTTTCCGACTTATCAGGATTCAACTCGTCTTCCTGATCGCCATCCACCGCGTATCGGGGCTTATATGATCGCAAACCATCATACATGCTAGGGGAGACAGGCTGGTCGTGTCAAGGCGATTATTTAAGCTTGGGTGGCTCCACGATGCGTTGGAAGGCCGATCTCGTGCTATACTTTTCAGGTCAAGTTTACATGGGACAAAACGGAGAGATGGCCGAGCGGTTGAAGGCGATAGTCTCGAAAACTATTGTACCGGTCTCCGGTACCGTGGGTTCGAATCCCACTCTCTCCGCCACTGGCTTAGACCTAAGCCCCTTTCCATCATCCCCCTGGGCCCCTTCCAGCCAGTAAGAAGGGCAAGAATAAGAAAACGGGGGACACGCTCATGCTGCCGACAGAGGGGCGAAACCCCTTTGTAGACTCCTGCGGGATAGGCACACAGACCTAGGAATGTGCCAAAAGGACGCCGCCTAGTCGGAAAGTGAAAGGCTGGCTTGAGGATGTGGCTTGACTGTGCGGCGTATCTGCACGAAAAATCCTAGCCAATTCGCCGCTCCCGCGCTATCATCCCCACACGTCGTTACTTCTAGACACTGGGGGGTCCTATGGCAGAGCGGGCCGTCGTTACCGTCATCGTCACAGGTGTCATTATCATGGCTGGGTTCGTGGCCGAGAACGGCATCATCATCTTCGGCGGCATGGTGCTGGCAGGCCTCTCGGTGCTGTGGGCTATGGCGAGTTCGCCCCGCAAGGTGACTGAGGTGGACAGGAAAGGTTGGGCTGCTCTTCGGGAAGGGAAAACTGCTCCCCAGGCATCCCGCCAGCGCACGAACACTTCCGGCGCCGGTTTGATTGTCGTTGCCCTGGTGATTGTTTCTGGGCTAGTGCCCCTGGCCGGATTTGTATGGGAACTGGGCTATGTGACCTTCTTCGGGATGGCCGCCGTCGGAGTAGCCGTCCTGTTTAGTCTTGCCCTCAGCACTCGCCGAGCGTCCTAAAATGGCCTACTCCTCAGACGCATTCCGCGAGGCTATGAGCGCCTTGGCATGCGGCGTGACGGTGGTGACGAGCGTGGGGCCTGATGGGCTTCCCACGGGGGTAACGGTCACCGCCTTCGCCTCTCTTTCCCTCGACCCTCCCTTGGTAACGATAAACCTTGGCATCGAGTCTCGGACTCTGACGGCCATTCGACAGCACCGGGCCTTTGTCGTGCACATCTTGGCAGCGCATCAGGCGGGTTTCGCCAGGCACTTCGCCACGAGAATCGACAACAAATTCGAGGGTCTCGCCTACACCACCGTATCTGCCGGAGTACCGCTCTTAGAGGGCTGTCCAGCCACGCTTCACTGTACGCTGGAGGCCGAGCATACCGGCGGCGACCATGCAATTCTCGTGGGCCTGGTAACAGAGGCGAGGTCGGCAGAAAACTTCGAAGGTTTAGTGTACTTCCGCCGTCAGTTCCTATCGTTGGAAGAGAGCGTACCCTCGGTTTAAGAGATTTCTAACAACAGAGAGGGGGCGCCAGTCCTCTCTTATCAACTTCCTAGGAGCAATTCATGGCTGCTATCACCATCGAAAGTCTGCGCGCGCTGTTCCAACAAGCTGGTATCGACCTTGCCGACCAGGAGTTGCAGGCTCTTTCCCCCGTCTATCAACTGTGGCGAGAGCGTTTGGACCTGCGCCTGTATACATCCGGTGTTGATGAGACGGAGGAGGTGCCCGCCATCTTCCCGTCTCATCAAGTCTGGTCTCAGTAGGAGCGCACCATGACATCTACACCCCTTCACCACCTGAGCATCAGCGAAGTGGGCCGGCTCATGCAACGCAAAGATCTCTCCCCTGTGGAGTTGACCCGCGCCTATTTGGAACGTATCGATTCCCTCAACGGAAGGCTCAAGCCCTACGTAACCCTTCTGGCCGATTCCGCAATACAAGCTGCGGAGGCGGCTGAGAAGGAGATCGCCGGAGGCCGTTATCGTGGGGCCATGCACGGCATTCCAGTGGCCTTCAAAGACCTGTTCGACACGGAGGGAGTCCGGACAACCGGCTCGTCGAAGGTGATGGAGCACCGGATTCCCAACTCGGACGCGACCGTGGTGGCAAGGCTCCGCGACGCTGGCGCCATCGTGCTGGGAAAACTGGCCATGAGTGAGTTCGCCGCCGGTTCTTTCCCCAGTTTGTTTGAAGACCCGCTGAACCCGTGGGACCCCGAACGCACACCGGGCGGCTCCAGTAGCGGTTCCGGAACCGCCATCGCAGCAGGGATGGCCCTGGGCACGTTGGGCTCCGACACCGGAGGCTCCATCCGCGGGCCGGCCTCCTTCTGCGGGATCGTGGGGCTCAAGCCCTCCTACGGCCTCCTGAGCCGCTTCGGAGTAGTACCTTTGAGCTGGTCGCTGGATAGCGTCGGACCCATGACCAGGACGGTGGAGGATACGGCCCATATGCTCCAGGCCATGGCGGGGTTCGACGCCAACGACCCCACCACGACTCGCGCGCCGGTACCTGACTACGCCCAAGCCCTTCGCCCCGACCTCTCCGGCATGACCGTGGGGGTGCTGCGCCACCTCTACTATGACCCCGATTCGGGGGTGCAGCCCGATGTTGCCGCAGCGGTGGATCGGGCGGTCGAAGCTATGGAACAGCTTGGCGCAAAGATCGTGGATGTGGAAATTCCCATCTTCCGGCTTTCGTGGATAGCCAATACGGCACTCCTGCTCACTGAGGGGTTTGCCTACCACCGGGAAAACCTCAAGGAGCAGCCTCACAACTTTGGCGATGTGGTCCGCACCGTCCTCTACATGGGCGGGCTCACCAGCGGGGCCGATTACGTCCAGGCCCAACGTGTCCGCAGCAAGACCATCCGCGCGTTCCAGGAGGTTATGCGGCGAGTCGATGTGCTGGTAACGCCCACCTCCAACGACGTGGCTCCGAAGACTGGGGCTGACATCCCCGCCGAGCAGATGGTGGCTGGTCTTCTGGGCGAGGCGTCCGATAAAAGCGTGAGCTGGACGTCTGCCTTCAACCTGGTCGGCGCACCTGCCATCTCCATTCCCTGCGGCTTCAACGAGGAGGGCCTGCCCCTGGGACTGCAAATCGCCGGTCGCAGATTGGAGGAGTCCACGGTATTGCGTGCCGCCTTCGCCTATGAGCAGCAAGCCGGCTGGCACAAGCTGCGCCCTTCGATGGCCCCCTAAACCCGAGGCCAGACTTCAGGAAGGCGCATTGCCTTCCTCGCCAAGCCAGTACGCCTCGGTTTTGCAACACTTCCCTTTTCAAAGACCAACGGCCACCCTCTGCAAGGGTTTCGACCATCCCCCTTTCCCCTTCCTAGCCAGGAAGGGGAAAGGATAAGAAAACGGGGTCTCTCAGGAACTCGGGGTGACATACCCCGCTCGTGCTGAGCTTACTTGCGCCGACCCCGATGCAATCGGGACGAAGGATAGAATCACACCCGGAAGTATTTCTCAGCGGCTGCTAGTCAGCCTTCAGGAAGTTGAGCACCTGGGCGTTGTACTCTTCCGGCTTTTCGTAGGGCGGCCAATGGCCGCAGCGGTTGAATAGTACCATCCGGGAGTCGGTGATGTGATTGAGGATCGCGATGCCAATCTCAAAGACGCACATGCGGTCGTACCGGCCCCATATGACCAAGGTGGGGGCCTTAATATTGGCCAGCTCGTCCCCGTGGTCATGGTTGACGCTCACCGATTCCCTTCGCGCCTCTTCGTGGTCGGGGTGCGAGGTCAGGTTCTCGTGGATATAGTCGACCAGCTCGTCCGTCACCAATGCCTCGTCGTCCAGGTGCACACGGAGGTAGCGGCGCACGTTGTCCAGGCTGGGATTGGCCGTCACCTCCCGGGTGGCACGGCTGCCCTCTGAGGGACGGTTGCCCATCAGGTACTGGTCGCCGCCGGTGACGATGTGGCATGCGCCGGTCACCAGTTTGTTCACCCGATCGGGGTAGTGCATCGCAAAGACCATTGCTGACTGGCCGCCCTGGGAGTTGCCGACGAGATGGGCCTTTTCGATACCAAGGGCATCCATGAGCGCGAGCACCGTTTTGGCTTGGAGGTTATGAACCGGCTCGTTGTAAACCACCGGCCCCGTCCGGCCAAAGTTGGGCAGGTCCATAAAGATACAGCGGAAGTGCTCCGCGAGGGTGTCGATATTTTTCCGGAAGGTGATCCATGCCGTGGTGCCGGGGCCGTAGGAATGGAGGAAGATGACCGCCTCGCCAGTACCCGCCTCGTGGTAGTGGATGTTCATCCCACCCGCCTGGATGGTCTTGCTGGTGCCTGCTTCGGTTAGCGCTACGATGGTGGCCATGACAATCTCCTTTGCTAAGAGGGCCAATTTGGGTTGGGAGCAATCGAACTTTACTCTCTCCAATGACGGTGTCAACGGCGAGGGCCGCGGCATGATTGCATTTCTTTAGCCGGTCTGTAGACTTGCAGGCGAGACGTCACTGTCACCCGAAAGCAAGAGGAGTACCTGTGGGCACATCTACCAAGTATCAGGTAATTGACCCCGTAAATGGCCTGCTGGACCGGCGGATCTTCAGTGACGCTGGTATCTACCAGGAGGAATTGGAGAAGGTCTTTGGACGAGCGTGGCAGATGATCGGCCATGAGTCGCTAATCCCTAACCCTAACGACTTCTTCCTCACCTACATGGGCGAGGATCCGGTCATCCTCACCCGCGACGCCAAGGGCGAGGTTCACGCTTTCTTGAACATGTGCCGGCACCGGGGCAACCGCATCGTGCGGGCCGACGATGGCAACGCCAAGAACTTCATGTGCTCCTACCACGGCTGGACCTATTCTAATGAAGGGAAGCTCGTTTCCGTTCCCGGTCT
>CAUZHS010000013.1:0-31444 GCA_963579845.1 Dehalococcoidia bacterium | reverse complement strand
ACATGTGCCGTCACCGGGGGAACCGCATCGTGCGGGCCGACGATGGCAACGCCAAGAACTTCATGTGCTCCTACCACGGCTGGACCTATTCTAATGAAGGGAAGCTCGTTTCCGTTCCCGGTCTGCAGGAGGCCTACTACGGCGAGCTGGACGTGGACAACCTCGGCCTGGTGAGCGTAGCTCACCTCGACATCTACGCCGGGCACGTTTACGCGACATGGGCGGAGGATGCGCCGAGCTTGGAGGCGTACCTGGGCAACGCTCGCTACTACATGGACACCCAGTACAACCGCTCGGACAGCGGCATCCAGTTCCTTGGCCCTATCAAATGGATACTCCCGTCGAACTGGAAGGTGGGGGTCGACAACGCGAGCATTGACCACTACCACGGGCTGACCACGCACATGTCGTCCTACATCGTTCAGCAACGGTTCATGGGCGGACAGATGGACCACATGCGAAACCCTGAGCGTCGGTTCAATAACCCCCGGCGCAACGTGGCCACCGGCAACGGCCACGGCCTCGGTGCGACGATTGCGGACCAGTACCAAGTCCTGAAAGCCACGGGACGACGGAATGGCGAAGGTGACCGAGCCTTAGACCACCGGCTCGCTAAACGAGAAGAGGCGATACGCCGCCTCGGTGAATTCCGCGCAACGAGGCTGTCTTCGGGAGGATCGGTGTTCCCGAACCACTTCTTGGGCGCGAATATCGCTCACCCGCGTGGCCCACTGGCCTGCGAAGTGTGGGCTTTCATTCAGTTTGACAAGGACACACCTCAAGACATGATTGATGACATGCGGCGGCAGTGCTCCCAGAACGGAGCCAACCACCCGGCAGGCACTCACGCCCAGGACGATATGGACAATTGGCGGAATGTAACCGAGGCTGGCAAAAGCCCGATTGCCCGGCGTTTCATGCAGGACTTAAGCATGGGTATCAAGCACGATGTGCCCCACCCGGACTATCCCGGACTGCTGACATCCCCAGCTGGCGTCGCCGAGACAGGTCAGCGGGGCTACTACCGCAGGTGGCAGGAGTTCATGAATGCGGAAAGTTGGGCCGAGATCCCAATTGACCCCATAACCGCCACTTTCAACGGAACCGCCGCGTTCAAAGGCTGATGTCCTGGATTGGTACGCATCATAGGGTCTCATTCATATAGCAGAAGGGAACGCTTCTTATGGTCACTGAGCTGACGGCGGAACAGGGGAGTCACGGTCTAACAGAGGAAGGCATCGTTCACATTCCTGGCATGGCAAGCCGGTGGGTGCGCTTGGCCAGTGGCGCCCGGGCCCATTACGTGACGACGGGCGACACGGGGCCTGCAATTATACTGCTGCACGGCGGCATCAACGGTTCGTCGGGGACCGCAGGATGGCGCTTCATGGCGCCCTTCCTAGGGGCCAACGGCTTCCGCGTCTTCTGCCCCGACCAGCCTGGCTTCGGCTGGGCCGACACGCGCAAAGAGTATTGGCCCTCGTTGGGAGTCCTGAGCCACGTGGAATTCGTCCGCGAATTCGCCGACGCACTGTGCTTGGACCAGTTCCACCTATCGGGGAACTCCATGGGCTGCGCGAACACTGTCCAGTTCGTCCAGACCTACCCGGAGAGGATCCTGAGCTTCGCCCTCATTGCCGGCGGTGTCGGCGACCTCGTCGACCCAGCGAAGCGCGTCACCGGCAAGGACAGTAAGTACTCGGCCAACCCCGGTTACGTTCGACCCGATTGGGACGGAACCGGAGAGAGCATGCGTGTTCTCATGGAGGGCATCATCTACAAGAAGGGCGTCATCTGGCCCGAACTCATCAAGATGAGAAATGACGCCGGCCTGCGGCAAAAAGAGGTGAGTGACGCACGGCAGGTCGCCAGCGAGCGGTTGGCGAATGACCCCAACTTCCAGCAGAAGATCAGCACCAAGAACCGCTTCAACAAGCTGACCATTCCTGCCATCTACCTCTATGGCCTTCAGGATGTCCTCAGCCCGGTGGAGAACGGATTCAACCAAGAGGACGTGGGATTCGATAACATTCAGTTCTTCTACCCGGACAAGTGCGGTCACCAGGGGCAGTCCGACCAGCCAGAGATGTTCAACCAGGCCTTCTTGGAGTTCTTCAAGTATGGCAAGGTGAGCAAGGAGACGGCCGAATGGGCAGGGGTCTCAGATCGCAAGCCTGTCAAGTCCAGCCACGTTGACCTGGAAGGCAAGGTGGTGCCCAAAGAGGTCATCGCCCTCAAGGGTCGCTGAAGGCGATCGCGTCGATTTAACACTGAGCTAAGAACCGTGTCCTCCCTCGGTTCCCTTCAGAGGAGCATGCTCTAGTGACGGCCTAACGGTGTGAAACACCGCTAGGCCGTCAGTTCCTCTCTTAGGTGAAGCACTCCGGCGCTCCCATCCTTGGGATGGCCAGAGCCCCTGTACTGCACCTCTGGCATGCATCGCATGCTGAAACCGCCCGACCGAGCACCCTCCAACACCCGAACGTCCCACAGTCCGATATACTGGCCACTTGGGAACTCCCTGCAACCACAAAGGAGCAGCCATGACCAGCAAGCCCGAAGCGATGACCCTGCTCGATGCCATCTACACCACCCGCGGTATCCAGAAGTTCAAGACAGACCCAGTACCCGACAATGTGCTCAGGAAGGTACTAGAAGCCGCGTTTCAGGCACCCAGCGGCGGCAACCGCCAGCCTTGGCGGTTCATCGTCATCCGCAGCCCGGAAGTCAAACACACACTGAGCGAGCTGGCCATCCAGGCCGCGAAGGAACAGGCAGCCATGTCCGGACGGGAGATGGGGAGCACCGAGTTCCAAGAGTCGCTGGCAAGCGTTCCGGTGATTATCATCGCCTGCGCACTGCGCAGTCCATTACCACCGCCCAGCAACGTCGGACCCCATGGGCGCACCTTCCCTGCGCTTCAAAACCTCCTGCTGGCCTCGCATGCCTATGGCCTTGGCGGAAGCATCACCACCGGATTTCGCTATGCCGACGCCGCTTTCAAAAAGGTCCTAGGGATTCCCGACGATGTTGACACCACCGCGCTCGTGCCGATGGGCTACCCCGCTGGCAACGGCCCCGATGGGCACCATGGACGCAAGACGCGAAAGTCCATTGAAGAGGTCGCCTTCGCAGAGAGTTGGGGGGCAACGCTAAACCTATAGGAATCGATCCCACGAAAGTACAAGGCGATTGTGAGGAGAGTACCCATCCTATGACCAGCTATCGTGATGCACGACTCGACGGACAGGTTGCCCTGGTAACAGGTGGAGGCCGCGGACTTGGACAGGCATTTGCTCAGGCCCTGGCAGCAGCCGGCGCGTGCGTCTCCGTATCCGCCCGGTCCGAGGACCAGTTGAAGGAAACGGTCCAACGCATTACGGATGCCGGAGGACGGGCCATCGCGCTCTCCGCGGATGTCACTGACGCCAAGGCCGTCAAGCGAGTGGTCGCCGAAACGGAGGCCCAGTTAGGTGCGATTAACCTTCTTGTGAACAACGCTGGCATGCCTGGCCCCATGGTGCCAACTTGGGAAGCCGAGCCCGAACATTGGTGGCGTACCGTGGAGGTCAACCTTCGGGGCCCCTACCTCTTTACCGCAAGCGTGCTTCCCGGCATGATGCAGCGAAGGCACGGCAGAATCATCAACATCTCCAGTGGAGCGGCGGTCGGCCCTAGCCTGTACCTCAGTGCCTATGGCGCAGCCAAGGCTGGTCTCACCCAATGGACCAACACGCTGGCGATGGAGCTCGCAGAGCACGGCATTGCAGTTTTTGCCTACGCCCCCGGAATGGTTAGGACTGCGATGGTTGATTACGCGGCCAACTCAACCGAAGTGGATTCGCGAATCCAAAACAGGTTTCGGGACAACTTGGAACAGGGCCGCGATACGCCCATAGCCCTCACCGTCGACCGGTTCATGTTCCTGGCGTCGGGAGAGGCGGATAACCTGTCGGGGAGACTCCTTCGCGCGTCCGACGATCCTGGAGACCTTGTGCAGCGCTCTGAGGTCATCACCACGGAGGACCTACTCACCCTGCGCATGCGCACCTGATCCCCGTAGATCGCAAAAGCCTGCATGCGTAGTAAACAACGGCCTGGGCTGCAATTATTGGGATCCTGCGAACACTCCACCAATGGCGAACAAGCAGGCGATCATCCGCTCTCAGGCAAGCGGATTGACGTGAGTGCCCTGGGTCTTTCACCTGATTGCAGGCAACAAGGTAGTGGAGGCCCGGGGCAACTTCGACTTCATAGGCAGATGCAGCAGCTCAGTGTTATTCCAACGCTCTAGCGCGCTATACTCACCGGACTGGTTGTAGCCGCAGAACTCCTAACCGATCCTACCCTCCATCGAGCGTATCTGCTTCGGTCCGCCACGCGGCGTTACCATACGCCAACGCACCTTTACACCGGCGAAGGAGCTGGCCGATACAGGCGCGGGCCTTGTCCCTCAGTCGCCGCCCGACGACAGAGTAGTAGCTCCAGACCGTTATCCCCGCCGGTTGGTAGCCGCCATCCAGGGCGCGCATAGGCCGAGTTTGCATACGCACCGCACGCCACAGGAATTGCACATAGACTGGCCCACTCAAATAGAAAGGAGCCGTCGGAATTCCGACGGCTCCTTTAGCTTGATCGCGATGTTTCAGTAGGCGGTGTGACTAACGGGCGCTTGCGGGCGCTTCGACAGGATCGGGACGGTGGTGCCCCCACACATTTGCGGTGTGGTGGCTCTGTACAACCCACTCCTTGTCATCGACCACCCGGGCTCCCCAACCGTACTCCACGCCGAAACCGGAGGGGTTCACCATGTAGAAGGAAAACATGTGGTCGTTGCTGTGGACTCCGAGCCCTGAGCGGATCGGTACGCCTTGTTCCTTAGCTACATCAAAGGTGAGCCCCACGTCATGCATAGACTTAGCTTCAATCATAAAGTGGTTTATACGCTTGGGGCCGCCCATCGTGCCAAAAGCCAGGGAGTGGTGTCGCCCCGTCTCGGTGTGGAGGAAACAGAGCTTGGAGCCCCCAGCCCCCGGTGTCCCACGATAAATGTAGTCGCTGACTCGCAGCCCCAAAACGTCTCGGTAGAAATTCTCTGATTCGTCGACATCATTTACCCCAATCAAAATGTGACCAAGTCCGAGATTCCCGGCCTTGAATCCGGTGATGTTTCGCGGAGAATGGAACGGTTCGTCAGCCAGAACGTGGAGGCCATAGCAGACCTCGGTACGAACACCGTTGGGGTCCTTGAAGACAATGAAACGAACGACCTTGCGGTAGGCGCACTCTTCGGGAGAACCTTCCTCGAATGCAACACCTGCCGCCCGGAGACGGTCTTCCACATCGTGGAAAGACTCCATTGTGGGCGTCATCCAGCCGGCGTATTTGAGGTCGTCTTCCCCGGTGGGCTCGATGATAAAGCGGTGGCTGTATTCGTCTTGACGCAGATACATCGTCCCATCATCGAGTTTCTCGCTGAGACCCAATCCCAGGACGTTAACGCCGAAGTTCTCCCAGGCCGCGCTGTCCTTCACCCCAATCCCCACATAGGCAAGCTGTGTAATAGTAGTCCTCCTGTTCATGTTGTTGTTTAACCACGCCCCACCGAAGTCTTGAGCCGTAATGTCCGGCGTGCTGGCTCCCAGTCTAACGAGCGGCGCCTCCGTAATTATACGAAGAATCCTCGAATCTTCAATGGAAAAAAGGAGCACCCCGGTAAAACCGGGGTGCTCCTTTGCATAAAATACGCAAACCTATCTAAAAGAAGACGCTCAGATTCTTGGCCATAATGACGTTGACATCAAGAACGATGGTGCGCTTAGCCACCTTCCACTGACCATCCTCCCTACGCAGCACGTCGTCACGGCATCCCACGAAGAAGTCCTGGTCGGTCTCCAAGTGCGTCCGGTAAAGGATGAAGTCGGTCCGGGCCCGAACCTCGTTATTACCCAGCTCCTCTACCTTCAAATTGGACACGATATGGCGTGTCCGCGACGGCGGATCCTCCGCCCAGGCCATGCCCGTGTCCAGCCGGGCGATCCGCATCTTCATGCTCTCCTTGTCCTCCTCAAAGAGCGCCAAGTCGCCCAGCGGGGTGATCTCCCGCGCCATGTCCTTGCGCTGGCGGTTCTTTTTGCGCGGCATGAAGTAGAAGAGGTCGTCGGCCAGGATGTCCAGCCAGTCGTGGAACTTCCTATCGTCCAGCAGACTCGCCTCGTAGATCATGAACTCGTTGATCTCAAACCACAGGTCTTGATTGACTGCCATACGCCCTCCTTAAATATTCGAAACTAGTAGAGCCGGGGAAACGCCAGCCCCAATCCTCTGATTCCACAGGACTTTACACCCTGCTACGGACGGGAGAATATTGCAATCAGAGGAGTGTGTCAACAACGCCGTATCGGCCCGAACGACTCCTCGCCGCTTCTAGACTCATACGACTCAATGGGTCACGGAGCCATGAGAGCCCGTCACCGTTTGGGTCACGCGCGTATTACCAGGCGCCGCAGCCAATTAAGAGGCACGAAACGACACTCACCCAAGGAACGCACCTGCTGACCGGATGATGCCGCATTGATGAACACCAGGTGCTGCTCGAAGGGGGTCCGCACGGGAATGACCACGCCTCCATCAGGCTCAGGCTTCAATGCTCGACCAAGCCGTTGGTCCAGGCAGCCGCCTTTAGGGTGACTATCAAGCGTTGCTTGTCCGCCCAGTACTGCAAAGGCCTCGTCCATTAGCAGATGCCTAGGGAAGTCGCTAAGCACATGGAAACCCCATGAGTCATAACCACAGAGGAGCGGCAGCTACATCACAGCCCATTGACGCTGCTCGGAGGTGCTAGTAACCTACCAGTGCCCTTAAGGTAATGTGAGATTTCTATAGATTTCAACAGATTTGTTGACAGGTTGCTACTATGGTGCACCAAATCGAAGATACCATCCACAGCCGGACATGGCTTTCGTTGGGCCTTGCACGAAAGCTGTTGAATATCAACGAAGCGACCCTCCGGCAATGGGCAGACAATGGCCTAATTCGCACGTTCCGGACCCCCGGAGGCCACCGCCGTTTCTCCAGCGACGATATTCGTGCTCTGTTTGAAAACACGGAGGGTGGTAACCCCAGGCCACTACCTACAAACCAGGTGGTGCTTCCCCGAATTCGACGGAAGTTGTCGACCAGCGCAGCCCACGATACCAATTGGATGTCCCGTTTTGACGATGCCGCCCAGGAGGAAATGCGGTTCCTGGGGCGTGAGCTATTGGACCTCTGCCTAACAAGTTTAGGCCATCCACGCCTTGCGGACGTACTCGCGAAGGCGCGCTCTCTAGGCTCACGCTACGTTGCGGTCTCGGATAGCCAAGGAATCGCGCTGCCGGAGACGGTCCAAGCCTTCATCTTTTTCCGTGGACTCATGGTGGAGGCGCTCAAACCTGCCTTAGTCAAGCACTGTGGCAACAATACCCATGAATTAAGCCGGTGCTGGCAGCAGCTCAACAGAATCACGGATGAGGTGCTCTTGACCGTTACCCAGGCTTTCAGCGCTCCAACCACCCAGAATAATTTGGACGGGAGGCCCCATGGCGGCTAAGACGGCTATCGACCTGGTCGACAAACAACTGCTCAACCTCATTCAGACCAGCTTCCCACTGGCGGAAGAGCCCTATAAGGCTATCGCAGCGGAGCTTGCGTTGACGGAGGAAGACGTCCTGAGTCGACTGAAGCAACTGAAACGCCGCAACATAGTGCGGCAGATTAGCGCCATCTTCGACACCCGGCGGCTGGGCTATAAGACAACGCTCGTGGCCTTCCGTTACCCGCCGCATCTCCTGGACAAGGGAGCCCAGAAGCTGAATGAACACCCGGGGGTGAGCCATAACTATGCACGGAATGGCAACTACAACCTCTGGTTTACACTGGCTGTCCCCCCCTACGAAGACCTCAACACCACGGTGGAACGCATGGCTGCCGAGACGAGCGCTGAGGCTTTCCGGGTCATGCCCACAGTCCGGTTCTTCAAAATCGGTGTCAATTTCGACATGGTCAAGAACCAGGGTGCCGCCTACAACTATTTCTCTCCCGACGGCTACACAGCTGAGGGTGAAAAGAGCGGTCTCAGTCCCGACTGGAACAAAGCTGCGGAGATAACTCTCTCCGATATTGAGGCGGTTCGAGTACTCCAGGAAGACCTGCCCCTGGAATCGCGGCCCTTCGACGGGATGGCGCGTCAGTTAGGCGTAACCACAACAGCGCTGTTTGCGTTGACCGCCCAATTGCAGGAGCGGGGAATCATGCGGCGTTTCAGCGCCGTGCTCTACCACCGCAAGGCCGGTTTTTCAGCCAACGCCATGGCCGTCTGGCGAGTCCCTGAAGAGCGGGCCGTGGAGGTGGGGTTGCTCATGGCCGAAAACCCTTGGGTAACTCACTGCTATCAGCGTCCGACCTTTCCCGACTGGCAGTACACGCACTTCACCATGATCCACGCCCAGACCCAGAAGGAATGCGAACAGCTGACAGAGGAACTCTCGCAGAAGACGGGCATCACCGAATATCAACTGCTCTACAGCACCCGTGAGTACAAAAAGACACGCGTTCGCTACTTTGTGGAAGAGGGCGTGACGGTCTAGTCATGGGACGCTATTATCCAGCCTACTTGGATGTACAAGGCCGCAGGTGCGTCGTTATCGGGGCCGGGACCATAGCAGAGCGCAAGGTTGCACAACTGCTGGAGTCCGGTGGAACTGTGACCGTTGTAAGCCCGGAGGCCACGCCAACGGTTAAACGCTGGGCCGTTGAGGGCAGCGTCCGCTGGGAACGGCGACCCTACCGTCAAGGCGACCTGCTCGGCGCTTTCCTGGCGATCACAGCCACAGACGACGAGTCGGTGAACCGCGCTGTACATAGCGCCGCTGAGGAGCACAACGTGCTGCTCAACGTGGTGGACGTCCCAGAGCTTTGTTCCTTCATCGCTCCTGCTGTGGTGGAACGGGGGCATGTCGCCGTGGCCATTTCCACCGCAGGGACTTCCCCTGCCCTAGCCAGACGACTACGCGAGTTGATGGAAGGCTCTCGCCCCATCGATTTCGGCGATCCGCAACAGACGACCTGCCGGTGTATGGCCTGGGCGAGGGCTGCTGATGTACTCGCGGCGGTAAGAGTTGAGATAAAGAAACAGAACCGGCACGTTAACCCCGAGGCATGGCAAGAGGCTATGGACTCGCACCTCCTAGATTTGGTGGAAACCGGCCGCGAAGAAGAGGCAAAAGAGCGGATGCTCCATGCGCTGCTCGATGCGGCGGTGAGCTGATGCAGATTTTATTAGCAGGAATCAATCATCGTTCGGCCCCCCTGGCAACCCGGGAGGCGATGAGCCTGAGCAAGGCTGCATTACCCCAAGCACTCGGCACCCTCAAATCGCTGATGACGCGCGGCGTCCTCCTGTCCACCTGCAACCGGACCGAGGTGTACACCGTTGCTGCCGACGGAGACGAGGGGTTCCGAGAAGTTAACACCTACCTCCAAGGACAGTTCGGAATGGCCCAGGACGACCTGCAACCCTATCTCTACACCCTGGAACAGGACGATGCCGTCGCTCACCTCTTTCGGGTGGCTTCAGGGTTGGATTCCCTCATCATTGGAGAATCTGAAATCCTCGGCCAGGTCCGGGATGCCTACAGTATGGCCAGCAATCACGGTACGGCGGGTGGCGTGCTCGCTCGGCTATTCCATGAGGCGCTCCGAGTGGGCAAGCGGGCCCGCACGGAAACGGCCATTGGTCGGAACGCCCTTTCGATAAGCCGCGCCTGCGTGGAGATGGCCCGCCGCTCTTTAGGCGACCTTCGGAGCAAACGTGCGGTGGTGGTGGGCGTCGGCGACGCTGGCCGTCTGGCAGCCAGGGCGTTGAAGGATGCAGGACTCAACTCGCTGGTCGTCGCAAACCGGACGCGTTCCCACGCCGAAGAGTTGGCCGAGGCTCTGGACGCTGAATTGGCGGAGCTAGACGACTTGCCCCACCTCCTCGGCGAAGTGGATATCGTCATCAGTTCTACCGGAGCGCCGGACTTCTTACTCTCTGAAGAGATGGTGGGCGAGGCGATGGCCCAACGGCCTGACCAGCCTCTCTTCATCGTTGATATCGCTGTGCCAAGGGATGTGGACCCAGCCGCCGGCCAAATACCCTACGTCCACCTCTTCACCATGTACGACTTGGAAATGCTAGCTGAGGCCAACCGCAAAGACCGCGAGACCGAGGCCCTGCAAGTGGAGCACATCGTGGGCGAGGAGGTCACACGGTTTCAAGAGTGGTTGGAACATCAACTATTAACTCCGACCATTGCGGCAATCCGTCACCAAGCCGAAGCGCTCCGCGCCACGGAGGTCCACCGCCTGAAGGGCCTTTCCGAGGCCGACAGTGAGCGGGTCAACGCCATGACCAAGGCCATGGTGAAGAAGTTACTGCACACTCCCACCCACGCCCTGCGGCAGCGCAAAGACGAGTCGTTCACCCAAGCAGCCCGAGAACTCTTCGGGCTGGACACCCAATAGCCGTCTTGGGGGGAGCCATGCCCCGCACTATCACCTTAGGCACCCGCAGCAGTGGTCTGGCCATCCGCCAAACCGACTTGGTGCTCGAGGCGCTCCGTGAAAGCTTCCCGAATGCTGTATTCGCGGTCGAATCTATCCACAGCGAAGGCGACCGGAAACCCGATATCCCTCTTGCACAGCTCAGCAAAGGGACCTTCGTCACAGAGCTGGAGCGGGCATTGTTTGAACACCGGATCGACCTGGCAGTCCACAGTTTGAAAGACCTGCCCACAGAGGAGTCGCTCCACTTCGCTGTCATGCCTATCTTGAAAAGGGCCGACCCTCGGGACGTGCTCATCAACAGATGGGATCTTCCCTTCGCCCAGCTCCTCGCCGGTGCGCGTATCGGCACCAGCAGTCCCCGGCGCGAGGCCCTCCTCCGCAGTCTTCGCAGCGACCTTCACTACCTCCCCATCCGGGGTAACGTGGAAACGCGTTTAGTCAAGGCATCGGGACAAGATTACGACGGGGTTGTGCTCGCAGCGGCAGGAATCGAACGCCTTGGCATCGCGGCCCACGTGGCGGAATATTTCGACATAGAGGCGTGCACGCCAGCACCCGGCCAGGGCGCTTTAGCGGCGCAGGTACGCTCGGCAGATACCGAGCTGACGGCCATGGTGCAATCCCTAACAGACGCCGACACCTCGGCGGCGGTGGAAGCGGAGCGCTGGGTCTTGCGAGCTGCAGGTGGTGGCTGCCAGGTCCCCATCGGGGCCCTGGCCGTCATCGAAGGCAACCGCGTGCGGCTGACAGCCGCCACTTCGGCCTTGGACGGTTCTACCAGCTATCGCACAACAGTGGCCTGGGATGCCAACGACTCTGAAGGCGCGGGCAGGGCCGCCTACGCCGCGCTCCTGGAACAGGGAGCCGGAACGCTCATGGGCATCGAGAAGACTCGATGAGCCCAGCTAAAGTCTTCCTGGTTGGCGCCGGCCCCGGCGACCCGGGCCTCATCACCGTCAAGGGAGCGGACGCCTTGAGGCAGGCCGACGTGGTCGTCTACGACCGTCTCTGCAACGCAGCGCTCTTGGACTATGCACCAGCCCACGCCGAGCGAGTCTTCATGGGGAAGGAGCCGGA
This sequence comes from Dehalococcoidia bacterium, assembly GCA_963579845.1. Classification (GTDB taxonomy): domain Bacteria; phylum Chloroflexota; class Dehalococcoidia; order Lucifugimonadales; family Australimonadaceae; genus CAUZHS01. The sequence goes on along the minus strand of CAUZHS010000013.1, from coordinate 19,780 downwards.
TACCCCAGGCGCCTTCCAGCATGCTATCAACCAGGCCCTAGTGAAAGAAGCCCGGGCCGGAAAGACCGTGGTCCGCCTCAAGGGCGGCGACCCCTTCGTTTTCGGACGAGGCAGCGAGGAACTCTTGGCGCTCCATGCCGCCGGAGTCGATTGCGAAGTCGTCCCTGGTATCAGTTCGGCCACCGCCGTGCCCGCCTATGCGGGCATCCCCGTAACCCACCGGGGTACAGCCACCGCCTTTACCGTGGTGAGTGGCAGCGAAGACCCCACCAAACCGGAATCTTCATTAGATTGGCCCGCGCTGGCGAAAACGCCGGGGACAGTGGTTGTCCTCATGGGCTGGCGCAGCCTGCCGGACATCGTCCGAACGCTAGTGAAAAACGGCCGTGCTTCCAGCACGCCGGTGGCCATCACCCAGTGGGGTACCCTGCCCAACCAACGCACCGTGACCGGGACGCTGAACGACATTATCCAACGCAGCCTCGATGCTGGGTTGGAATCGCCTGTGGTCGCGGTTATCGGCGAGGTCGCCGCCCTTCGCGGCCAACTGCGCTGGTTCGACACCCGTCCCCTCTTCGGCAAACGCATCCTGGTCACCCGCTCTCGTACTCATGCAGGGATGCTAAGCAAAGCACTGAGGGCTCAGGGGGCAGAAGCCGTGGAGCTGCCGACCATCGAAATCCAACCACTGGACGACTACGCCCACATGGATTCCGTCCTGGCCGGTCTGGGGCGGTACGACTGGATTGTCTTTCCCAGCGCCGCCGGAGTCGAGGCCGTCTTCAACCGGCTCCAGGATGCAGGAAAGGACTCTCGGGCCATCGGCCCAGTCAAGGTCGCCGCCATCGGCCCCGCCACGGCCCAGGCATTGCTCGTTCGCGGCATCGTAGCGGACTTTGTCCCCAGCACCTTCTCCAGCCAGGGCATTGCCAAGGAATTCCAACACGCTGGGGTTTTCGGAGCCAACGTGCTCCTACCCCGATCCGATATCGGAGAGGAGGCGCTGCCCGAGGGGCTGACCGCCCTGGGAGCTCTGGTCGACGAAGTAACTGCCTACCGTACGGTACTGCCATCGGGGGCCGCCCAACGAGCGAAGGAGCTCCTGGCCGCGGGCGCCATCGACGTGGTCACCTTCACCAGCTCGTCCACAGTGAGAAATCTGGTCGCGTTGCTTGACCGCGACATCACGGTGCTTAGCACAAAACTGGTCGCGTCCATCGGGCCCGCCACCAGCCGTATGGCCCGGGAACTGGGGCTGGAAGTGCATATCGAAGCCGAGGAGCACACCGTTCCTGGCCTCGTACAATCGCTAATCGCCCATGACTCAGCGAATACGGTAGAAGTGTGATATGCGCGAAGCGATGAGCAACCGTCGCTCCCTCTCAACGCCAGGATTTCCCACCACCCGCCTGCGCAGACTTCGGCGCACGGAGGCTCTCCGAGCCTTGGTCCGCGAGACCCGCCTCTCGCCAGACGACTTTATCTACCCTTTGTTCGTGACCCACGGCCACGGCTTGCGCATACCCATCAAGCCCATGCCTGGTCAGTTCCAGTTCTCGGTTGATACACTGCTCGAAGAGGTGGCCGAAGCCCAGGCCGTGGGCGTCCGCTCGGTGCTCCTCTTCGGCATCCCTGAGCGGAAGGACCAGTTTGCGAGCGAGGCCTATCATGCCCACGGTATTGTGCAGGAGGCGGTGACAGCCGTGAAACAAGCGGCACCGGAGATGGTCGTCGTCACCGATGTGTGCCTCTGCGAGTACACCGACCACGGCCATTGCGGAGTCCTCACATCCACCGGCACAGTAGATAACGACGCCACCCTGGATCTGCTTGCCCAGAGCGCGTGCTCCCACGCCGGGGCGGGCGCCGACATCGTCGCTCCCTCCGCCATGATGGACGGACAGGTGCAGGCTCTCCGCACCGCGCTCGACAACGGCGCTTACGAGCAGACAGCCATCATGGCCTACGCCTCCAAGATGTCGTCTGCCTTCTACGGCCCCTTTCGCATCGCTGCTGAATCAACACCCCAACACGGCGACCGCAAAACATATCAGATGGACGGGGGCAACTCCCGCGAGGCGTTCCGGGAGATGGCGCAGGACGCCGCGGAGGGCGCCGATATCCTTATGGTAAAACCCGCTTTGGCCTATCTCGACATGCTCGCGCAAGCCAGGCGGCGCTTTCCCCATCCCCTAGCCGCCTACAATGTATCGGGCGAATACGCCATGCTGAAAGCAGCTGCGGAACGAGGGTGGCTGGATTACGACGACGCCATGATGGAGATGCTCTCCTCCATCAAACGCGCTGGGGCAGACCTCATCCTCACCTACCACGCCAAGGAGGCCGCAGCGCTCTTGCGGTTAGAGGGCTAGCTGTGGGGACCGATGCTGCCCAGCGCTATGTTATCGACCATCTGCAACAGCGCGGCGCCGTCCTCTTCACTCCGGTGACCGGTGCCAACGACGTCCACCTCGCGGCACGCGGAGTCGATGATCAGTACGTGGAGATACTGATAACGACAACCACCCAAGGTGCTCCTGCTGTTTTTCACATGGGACGGTTCCGTCCCCGGCAGCACCTGTTTGTTGTGGGCGTTGTCCTGGAAGACGGCGATCCGTCGGAGGCATGGGTCCTGCCGTCCGGCGGATTCGCACGCTTCGCCGACGCGGGTAATCTCGACCTGGACGGCCGCGATGGCGAGCCTTTACGTCAGCGCCTCGCGATCTACCGAAACCGCTGGAAGCTCATCACTAGCTATGCGAAATTCCGCTCGACGCTGACCGACCCGGTGGCCTTGCAGCTCCAGCTTGCATTGGACGCCACCTAAGGCAGAAGACACTCATCACAAAAAAGAGGCCGGGGCCTCCGTTCGTCCACCGACAAACCAAGGATAAACGGGAATTGCCTCAAACAAGGATTATGCATGACTGAACGCACCCGCTCGGAACAGCTCTTTACCCGCGCCAAGAACATTATGCCTGGCGGTATCAACAGTCCCGTCCGCTCCTTCGGCGCTGTAAAGGGCACGCCGCCCTTCATTGTCAGTGGCAGTGGCGCTCGTGTGCGCGACGCCGATGGCAACGACTACTTAGACTTCGTGGGCTCCTGGGGACCCCTTGTTTTGGGGCATGCCCACCCCGCCATCGTCGAAGCCGTGCAGCAGGCAGCGGCCAGCGGAACCAGCTTCGGCGCGCCCACGGAGGCCGAAGTCGAACTCGCGGAGCTCATCGCCCAGGCAGTCCCGTCCATAGAGATGCTACGGCTCGTCAGTTCCGGCACCGAGGCCACCATGAGCGCCATTCGGGTCGCCAGGGGCTTTACTGGCCGGGACAAGCTCATCAAGTTCAACGGCTGTTACCACGGTCACGCCGATGGCCTGCTAGTGAAGGCGGGCTCAGGCGCGGCAACCCACGGTGTGCCCACCAGCGCCGGTGTGCCCAGCTCCTACGCATCGGAAACCCTGGTGGCGGAGTTCAACCAACTAAACACCGTGGAGTTACTACTGCGGGCCAACCCCGGCCAGGTGGCAGCCATCATCGTGGAGCCGGTTGCTGGCAACATGGGCGTGGTCGCCCCTGCACCAGACTTCCTCCCAGGCCTGCGGCACTTGGCCGATGCCCACGGAGCGCTCCTCATTTTTGACGAAGTGATTACCGGTTTTCGGGTGGCGTACAGTGGGGCCCAGGCACTCTATGGCGTGGCTCCCGATTTGACCTGCCTGGGCAAAATAATCGGGGGTGGCCTGCCCGTCGGCGCCTACGGTGGGCGGCGCGATATCATGGGCCAGATCTCGCCCCTGGGGCCCGTCTATCAGGCGGGCACCCTGTCGGGAAACCCCGTTGCCGTGGCGGCGGGCATTGCCAGCCTGAAGGAGCTACAAAAGCCCGGAGTTTACGACACCCTTGAGGAATTTGGCGCTCGGCTCGAACGAGGCCTCCTCAATGCCGCACAGCACACAGGAACGCCCCTGATCGTGAACCGCGTAGGCTCTATGCTCACCGCCTTCTTTACCACGTCGATCCCGGCGACTTGGTCAGACGTCACCGCCGCCGATACCGGCGCTTATGCCACCTACTTCCACGCCATGCTGAAGCGGGGCGTCTATCTAGCGCCGTCCCAGTTCGAAGCCACCTTCGTCTCCTTGGCCCATACCGCCGAGGAGATCGATTTCGCAGCCGCCAAGGCAACCGAAGCGCTCAGCGGCTGAAGGGAGTGACACAGGTGGTCGATACCGAACGCACGGAGCTTGCCTGCTGCGAGGTGTCCTGCTAAGGTGCAGCCCGCGTACCAACGAAGAAAAAGGAGTACACCATGGCCGAATACGCACCTAAATCGGAGTTCCGCCCCAAGGACCTCAACGGGATATCCGAAGACCAGATAGCCCTTCACTGGGCGCTCTATGAGGGTTACGTCACCAATGTCAACCGCATTAACAAAGAGATCCAGGCATTGGTCGACGCGGGCCAGTCCACAGGCAACCCTCTCTTTTCCGAGCTTCACCGCCGCAAAGGATGGGAGTACAACGGCATGGTGCTCCACGAAGGCTACTTCGAGACCATGGCTCCCACCAGTGGCGACCCGCCAGCCAAACTCATCGACGCCATGAACTCCAGCTTCGGCTCCATGGATACGGGCAAAGCGGAATTCGACGCCATCGCCAAGATGCGGGGCGTGGGCTGGGCTGTTCTTTACCAGGACCCCACCAACGGAGCCCTGTCCAACTTCTGGATCGAGATGCATGAGCAGGGACACCCCGCTGGCTACAAGCCCATTCTGATTCTTGACCTGTGGGAGCACGCCTTTTCGGTGGACTGGACCACCAATCCCGCCGGACGCGGGAAATACATCGAGGCATATTTCAACAACGTCAACTGGGACACCGTCGCAAAGCGGCTCGCCTAATTTCGCCTTGCACAGCACAAAGAGAAAGGGGAGGCCCCGAAATCGGAGCCTCCCCTTTCTTGTGTCCTTCCATCTATCGCTCTGAGGCGCTCACTTGTCGCCTCCAGATGGAACACTCACCACCTACCCAACGATGCTGGCAATCTCCGGACGGCGCTTGGAGACTCCCGCCCAGTCGGCCGTCTTCCGGCTCACCTTACCGTCTCGGAAAAACTCCAAATGCACCTGGTTGAACATCTCCGGCTGGTCCGATTGGCCCTGGTGGCCGCACGCGTCGGGGTAGAAGTACTGGAGATTGTCGAGTCCCACGTCTTCCTGAGCGAATCCGTTCTCTACGGGAATCAGCACATCCTGCATGCCATAGAGGTAGATGCCGGGAATAGTGAGCTTGTCGAAACGACCCTTGGTTGTAGTCTTCTGCAGCAAGCTGGGATTCTTCGCAACGCGCTCTCGGCCCGCAGCCAGTGCGTTAAACGAATCTTTCTGCCGCAGGCCGGCATCATTACGCATTTTGATGAGCTCGGGCCAGATGACGCCCTGCTTGTAGATGATGCCCTCCATCAACGTACGCATGCTCTGCTCGGTGCCGTCCCACGGTGGACGGACGTAGTTGGGGTTGGCCGAGTACTTACTGTCCTTCCCCTCCACCCGCGTGGCTGGGTCCACCAAGTCGCCGATACCGCCCGCGATAATAGCGAAACTGATGACGCGCTCAGGGTAGCGCTGGACGAACTGCACGCTGTTGTTGCAGCCCATGGAGTTACCGCCGATATGAAACGTGTCCAGACACAACGCGTCGGCGAACTCCTTCACAAACTCGATGTGGCTAAGCATGCCCTCCTTGGGCCAGAACTCTTCGCGAGTGTCGGCTAGTCCGAAGCCGGGCTGGTCGGGACAGTAGACGCGGAAGCCACCCTCAGCCAGGAACGGGGCCATAAATCGCCATCCCGCCGTGCCCGATGAACCGTTGATCCCACCGTGCAAAAGAATCACTGCCGGACCAGTCTCGCCGGCGGTCATATAGTGGGCGCGCGCGCCGCTAGCCAAACGAACCCACCGGCTCATAAGGCCCGGGATGTGCACGAGGCCTTCCTCCGTGAGCCCATGGCTCCCACTCTCCTTCGTCAACTCAGTGACCATAACATTTCCCTCCTCAGGAATAATCTGATACGACGGTATCACCGGACTCCCCCATTGTCGAGAGACACGCTTGACTCCCCTGCCAAGCCGCCGCACGCCATAGAAATAGAGCAGGCCCCACCCGAAAAAGGGGTGGGGCCTGCCGAGACATCCCTATTACAAAGAATTTACTTACTAGACTTTGACGCCTGGTGAAATCTCGCCCTTGATCGCGATGACATCCTTAGGCACCACGTTGCCCTCAAGGTCAATATGGGTGGCCTTCACTGGCGTGCGGTCGGAAGCGCCAGCCCACTCAGCCGTCTCCTTGCTGACCTTGCCATACCGGAACCACTCCAAGAAAACTTGCTGGAACATCTCTGGCTGGTCTGACTGGCCCTGGTGGCCACACTGGTCGGGGAAAAAGCACTGGATGTTTTTCAGTCCCATTTCATCTTGGGCGAATCCGTTCTCCACTGGGCTGAGCACATCCTGTTTGCCGTAGAGGTTGATTCCAGGGAGGGTCATGCTGTCGAAGCGGCCCTTGCCGGTGGTCTTCTGACGCAGGTTGGGGTCATTTATAACGTTCTCTCGTCCCGCAGACAGAGCCTCGAAGGACTCCTTCTGCCGCAGGGCTGCGTCGTTACGCATCTTGATTAGCTCGGGCCAGATGACGCCCTGCTTAAAGATAATACCCTCCATCAACTCGCGCATGCTCTGCTCGGTACCGTCCCACGGTGGGCGGTTGTAGCTGGGGTTGGGCGTAAACTTACCGTCCTTGCCCGTAATGCGCTTGGCCGGGTCGGCCAAGTCGGCCCACCCGCCGGCGATGAGCGCGAAGCTGATGACCCGTTCTGGGTAGCGTTGAATGAACTGGACAGAGTTGCCACAGCCCATGGAGTTCCCGCTAAGGTGAAACTTATCGAGACACAGAGCGTCGGCAAATTCCTTCACGAATTCGATGTGACTCAGGGTTCCCTCTTGGGGCCAGAACTCCTCACGGGTGTCCGCCAGTCCGAAACCGGGCTGGTCGGGACAGAACACTCGGAACCCGTTGGCTCCCAGGAACGGGGCCATGAAGCGCCATCCCGCCGTGCCCGACGAACCGTTGATCCCACCGTGTAAAAGAATCACTGCCGGACCAGTGTCGCCGGCGGTCATATAGTGGGCGCGCGCGCCGCTGGCCAATCGTACCCACCTGCTCAGAAAGCCGGGAATGTGGACGAGGCCTTCTTCTGTGAGTCCGTGACTCCCACCTTCGGGACTGATTTCTGTGACCATAGGATCTCCCCTCCTCAGGAGTAAGTTGACTGGACAGTATCACTACTGGTATCAGTTGTCCAGCCATCAGATGGAGTGCCAACTACATCTGATTAATAGAGGCCGCGAACGGCTGTGGAGAAAGGGAAAGGAATACGCTTTTGAACAATGAAATCCGAACAAGAAAAAGAAAAGGGTGCCCCTCTCGGGCGCACCCTTTTCTTTAAGCAGCCTCGAAAAACCCTACTGAACCGCGATAACCGCGCCTGCCTCTTCCAACTTGGCCTTAGTCGCATTGGCGTCGTCTTTGGAGACCGACTCCTGGACCGCGACGGGGGCGGACTCCACGAGATCCTTGGCCTCCCGCAGACCCAAGGTAGTCACCTCACGCACCGCCTTGATGACGTTGATCTTGTTGGGGCCGATCTCTTGCAGCATCACGCTGAACTCCGTCTGCTCCTCTTCTCCATCCGCAGCCCCTTCAGCGGCGGCGGGTGCGGCAGCCACCGCCATCGGCGCCGCGCTCACGCCGAACTCCTCCTCCAGCGCCTTCACGAGCTCTGAGAGCTCCAGCACGGAGAGGCCTTTGATACCTTCCATCAATTCGTCTTTAGATAGTGCCATAGGTTCCTCCAGCTCGTCCTTTATTTGATTTCGCTTTTCTCTTCACCTACCGCCTGTTACGCTCAGCCCGCCGCCATCTGGTCGGCTCGGCGTTGCAGAACAGTAGCCAGGCCACGAACGGGGCCGCTCAGAACGGTCACCATCCCGGTGATCGGTGCTTGGAGCCGACCAAGTAGATTTGCCAGAAGTTCCGGCCTGGGAGGAAGTACCGCCAGGGCGGCAAGCTGCCCCGCGCTGATTACCTTCCCATCCATGAATCCATTGCGGATTACCAACCTCGATCGGGTTGCCTTCACGAACTCATCGACGACCTTGGCTGCCTCGATAGGGTCCTCATAACCGAAGACGATACCCGTACTGGCTTCCATAATATCGCCGATCTCTTCAAGACCTGCCGCCTTGGCCGCCAGGGAGGCCAGGCGGTTCTTAACCACCCGGTAGCTCACCGAGCGCTCCCGCAGCCGTCGCCGGAGGTCGGTCAACTCGTTGACGGGCAACCCACTGAAGTCGGTGCTGATAAGCATCGTACTCCGGCGAAAGTCCGCCGCCAGCTCGGCAATTATCTGTCGTTTCTTCTCCGTCGGCACGTCCACTCCTTATCTTATCCAATCCAAGAAAAATGCCCACCTCCGTAAAGACGTGGGCACCTGCCACATGCCTCCCCCAGCTTGGCTGAAGGACGTAGCGTGCACCTCGGCGGGCCTCTTTTGGCTTAGTCCTCTACCTTTCGGTGTAGAAGAACCCGCTGTCTTCGGCGGCAATCTGTGTATTATCAGGAGCCCTACTTGCCCTTAGATCAGCGCAGGGCGAGCGAACTCCAATCCTTTCGGATTAGTCTAACCGCAAGCCAGTAATGCTCGCAAGGTCGAGCGGAATGCTCGGACCCATAGTCGTCGTGAGATACCCTGTCTTGATGAAGGCACCCTTAACCCCCGTCGGCTTGAGCTGGTTCAACGTATCCATCACCGCAACCAAATTACCCAACAGGTGCTCCTCTTCGAAGCTCACTTTCCCTATGGGCGAATGGATAATTGCCGTCCGGTCGATGCGGAGCTCCACCCTTCCCCGCTTGGCCTCCTCAATGGCATCCACCAGCTTATCGGGCTGGACAACGGTACCGGTTCGCGGATTGGGCATGAGACCCCTGCGGCCAAGCAGCCTGCCTAATTTTCCAATCCTGGTCATCATGTCAGGCGTTGCAATCGCCACATCGAAATCGGCCCAACCACCTTCGATCTGGCTGATGAGGTCATCATCTCCAACGTACTCAGCACCCGCTTGCTGGGCCGCCAGCGCAAGCTCCCCTTGGGTAAAGACGAGCACTCGGACAGGCTTCCCCAGCCCATGGGGCAATACGGCCATGCCCCGGAGTTGCTGGTCGGCGTGACGCGGATCAGCATTGGTGCGCAGGTGCAATTCCACCGTCTCGTCGAAGGCCGCAGTGGACGTTTTTTTGGCTAGTTCCACCGCTTCCTCGGGCCCATAGAACTGGCTAGCATCCACCAAGGACGCTGCCGCTTGATACTTCTTGCTACTTCGAGGCTTGACCATAAGCTTACCCTTCGACCTCCACACCCATACTCCGGGCCGTGCCTTCGATGATCTTCATCGCCCCCTCTATATCGGCGGCGTTCAGGTCCTTGAGCTTCGTCTCCGCTATCTCCCTGATAGTGGAGCGATTGATACTCCCCACCTTCTCATGCCGGGCCCGAGCGCTGCCCTTCTCTACATCCAGGGCCTTGCGGATGAGCTCCGGTGCGGGGGGGGTCTTCGTTACAAAGGTGAAGGAGTTATCCTCGAACACCGTGATATCTACCGGAATGATGGTCCCCGCCTGATTAGACGTGCGAGCGTTGTATTCCTTGATGAACTGCATGATGTTAAGACCGTGCTGCCCCAATGCGGGGCCGACCGGCGGGGCCGGAGTGGCCGAGCCTGCCGGGAGCTGAAGCTTAATCACGGTCCGGACACGTTTTGCCATCTAAATCTTCTCCACTTGCAGGAAATCCAACTCCACCGGCGTTTCCCTACCAAAGAAGGAGACGATTACCCGCACCTTCCCCTTGTCTTCGTCGATGTGATCGACCGAGCCCAAGAAATCGGCGAACGGGCCCGTGGTGATACGCACCGGCTGACCAGCGGTCAGCGCAACACGAATACGCGGCTCCTTGACCTCCATCCGGGTGAGGATCTGCTCAACCTCCCGTTCCTCAAGAGGAACAGGCTTGGGCCTGCGCTCCCGCTCATCCTCCGCAGAAACGAATCCGGTAACGCCAGGCGTCTCGCGGACCACTCGCCAACTATCGTCGTCCATCAACATCTGAACGAGAAGGTAACCGGGAAAGACCTTGCGCTGGACGGACTTCCTGCGTCCGTCTTTAATCTCGATTTCCTCTTCCGTGGGAATGACCACCTGGTGAATCTTGTCCTTGGCATCCATCGAGTCGATACGAATCTCAAGGTTGCGTTTTACCCGATCTTCCTGACCGGAGTAGGTATGGACGATGTACCAGTTTAACGTGGGTTGGACAACAGATTGTTCGACCATCAACTCCTCCAGCGGCCCCCCTAAAAGAGGAACCGGCTAGCCAGCCGGCCCAGTCCAAAGTCCCACAAGCCCACGAAAATACCGACAATCACTGCAACGCTCAACACCAGCAAGGTGAGACGTATGGCCTCTTCGCGAGTGGGCCAAGTTACCCTGCTCAACTCGCTGAAGACCTCTGCAATGAACTGGAAGCGTCGGCGGCGTTGCCGCGACACTCCCTCATCCATGGCGCTCCGGAGTGGATTTCGGCCTGCTGATACCATTTTTATCGCACCTCACGGTGCAGTTTGTGTGCGCGGCATCTGGGACAAAACTTGTTCAACTCAAGCCTGCTTGGGTCGTTCCGGCGGTTTTTCTCTGAGTGATAGGTCCGCTCCCGGCAGTCGATACACGCCAGGTTAATTAGGACCCTCACTCCACCCCGCTTCTTCGCCATAGCCGATTAGTCCGTCAACTTAGTAATGACACCAGCGCCCACCGTTCGCCCACCCTCACGGATGGCGAACCGAAGGCCCTCTTCCAGGGCAACAGGAGCAATCAGTTTCAACTGGACGCTCACATTGTCGCCAGGCATCACCATCTCGACCCCGTCCGGTAGGGCAATCTCACCGGTCACGTCGGTGGTACGGATATAGAACTGCGGTTTGTAGCCGGTGAAGAAGGGGGTGTGCCTGCCGCCCTCTTCCTTGCTCAATACGTAAACCTCGGCGCTGGCCTCCTTCAGCGGACGGATACTGCCTGGTTTGGCCAGTACCTGGCCCCGCTCAATATCGTCACGCTCCACGCCACGCAGCAGCGTACCCACCGCATCGCCCGGCTCGCCCTCATCGAGAAGCTTGTGGAACATCTCCACACCGGTGACCACCGTCTTGCGGCTGTCCTTTATCCCCACGACTTCAACTTCGTCACCCGGGTGAACGGTACCCCGCTCTACCCGGCCGGTCACCACGGTGCCCCGGCCCTTGATGCTGAAAACATCCTCCACTGGCATGAGGAAGGGTAGCTCCTTGGGCCGATGGGGGATGGGAATGTACTCGTCCAAGGCCTTCACCAATTCATGAATAGGTGCGTATTCAGCTGCGGCGGCGTCAGTCGACTCGGATTCCAAGGCAGCCAAGGCGCTCAGGCGGATGATGGGGGTATCATCTCCAGGGAAATCGTACTTGACCAAGAGCTCGCGAATCTCCATCTCTACCAGTTCCAGGAGCTCTGGATCCTCCATCATGTCAACCTTATTAAGGGCAACCACAATCTTGGGCACTTCCACCTGTCGCGCAAGCAGAATGTGCTCCCTGGTCTGAGGCATGGGACCATCGGGGGCACTCACCACAAGGATAGCGCCGTCCATCTGGGCCGCACCGGTAATCATGTTTTTGATGTAGTCGGCGTGACCAGGACAGTCGACGTGGGCGTAATGGCGGTTTGCCGATTCGTACTCCACGTGGGAAATAGCAATCGTCACTCCACGGGCCTTCTCTTCAGGAGCGCTGTCAATAGTATCGAAGGCGCGAAACTGCGCTCCTCCGGCCAAAGCCAACACTTTAGTTATCGCAGCTGTAAGGGTGGTTTTTCCATGGTCCACGTGACCAATGGTTCCAACGTTGACATGGGGTTTGTTGCGCTCAAACTTCTGCTTCGCCATTTGCCTGGTCTCCTCCGAACTGGTGTTACCGTCCCGTCTGTTTCTACTCAATACTGGTCTGGAGCCCACAATCGGACTCGAACCGATGACCTCGTTCTTACCAAGAACGTGCTCTGCCACCTGAGCTATGTGGGCGAATCTTCGGACCCTCTAGACCTGGCCCTTCGCCTCTCGCTCCGCACATCCCTGTGGTTACAAGCCGTGGTGGAGGGGGAGGGATTCGAACCCCCGAAGCCCGAAGGCGCCTGATTTACAGTCAGGTGGCTTTAGCCACTCACCCACCCCTCCCGAAGGGCCAGCATGTAGTGTAGCACAAGGCTTCCGCCCGCAACTCCTAGAAAACCCCTGTCGTTCCGGCAGGAACTTCCTCAAGTAGCACCTTTCCGATAAGAACCCTTCCTGCGTGATAGTGGAGCCCGAGGAGGGACTCGAACCCACAACCTGCTGATTACAAATCAGCTGCGCTACCGTTGCGCTACTCGGGCAGGCGCGTACTATGCTCAAACTAAAAAGGACGGCCACCTGGCCGTTCCAAGAGTCAAGTATATGTAGAAGGAACGCAGGCGTCAAGGCAATCGTGCCCCCTTTGAGAACAGAATGGCTTCCTTTTTCCTCTATCGCTCGATACTCTTCCTTTCAATAGAAGAGCATATCTTCGTTTATGCGAAATACACTCGATAAAGGCATGCACCTTCATTCGAGGAGGTCATATGAGGCCTGGATTCATTTTTATCATCCTTTTCCTCCTGCTGACTCTGGTCTACCGCCAGTTGTCGGATTCCCTGGGCTCCGTTGCCATTTTCATCGTTCAGGCCATCATCACTGTGGCCATCCTGACAGCCGCAACCTGGTGGCGCCGTCAGCAGCGCGCGGCAAGGTCGCTGCTCTCCGCGCGCGATCGCGATGAGGCAAACACATCAGCCGCGGATGAAACGACAAACAAGCCCGTCTGAGAGGGGCCCCATCTCCGCTTCTTCCCGCTCCTACAGCGTCCTCAATCGTTTGACCGCAACGGCGGCAACACCCGACAGCGCCACAAGCCCAAGCCCACTTAGGGTCAATGCCGCGCTAATGCCCGCCAACGAGGCGATGGCGCCCACCTGTAACTGACCGGCCGGCGCGGTGCCAATGGCAAGCACCCACGATCCCATGGCACGTCCGCGTAAGTGATTGGGCACGCTGCGTTGCATCAGCGTCTGCGTGAGCACGTCGGTGGTGGTCGAAAGCACGTTGATCACTGTGACCGCGATACTGACGGTTACTAAGGTCTCTACCCACCCGAGACTCATTACGGCGAGACCAAAGAGCGGCAACACCGTCAGGAGGAGAAGTCCCTTTCGGTGGACTTCGCCCATGACCGAGAGCAGGATGATTCCGAGAATACCACCCACGGAGCGAAAGGCGTGCAGCACGCCCAGCCCGGCGGCGTCGATGTGCAAAACGTCACGAGCGATGCTGGGCAGCAGCACCTGATGGGAGAAGCCGAAAAACTCCACGGAACTTGCGATGATGACCAACATCAGCAACGAGCGGTTATGGCGCAACTCGCTTAAATGCTCCCGCATATTGTGCCACCACGACGTGCCCACATCAGGAGCCGCCTGACCCCGCGAGCGCAGCGGCAGGAGCAGAAGCACAGCCACTAAATAGCTTGATGCAAGCAGCAGAAAGGATACGCCGGCTCCGAACCGGTCAACGCCGAACCCAGCAATTAGGGAGCCCGACAGCATCCCCAGCCGCATAGCCAGAGTAACGAAGGCAAGCCCACGAATAGCATGCTCCGGGCCGACGATATCGTAGGCGAAGCTCTGCCGCGTGGCCTGGAGCATGGCCCGCAAACCGCCCATTGCGAAGGCCACCACCAGGATGAGCCAGAGCCCGGCCACGTCCACCAACAAGAGCAGACCCAACAGGCCAATAGCCACGGCCATGAAAAGATTTAACAGCCGCATCAGAACTCGGCGGTCGAACCGGTCGGCCAGCGCTCCCGCAGGAACGCCCACCAGGAGCTGAGGCGCCATGCGAACCCCCAAGGCCAACCCCACCATAAAGGGAGAGTCGGTGCGTTCCAGCACCAGCCAACTGACCGTGACCAACTCGCCAATAATGCCCGTCTGGGTAAAAATGGTCGAAAGCCACAGGAAGCGGAAATCCCGGTACTGCATGCCGGAAATGCGGAAAAGGTTGCTCACCCACCGGGGGCTAAGCACGCGATGGGATGCGCTACCCATGGGGTTGAGAGACAACACCAGACGGGGCTTTTGTTTCCCTCCCCGCCTCAAAAGTCTCAACCAGGGCGCACCTCAAATCCCCACATCCACCGTCATCACTGCGCCCGTCAATAGCTCCACCGCTCTGACGGCGTGGTTATTGGTGTCCGCCACATAGAGCCATCCGCCTAAGACGCTCAACCCTCCCGGCTCATAGAGCTGCGCCTGCAACGACGTGCCATCAACGAGGCCCTGCTCGCCCGTGCCCGTTACCGTCGTGACATTCCCCGTGCCAAGGTCAATGCGCTTGATCTTACTGTTGTAGGTATCGGCTACGTAAATCGTGCCCTCACGAACATCAACTCCCAAGGGATGCTGAAGGTGAGCGTCGGCGCCAGGACCGTCGCTATCGCCGAAATCGAAGAGCCCCCGTCCGACGAGGGTCGTGACTCGGTCTTTCGATAAATCTGCACTCCGGACGGCGCTGGTCTCGCTATCGGCGAAGTAGAGCACTCCGCCCTCTTCGGCAAGGCCGCTGGGCTGGGCCAGAGCTGCGGTCCGGGACGGGCCATCGGTGATGTTCTCCGCGCCGCTCCCCACTGAGGGCCACATGTTAAAGGTGGTCAAATCCAGGGTCCAAAGCTGATGGGTGCCCGCCATGGCGATGTGTAGCTCGTTTTCGATGAGAACCAGGTCCCACGGCGAGCGCAGGTCGATTTCAGCGGCTTCTCCGCCAGCGCTTGGGCCCTTGCCCTGCCTGCCAGTGCCAGCAATGGTCTCGACGATGCCCTGGGCCAGGTCCACTCGGCGGATGGCGTGGTTCTCAGTGTCGGCCACGTACAGCACCTCGCCGTCCAGGGCCATGCCCTGGGGCCGATTGAACTGCGCGCCGTCCAGAGTGCCATCGGCCAGGCCCTCATCTCCACTCCCGATGAAGGTGGTGACCTTGCCTTCCAGGTCGGTCACCAGTATACGGTGATGACCGGAGTCAGCGATGAACAGTCGCTGGCCTACGCCGTCGGCAAGAATCTTCCCCGGAAAGCTGAGCAGAGCATCGGGTGTTTTCTCCAAGGCGAAGCTCAAAGGCGCGCGATCCAGCAGGCCAGCCACTTCGTACTCCCGGACCATCTCGGCGATGAGCGGCTCACCTTCGTCGAAGGTCAACTCCCCGGACGACTTCCCCACCACCTTGCCCTGGGGGTCGATATATATCAGCGTAGGCCAGGCGCGGACTCCGAAGGACTGCCAGACCCGCATGTCATAATCGTTGATGACCGGGTGGCTGACGCCGTAGCGCAAGATGGCCTGGCGGATGTTTTCCGTGGAGCGCTCCTGGTCGAACTTGGCGGAGTGGACGCCCACCACGGCCAGCTCTTCAGGGAAACGGGCCTCCAATCGGCGCAGGTGGGGGATGATGTGCATACAATTGATGCAGCAGTATGTCCAGAAGTCGAGGATGAGTACCTTACCTCGAAAGTCGCTGAGGGCCAGGGGCTTCTGGGTGTTGAGCCACTCCAGGTCGCTTGGAAGCTCCGGGGCGTTGACGGTGCCAGCGTACTTAGTCGATGCCACGGTCCTCTCCTTTCGGGATGCGCGCCGTCATCTTTTTACAAATTTTATTGATGCCGCCTGCATTGTAGCGCAGGAAACTTCCATTGCTGAAATTTACCGAGCGCTGATATAATAAGGGTTAGCTTTTCATCCTCAAGCTGCGGCAATCGTACGGGATAACACAGCCCAAGTGGCAATCACCTATACACCTGCCGTCAAAGCGTAGTCACCATCTTTAAACCGAATACCACCGGAATGACTAGCGTGATTGTGCCCGCCTATAAGGAAGGGCACATCATTCAACGTACCGTTGACGAATTGGCCAGGGTTCTGGATAGCTGTGTGCCCGATTACGAGATCATCGTGGTGGACGACGGCAGCCCTGATGACACCTGCAAGGTGGTTACCGAGATGGCCGCGCGCAGCCCCCACGTGCACATTGAGACCTACACCAAAAACCACGGAAAGGGATACGCCCTCCGCCACGGCTTCAACGCCTCCCAAGGCCAGACCATCGTCTTCTTCGATGCCGATTTGGATATCCCAGCGGACTGCATCCCGGTCCTCCTCCAGCGATTGGATATGGCCGATTGCGATGGAATCGTCGGTTCCAAGATGCACCCCGAGTCGGTGGTTGACTACCCGTGGACGAGGCGAGCGTTCAGTCAAGCTGCCCACCTGTTCGTATGGAGTCTGCTCCAAATCTCGGTCAAGGACACCCAGGTGGGACTCAAGGCCTTCCGTAGGCCGGTTTTGGAACGGATAATGCATCTGCCTCATGTCGATGGGTTCGCCTTCGACATCGAATTGCTTGCGCTGGCCCAAAAGGCTGGGTTCAAGGTCACTGAGGGGCCCGTCCACATCGAGTATGGGCACTTTGCGAGCACGGTCACGCCGTCCTCCATCGCCCGGGCATTGATGGACACCCTGGGCATTTTCTATCGCATCCGAATTAAAGGGGTCACGTTTGAAGAAGACAATAGAAAACACTAAACCTCCCCGCGTCTCCATCATTATTCCCTGCAAGTCCGTCGGAGACTATGCTGAAGAGTGCGTCGCGTATTGCAATCAACTGGACTACCCCGACTTTGAGATCATCGTTCTGCCGGATGAACTGCCGGAGAACGTGTCCCTAAGCGGAGTCACCATCATTCCGACGGGGCCGGTAGGCCCATCCCAAAAACGCGACCTGGCCGGGTCGCGTTCCACCGGAGAGATCTTCGCTTTCATCGATGACGACGCCTACCCCCAGCGGGACTGGCTCACCCATGCCGTCCTGCCCTTCTCCGATGACAAAGTGGGGGCCGTGGGCGGGCCTGCGATCACACCGCCTTCCGACGCGCTACTCCTCCAGGCCAGCGGCGCCGTCTACCAATCGCTGCTGGGCGGTGGTCCCCACGCCTATCGCTACGTGCCCGGCAGCCGCAGGGAAGTGGACGACTACCCCAGCTGCAACCTGCTAGTCCGCAAGTCGGTCTTCCTTGAAGCGGGCGGGTTCGGCACGGAATACTGGCCGGGTGAGGACACCAAGCTGTGCCTGGCCATCACCAAGCACCTGGGCAAGTCTATCGCCTATGAGCCGAAGGCCCTGGTCTACCACCACCGTCGAAACCTCTTCCGGGGTCACATGAAGCAGGTGGCCAGCTACGCCTTGCACCGTGGATTTTTCGTTAAACGATTCCCGGAGACCTCCCGGAGGCTCAGCTACTTCATGCCATCGTTGTTCGTTGTCGGACTCTTAGCGGGCCTTCCATTCCTTTTCGTTTCCGGCCTCCGTGAACTCTACCTGGCCGCCATTGGCCTGTATTTGGCACTCGTGATAATATCCAGTGCAGTCGTATCGATCAGGCACCCCAGGCTATTCATACTGGTGATAGTGGGGACGATATTCACTCAATTGACCTACGGTGCGTGGTTCCTGAAAGGCCTGACGAGCCGAAGCCTTGCACGATGAAACCGAGAGACTCAGTTTCATGCTTTGCGTTTACCTGAACCACGCCTAAGCCGCGCACACATCCGGAGGGAACATTATGCGGGTCGCAATCAGTTTCCCCCCGTTCGAGAGTAAAAAAGGAATCCCCCTTCTCAGCCAGAACCGCCAGTATCAGGTGTTTTCCACGCGGGAGAGCTCCGGCGGTGGAGTGACCGGGCTGCTCAACAAGTTCGTCGGAAACAACGCCACCGTTATTTTTCCGCTGCTTCCGGCCCACGCGGCCACCCTCCTCAGCCTACATGGGCATGAGGTCGCGTGGTTGGACGGTATCGCCGAGGGCTGGGACTGGGAGGAGTACTGCCGTCAGGTGGAGCTTGCCCGGCCTGAGTTAATGCTGATCGAGACCAAGACCCCCTCATCCCGACCCATCTATAATGCCATCACCAACCTCAAGGCTCGCTTTCCGCATATGCGAATTGTCTTGGTGGGCGACCACATCACCGCCTTCCCGGAGGAGCCCTTCCTTTACTGCAATGTCGACTACACCATGCGCGGTGGCCAATTCGACTTCGCCTTACTCAATTTGGTGAACTTCCTGTCCGGCAAGGAGGACCTGGCCAGCGGCGTGTTCTGGAACGATTGCGGTACCTTCAAGAACTCAGGCCCCATGCCGAACCCGCCGACGTATGCGCAAACACCGCCCCACATCGACCGTGAGCTGGTGCACTGGAAGCTCTACGCCTACCGCAACGGCAACTTCCTGAAGACTCCCGGCACCTACGGCTGGGCCATCGGCTCAACAGGGGGCGATTGCTGGTGGCGCAGACCCGTATCCGGAGGCCCCACCCACGGGGGAGGCGGCTGCACCTTCTGCTCATGGACCAGCTTTTTGCCTACCTTCTCGGTTCGTCCGGTGGAGGACTACCTAGATGAGCTAGAAGGGCTCGCCGCCATGGGCATTAAGGAAGTGTTCGACGATACGGGCACCTTCCCCACAGGCCGGTGGTTGAAAAAGTTCTGCGCCGGCTTCAGAGAGCGCGGGCTGCACAAGGTGCTCATGATGGGCTGCAACATGCGCGCCGATGCCCTGACCCGCGCTGAGTACGAGATGCTTGCGGAATCAAACTTCCGTTTCATCCTCTATGGCATCGAATCGTCCAACCAGCGCTCGTTGGACATGCTCAACAAGGGCACTACTCCCCAACAGCAACGTGACTCTCTCAAGTGGGCCAGCGAAGCGGGCCTTGAGCCCCATGCCACCATCATGATGGGCTACCCTTGGGAGACCTACGAGGAGGCCAAGCAGACGGTGGACCAGGCCGGAGAGTGGTTCAGCCGGGGCTGGATCAACACCCTCCAGGGCACCATCGTCATACCCTACCCCGGCACTCAGCTCTACGCCCAAGCGCGGCAGAACCATTGGCTGCGCTTCGACGGTCCCGATAACTGGCATCGATTCGACATGCGCGAGCCTGTCCTCACTTCACTGGCGGAACCCGACGAGATTCTGGGGCTGGTCCAGTCGCTATACACCAGCTTTCTGACGCCCAAGTATCTGATGCGGAAAGCCAAAGATGTGGTGAAGAGCCGGGCCCATTTCCAATACTATGTTGTCCGCGGTTCCAAATACTTGGTGGGCCACCTGCTGGACTTTCGCAAAGGGCAGACCCCCGAAGCTACCGCCGCAGGGCCAGCGACCGGTGTCGCCGATCTGCCGGTGGAGCTTTACACAGCGGGCGGGTCCACGGCGTCGGTTCCGGTCGACCTCATCTCCTCTAAGCTCGAGCCAGCCGTTATGGCCAGCGCCGAGCAGGTGCCTGACGGAGTGAGCCGTTTATGAGACCCACGGGACACATCATCCTCGCGGCGGCGGTGGGTGTGGGTGTCGCGACAGCTACTGGCTCTCCGTGGGCCCTCGCCACGACCATCGGCACCGGCGTCTTCGTGGACTCCGACCACACCCTCGATTACTACCAGTGGTTTGTTCGAGG
>CAUZHS010000012.1:0-34967 GCA_963579845.1 Dehalococcoidia bacterium | reverse complement strand
CATGTGCCGTCATCGGGGCAACCGCATCGTGCGGGCCGACGATGGCAACGCCAAGAACTTCATGTGTTCCTACCACGGCTGGACCTATTCTAATGAAGGGAAACTCGTTTCCGTTCCCGGTCTGCAGGAGGCCTACTACGGCGAGCTGGACGTGGACAACCTAGGCCTAGTGCCCGTGGCCCATCTGGAGAGCTACGCGGGATTGGTCTTTGCCACCTGGGCGGAGGACGCCCCGACGCTCGAGGAATACCTGGGCGACATGCGCTGGTACATGGACATCTGGTTCAACCGCCGGGACAGTGGCGTGGAGCTCATCGGCCCGGACAAGTGGGTGGGCAAGTTCAACTGGAAGAACTCCACCGACAACTTCATCGGGGATATGTACCACGCAATTCTCAGTCATCGTTCGGCGTTATTGGCGCGCGCCCAGAGCCTTGGAGTTCCCGCTGCTCCGCTCTCCTACAGCCGGCCTGGCAACCAAGTGAGCCCTGGTAACGGGCACGGCTGCTTCGCTGGTATTTACGATACGCCAGAGGATTACTATAGAAGGAACGCTGTCAACGAAGACTCTCCGCTCATGGAGTACAACAAGTCCATCTACGATGAGATGCTACGCCGCCTTGGCCCCAGCCGGGCGCACCGCATCGGGCCGGAACATTCCTCGGTCTTCCCCAACATGTCCTGGTTGCCGAACGGCACCGTTCGCATATGGCATCCTCGCGGGGCGGGTGAGACGGAGGTCTGGTCATTTACTTTCGTTGACAAGGCGATGCCCGAAGAACTCAAACGTCTGTGGCGCGTCCAGTGCATGCAGTCCTTTGGCCCCAGCGGTCTGCTGGAGCAGGACGACATGGATAACTGGCGCAATAGCTCGGAGGCGGGAAGGAGCCTTGTCGCCCGCAAGACGCCCAACGTTATCAGCATGGGTGCGGGACACGAATGGGACAACCCCGAGTTGCCCGGCCTCTCGGTGCCGAATACCTTCTCCGAGATCAACCAGCGCTCCATGTACAAGCGCTGGCAGGAGTTCATGGACGCCAAGAGCTGGGGTGATATCAGCATCGACCCCATCACGGCCACGTTTGAAGGAACCGCCACTATGAAGGGCTAGGCAGAGGCCTCTTCGGCAGCCAGAATCTCGCAAGAGATACGGGTAACGAGCCTTCGAGGATTGATGGTTATCAGCACGCTACTTGCAAGCGTCTGAGCAAAACGTTTCCCTCGCTCCACTCCCAAATAGCGCACACTGATCGCGCTTACGGCCTGCGTCACCCCTGATTCACCGATTCTGGCGATTCCTTCCACGAGGACATAGCGATATGGCTCGTCCTCACTGGCAATGGAGAGGGCGACGCGGCTGTCGCGCCGGATGTTCCGAACTTTTACGGCTTCTGGCCCTGCGAAAATTTCAAACGTGTCGTCCTGATAGTGATACCAGACTGGGGCCACGTGCGGCGCGCCGGAAACGCCGACGGTTACCAGGTGGGCCAGGTGCACTTCCGCGAGAAAGGCTGCGGCCTCAGCGTCAATTACTGATGCCATTGTGCCCATCACTTTCCGGCTTAATCCCCATCGCCTTCGCCACCAGTTCAAAGGAACGCAGCCGCTCTTCGAAGTAGAAAACGTTGGTGACCACCGTGATATCGGTGGTACCGTAGCGCTCCGCGGACGCCAGGATGCCCTCTCGCACTTGGTTAGGGTCGCCGATGATGAACCCCTTGGCGTTTTGCCCCACCACCTCAAGCTCGTTGGCGTTGAGCTCATAGGACGAAGCCTCCTCCGGCGGAATCATTCCGCTACGCCGGTTGGGGTTGGTCAGAGATTGGACCCGGGCCACCCGGCGGCTGGAGGCCAGGAACTGGGCCCGTTCCTCCGTATCGGCGCACACCACCTGGAGCGCCACGTTTAGTTTCGGCTCCTTGAGATAGCCGGAAGGCTTGAACTGCCTTCGGTAGATGTCGACCACCATGGGGCCGTGGTCAGAGGTGTGACCGAAGAAATCGGCGAAGGCGAAGGGAACACCCAAAGCCGCCGCCAATTGGGCGCTGTAGTCGCTGGAGCCTAGGAGCCAGATGTCGGGCATCTCGCTGGGAGCTGGACCCGATTGGGCAGCGATTTTTCCAAAGGGATGATCCTCGGCCATGGTGTTGGAAAGATAGCCGATAAGATCCACCACTTGCTGGGGGAAATGACTGATATCCACCGGCACCTTGGGGTAGGCCAGGGCCGCCGCGGTGAGCTGGTCGCTGCCCGGAGCCCTGCCGATACCCAGGTCGATGCGGCCTGGGTAGAAGGTCTCCAGCATCCGGAATTGCTCCGCCACCTTGAGCGCGGAGTAGTGGGAGAGCATCACGCCACCGCTTCCCACACGTATGGTCTTGGTCTGGGCGGCGATCTGCCCAATCAGAATCTCGGGTGACGTCCCCGCCAGCCCGCCGGAGTTGTGGTGCTCCGCCACCCAGTAGCGCGCATACCCCCAGCGCTCAACCGCCTGCGCGAGGAGTATTGTTTCGTGCAAGGCCTCCGATGCCGTTCCGCCCCGCCGGACGGGCGATTGGTCTACCACATTCAATGTATAGGGTGTCGTCATACATCCTCAGCTTTCGTTCCGCAACAGCCTCCATACCCTAATGCCTTTTGTCCCGTGCTTCAACTTGTCTGCTGGCAGCACGCCCGCTAAACTCCTGTCGCGACTCCCGCCCATCACCGGGTCTGCGGTAGGAGGATACAGATGTCAGAAGACCAGCCCATCCGGCTACTTATTGTTGACGATAGTGAGCATATGCGGGAGGGGATTCAGCACCTCCTTTCCGCCCACGACGATATCCTCGTGGTTGCCGAGGCTGCCGACGGCTTCGCAGCTACCATCGCCGCCGCCGAGGTCCAACCGCATGTGGTGCTCATGGACGCTGGCCTGCCCATTATGGGAGGCTCCGAGGCCACCCGCCAAATCAAGGAGCAGTGGCCTAAGATACGCGTCCTCTTTTTCGCAGCCGACGCTGCAGAAGTGAAGGATGGTCTGGCAGCCGGAGCCGATGCGTGCTTGATGAAGGAGTCGGGAGAGAGCGAGCTGCTAGAGGGGATTCGCGCTCTGGCCCCTGCCGAATGATTCGAGTGCATCAGTCAGACGGAACAATTCGAGGCTCTCGCTCGTCGGGATAGGTATGGTCCACGCACTCATCTCCTTTGACGAAACGAGGCATTATGCTTTCCCATCTGTGAAGACTCCGGACCGTTCGGCTCTGGCTAGTGTTAATGCGCTTGCTTCTGGCCGTGGCTGCTTGAGCGCATCGCCGAGTACGAAAACGCACCCGTCGCCAATCCCCCTGGCTCTATCATCGAAGACCAATACGAAGGTCAGCACGTCTATTACGGTCCTTCCCCGTTGCTGCGATAGCTTCAGCGACCTCTACGACGCCAACGGCAATCCGCTCCGACATCTCTACAGCGGCATCACTGGCGCGGGCGACGGGAGTGTCTATACGGTGGACGACAATTATGAGCAGGTCTCCCTTATTGCCCAATAGCAGGCGTGCGGTTGCTCGAAAATATTAGATGTTTGACCAAACAGTCCTGCATGCCAAGAACACACAGTCCTGCCTATTAGGAGCTGGTTGAATTGCCATAAGCGCCTGAAAAGCGCACCGTTATCTGCTAGAGTACGTGTGGGGGCACCTGCGGGCGCTCCTTAGTTTTTTACGGGTTGGGTATCCATGCAGGACTATGCGGTAAAAGTCGAAGGTATCGTGCGGGACTTTGGTACCGTCCGGGCCGTGGATGGCATCAATTTGGCTATCCCCACAGGAGAGATTTACGGTTTTCTGGGTCCAAACGGCGCGGGGAAGACCACCTTGGTGCGCATGCTCATCACACTCCTGCTGCCCACCGCCGGCCGTGCCTTCGTTGCCGGATATGACGTGGCAACTCAGTCGAGCGAGGTGCGCTTGCGGATTGGGGCAGCCTTACAGGAGGCGGCCTTGGACGACAAGCAGTCGGGCAGGGAGGTGCTGCGCCTACAGGGCCGGCTCTACGGTCTCTCCAAGTTGGAGATCGACCAGCGTGTGAGTGATTTGACAGACCTGATTGATATAGGGGATGCCATGGATAGGATGGTCAGCACCTACTCAGGAGGCATGAAGCGCCGCTTGGACCTGGCCGCATCGCTCATCCACAACCCAGAAGTATTGTTCCTCGACGAGCCCACTACGGGGCTGGACCCCTTTAGCCGCGCTCGCGTCTGGGAAGAGGTCCGCCGTATCAATTGCGAGTTGGGCGTCACCATCTTCCTCACGACGCAATACCTAGAGGAAGCGGATGCGCTGGCGAACCGGGTGGCTATCATTAATCAGGGCAGGATCGTCGTGGAGGGCACCCCCGCGGAGCTTAAGCGCTCCATTGGCGCCGACGTTATTATTGCCCAGATCGAAGGCGAGATTAGCGTTGCCCATGAGGCGGTGCGCAGCATGCAGGGCGTTGAAGGTGTTGAGGTTCATGGTGACGAGCTGACCATCAGCGTGAGTGCCGGTGCGGCCTACCTCAGCGCCATCGCGGTGGCCCTCTACGAGTGCGGCGTTAAGGTACGGGAGCTCACCCTTCGCACCCCTACTCTTGACGACGTATTCCTGCACTACGCCGGTGCCAGGCTGCAAGTGGGTGCCGAGTCCGAGGCCCCATCAGCAAGGAGCGCGTAGCGTGAGCACGCTTACTGAGCAGCGTCAGCAAATCCGGGCCCGTAGCGCAGGCTTCGTCGCCGACATCATTTCCGTGGCAGGCAGGGCCTTACGCCTTATCCCCCGCGACCCAGAGGCGGTCATTCCTCCGCTTGTCATCGGTTCATTTTTCTACGTCATTAACATCGGGGCGCTGCAGGACTTTACCGAACAGGTGCCCGGCATCGATTACCGGGCCTTCCAGCTACCCGTGGCCATCATCATCGGAATCACCGGCATTTCGCGCGGTATCACGGTGGTCACCGATATTCAGACCGGCTATTTCGACCGGTTGTCCATAACGCCCATCAAGCGGCTCGCGTTACTGCTCGGGTTCATGGTGGCTGACTTCGTTCTCGTTATCCTTCTAGCCATCCCTATTTTGATTATTGGGTTTGCCCTGGGCGTTCGGTTTGAAACGGGCGTGCTGGGTCTCTTAGTATTTATCTTGGTCATTGCGTTTTGGGGGTTGGTTTTCACCGGTTTCCCCTACGCTATCGCGTTGAAAACGGGGAATGCTGGGGCGGTTAACTCCAGCTTTCTGCTCTTCTTTCCCTTCGTCTTCCTGACCACCGTTTTCGTGCCCAGAGAGCTGATGACCGGCTGGCTTTCCACTATTGCCGGTTACAACCCCGTGACCTATTTACTGGAAGCGCTCCGGTCGCTTATCACCGAAGGATGGGACGGCGAGGCGCTGGCCAAAGGGCTGGCGGCTGTGGCGGGCGTGGGGAGCGTGAGTATCTCTCTGGCGTTGTTCGCCCTCCGGGGCCGCGTCAGCCGGCGTTAAAAACTGGGAGCGGCTCGTTCATTTGCCACAATGAAGCCTGCTGCACTGCTTGGTGGCCTCCCTTTCTGCAAGAAGGCCCTATCTCGGATTGAGCGGCGCCTCCTACTTTGGACGGCTCTGCCAGTCCTAGCCCGGCCACGAAAGCGAACTGGGATGGCTGCGGATGTTCGCGGGTAGTTTCGCGAGGCGATGTCCGTTCCCGCGCATTAGCAGTGCCCGTATAATGCCATCGTCTCGAAGCTCCTAGGTCCCTAAAATCTAGAGAAGAGGATAGCTGAGCGATTGCCATCCTACGTCGCGGTTATTGACACCGTCCAAGACCTGAGCGCATTGATGCAGGAGATGGCCCGGCACTCTTCCGTCGCAGTCGATATGGAGTCGGATAATTTCCACCGCTACCCCGAACGGGTGTGTCTCGTCCAAATTGCGGCAGCAGGCAGAGCGTATCTGCTTGACCCGCTGGCACTGGACGATGTGTCCTCCCTAGGCCGGTTCCTCGCTGATGTGTCGGTGGAAAAGGTATTCCACTCCGCTGACTATGACATTCGCAGCCTCGACCGGGAGTGGGGGTTCCGCCTCGGACCTCTCTTTGACACCAGCATCGCCGCTGCGTTCCTGGGCATCCCGAAACTCGGTCTGGGTAACGTGCTCCAGGAGCTGTTGGGAGTAAGCATCCCCAAGGAAAAGAGCCTGCAGCGGGCTGACTGGGGGCGTCGGCCCTTGGATGCCTCACTTCTGGACTATGCGGCCTCGGACGTGCTCCACCTTTTAGCACTGAAAGATGTCTTGGTCCAACGTCTGAGCGCCCTGGGCCGAATGGATTGGGTTGCCGAGGAGTGTGCGAGGCTGACGCGGGTACGGTACAACCCCGTGGACCCCGAGAGGGCAGTCTTTTCGATGAAGGGTGCGCGGGTGCTCAATCCCAAAAGTCTTGCGCTGCTCAAGGCCCTGGTCGATTTTCGCCGTGGGGAGGCCCTCCGGCTGCGGCGCCCTCCCTTCCGGGTTATGCCCGACTCGGCCTTGGTGCAACTGGGATCAGATCCTGCCGCCGATCTTGCCCACGTTCCCGGACTTGGTCGGTACGGTCGGGATCCAGCATCAGTGAGGAAGCTTCGAGACGCGATTGACGCTGGTAGCCATGGCCCACCGCTTCGGCGTCCACCTCCCGTCACTCCGTTGCTGCCTCGACCCACGGAGGAAGAGCAACGCCGTCTGCAGAAGCTCAAGGAGTGGCGCACGGAGCAAGGCAAACATCTGGAGTTAGATCCAGCGCTCCTCTGGCCAGCACCCAGCTTGGAGCGCCTCTCACGGGATCTTGATACCTTGGATGCGGAGCTGCAAGCCACTGAAGTCCGCCAGTGGCAGGCAAAGGCGTTCAGCCAAGAATTGAGTTCGTTCCTCAAAGGGCTCCGGTCCGCTACGTAATCGTCATGAACCGGAGTAGGGCTGATACCAGCCGCGTTGCAAGTCGCCCTGCATGCAGGCCTTGAACTACCGCGGGTTGAGCGGACTTGTGGGTGTTCTGGCCTTTGGATAGACTGGCTCCAATGGTTTAGTGGAGTGAATATATGGAGCAAGATGGTCTGCGCGACCGGATACACTCGGCCCTAGCGGGCGTTGACGCCTCCTACGTCGAGGTTCGAATCGAGGAGTCAAGCTCCAGCACCCTGCGCTATCGGGGAAGAGACCTCGAAGAGATAGGACGGAGCAGCAACGTGGGCGGCAACGTACGCGCGCTAGCAAGCGGTGGGTGGGGCTTCGTCTGCTTCAACGACCTGGACGACCTGCGCGGAAAGGTGCGCTTGGCCGTTCAGCACGCCAAGATGGTGGGTGGCGAGAGGGTTGAGCTTGCCGAGGTCGCTCCGGTGGAACAGGTTGTGCCCGCGGTGATTGGGAAGGACCCCACGGCGATATCTTTGGCCGAGAAGAAGGCGGTGCTGGACCAATACGTGGGCATTATGATGGGTGTCCCCCAGGTCCAGAGCAGCACCATCGGCTACAGCGATGGGCGACGCAAGGTGGTCTTCGCTAACTCCCTTGGGTCCTATCTCGAGCAGGACCGTGTGGACGTTTCCCTGGGGATGCGCGCGGTGGCCCGGGACGGTGGAGAGGTGCAGCAAGCTGGGATCAGCCTGGGGAGCCTGGGCGACTTTTCCTTTGTCGAGGCACTTCACGAGCAGGCGGCGGAGGTGGCCGAGAAGGCGGTGGCATTGCTGAAGGCGCCGCAGGCCCCTGGCGGCGAGACTACGGTCATCCTTGACCCCATCCTGGCGGGAGTGTTCATACACGAGGCTTTCGGTCACCTCTCCGAGGCAGACCACGTCTATTCAGACCCGCGGATGCAGGAGCTCATGGTTATGGGGCGCCGCTTTGGCGAGGACCATCTCAACGTGGTTGATGGCGCCGCGGTGCCCGACCTCCGTGGGTCATATGCCTACGATGACGAGGGTGTCCCCGGCCAACGGACCGACCTTATTCGAGAGGGGGTTTTGGTGGGCAGGCTGCACTCACGGGAGACGGCTGCGAAGCTGGGCGAGAGGCCCACAGGCAACGCGCGTGCCATCACCTATCGGTTCCCACCGATAGTGCGCATGACCAACACCTTCATTCTTCCTGGTACCGCCAGCGTGGAGGAGCTCTTCGATGGGGTGAAAGAGGGGGTGTACGCCAAAAATTGGTACGGCGGGATGACTAGCATGGAGATGTTCACCTTTTCGGCAGGAGAGGCCTATATGGTGCGCAACGGGAAGGTGGAAGAATTGGTTCGTCCCGTGATGCTCTCCGGCAACCTGTTTACCACACTGCAGAACCTCGACCGCATCGGCAACGACCTGACGATGAACCAGGGCGGAGGCTGCGGGAAGGGCGGCCAAAGCCCCTTGGCCGTTTCCAACGGGAGCCCGCACATTCGTATTCAGCACTGCCTGGTGGCCTGAAAATGGATATACCTGAGCAGCTCTTGGAAATGGCAGCGGAGGGTTCGGAACAGGCTGAGGTCTTTCACCTCCAACGCTTGGAGTCCCCTATCCACTTCGAGGCTAACCAGCTGAAGTCCATCGAGACCCGGGAGATGGCCGGGGCCGCCCTCCGCCTCATCAAGGACGGACGTGTGGGCTTTGGTTCGACCACCAACCTAAGTACCCCGGAGAAGCTCATCGGAGTGGCGCTGGAAACAGCCCCCTTCGGTGTGGAGGCCAAGTTTGAATTTCCAGGCCCTGCCGCCTACCCAGATGTTCCCGTCTATGACCCCGCAGTAGAGCAATCGCGTTTAGACGAGATGGTGAGCCTAGGCCAGAGCGTAATCGACACGGTGCGCTCCTACTCGGACGAGGTACAGGTTGGTGGGTCAGTCAGCAGAAGCGTCTCCACGATCAGCCTGCTAAATAGTAGGGGAGCCCGCTCCGTCTACACTAAGTCTACTTATAGCCTGGGCTTTGAAGGGACGGTGATTCGGGGCGAGGACATGCTCTTCGTGTTCGATTTCATGAGCTCTTGCCATCCCATCACCGACGCAACTTCGGTGGCGGAGAATATGATTCGTCAGCTTCGGCTTGCCGACGTCACTGCTCCCATGACCACCGGCGTCATGCCGGTTATATTCACTCCCACCGCAGTCTCCAGCATCTTGCTCTCGCCCCTCGTTTCAGGACTGAACGGCAAGACTGTCCTTCTGGGCACCTCGCCCTTAGTGGACAAGCGGGGTGAGCGTATCGTAGACGCCCGATTCGGGCTTACCGACGACCCCACCATTCCGTTTATTCCTGGCAGCCGCCCCAGCGACGACGAAGGGGTGGCGAGTCGAAGGATGCCGCTCATTGATCAGGGGGTGGCGGCCAATTTTATGTACGACCTGCAAACAGGGGCGCAATCAGGAGTGGTCAGCACGGGGAACGGAGAGCGGGGCCTTGGTTCCCTGCCGGGGCCGTCGACCAGCGTGCTGACGGTGGCTGAGGGAGATGCTGAGTGGGAGGATTTGCTGGCGGAAATAAAGGATGGGCTTGTCATCGAGAGGTTGCTTGGTGCGGGGCAGAGTAATATTCTGGGCGGAGACTTCAACGCCAACGTCCTGCTTGGCTATAAGGTGGAAAACGGTTGTATTGTGGGCCGGGTCAAAGACACCATGGTGTCGGGGAACGTGTACCGGGCGTTGAACAATCTGATAGGAATCGGCAACACGGGGCGATGGCTCGGAGGGGGGCTCTTTACACCAGCCATTGCCTGCGCAGATGTGGAAGTGACCAGCAAGTAAAAACGCTTCGGCGGTAGTAGGGATGGGCGAAACGGCTGTGACGTTGGAAAAACTTCTCACTGGGATGAGGGATATCGATCAGCCCATCAGGACCACAGGGCTACTGATGCTGAGTGGTCTGCTCCCTGAGGATATCAGCGGGCTGGACGAGCAGTGGGGACGTATTCCAGACGACCGTAGAGTTGAGATTGTAACCCAGCTTGTCATCATGGCTGAGGAGGGTGTCGATTGCGACTTCAACACCTTCCTTTGCCTTGCACTCACCGACTCTAACGCACGGGTGCGGGAGCGGTCGATAGCAGGGCTCTGGGAGTCAGAAGACCGGTCAATGATTCCGATCCTGCTGGACCATCTCACCAATGACTCCGCTGAGACCGTTCGTGCAATGGCGGCGACCGTGCTGGGAAGATTTGCTGTACTCGCTCAGATGGGCAAGCTCTTGGACCGTGACGGGCAGAAGGTCTATAAAGCACTTATTGATGTCCTCTTGAGGGAGCGCTCGACCCTGGAGGTCCAGAGGAGGGCGCTGGAATCCGTGGGCGCCTTCCAGTCCGCCGAAGTGTCCAAGTGGATTCGCTGGGGCTACCACAGCGATGACCCCAAACTCCGTCAGAGCGCCCTCTATGCCATGGGCCGCAACTGCGATCGCTCCTGGCTGGAGACCATCTTCGACGAACTGCAAAGCGAAGAACCTGCCATGCGATATGAGGCGGCCAACGCCTGCCGCGAGCTCGGCGAAGATGAGGCGATCCCCCGTTTGGCCGTCCTGGTTAACGATGATGACCTGCAAGTCCAAGTCGCGGCGATTCAGGCTCTGGGAGCCATCGGTGGGGCTTCGGTGAAGAAGCTGCTTACGGAGCTCGCGCAACGGACGACCGACGAGGGCGTTCGCGAGGCAGCGGAAGCAGCGGTGGGCGAGTTTGAATGGCAAGATCCTCAGCCCCAGTTCGAATAGGCCGAATAGCATCTGCCGTTTACAGTGATTGCGTCCTTCGTCTGGAAATAGGGTTGCCCGCCCACCGTCTTCATTTGATAAGCTAGGAAAACTCCGGTAATAAGTGAGCTGTGACCCATGCAACGTGCCCAATCGAAAACCGCAACCTCCGCAGGGGGTGTCGTCTACCGGAGGTCCTTTCAGGGGTTGGAAATAGTCCTCTGTGGCAGGACACGCCAGGGTACGTGGAACCTGCCGAAAGGGACGCCCGACCCAGGTGAGACCTTGGAACAAACGGCAGAGCGCGAAGTCCGGGAGGAAACGGGCCTTGAGGTGGAGATAGGGCGCTCGTTGGGAGACATCAGTTACTGGTTCATCGAGCCTCTAGAGGGAGTCACCTGTCACAAGACCGTCCACTTTTATCTGATGGCCGATCGGGGTGGATCAACCGTTTTTCACGACGCAGAGTTTGACGAGGTCAGGTGGTTTTCAGCGCAGAAAGCGCTTGTCGCAGTGACCCACGCTAACGAAGCTGACGTGGTCCGCAGGGCCTTGGACCTCCTGGAGTCCCAAAGGTGAGCGCATGACTGATATCGAGGGGGTCGTCCGGGGGTTCAAGGTCGTCCTCCGCGGCAAACGAATCGAGGATGCGGAAGACGATTACCGCTGGCGCACTGACCCAGAGCTGGCGTTGATAGACGCCACTAGTCCCATTCGGATTTCGCTGAGCGAGTTCGAGCGGATGCTGCGGGACGAGTTGCGTCACCCCACGTCGTGGGTCCGCCGCTACGGTATCGACACCCTGGAAGGGCAGCATATCGGCAATTGCATGCTGTACGACCTCGACACCGTCAATGGTGAGGCAGAGCTTGGCATTATGGTAGGTGAGCGCGAGTACTGGGGCAGGGGGTATGGGCGAGAAGCGATGGCCTATTTGGTGGAGGAGTCCTTCAAGATATCGTCGATGCGAAGGCTGCGATTGCACACACTCGCCTGGAACGCCCGAGCCCGCAGTGCTTTTTCTAAGGTTGGTTTTCGCGAATTGCGAGAGGTGCGGCGCTCCAATAAGGACTTTATCCGTATGCAGATCACCCGTGAGGAATGGGAGGCGGTTCGCGACGAGGTATTGGAACCGCCGCTGGACGCAGCCGGAGCCTGAGCCCCGCTTCCGGTTTATTTCCGCGGGGGCAAGCGCACCAGCGCAGAGCCGGTCGTTGTACGCGTGCCGTTCCCATTGTCAATCCATAGCTCGCAGCGGACCAGCCCTTCGTCGCCGCGTTTCTCCGTTACCCGGCCACCGCATA
This sequence comes from Dehalococcoidia bacterium, assembly GCA_963579845.1. GTDB lineage: Bacteria > Chloroflexota > Dehalococcoidia > Lucifugimonadales > Australimonadaceae > CAUZHS01. The sequence goes on along the minus strand of CAUZHS010000012.1, from coordinate 22,984 downwards.
GCAGTACGTCTCCCGGCACGTCCATCTCCTGATAGCGGACTGACAGTTCCACCAGCGTTCCTTCAGCCCCTATCCAGTCGGTGACAAGCTGACCTAGGAAGGCGTTTTTGAGCGCTCCGTGGACAATGACTTGGGAAAGGCCCTGAGCCTTGGCGAATTCCAAGTCGTAGTGGAGGGGATTGAAGTCCCCAGACGCCCCTGCGTACATGACCAACTGCTGGGTGGTGGGACGCTTTTCCAGAAGGGGTATCTTGTCCCCGACGTGGATATCTTCGATAGAGGTTTGAGGTGCCATTCTGCTCCCTAGTAGCGGACCACTGTGTTGCGCTGAACGGCAGCTTGTTCACCGTGCTGGTTGATGTACTCAATCACATAGAGTGCCAAGAGCATGGGCCCAAGGCGTCCAACCCGCTCTTTGAGAGATTCCAACCGAGTGACCGCTGTGATTCGGTCGCCGGAGCACACCAGCGTCGTGTATTCCCACATGCTCCCGCCGTCCAGCACACGCGGCACAGACGCACCATCGGGAAGGGGTGGGACCGAGGGTGTCAGCGAACGGAGGAAGGTGGGTGGCGCCACCAACACATCGTCCGGCAAGCTGCCGGTAAAGCGGGGGTTAGCCTCTCCAATGGCCTGGGCGAATCGCAAGAGGGCGCCACGTTCCACCTTGATCGTGGACGCAGGAAAGGCCTGGCCTATGGCCTGCTGCATGGCGGGGGTAATCAAGCTGTGAGTGGTCATTGCGAATGAATCTGCATCAGGCTTCTCCAGCGTAAAAGACACATATGCTGTCGTCAAGGCAAAAGGGTGGCAGGGCGGAGCGAGAATAGTACCCCCTGCTGTAGGATCGTGATAAACAAAATAAATATGGTGCTGCGGTAGTACTGGACCTCTCCACTCCCAGTTAATCCACCGGGTTTCCGCCGCCTGAGCCCTTCCCGATACGGAAGGGCTTTTTTCTATCCGTGCCTCGCGAGGCATGGGCTGCTTGACCCTCTAGCGCGGCCGATGCTACAGTGGGCTGGCTGGCTGGCTGGCCTGGCAGTATGTTGTCAAAGTAGGAGTGTAGCTCAGCCCGGTAGAGCAGCGGTCTCCAAAACCGCCGGTCGGGGGTTCGAATCCTCCCACTCCTGCCAGAGACTGGCTCACCGCTGAACCCGCCTTCTGCCGAGGTGGTGGAATAGGTAGACACGCTGTCTTGAGGGGGCAGTGGGCGAAAGCTCGTAGGAGTTCAAATCTCCTCCTCGGCACCAACGATTCTTGAGTCCGATCGCATCGGCAACGGCGACGTAGCCAAGTGGTTAAGGCGGAGGTCTGCAAAACCTCTATTCGGCGGTTCGAGTCCGCCCGTCGCCTCCAACTCGCCCTTTTACTCAGGGTGGGTCTGGCCCCAATGAAGAGCGTTAAATAAGTTGCAATTTCCCTCACTCGCTGCGTATGGAGGTGTTACTTGAGGAACATGGCAACATGCCTCACGGCCGCCTTGCTAGTAGCGTTTATAGTGGCTTGTTCAAGGGGTTCGGATCCAGCGCCAAACCTACATGCCATTATTGACGCCAAAGTCGCTGCTACAATCGAAGCAGGACAAGCTACCCTCCCAGCGCCAACGGCTACAGCTTTCCCAACCGTTACCTCGAGCCCCACTCCCACGGCAACTCCTACACCCACAGCCACGCCGATGCCACTGCCGGAAGTGCTTGAGTTGAAGCACAGGGATAATAGAGCGTATACGGGATTTTATTTCCTTGACGGGGAATTCAATGATGCACCTGTCTGGGTTAATTATGAGTGTTCGGCAGCGGGGGCGTTGGGCAATCAATTAGGACATACTTCGGGATGTTTCATTTTCAAATGGAATAGCACCGAATGGGTGTTGCAACCATTACCTCCATCTGATGTAAGGCGGGACAACTCACTGATTGAGGGAACGTGGCCGTGGGAAGGTGTGTTAGGCAATAATGTGGAGTTCATCAGAATTCCCTCGGGAATACCCGCGGCAACTCCTACGCCTACACCGCCACCTACGCCTACACCGCCACCTACAAGGGTGGAGTTAATTGAAACCGCGAAACAGTCGATTGTGCTGGTGAAATCGGAGCTGGGTCAGGGGACTGGCTTCGTATTCATTGAACCTGGAATAGTATTGACTGCGGCTCACGTCGTTGACGATGCAACGGACGTTTCGGTCATCACTCAAGCAGGAGACGAACTCGTAGCAACGGTACTAGGCCGCGATCCTTGGAGAGACCTGACACTTCTTGAAGTGCCAGGTCTCGACGCAGAGCCGCTGCGCGCTGCGAGCCGGGCTTCGCTGCAATTGGGGGTGGAGTTCACCAAGCTGGGTTATGGCTTGTCAGATTCGCTGACGGCTTCGACTGGAATTATATCGGCGATTCATGAAGAGACCAGGACGAACCCAATACAACTCCAGACCGATGCCGCAGTCAATCCCGGTGATTCAGGAGCGCCTTTACTGACAGATAGCGGGAAGGTAGCCGGAGTCGTCACCTCAAAGCTGGTGGCCACCGATGTCGAAGGGATCGCATTCGCAACACTCCTTAACGTATCAGCCGCTTGGAAAACCCAAGCAAGTGAACCTGGACTAATCTGTGGTCCTGTTCCATCCGTGGCCACGGAACAAATCAACCTATACCGCGCGAGGGTCTTTGGGTGGACTGTAGATCTCCCGCTTCGCCTGGAGTGGGCATTTTCCACTTCCTACGACGTCTTCTATAACATCGAATATGGCACTGCCTGGTTAGGATCGGATTTATATGGACCAGCGTGGGTCTACATAGAATTGCCGTCCTTGGCCACCGAAAGGAACGGTAAGGACTTGATGAACGACAATTTGGCTTCTAGGTCCGACGAAGAGGACATCCGTTTCCTTATACAGCCGAGGGAGATTTGTCATAGTGCCGGGGTTGCGTACGAAGCCGAAGTGTACGCCGCAGACAGGACACCTTTTGGTTTAGTTGGTCTCGACTCACGAGAACGGTGGATAACCATCGACACTGGGGACACCATTTACTTGTTAGTTGCGGCGGCTTGGCCCGAGCATTTCGAAGGCAATGAACTACTCTTCGACACCGTGCTCTATAGCTTCGGGTTCCAATAGCGATTTTGTTAACCACGGAAACCAAGCATGAAGAACATCCGCATGTGGCTAGTCGTATCTCTGGTCTTGCTGCTTGCGTCTGCGTGTTCAGCGAAGCCGACGCCTTCCCACACCATCGCCTTCATTGGGGATCAATCGGTTAGCACCAACGCTCGTGCGGTGCTCCAGCTGATTGCGGACGATGGCGCAGATATGGTTCTCCACCAAGGAGATCTCGGCTACACGTCGAATGTTGCCGCTTGGGAACAGCAGATCGACGACATCCTCGGCCATGACTTCCCTTATTTTGCGTCGGTAGGCAACCACGATTGTGCATCGGGAATCGCAGGTTGCAGTGGCCCGGGCGTGTGGCCTGACTACCAGGCGAACCTCCTTGCGCGTCTAAGCCGAATCGACGGAGCGACATGTGTGGGTGAGTACGGCGTGAACGCGTCCTGCACGTACAAAGGAATCCGCTTCTTGCTCTCAGGTGTAGGGACGCAAGGAACGGGACACGAAAGCTTTATCCGGAACTCCCTGGCTGACGCCACGGAGACGTGGCGGATATGCTCGTGGCATAAGAATCAGCGACTCATGCAGGTCGGGGGCAAGCCGGATGAAGTGGGGTGGACGGTCTACGACGAATGCCGAGCTGGCGGCGCGATTATCGCAACAGGGCACGAGCACAGTTACGCACGCACCCACCTCATGAGCAACTTCGAGAATCAGATCATCGAGTCCACGTCGAACACCCTGGCCATAGGCCCTGGACAGTCATTTGCTTTCGTGTCCGGGATCGCGGGGCACAGCATCCGCGCTCAGAATGCAGGTTTAGCTGCAAACCCATGGTGGGCGAGCATCTACACGTCAACGCAAGGGGCCGACCACGGCGCGCTATTTTGCACGTTCAACGTGGGAGGGGTCGGGAATCGCGCGCAGTGCTACTTTAAAGATCTTGGTGGAACAATAGTTGACCAGTTCGAGCTCTGGTCGCTACACAACCCGCCACCACCGGTGCCGAGTGTTTCGATGGCGGGACTGGTTCTCCTTGCCGCTGGTCTCACGTGGCTCGTGGTAGCCCGCATCCGGCGTACCCGGGCCTCAGGGGAACCAAGGTGAACAGGGACTAGTTCGCTTCCTAATATCCGGAATTTGACCTAAGTTGCTCCAATTCCGGTCTCGATCTAGGCGTATCACGATGGTCGTTGGTGCGGGACCAGGGTTATCACGCCAGCCAGTCCTGCACGATCGTGATGAGAACGGTGAGCGTTAGTAGGCTTGTCAACGTGCTCGTCACTACAGCACTGGTGACAAACCTGGGCGTCGCCCCGTATTCCGAAGCAAGGATTGTCGTGAACACAGCAGCGGGCATGGACATGGAAACGATGACCGCCTGCTGCTCCACCCCGCTCAGGCCGAAGGCGCTGCTTATCCCATAAGCCATAGGCGCCGCCACCACCAGGCGGAGCAACATCGCCATCGATAGGCTGCCCCACTGGTGGAGGTTGATACCCGAACCCAGTTGGAATCCCATTACCAGGAGCATGGCCGGGAGCGCTGCACCCGCCAGCATGGCAATGGGCGTTTCGAAAGTCGTTGGAATCTCCCAATTAAACAGTAGCACCACGAAGGCTGCTGCCACTGCGTAAATTACCGGCACCTTGAAGACCTGGACCATGGGGCTCCAACCGACGGCATTACTGCGTGCCGCGATGTAGATACCCAATGACCAGCCGATGGCCGATTGGGTCACCAGGATTATCACGGCCGTTGCAAGGCCCGCTTCGCCGAAGGCGAGCAGCACGATGGGAAGCCCCATGTTGCCGGTGTTCGGGAAGACTGAGGCGAGAAGAAAGGCGCTTTGCATGTCGCGAGGGTGCCGCAACGCCCTGCTTATGGCCAGGGCCAGCACCACGGCGGCCAGGGTGATGGTGATGGAGACTGCCGAGATGCGGAGCGCAATGTCCCCCGGTGGGTCTTGTTCGACTAAGGAGTGGAAGATGAGCGCCGGACTCAGGACCAAGAAGGTAAGTTGGCTCAGGGGCGCAACAGAAAGCTTGCGCCAGCGCTGCACGATGAGACCGGTCGCCGCGACCAGGAAGATGGGGAGGATGACGGTGAGGAATACATTGAACATGCTAGTTGTAAATCGCAGTATGCGAGTAAAAGGGGCAGCGCCGGTGATTCTACCCCATCTGCTGCACCTGCATCTGCCCTATAGGTCTTGGCCGGAGCCATTTCATAGGGTATACTAGCTCGTAAAGAGAGAAAGATCAGAAATTAGCTGAGAAGGTAAACGCGTATGCTTGGGTCTGAGGCCAAGCGAGAAATCGTCAGTCAGTACCAACGAAAAGATGGGGACACCGGATCAGTAGAGGTGCAGGTAGCACTGATTACCGAGCGGATTCGTGGTCTAACCGATCACCTTCGTGAGCACCGTAAGGATCACTCCTCACGCAGAGGATTGCTTAAGCTCGTGGGCCAACGACGAAGGCTACTTCGATATGTGGCTGTCGAAGATATCAGCCGTTACCGAGATGTCATCTCCAGACTGGGTTTGCGTCGATAGCACCACATTGCTGGTGCTATCTCCCTTTGCGCCCCCCCACCTCTCAGATCTTTCGTCATTTCCTCTTTAGAAACACAGTGGAGTTCGTTACCTATGTCAAAGATTTACGAAATTGAAATTGGGGGGAAGCCCCTTACCATCGAAACCGGGACGCTTGCCCCTCAGGCTAGCGGTTCCGTGCTGGTTCGCTACGGCGACTCAGTGGTGTTGGTAACAGCCACCATGGGTGGCATTCGGGCCGGGATGGACTTTTTCCCGCTCACCGTCGAGTACGAAGAGCGCTTGTACGCCGCGGGACGGATTCCCGGCAGCTTCTTTCGGCGTGAGGGGAGGCCAACCACCGCTGCCATCCTGACCGCTCGGCTCACCGATCGCTCCATCCGCCCCCGGTTCCCTAAGGGCATGCGGAACGAGGTGCAGATCGTCAGCACGGTGCTCTCCACCGACCAGGAGACCCCGCCCGACATCCTATGTATCATTGGTGCCTCTGCTGCGCTCTCCATCTCCAACATTCCCTTCGACGGCCCCATCGCTGGCACCGTCGTGGGGTACGTGGACGGCGCCTACGTCGTCAACCCAACTTATGACCAGATGACCCGCAGCAGCCTCGAGTTGACCGTGGCGGGCAGCCGGGATGCCGTGAACATGGTGGAGGCGGGCGCTAAAGAAGTCTCCGAGGACTTGGTACTGGAGGGCGTGCGTATTGGCCAAGAGACCAATGTGAAGCTCATCGAGCTTAACGATCGCATGATGAGTGAGGTGGGCAAGTCCAAGACGACCGTGGTCCTTCCGGAGCCTCCTGATGAAACCATGATAACGAAGGTGGACGCCTTCTCTCGTAAGTCGCTGGAAGATGCCATTGACCGTGGCGAAGGCCGGGGAGAACGTAGTCCCGCTCTCAAGGAGATCGAAACCGATCTCATCGAGCAGCTTGGCGAAGAGTTCGACCCCGCAATCTTGGCTTCTGCCTTCGACGGTGTGCTGAAAAAGGTTGTCCGGGAGAAGGTCCTTCAAGAGGGCAAGCGGCCCGACGGCCGCAAGCTCACCGAGGTCCGTCCCCTCTCCAGCATGGTGGGCCTGCTGCCCCGCACCCACGGCAGCGGCCTCTTTCAGCGGGGGGAAACGCAAATCCTTTCAGTGGCGACCCTGGCTTCGTTGACCTTGACCCAGAAATTGGACGGTCTCAGCCCCGAGGACACCAAGCGTTACATTCACCACTACAACTTCCCCCCCTATTCCACCGGTGAGACCCGCCGAGTGGGGTCGCCAGGTCGGCGTGAAATAGGTCATGGCGCGTTGGCCGAGCGGGCTCTCGAGCCGGTTATCCCCAACGAAGACGCTTTCCCCTACGCACTTCGCGTGGTCTCAGAAGCTCTCAGCTCCAACGGCAGTACCTCCATGGGGAGCGTTTGCGGCAGCACCTTGGCGCTTATGGACGCGGGCGTGCCCATTTCCGCACCGGTCTCCGGCGTGGCCATGGGCCTGATGACTGGGGAGGCGGGCAAATACGCCATCCTCACCGACATTCAGGGCGTCGAAGACTTCATGGGCGATATGGACTTCAAGGTGGCGGGCACCACGAAGGGCATCACCGCTTTGCAGATGGACATCAAGGTGTCCGGCATTACCCAGTCGATTTTGACTGAGGCTCTGGCCCAGGCCAAAGAGGGCAGGGCGTTTATTCTTGACCATATGCTCCAGACGCTGGCGTCTCCTCGGGCGGAGATGAATCAATACGCCCCGAGGATGGAGCGCATTCAGATTCCCGTTGAAAAGATTGGCGCTGTTATCGGCCCCGGCGGAAAGACCATCCGGAGCATCATAGAAGAGACGGGGGTGTCTATCGACGTCGATAACACCGGCGTCGTGACCATCGGCTCCCAGGACGCTGACGCAGGGGCGAAAGCCGTGCGCATCATCGAGTCGCTGACGAAGGAGATCGAGGTCGGAGAGCGGTACACTGGGAAGGTCGTGAGGTTGATGAATTTCGGCGCCTTCGTGGAGATACTGCCGGGCAAGGATGGCCTTGTCCATGTGAGCGAGCTTGCGGACCACCGCGTGGAGAGTGTCGAAGCGGTTGTGAGCGTCGGCGATGAGCTGGAGGTCATGGTGACCGAAATCGACCGTATGGGTCGTGTCAACCTCTCGCACAGGGCTGTCCTCGAAGGAAAAACAGCCGAGGATATCCGCAGCGAGAACGGTGGACGCGAGGAACGTCCTGAGAGGTCAAGGTCGAGCGATGGTCCCGGTCGTGACCGCGACCGCGGAGGCCCGCCCCGGCGCGACCGGGGTTAGGTCGGACGTATCATGAACCCATTGGCGATTCGCGGCCTTCCCTGATTTCCCGGGTCGGGAGCGCTTTCGCATGCGTAGGTTACTCATCCGGGTCTTTCTCTGGAGTCTACTCACGGTGCCAATCGCCGCCGTTGGGGGCGCAGCCATAGAACTGCGACTCGCCACCGCCGGGGACGCCCCGCTGCGTGGTGTCCTGGCCATTCAGTCCTTCTTCTTCGGCGCTGGTATCGGCCTCTTCGCTGGAGTGGTGGCCGCCCCTCACCAATACGGTGTTTAGTGGAGTGCTGGAGAGGATTGGCGGGAGCCGCCTGCTTACCGGGCTGATCGTGGCCGGTGGACTGATTACCGCTGGACTTCTGGTCATCAAACTGTAATGCACTGTCTTATTCAGACCCCTACCGGGCCTGAGTTGAACTAAAATCTAAGTGGGCAGACCATCTTGGCCTCCGTTAAACCACCTTCCGGGCAGTTCCTGTTGGATAATGTACACGATGCCGTGACGCGCGGAGCGGAGGTTATTGACGCCCACGGCAACGAGATGAAGGGAGGAGAGCGCATCTTCCTGTGCCGCCGTGGGGGGTCTGGGAACAAACCCTTTGTGATGGCACCCACAAGATCAACGGTTTCGAGTTCCACGTCCATGGGAACGAAGTTTGGACAATCACGCTAATAAAGAAGGCCCCCGGCTTTGCCAAAGGCCTTCTTTATTAGCGTGATTGGTAGGAAAAACTTATGCCGCTACGGTAAGCGGCAGGTCCACTTGGTACTTGGCAAGCATATCGTCCAAGAACGCACACGTCGTGGCGTCAGGTGCAGTCAGTGGCAATCTCAGCGGGCCTACGTTGAACCCCACTTCGTTGAGGCAATACTTTAGCGGGATGGGGTTAGATACCACGAAGAGGCCCTTGGACATTGCCAACTGACGCCGGTGTTCCTTGGCCGCACCCTCGGTATTTCCTGCAAGCACCCGGTCGATCATCCCCTTGATCTGCAGGCCGATGAGGTGAGACGCCACGCTCACGACGCCGTACCCTCCCAGGACCATCAGGCCGAAGGTATCGCTATCGTTGCCGCTCCAGACGAGGAAGTCCTCCGGGGCGTGCTCGATGATTTGAGCCATTTGGTCGAAGTCGCTGGAAGCCTCTTTGATGCCGATAATGTTGGGTATCGCGCTCAATCGCAGAGTGGTTTCCGCGTGCATGTTGACGATGGTGCGGCTGGGCACGTTGTAGGGGACGCAGGGCAGTGACGTGCTCTCGGCAATGGCCTTGAAGTGCTGGTACAGGCCCTCCTGAGTCGGCTTATTGTAGTAGGGCACCACCAAGAGAAGCCCATCTGCGCCAGCCTGCTCGGCCTCGCGTCCCAGCACGATGCTCTCGCGGGTGCTGTAGGTGCCGGCGCCCGCTATGACCGAGGCGCGGCTCCCCACTGCCTCCTTCACCTCCCGCCAGAGCCGGACCTTCTCGTCGTGGCTGAGGGCTGGCGCTTCGCCGGTGCTGCCCGTGACCACCAGTCCGTCGCTCCCTGACTCCACCAGGGCCAGGGCAAGCCTCTGCGCCTGGACGTAGTCCACCTCACCCTCGGCGGTGAACGGTGTGACCATCGCGGTAATAAGTCTACCAAAGCTTGCCATAACGCGCCTCCTCTGGGGCCAGGGGACGCCCTAGACCCGTATCTTAGGAAACCTGACAGTAAGCGATGTCGGTTTCCGATCATGGGAGCTTGTCTAACCACGAACTCCCGAACGTGGAGCTTGTGGGCACTCACTGTAGCCCCGTTGCGCTGGGGGTGCAAGGAAAACGCTACCCTTAGTTGTTTCCGTCTGAGTCGTTGTGGGGGTGTCGTCGTCTCCGGAGCGCTGCTAGCCCCGCTGCTGAAGGAGCGCCTTGCGGCGGACCAGCTCCTCGGCGATCTGGACGGCGTTTAGCGCCGCACCCTTTCGTAGGTTGTCCCCCACGGTCCACAGCGCCAACCCGTTATCCATGGCCATATCCGGACGGATACGCCCGACGAAGATATCGTCTTTGCCCGCAGCGTCGCGGGCCAACGGATAGTGCTTATGGGCAACGTCGTCTTGAACGGTGACGCCCGGAGCCTTGGAAAGCACCTCCCGCGCCTCCTGCGGTGTCATGGGGTACGTCATCTCCATATGCACCGCCTCGCTGTGGGAGATGGGCACCGGCACGCGGACGCAGGTGGCGGACAGGGGAAGGTCGGGCAGATGCAGGATCTTCCGCGTCTCGTTTAGCATCTTGATCTCTTCCGTGGTATACCCGTCATCCGCGAAGTCCTCCACGTGGGGAACAACATTGAAGGCGAGAGGATGTGGGAAGGTGGTGTGTTGGGGCTCCTTCGCCTCCAGTGCGTCCCGGGTCTGCTGTATCAGCTCAACAATACCCTTGCCACCCGCGCCCGATGCCGACTGATAGGTGTCCACAATGACGCGCCGTATCGGGTTGGCGTGGTGCAGGGGCGCCAAGGCCATGAGCAACACGATGGTAGAGCAGTTGGGGCTGGAGATGATGCCTTGGTGCGCGTCGAGGTCATCTGGATTTATTTCAGGGATGACCAGAGGCACGGAGGGGTCCATTCGCCATGCAGCGGATTTGTCCACCACGATGGCGCCCCGCTTGACTGCCTCTGGGGCAAGGGCCTTGCTCGTCCCGCCGCCCGCGGCGAAGAAGACGATGTCCATACCGGCGAAGCCGTCGGGCTTCGCTTCATGAACCGTCAGATTCCTGCCCCTGAACGAGACCTGAACGCCCTCGGATTGGGCGGAGGCAAAGAGGTGCAACTCCTCCAGAGGGAAGCAGCGCTCCTCCAAAATACGGAGTTCCTCACCACCCACTGCGCCGGTGGCGCCGACGATGGCGACTCTTGGGTCCGTCAATGCTTTCTCCTTGCTGCCAGCCTACAAGTCCAGCAGGTTCTCTAATCCTATGGCCAGGCCTTCAATTTCACGCACCTTGCGGATGGCCACCAGCACCCCGGGCATGTAGCACTCGCGGTTGATAGTGTCGTGGCGTAGCGTTAGGGTCTGGCCAGGTGCACCGAAAGTGACCTGGTGATGTGCTAAGCGTCCCGGCATACGAGTGCTATGGATGGTGATGCCCTTGTAGTCAGCGCCCCGGGTGCCGGGCAACGGTTCCTTCTTTGGCACGTTGCGCTGGAAACGGTCCGGGTGCGCCTCGTGAATCGCCTTGGCGATGGAGAGGGCCGTGCCCGAAGGCGCATCGAGCTTCTGCTCGTGGTGCTCCTCGGTAAGCTCTGCGTACTCAAAGAATCGGGCGGCCATGGCCGAGAGCTTGGCCAGGAGCACCGCGCCGATGGTGAAGTTGGGGGCGTAGACCGCCCCCAGGTGGTGCTTATGGCACAGGCTGTCAATATAGGCTAGTTGGTCGTCTAGAAAGCCGGTGCTACCGATGACCGGCCTGACGCCAGCCGCCAGTGCCACCGGTGCTAGGGCCACGGATACTTCCGCGTTGGTGAAGTCGACCACGACCTCAGGCTTGGTATTGCTCAGTGCGTCTTTGGCGTTGTCGAAATAAGGGACGCCCGCAGGCAGAAGAGGCGCATCTTGCGGTGGCAGACGGTCGATGGCCGCCATTAGCTCCATGTCGGGAGCCTCGGCAATGGCAATGACCACCTCCCGGCCCACCCGTCCGGCGGCACCGTGAACGGCGACTCGTATGGCATGCGTGCTGGGCATGAAGGCAATTATACCAGCCTTAGGCCGCGCCCAGACAGGGCATTCCCCAGCCTGGTTGCTCAGATGCTTCGATTGTGGCACCCTTGAGTCATCGGTAGCAAGGGTGCGTCGGGTGCAAACTTGCCTCGTTAGGCGTGGGATTGAGGTCTGCGGTGAGCGCTTCGCCACAGGTGCAGCGCTCCCAGGGCGATGCCTCCAATCGAGATGGAGAAGATGAGGTAGCCGAGGCCTGATTGGCTCGGCGTGCGGATTTCCGATGGCGGGATGGGTACTGCCACATTGCCCAGGGGGCCGGATATCTCCACGGTCAGCTCCCAAACCCCTGCCGAGTCCAGCCGCACAGCCGCTGTGTAATGTTCCGGTACCGCTTTGGTATTGAGTGCAGTGGCAAAACCCTGCAGCCGGGTTGTCGCATTCAGGGCTTGGATCTCGACGCTGGCGTTCCCAACGGGTAGTCGGGTGGCCGCATCCAAAACTGTTACGGCAATCAACTCGTCGCCGATGTAAGGCCGCAAATGATCAGGCCGAATGTTGACCAGATAGGGGCCAATCCGCGTCAGCGATGGCTCGGCGGTCGGTGCCTGGGCCGAAGCAGTGTTGAGAGATGGCAGTGCCAAGAATACCAGTAGTGCAATGCTCAGCGACGATCTGGCAACGCGGCTTCCAATCATTGTCTACACACGTAGTTCTCTCGCAGACAGCGGTTCGCAGGGCAAGAATTGTGCCGTATCGGCACCGACCAACGAGGCAGGCGCATGACGGGGCGTCCTATGGTTGCTGCTCGGTATTCGACGGTCGCGGAGTCACCCCCGGTTCCCACTCCCGCTTCAGCGGGTCGTGGACCTGTAGGGTAATGCTGCCGATCTTCTCAATCTCCATCGTGATCTCATCGCCGTCCTGAATGGGTCCCAGGCCCTGGTGGTTGGTGCCCGTGCTTATGATGTCGCCCGCGCCCAGGGGTGTGATGCGGGAGGCGAACTGGATGCATTCGGGTATTTTGTGGGCCATATCGTCGGAGTTGAAGCTCTGGCGGGGCTCCCCGCTGTTGGTGATACGAATATCCAGATTATGGGGGTTGGGGATCTCGTCCTTGGTGACGATGAAGGGACCCATGGGTCCGAAGGTAGGCCATGACTTGGACTGGTAGTAGCTCTGGCTGTTGCGGACGTAGATGCGCCCCGACACGTCGATGAATCCGGTGTAGCCAAAGACATGGTCCATGGCGTTGGCTTCCTTGACTGCCCGGGTCTCCTTGCCGATGACCACGGCCAACTCCGCCTCGTGGTTGAAGACGCGGGCGTTGCATTCCGGGTCCATGTAGATGGTATCGCCGTCGCCGATGACACAATCGGAGGATTTCAGGAACGCGTCGATGTCGGGCATGGGCCGAGTGCCGTTCTCCAGGTAGTTGACCGACATGCAGACGATGAAGTTGGGCCGAGGGAGGGGCGGGAGGATCTTCACCTCCGAAATGAGGACGCCCTCCTGCCCAGCGGCGTATTCGGCTAGAGGGTCCTTGGCATCCTCCCACTGCTCGATGATGCTGGTGATGAGCTCCTGAGGGTGATGAACGTGGACATCCCCCAACACAGGCATGACATCCACGATACGGTCGCCCTTGACCACTCCCAATTGATAGTCATTAAACAGCCCGATCTTCATTCCTGTACCTCCCAGTGCTCAATTTTCTGAATGGCGACGTAACATCCTACGTGATGATGGGCCGGATGAGGATACTCTCCTCCCTCCGGGGCCCGGTGGAAATAAGGTCAATAGGTGCTCCTATCAGGCCTTCTAAGCGTTTGACGTAGCTGCGGGCCTCCGGGGGCAGCGCCCCCACATCAGTCGTTGCGGCCGTGGGTTGCGTCCACCCCGGCAATTCTTCATAGATGGGCTGGCAGCGTTCCAAGGCTGACGGGGTCGTCGGGAAGTAATCAATCCGTTGCCCGTCCATCTCGTAGGCCACACACACTGAAACGGGGTCAATGCCGTCTAGCACGTCCAGTCGGGTCAGTACCGCCGATGTGAGCCCATTAACCCTCGCGGAGTAGCGGGCCGCTACTCCATCGAACCAACCCACTCGTCGTGGCCTGCCCGTTGTCGTGCCGTACTCCCACGCCAACTCCCGAATCTGGTCTCCCATCCCTCCATGAAGCTCGGTGGGCAAGGGGCCGGCTCCCACCCGAGTGGAATAGGCCTTGAAAACCCCAACCACGCCTTTGATGTCCTTGGGGCCGATGCCGATGCCTGTTAGACCGCCGCCGATGGTCGGTGACGACGAGGTTACATAGGGGTAGACGCCCTGGTCTAAGTCCAAAAGGGTGCCTTGAGCACCTTCCAGGAGTACACGCGCTCCAGCGGCCAAGCCGTCGGCAATGGCGGATTCAACGGGTGCGATATAGGGCCGGAGCTGGGTGCCGAACTCCAACGCCTGGCGGTACGTCTCGTCCAGGTCAATGGGGGGGGCGCCATACACCTTGGTCAGGAGCAGGTTCTTCTGTTGAAGTGCCGCCTTCAAGCGCGTGGCCAGGTACTCCTCATCCAGAAGGTCGCCCATGCGAATGCCCACCCGTGCCGTCTTGTCCACGTAGGCGGGGCCAATACCGCGGCCCGTGGTCCCCAGCGCGCTGTTGCCTCGGGCCTGTTCCTCCAGTTGGTCGAGTTGCACGTGGTAGGGCATGACCACGTGGGCGCGGTCGCTTAGGAAGAGGCGGCTGGTGTCCACCCCCCGTGCTTGCAGCGCCTGAATCTCTCCCAGCAGTGCCGCCGGGTCAACCACCGTGCCGCCGCCGATGACCGCCTTTGCCTGGGGCCAAAAGATACCCGCAGGCACCAGATGGAGCTTGAATTCGCCGTGATCATTGATGACCGTATGGCCGGCGTTGTTGCCACCGGCGAAACGAACCACCATGTCCGCGTTTGACGACAGGAAATCGACGACCTTCCCTTTACCTTCATCGCCCCATTGGGCGCCGATCACTCCAAACGCAGGCATATTTTCTCCTTCAATGCACGCAGCACATAAGCCGCCCGAAAGGATAGCATAGGCGCGAATGGCAGGACAGAGCCCTGTGGACATATGTCGGTCGGAGCCGAAGATCCGGACAAAGGCGATCGCTATAGCGCCAACGGCCCAGGTGGGAATAAGTGAGGAGCGATAACGGTAATCAAGGAGTACCTCGCGATGCCGGCTGGTTAGCGGCCCAATTCGGCTGCCGCATCAACCGCCAGCGCTACAGCGCCCAGCGCCCCCGCACGGACACCCAACTCCGGAGGCTCCACAGCAAGGTCCCGTCCAAGACCGGCGAAGGCCTGCTCGCGCATGATGGCCACCGCAGGTCCGATGTATCGTTGCCACTGGTTTGACAGCCCGCCTCCGATGATCACCTTTTCTGGGTCGAGCACGTTCACCAGGCTGAGTAGCCCCGAGGCCAGGTACCCGATGCCCTGCTCCACTACCCGCTGTGCCAGTTGGTCACCTTGCTCCAGCGCTTTGAAGACCATCTCCGCGGTAATCCCTTCTAAGCCCTGGTAAAGCACCTGCGCCTGGAGGCTGGAGCTTTCCCCCGCATCCAGGCGGCGCTGGGCGTCCGCGGCCAGCGCGGTGCCCGAGGCCAGAGCCTCCCAAGCCCCTTGCGTTTGACTCCGGCCATAGGGTCCGTCGGTCAGTACCGAGATGTGGCCCACTTCTCCTGCGTAGCCGCTGCGACCTTCGTAAAGACGTCCGTTGATGATGATGCCCCCGCCGATTCCCGTGCTGACGGTGATGAACAGAAGGTTGGAGACGCCCCGGCCCGCGCCATAGCGCTGCTCACCTAAAGCGGCGAGGTTGGCGTCGTTGGAAATGGAGGTGGGTAAATCGACGTGACGGCGGAACATCTGGCCCAGGGGAACATCAGCCCAGCCCGGCAGATTAGGTGAATGGACAACCACCTGCCGATAGGGATCGATGCCGCCTGCGGCAGCGATCCCGACTCCTTGGATATCTTGGAGATCTAACCCAGCGTTCTGAATGGCCTTTTGGGTTGTTTGGACCATAGCGTCCACCACCTGCTCAGGATCACCGGCTGGAGGTGTGGCGCTAAGAGCCTCGCTCAGGACATGGCCGTTGGCGTTTGCCACCAAGGCCATAATCTTGGTCCCACCCAAGTCAATCCCGAGAAAGGAGTTATGTTTGAGGATGTTCGGGTTCACGTTTTGATGCAACCGTGCGTGGAGAGCGTAAAGAAGAATTTTTCAGCTTTGATGATGTCGCGGATTGGTGGGTGTGATTAAGGGCATTGCCGTAGGCCTGGGGGCGGGGCGACTCTTTGAGCTGTAGCAGGACACGAAAGTGGTCCCGCAGCAGACGAGTAATGAGAAAGTGCTCGCGCACATGTTCCTTGCCCAAGGAGCCCAGCCGCCTCCCTTCGTCAGGATAATCCAAGAGTTCCCGCACTTTTTCGGCCATCTCTCCAGTGGTGCTGGCCATATGCCCCGCCATGCCGTAAAGCAGTTGCATGGGAATGCCACCCACTTCCCCGGCCACCACCGGCTTCCCCTTCCACAGCGCTTCAGAAATCACGAGTCCGAACCCTTCGCGAATGGACTTTTGCATGATCACGTCGGCAGTCCGCTGGAAGGCGTTGACCTCAACGTTGGCGACACCGTTTAGGTTGGTGAGGATGTGGATGTCGCAGTCCTCGTTCGCCTTGTGGACGATGCGCTCGTAGAAAGACCAGGCTTCCGGGTCGTCGTCGGCCATCGAAGCCACCAGGACAAGTTGCAAATCGGGCCGATCTTGCTTGAGGTCTCGGTAGACGTCGATGACCCCCAATGGGTCCTTCCAGGGGTCGAAGCGCGAGATCTGGGCAATGATTGGCCGGTCGGGATCAATGCTGTAGCGCTGGAGGATTTCACGAGCCACCACATCAGATAGGGCAACGTTTTTTGTGCTGAGGGGGTCAATGGCTGGTGGGATAAAGACCACGTTCGGCCCGCGGAGATCTTGCTTCAGGTACTCATCCCGGGTGAAAATAGCTGTCTCGTATTCCTCCACGTAAGGCCGGAGAAAGTCCCACACGTCTGGGCGCGCCTCCGTGGTGTCCAAATGGCAACGCCAGACCCAGCGAGCACCGAACACATCGGGATCGATCTCCCGCACATAGCTCAGCAGACCAGCAGGCTGTGGGTCGTGTACGACCACGAAGTCGTAACGTCCCTTCAAGGCCTCCGCGTTGGAGCGGTTGACCCGCCGCCACGTATCGGCCATTGTTGGGGTCCAGGGAATGTACATGCCCTGCATGCCATTGTGAATCTGTTTTGTGACGTCGAAGAAATCGGCATCACCCTCCATAACCTGCCATTGTGCATCGATGCCCATATCCCGCATCAGCGGGATCAGGCCGTGCAAGATTTCAGCAACGCCACCGCCAAACGAGGTGGCGTTGATGTGGAGGACCGTTGAGCCCTTCAGCAATGAGGCAAGTTGGAGAATCTCGTCAGTTTTCTCGTCCCCAATAATGGGCCGGTAGGCCTCTAGTGTCTTGGGCGCGACGGGGACGGTGTTGGGCATATTAGCGTCCCTTCCGTGGCGTAGAAGCGTGTTGGACACGCTGTAGCAGTTTGAGGAACGCCTTGAAATGGTGGGTCACCAGATGCGAGCGGGCGATGGCCGCATGGGCATTCCTGCCGAGTCTGGCAGCTTCTGTCGGTGCGTCCAGCATCTCGGCGACCGCCTCCTGGCCAGCAACGGGCGCATCCTCCTCGCTGATGGACCTGTGGCCGATGGAAATACTGCCGTACATGATAGGTTTGCCCTTCGTCACCCTGGGAGATGCAGAACGCTGGACGCTGAGAGGATCGACCGCACCCAGGGTTTGCATATGCAATGGAGGAGCATTGCCCTAGCGGGATTATCCCGTTGCCACCCAAGGGAGGTCAAGACGGTTTAGCCTGCATGTTTTGCCGGGTATAGCGCGTTAGCCAATGCACGTCTCTGTGTGTTCGAGCCCGTATGTACGACGCAAACTGCTGGTTATTTCCAAGGCATCTTGCTGTCTTGTCGTATTGCTTTTGCGATCTCTCCGTGCTCACACGTAGCTGGATAGCAACTCGTAGAGTGGTGCCTTTCGGTAGTGTCTGTCCTGAAGGCCCCACAAGTGATAGGGATGCAGCCTTGACGGGTCGTCGGCGCGGACCGTTGCTTTCGGGAGTTCTGATCTCCACCGTCATCTGCGCCTTGTGGCCGCCGAGGGGGACATACCCCATGCGCGAGATTATTATCGGAGCCAGTACAGGATGGATCGAGCGCTAAAACGGCAACGGTGCCCATGTCCTAGTCAATGACCTGGTGGGCATGGCCGTAAAGCACCAGAATGACTGTGGGACACCACAGGCGCTCCGAAGACCGGTTGGGTCAAATCCTCGTCGAGGGGTGGATTTATCAACGTGGGGCAGATGGAAGAAGAGGAGGCCCTATCCATTTCTGACGGTCTGCTGCGGCCTGGGTAAGCGTGCGGGCCGGGGCGGCCTGGGATAAGATAGAGTTGCCCATTTTGAAGGAGGGAAACCGTGGCCCGAGACCCTCAGCAGCCCTACACCTACACCAGCACCGGCGTTGATACGGATGCTGCGGCTGTGGGTCTGCGCAAGCTACTGGATTGGGTGTCGCGGACTCAAGAGTACCGGGAAGGTCTGGGCGAGTCGCTGGTGCCCAATGGGTTCTTCGCCAGCGTCCTGCGGTTGAGCAGCCGCCTGGCCCTGGCTGTCTCCACCGACGGCGTTGGTTCCAAGTCGGTGATCGCGCAGATGATGGGAAGCTACGAGGCCATGGGTGTGGACTGCGTGGCGGTGAATGTCAACGATATTATCTGCACTGGCGCGGAGCCCATAGCCCTTCTGGACTATATCAGCCTTCAGGTGCCCCACGAAGACCTGCTGGAACAGCTGGGCAAGGGTCTGCAGCGAGGTGCCGAACGTGCCCGCATCGCCATCGTGGGGGGGGAGCTCTCCCAACACCCCGATACCCTCATCGGACCCCGGCCGGGCTACGCCTTCGACATTGCGGGTACGGGCCTGGGTGTTTTGGACGACCGAGCGCCTATTACGGGGAAGGACATCCTTCCTGGCGACGTTATCCTCGGCCTTTCCAGCGACGGCGTTCACAGCAACGGTCTGACGCTGGCACGACCGGTACTTCTTGGCGATGACGGTAAAAGGGTGGAGCGTTTTCTGGAGAGTTGCGGCCGCACGGTGGGCGAGGAACTGCTGCGCCCAACGCACATCTATACCCGAGAGGTGGCCGCGTTGCTCGCGGCTGGCGTCCACATTGGGGGGCTGGCCCATATCAGCGGTGATGGCTTGCTTAACCTCCTGCGTCTGGATGCTGCCGTTGGGTACCGGATAACCTCTCTTCCTCCGGTGCCTCCAGTGTTCGATGTCATTCAGCGTGAAGGGAACATTTCCTCTGCGGAGATGTTCCGCGTGTTTAATATGGGTATTGGCTTCTGTGTGGTGGTCAGGGCCGAGGATGTCGATAATGCTTTGGCAGTCCTCGCTGAGGAACAGCGTGCCGACGGAGGAGCTTCCGCGTATGCGATTGGAGAGGTGGTCGCAGGTCCCCAGCGCCGGGTGGTGCTGGAGGAGTACCACTTGGTAGGTGAAAAGGGGAAGTTCTATCAGCAAACAGGCTAATGGGGATAGGTTTGCCCGCGCGGTCGATGCTATAATTCTGCCCCGTTGAGTTCAGCGAAAAGTTGTGGAGTACTACATGCCGCTATATGAAGAACTGAAGGTATTTAGCGGCAACTCCAATCCCTTTCTCACCCAGGCTATCTGCAATTATTTAGGGGTTTCCGCCGGGCGGATAGAGGTGTTCAAGTTCAGCAACGACAACACGTTTGTTAAAATCCAAGAGAACGTTCGCCAGCGCGATGTTTTCTTGGTCCAGTCCTTTTCCGAACCCGTGAACGACCACCTGATGGAGATGCTGATCATGATCGACGCCGCGAAACGGGCGTCGGCCGGTCGCATCACCGCGGTGATGCCCTACTATGGTTACGGACGGACGGACAAGAAGGATCAGCCGCGGGTGCCTATCACAGCAAGGCTGGTGGCGGACCTCCTCACCACCGCCGGTGCCGACCGTGTGCTTACCGTTGACCTCCACGCTGGCCAAATCCAAGGTTTCTTCAACATCCCGGTGGACGAGCTCACCGCCCTTCCCATCTTCGCAAGGTATTGGCAAGAAAAAGGTATCAGCAACGCGGTGGTCGTGGCCGTCGATATCGGGATCAGCAAACGTGCCCGCGACCTGGCGGAAATGCTTGAGGTTCCCCTGGCCATCGTCGAAAAACGGCGCTTGGGGAACGAGGGCAGTTCCGAACTGCTGAACATCATTGGTGATGTGGAGGGGCGCACTGCGATCCTGATGGACGATGAGGTAGATACGGGTGGCAGCATGAACAACGCCGCCGTGGCCCTGATGGAGGCGGGTGCAAATAAAGTCTACGCCTGCTGCACCCACGGCGTGCTCTCGGGAAGCGCGGCGGAGCGCATAGTGAACGGACCCATCGAAGACCTGATTCTCACCGACAGCATCCCTGTGTCCCCGGAAAAGCGGAACGGCAAAATTAAGATAATCACCGTGGCGGACATCCTTGGAGAGGCCATCCATCGTATTCATAGTGGACTCTCCGTAGGCGCGATGTTCGATACTAACTAAGTTTGGCAAAGCAACGCGCTTCTTAGGCGCGCAGGCCATCCCATGGGCCGCAGCGTATCTTGGCGCACCAACGCTCCCTTTGTCTTGTGAGGCTCGATAATGACTTCAGATGACCAGGCCTTTGCCACGTACGACCTAGGCCCGTGCAACAGGATCCAGGCCGAATCCGTCGGGCTTCCAGGCCAGCGCCACTTTCGGCTGCGGGCCGACGCTCAGCGGGGCAGCGCGCTTCTGTGGCTGGAAAAAGAGCAGCTCTACGACCTGGCAATTGCCATCAAACGCCTGCTTAATAGAGAGGTGGACTATTCCGCGCAGCAGCGGCCGAGCTTTGAACCGGCGCGAAGCGCCGATTACGATTTTCAGGTGACTCGCCTGGCTATCGGGCAGAAAGAGGACGGCGCCTCCTATCTGCTTTTGGCCGACATGTCGGGGGCTCCTGAAGACGTGAACGATGAGGCTGCAACTGACGAAGAGGTCGAGGCCCCCTCACCGACTGACCTCGCCCTTCACATCGACACTGAACAACTCGACGCCCTTGCGGATGAGGCATTCACCGTCTGCGCTTCCGGGCGGCCCCGGTGCCCCCTCTGCGAAGCGCCTATGGGACCGGGCGGTGAGCACATTTGCGCCAGGACAAATGGTCACCATAAGGAATAGTTGCCAGTAAGGGACAAGGCTTTATGGCGCCTGAGCGGTCTCGAATCCTGCACTACCGTCTTCCGGGGAACCTGGGCCCCAGCCAGGTTGCCTCATCGGACGAGCACGCGCTGGATTTCATCCTTACGGCGGAGATGGTGGCGGGATGGCTGTTGCCCAACGCTTCAAATTTCTCCTTCCTGGTGGAGCTTTGCAAGGGTGAGCTGCATGGCTACGGGGTTTACAAGCCCGGCGCCGGTGAGGCCCCCCTCTGGGACTTTCCCTCCGGTAATCTCTACAAACGGGAATGTGCGGCCTATGTGATGAGCGAGTTCCTGGGCTGGGGGTTTGTTCCTCCCACTGTCCAACGTGAAGGGGAATTGGGGACCGGATCATTGCAGCTTTACGTGCCGCCTCAAGAGGCCTCCAACTTCTTCACGGTGCGTGAGCACTATCGTAACGAAACCTTTCGTATGGCGGTCTTTGATATGATTGTGAACAACGCTGATCGCAAGGGCGGGCACTGCTTCGAGGCCGAGGATGGGAGCATCTGTGGTTGCGACCACGGCCTGACCTTCCACGTGACGAAAAAGCTCCGCACCGTTATCTGGGATTACGGAGGCGAGATGATTCCCAATTGGATACTGGACGATGTACGGGCGCTGCCCCATCAACTGGCGCTGCCTACTTCCCCGGTTGCAGCAGCGCTGCTGGAGTGGATAACACCTGCGGAGCTTCAGGCGGTGGGCCAGCGGGTGGCGGCAATCCTCGAAAAGCCCGTGATGCCTCAGCCGACAACGCGGCGGGATTTTCCCTGGCCGTACATCTAGGCTAGTGCTTGGGCTGAAGTGGCAGCGTATTTTCGGTGTCGCGCGAGCGGTGTGATTCTGTAGCGTTTGTCAGGGGCCTTTGGGAGCCTGACAGCCCCAAGCGGCTCTTCGCCCGTCTCCACAGCCTGCGGAACCGATACCGGCGCTGGCCGAGCCCTTGGCTTACGAAGGCTGCGGCCTCCTGATTTCCTAGCACCACTGTAGCGTGCCAGGCCTTGAGCTCTCCGTGGGTGGGCAGCTCTTGCGCCTTTTGAAGCTTGAGGCGCTCGAACTCCTCCCAACCCTTCGGTTTCGTCTGGCGCACCAGCACGGATCCGCCGGCCTCTTTCACCACCAGCAGCCCCGCCGCCAAGTCCCATACTCTGGGCCCGCTGAATACCACATAATTAAAGGTTCCTCGTACCACCATTGCGAGCTCGTATACCACGCTCCCCGTGCTGCGGACCTCTCCTAAATTGCTCCGGAGAGAATCGGTAAAGGTGAACATTCGCAGAAAGTAGGAGGGCATGGCGGAGAGCAAGCTGTGGCTCGGTGGCGGTCCCTTGGCCATGACGATGGGTTTGCCATCACATTTGGCGCCCCCCCCCTTACGAGCGTGGAATGCCGTACCCTCTGTCGAGGTGATAGAGGGGATGAACAAGGCGCCCACCACAGGCCGGTCGCCTTCCAGAACGGCGATGGACACGCCGAAGACCGGCAGGCCATTCAGGAAATTGTTGGTGCCGTCCAGTGGATCCACCACCCAGGTAACAGGTGAGCGGAGGTCGTCCCCATGCTCGGCTTCTTCCGAGAGCACCGAATGATCGGGGAACCGCTGCTGAATCTCCGAACGTATGTAGTCGTCGCTGGCCTTATCCGCGTCGGTAACGGGGTTGCGGCGGTTCGGTGATTTGTACGTGACCGAGAGGGGCTTGGAGAGGTAGCCCATTAGAATCTTCCCAGCATTCCTGGCAAGCTCTACCGCCGCCGTCTCAATCTCCTGAAGTTCCTGGTCGTTCAAGAATCCCCCTCCGGTGCGCTCCATTGTACCAGCGTTCCGAGGCATTGGAGGGAGAATAGAATGGTGGTGTGCCGTGGAGACGGTAGCTTTCCAGGTGCCCGGCCGTGTGGACACCCCTAGCGGGAGTGGGCCCACTTGTCACCC